>NZ_JBRYHT010000037.1:0-538 GCF_053309355.1 Citrobacter freundii complex sp. 2025EL-00176 | reverse complement strand
TGGCTGGGGGTGAAAGGCCAATCAAACCGGGAGATAGCTGGTTCTCCCCGAAAGCTATTTAGGTAGCGCCTCGTGAATTCATCTTCGGGGGTAGAGCACTGTTTCGGCTAGGGGGTCATCCCGACTTACCAACCCGATGCAAACTGCGAATACCGAAGAATGTTATCACGGGAGACACACGGCGGGTGCTAACGTCCGTCGTGAAGAGGGAAACAACCCAGACCGCCAGCTAAGGTCCCAAAGTCATGGTTAAGTGGGAAACGATGTGGGAAGGCACAGACAGCCAGGATGTTGGCTTAGAAGCAGCCATCATTTAAAGAAAGCGTAATAGCTCACTGGTCGAGTCGGCCTGCGCGGAAGATGTAACGGGGCTAAACCATGCACCGAAGCTGCGGCAGCGACACTATGTGTTGTTGGGTAGGGGAGCGTTCTGTAAGCCGTTGAAGGTGTCCTGTGAGGGGTGCTGGAGGTATCAGAAGTGCGAATGCTGACATAAGTAACGATAATGCGGGTGAAAAACCCGCACGCCGGAAGACCA
>NZ_JBRYHT010000036.1:0-703 GCF_053309355.1 Citrobacter freundii complex sp. 2025EL-00176 | reverse complement strand
CTTCGGCGTTGTAAGGTTAAGCCTCACGGTTCATTAGTATCGGTTAGCTCAATGTATCGCTACACTTACACACCCGACCTATCAACGTCGTCGTCTTCAACGTTCCTTCAGGAGACTTAAAGTCTCAGGGAGAACTCATCTCGGGGCAAGTTTCGTGCTTAGATGCTTTCAGCACTTATCTCTTCCGCATTTAGCTACCGGGCAATGCCATTGGCATGACAACCCGAACACCAGTGATGCGTCCACTCCGGTCCTCTCGTACTAGGAGCAGCCCCCCTCAATTCTCCAGCGCCCACGGCAGATAGGGACCGAACTGTCTCACGACGTTCTAAACCCAGCTCGCGTACCACTTTAAATGGCGAACAGCCATACCCTTGGGACCTACTTCAGCCCCAGGATGTGATGAGCCGACATCGAGGTGCCAAACACCGCCGTCGATATGAACTCTTGGGCGGTATCAGCCTGTTATCCCCGGAGTACCTTTTATCCGTTGAGCGATGGCCCTTCCATTCAGAACCACCGGATCACTAAGACCTGCTTTCGCACCTGCTCGAGCCGTCACTCTCGCAGTCAAGCTAGCTTATGCCTTTGCACTAACCTCCTGATGTCCGACCAGGATTAGCTAACCTTCGTGCTCCTCCGTTACTCTTTAGGAGGAGACCGCCCCAGTCAAACTACCCACCAGACACTGTCCGCAACCCGG
>NZ_JBRYHT010000035.1:0-703 GCF_053309355.1 Citrobacter freundii complex sp. 2025EL-00176 | reverse complement strand
CACACTATCATTACGTGAATACATAGCGTAATGAAGCGAACCGGGGGAACTGAAACATCTAAGTACCCCGAGGAAAAGAAATCAACCGAGATTCCCCCAGTAGCGGCGAGCGAACGGGGAGCAGCCCAGAGTCTGAATCAGCATGTGTGTTAGTGGAACGGTCTGGAAAGTCCGACGGTACAGGGTGATAGTCCCGTACACAAAAATGCATGTGTTGTGAACTCGAAGAGTAGGGCGGGACACGTGGTATCCTGTCTGAATATGGGGGGACCATCCTCCAAGGCTAAATACTCCTGACTGACCGATAGTGAACCAGTACCGTGAGGGAAAGGCGAAAAGAACCCCGGCGAGGGGAGTGAAAAAGAACCTGAAACCGTGTACGTACAAGCAGTGGGAGCATCCTTCGGGGTGTGACTGCGTACCTTTTGTATAATGGGTCAGCGACTTATATTCTGTAGCAAGGTTAACCGTATAGGGGAGCCGAAGGGAAACCGAGTCTTAACTGGGCGTTAAGTTGCAGGGTATAGACCCGAAACCCGGTGATCTAGCCATGGGCAGGTTGAAGGTTGGGTAACACTAACTGGAGGACCGAACCGACTAATGTTGAAAAATTAGCGGATGACTTGTGGCTGGGGGTGAAAGGCCAATCAAACCGGGAGATAGCTGGTTCTCCCCGAAAGCTATTTAGGTAGCGCCTCGTGAA
>NZ_JBRYHT010000032.1:0-1166 GCF_053309355.1 Citrobacter freundii complex sp. 2025EL-00176 | reverse complement strand
GGCTGTCGTCAGCTCGTGTTGTGAAATGTTGGGTTAAGTCCCGCAACGAGCGCAACCCTTATCCTTTGTTGCCAGCGGTTCGGCCGGGAACTCAAAGGAGACTGCCAGTGATAAACTGGAGGAAGGTGGGGATGACGTCAAGTCATCATGGCCCTTACGAGTAGGGCTACACACGTGCTACAATGGCATATACAAAGAGAAGCGACCTCGCGAGAGCAAGCGGACCTCATAAAGTATGTCGTAGTCCGGATTGGAGTCTGCAACTCGACTCCATGAAGTCGGAATCGCTAGTAATCGTGGATCAGAATGCCACGGTGAATACGTTCCCGGGCCTTGTACACACCGCCCGTCACACCATGGGAGTGGGTTGCAAAAGAAGTAGGTAGCTTAACCTTCGGGAGGGCGCTTACCACTTTGTGATTCATGACTGGGGTGAAGTCGTAACAAGGTAACCGTAGGGGAACCTGCGGTTGGATCACCTCCTTACCTTAAAGAAACGTTCTTTGTAGTGCTCACACAGATTGTCTGATGAAAATTAGCAGTAAGAAAATCTCTGCAGGCTTGTAGCTCAGGTGGTTAGAGCGCACCCCTGATAAGGGTGAGGTCGGTGGTTCAAGTCCACTCAGGCCTACCAAATTCATCCCGGTGAATTTGAAGAGGTTTTAACTACGATGGGGCTATAGCTCAGCTGGGAGAGCGCCTGCTTTGCACGCAGGAGGTCTGCGGTTCGATCCCGCATAGCTCCACCATCTTTACTGCAACAACCCAAGAAAACTTCAGAGTGTACCTGAAAAGGTTCACTGCGAAGTTTTGCTCTTTAAAAATCTGGATCAAGCTGAAAATTGAAACGACACACTGTTTCATTTCTCCGTAATAAGAAATGAAAAGCGGTGTGTTCGAGTCTCTCAAATTTTCGCAATCAGAAGTGAAACATCTTCGGGTTGTGAGGTTAAGCGACTAAGCGTACACGGTGGATGCCCTGGCAGTCAGAGGCGATGAAGGACGTGCTAATCTGCGATAAGCGCCGGTAAGGTGATATGAACCGTTATAACCGGCGATTTCCGAATGGGGAAACCCAGTGTGATTCGTCACACTATCATTACGTGAATACATAGCGTAATGAAGCGAACCGGGGGAACTGAAACATCTAAGTACCCCGAGGAAAA
>NZ_JBRYHT010000031.1:0-1229 GCF_053309355.1 Citrobacter freundii complex sp. 2025EL-00176 | reverse complement strand
GCATGCCGTATCAGGCCTTAGGTTAACAACCTGTAGTGTAGATTTATGCAGCGGGCTGCCGTTCTCCACAAGTGACAAACCGGACAGTATCATGGACCGGTTTTTTTCCGGTAAACCGCATTTACAAGGCTGGTCTCACTATGGAACAGGAACTCCACTTTATTGGTATCGACGTCTCCAAAGCTAAACTCGATGTCGATGTGTTGCGACCCGATGGCCGTCACCGCAGCAAAAAATTTGCTAACACCCTGAAGGGCCACGATGAACTCCTCCGCTGGCTCAACAGCCATAACGTGGCTACGGCGCATGTCTGCATGGAAGCCACCAGTACGTATATGGAAGATGTGGCCGCCCATCTCAGTGATGCCGGATTCACCGTCTCCATCATCAACCCTGTCCTCGGTAAAGCTTTCGCACAGAGCGAGGGGCTGCGCAGCAAAACCGATGCCGTCGATGCCCGCATGCTGGCAGAATTTTGCCGTCAGAAACGCCCTGCAGCCTGGGAGGCTCCGCACCCGGTTGAACGGGCGTTACGGGCACTGGTGCTGCGCCATCAGTCCCTGACTGATATGCATACGCAGGAGCTGAATCGCCTGGAAACAGCGCGCGAGGTACAACGCCCGAGCATCGACGCTCACCTGCTGTGGCTTCATGCCGAAATTAAGCGCATAGAACAGCAGATAAAGGAGTTGACGGATGACGACCCGGATATGAAACATCGCAGGAAACTGCTGGAGAGTATCCCGGGTATCGGGGAAAAGACGTCAGCGGTGCTGCTGGCGTTTACAGGACTGAAGGACAGGTTCGGACAGGCGAGACAGTTTGCCGCCTTTGCCGGTCTGACACCCCGGCGGCATGAATCAGGCAGCAGTGTGAGGGGGATGAGTCGGATGAGCAAAGCCGGCCATGTATCCCTGCGCAGGGCGCTGTACATGCCAGCCATGGTGGCGGTCAGTAAAACGGAATGGGGACGGGCGTTCCGTGAGCGACTGGCAGGGAACGGTAAGAAAGGGAAAGTGATAATAGGGGCTATGATGCGCAAGCTGGCGCAGGTGGCTTACGGGGTGCTGAAATCAGGTGAGCCGTTCGATGCGTCGAGGCATGTGGTGATAACAGCCTGAAGGGAAGAAGAATCAGATAAAACAGCGCCTGACGGCGCTGTGACTGGTCGTGCCTGCAATCCGTAACCGCGAAACGTGAAAAGGCTTGCAGGCAATAACAGTATCTAC
>NZ_JBRYHT010000030.1:0-2984 GCF_053309355.1 Citrobacter freundii complex sp. 2025EL-00176 | reverse complement strand
GTGGTGGGTGATGACGGGATCGAACCGCCGACCCCCTCCTTGTAAGGGAGGTGCTCTCCCAGCTGAGCTAATCACCCACTTCTCAATTTCTTGTTCTACACGGCGGAGACTACATAAAGTAGTTGGTGGGTGATGACGGGTTCGAACCGCCGACCCCCTCCTTGTAAGGGAGGTGCTCTCCCAGCTGAGCTAATCACCCCCGCTGTGTGGAGTCGCATTATAGGGAGAGTTGAAAATGAGTCAACGCATTTTCTAAAGAAATTGTTCGTTCGTCGTAAATTTAAACAAAACGATCGCAAAACAATCCATGCAGCATGATTTGTATACGAAAATGGCAAAGCGTGATGTTCCAACCCGATCAACATTGAGGAATCAGACCACAGTGATAGAATACGAGCCTGATAATCTTCCCTGGATTTGCCGGTTGTCGGCATCTTTATAAACGTAAGGCCATTTCATGAAAATCAAAACTCGCTTCGCGCCAAGCCCGACAGGTTACCTGCACGTCGGCGGTGCGCGTACTGCTCTTTATTCCTGGCTTTTTGCACGTAACCATGGCGGTGAGTTTGTGCTGCGTATTGAAGACACCGATCTCGAACGCTCCACGCCGGAAGCTATTGAAGCCATTATGGATGGTATGAACTGGCTGAATCTGGAATGGGATGAAGGCCCGTACTTCCAGACCAAACGTTTTGATCGCTACAACGCGGTTATTGATGAAATGCTGGAAGCAGGCACCGCATATAAGTGCTACTGCTCCAAAGAGCGTCTGGATGCGCTGCGTGAAGAGCAGATGGCGAACGGTGAAAAACCGCGTTACGACGGCCGCTGCCGCCACGGTCATGAGCACCATGCCGCCGATGAACCTTGCGTGGTGCGTTTTGCCAACCCGCAGGACGGTTCTGTTATTTTTGACGATCAGATCCGTGGCCCGATCGAATTCAGCAACCAGGAGCTGGACGATCTGATCATTCGCCGTACCGACGGTTCCCCGACCTATAACTTCTGCGTGGTGGTCGACGACTGGGATATGGAAATCACTCACGTTATTCGTGGCGAAGATCATATCAACAACACCCCGCGTCAGATCAACATCCTGAAAGCGCTGAACGCGCCGGTGCCGGTTTACGCGCACGTGTCGATGATCAACGGCGACGACGGTAAAAAACTTTCCAAACGTCACGGTGCGGTGAGCGTGATGCAGTATCGCGATGACGGCTACCTGCCGGAAGCGCTGCTGAACTATCTGGTGCGCCTGGGCTGGTCCAGCGGCGATCAGGAAATCTTCACCCGTGAAGAGATGATTAAACTGTTCTCCCTCGGTGCGGTGAGCAAGTCTGCGAGCGCGTTCAATACCGAAAAACTTCAGTGGCTGAACCATCACTACATTAATGCGCTGGCGCCGGAATATGTGGCAACGCATCTGCAATGGCACATTGAGCAGGAAAATATCGATACCCGCGTTGGACCTCAACTGTCTGAGCTGGTGAAACTGCTGGGCGAGCGTTGCAAGACGCTGAAAGAGATGGCGCAGAGCTGCCGCTACTTCTACGAAGACTTTGCTGAGTTCGACGCTGACGCGGCGAAGAAACACCTGCGTCCGGTTGCGCGTCAGCCGCTGGAAGTGGTTCGCGATAAACTTGCCGCCATTACCGAATGGACAGCAGAAAACGTCCACCACGCGATTCAGGCAACCGCTGATGAGCTGGAAGTGGGCATGGGTAAAGTTGGGATGCCGCTGCGTGTCGCGGTAACCGGCGCGGGTCAGTCCCCGGCGTTAGACGTCACGGTGCATGCGATTGGCAAATCCCGCAGCGTTGAACGTATTAACAAAGCGCTGGCGTTTATTGCAGAGCGTGAAAGTCAGCAGTAATACAGGCTGATTGATGACACAACGGCAGGATGCGCTCCTGCCGTTTTTTTTACCCGTTATTCAGACTCATCAATCCCCAGACGGGTAAGGAAAGTGCGAATGCCTTCGCGCGAGATATACATCGCCAGCTTTTCTTGTTCCGTTGGAGACATATTGTCCAGCGCGCTGATTATCTGGCGGCAGGCATGGCTGCGCACTACATGGGTGTATTCTGCCAGCGGTTCTTCGGCCTGATAAACCTCAGGAACTTTGCGAAAAGCGGGAATGTTGAGCAGAAACGTGCGGACGCCGGAGTCGATATGAATCAGTCTTGCGCGACCGCCTTTAACGCCGGGAAACTTTTCGGTGGTCCAGTTTTGCTCTCTAATCCAACGATTGACGGTTTGTTTGGCTACTCCGAGACATTCCGCCAGCTCTTCGGTCGTCATTTTGCTGCGTAATTTTTTCATATTATTTGTTTTCGCGGATCCCTAAGCGTTGTAATAAACCCGTAATGCCTTCACGCAGGATCAGTGACGTAAACATTTTCTGTTCTGACGGCGTCATCTCTTTGGCGAGTCTAATCAGCAGCGCCTCAATTGAAGTATCACCGGATAACGATAAGTTATCTGATAAACCTTCGGCTGAACGTTCAGCGCTACGAATGTATTCACGAACTTGTTCGGTGACGTGAACCAGACGGGCCTTACCGCCCTGAACGCCTGGTTTTGGTGATGTAGCCCAACCTTCCTTGCGCACCCATTTATTGATGGTCTGTCGGCTGTATCCGGTCAGATTAGCAAGCTCTTCTGGCGTCATCCGTTCCTTGAACATAACGATTCCCTGAGTAGTCGTGGGGTTAATTAGTGGCCCATTTTATAGCACCATTTTAGTAGAAACCGTGACGCGTTTAACTACTGAATGCGAGTTGTTACGCAATGTTCTTCATTTGACTGCTTTTTCAGCGATTGAATTCTATGAGTTAATTTTGCCGTTGACACACGCGAAGGGAATTCATATGATGCCGCCCGTCAACTCGACAAGCTTTACGTGACGGGGCTATAGCTCAGCTGGGAGAGCGCTTGCATGGCATGCAAGAGGTCAGCGGTTCGATCCCGCTTAGCTCCACCAA
>NZ_JBRYHT010000029.1:0-3665 GCF_053309355.1 Citrobacter freundii complex sp. 2025EL-00176 | reverse complement strand
TGGGGTCGGTTCCGGCTGAGGGCGAAATGACACCCTAAGCGTTAGCTCTGTGTCGTTGCACGATGTCAGCGACGGTATTCTTGCTGATACCGAGCTCGCGTGCGATCCAGCGATAGCTGCGTCCCTCGGCCCTCATCGCAACCACCTTAGGCAAAAGTCGGTCTGATTTTGGTCGCACTCCGGCCTGACGACCAAGCCTCTTACCACGTGCCTTCGCAACAGCAAGGCCTGACTTGACCCGCTCGCTGATGAGATCCCGCTCAAACTCCGCAATGCCGGAAAGAAACGTCGCCAGCATTCGTCCATACGGCGACGAAAGATCGAACGCCATTCCATTCATGGCTATCACGGAAACCTTCCAGTTCTCCAGTTCACGTAGCGTATTGAGCAGATCGAGCGTCGAGCGCCCCCACCGGGAAAGCTCAGTGACCAGGATTGCATCAATTTGTCTGGACTGGGCAAGCGCCAGGACTTTCTTTCGCTCGGCCCGGTCGAGTTTAGTTCCTGAACCTGTTTCCTTAAATATTCCCACCACGTCGTAGCCGGCACGGCCGGCGAAGGCTCGCAGATCAAATTCCTGGCGTTCACAAGACTGATCCGCTGTTGAAACCCGGCAGTAAATGGCGGCACGATGTCCCAATTGAACCCTCCTGGATTTTTGTATCGGAACGCCCTGATTTATATGGGCTGGCTGTTGTCCAAAACAGACTATACTTCAAAAGGGACGAATTTGTATGTCACGACGCCATATTTTCACCGAACGGCAGCGAGCAGCGCTGTTCGATCTGCCCACGGACGAACTGTCGCTACTGAAGTTCTACACGCTGGGCGATGATGACCTGGAAAACATTAGGCAGCGCCGCAGACCGGAAAACAGGATTGGCTTTGCCCTGCAACTTTGTGCCTTACGATATCCGGGCCGTGCACTGGCTCCTGGTGAGATGATCCCGCGTGAAGTCCTTTCCTTCGTCGGTGCTCAGCTTGGAGTTCCGGCTGATGCGCTTCTCACTTATGCCACACGGCGCCAAACCCGTCAGCAGCACATGGACACGCTGCGCGAAATTTACGGCTACAAGACCTTCACGGGCCGTGGTGCCCGTGATCTGCGGGAGTGGACTTTCGGCCAGGCCGAAGATGCCAGATCAAACGAGGATCTTGCTCATCGTTTTATTGTGCGGTGTCGGGAAACTTCCACCATTCTGCCCGCAGTATCGACAATCGAGCGCTTGTGCGCGGATGCTCTGGTCGCCGCTGAGCGGCGGATTGAAACGCGGATTGCGGAAAATTTAACAGCGGATGTTCGCGATCACCTGGACAAACTTCTGAGTGAAATGCTCGCCGGCAATATCAGTCGTTTCATCTGGCTTCGCAACTTCGAGGTTGGTAACAACTCGGCTGCTGCTAACCGTTTGCTCGACAGGCTCGAATTTCTGCGTACCCTGAATATCAATCATAGTGCTTTGGCCAGCATACCTGCCCATCGCATTGCCCGGCTGCGTCGGCAGGGTGAACGCTACTTCACCGACGGTTTGCGTGACATCACTTCGGACCGCCGCTGGGCGATCCTTGCCGTCTGTGTTGTGGAGTGGGAAGCGGCGATTGCTGATGCCATAGTCGAAACCCATGACAGGATCGTAGGAAAAACCTGGCGGGAAGCGAAGCGCCAGCATGACGAAACAATTTCCGGCTCTAAAGCCACACTCACGGATACGATCCGTACCTTCACCGCGCTGGGAGCTTCGTTGCTTGAGGCCCGCAGTGACGGAACCCCGCTGGAGATGGCTGTCGCCAGTTCGGTTGCATGGGACCGGCTCGCTCAACTGGTAGCGACAGGGACTCAACTCAGCAACACGCTAGCCGATGAGCCTCTTGCATATGTCGGGCAGGGATACCATCGCTTTCGTCGTTATGCGCCCCGCATGTTGCGCTGTCTGAAGCTCGAAGCCGCGCCGGTCGCCGGACCATTGGTAGCAGCAGCTTTGTCGATCGGAGAGATGAAAGGTGTTGCATCGCCAGAAAGGCGTTTCCTGCGGCCCAGCTCCAAATGGAACCGTCATTTACGAGCTCAGGAAAAAGGAGATACCCGTCTTTGGGAAGTGGCGGTACTCTTTCACCTCCGGGATGCTTTTCGTTCCGGAGATGTCTGGCTCGCTCATTCGCGCCGCTATGGTGACCTCAAGCAGGTACTGGTGCCGATGATCGCGGCGCAGGAAAATGCAAAACTGGCCGTGCCTTCCAACCCACAGGATTGGCTGGCAGACAGAAAGGCGCGACTCACGATCGCTCTTAAGCGGCTGGCCCGGGCTGCCCGTAACGGCACTATTCCGCACGGTAGCATAGAAGATGGAACGTTGCGGATCGACAGGTTGACAGCAGACGTGCCGGATGGTGCCGAGGCACTCATACTGGATCTGTATCGCCGAATGCCGTCCGTTCGGATTACCGACATGCTGCTTGAAGTTGATGCAGCCCTTGGTTTCACAGATGCGTTTACCCATCTGAGAACCGGGGCTCCATGTCGCGACCGGATCGGTCTGCTCAACGTCCTGCTCGCTGAAGGGCTCAATCTGGGCCTGCGTAAGATGGCGGAAGCTACAAACACGCATGATTACTGGCAGCTCTCACGCCTTGCCCGCTGGCATGTTGAAAGCGAAGCCATGAACCAGGCATTGGCAATTGTGGTGGCCGCGCAGGGTAAACTGCCGATGTCACGCGTCTGGGGGATGGGCACGTCAGCATCGAGCGATGGTCAGTTTTTCCCGACAGCGCGGCATGGCGAAGCCATGAACATGGTCAATGCCAAATATGGTTCTGTTCCCGGCCTCAAAGCGTATACTCACGTAAGCGACCAGTTCGCGCCATTCGCTTGTCAGTCGATCCCGGCGACCGTGAGCGAGGCACCGTATATTCTCGATGGACTACTGATGAACGAGGTCGGTCGCCATGTTCGCGAACAGTATGCCGATACAGCAGGATTCACCGACCATTTGTTCGGAGCCAGTAGCCTGCTCGGCTACAATCTCGTTCTGCGAATCAGGGATCTGCCATCGAAGCGGTTGTACGTATTTAATCCCGATACGACCCCCAGGGAGTTACGCAAGTTGGTAGGTGGAAAAGCCCGGGAGGATCTTATCGTTGCGAACTGGCCTGATATTTTCCGTTGTGCCGCGACGATGACCGCTGGCAAAATCAGGCCCAGCCAACTCCTGCGCAAGCTCGCTTCTTACCCACGACAAAACAACCTTGCAGTTGCGCTTCGTGAAGTTGGTCGTATTGAACGGACCCTTTTCATTATTGAGTGGATCCTGGATACGGACATGCAGCGGCGTGCTCAGATCGGTCTTAACAAGGGAGAGGCCCACCATGCGCTCAAAAATGCGCTCCGTATCGGGAGGCAGGGGGAAATTCGCGATCGCACGACAGAGGGGCAGCACTACCGAATCGCTGGGCTCAATTTATTGACTGCGGTGATCATTTACTGGAATACCGTCCATCTTGGTCATGCCGTCACGGAGCGGCGGAACGAAGGGTTGGATGTTCCCCCTGAATTTCTTCCCCACATATCCCCATTGGGCTGGGCGCACATTCTACTGACTGGCGAATATCTTTGGCCCAAGGAACCGAAAGCTTAGGGTGTCATTTCGCCCTCAGCCGGAACCGACCCC
>NZ_JBRYHT010000028.1:0-13357 GCF_053309355.1 Citrobacter freundii complex sp. 2025EL-00176 | reverse complement strand
ACCCGCGCACGAGGTTGAGCAAGGGGTATGGTCGCCCGAGATCGTCCACCTCTGTACGCCCCGTCACGCTGAATCCCATCTTCTTGTAGAATCCAACCGCTTGCTCATTCTGTTCGTTAACGTCGGTTGTTAGCGTTGAACTCATTGATAAAGCATGTTCAATCAGCAGCTTACCAACGCCACTACCACGCACATCCGGATCGACAAACAGGGCATCTATATGCTGATCGGTCAGGAGCATAAAGGCGACTGGCTCATCCTGCTCTGTCACTGCAACCCATAGAGGGGCTTCTGGTAAAAAAGAACGTACCAGTTGTTCCAGTTCAACCCGATAATCCGCAGAGAGGAAATGGTGCGTGGCATCCACTGAACGACACCAAATTGAAACTAACTTGTCTCCTTCGTCCTGACGCGAACGACGAATGGTAAGGGTCATAGCATTCTCCTTTTTTCTTTACTGCACTATTCTACAGCAAGGAACCGTGAAACTTTCTCAACTTGAGGATGCAGGCTCGACATTTTGCTGATTCCTGGGTATCTTCAGCTATCTGGATGTCTAAACGTTTAAACGTATGTAGTGAGGTTATCAGGTTATGCCAATTCGCGTGCAGGACGAACTACCCGCCGTCAATTTCTTGCGTGAGGAAAATGTCTTTGTCATGACGACATCCCGCGCTTCCGGTCAGGAAATTCGTCCACTGAAGGTACTTATCCTCAACCTGATGCCGAAGAAGATTGAAACGGAAAACCAGTTCCTGCGTTTATTGTCTAACTCACCGCTACAGGTAGATGTTCAGCTATTGCGCATCGATGCTCGCGAGTCACGCAACACCCCAACGGAGCATCTGAATAACTTTTACTGTAATTTCGAGGATATCTGCGATCAGAACTTTGATGGACTGATCGTTACAGGGGCGCCGCTGGGTCTGGTTGAGTTTAATGACGTGGCTTACTGGCCACAGATAAAACAGGTTCTTGAGTGGGCAAAAGATCACGTTACCTCGACGCTGTTTGTCTGCTGGGCGGTACAGGCCGCATTGAATATCCTGTATGGCATACCCAAGCAAACCCGCACGGATAAACTCTCCGGCGTCTATGAGCATCATATTCTGCATCCTCATGCGTTGCTGACGCGCGGATTTGATGACGCATTTTTGGCCCCTCATTCGCGCTATGCCGATTTCCCTGCCGCACTTATCCGCGACTATACCGATCTCGAGATTTTTGCCGAAACGGAAGAGGGCGATGCCTATCTGTTCGCCAGCAAAGATAAACGTATTGCCTTTGTGACGGGTCATCCGGAGTATGACCCGCACACGCTTGGTAGCGAATATTTTCGTGACGTTGAAGCGGGCTTATCCCCGGAAGTACCCTATAACTACTTCCCGAAAGATGACCCGCAAAACAAACCGCGGGCAACCTGGCGTAGCCATGGCAATCTGTTGTTTACCAACTGGCTCAACTATTACGTCTACCAGATCACGCCATATGATCTGCGTCACATGAATCCAACGCTGGATTAATCTTCTGTAGCAGACGATCCTTAAGCGTTTCAGCATGTTGAATCAGGCACCTTCGGGTGCCTTTTTTATTTCCGAAACGCACCTCACTGTGTAATTAAATTTTATTTATATTGTTATCAATAGGTTAATAGATAATTAAATTAAAAATGGAAATTGTTTTTGATTTTGAAATTTAAATGAGTAGTCTTAGTTGTGCTGAACGAAAACCGCACAACGATCCTTCGTTCGCATTGGGGATGTGTTTGGATCAATGACGAGGAACTACGCAATGAATCAACAGGCAACGACAACCGATGAACTGGTCTTCACCAGGCCGCGTGGCGAACAGGAACAGCAAATTCTGACCGGGGAAGCGGTGGAGTTTCTGACTGAACTGGTGACAAGATTTACGCCTAAGCGGAATAAACTTCTGGCTGCGCGGATCCAGCAGCAGCAGGATATTGATAACGGTAAGTTGCCTGATTTTATTTCGGAAACAGCTTCCATTCGTGAGGGTGACTGGAAAATTCGCGGTATTCCTGATGATTTACTGGATCGCCGCGTAGAGATTACCGGACCGGTTGAGCGCAAGATGGTCATCAACGCGCTGAATGCAAACGTCAAAGTCTTTATGGCTGATTTTGAAGATTCGCTGGCTCCTGAGTGGAGCAAAGTTATCGACGGGCAGACCAACCTGCGCGATGCGGTCAATGGCACCATAAGCTATACCAATGAAGCGGGTAAAATTTATCAACTCAAACCCAATCCAGCTTTATTGGTGTGTCGTGTGCGCGGTCTGCATCTGCCGGAAAAACACGTCACCTGGCGTGGCGAAGCCATCCCGGGCAGCCTGTTCGATTTTGCTCTCTACTTCTTCCACAACTACAAAGCGTTGCTGGCAAAAGGCAGTGGCCCGTATTTCTATCTGCCAAAAACGCAGGCCTGGCAAGAAGCAGCCTGGTGGAGTGAAGTGTTCAGCTATGCAGAGGACCGCTTTAATCTGCCGCGCGGCACCATCAAAGCGACTCTGCTGATTGAAACGTTGCCAGCCGTGTTCCAGATGGACGAAATTCTCCATGCACTGCGTGACCATATTGTGGGCCTCAACTGCGGCCGTTGGGATTACATCTTCAGCTATATCAAAACGCTGAAGAATCACCCGGACCGCGTCCTGCCGGACCGCCAGGTGGTGACGATGGATAAACCGTTCCTTAGCGCCTACTCGCGTCTGTTGATTAAAACCTGTCATAAACGCGGCGCGTTCGCGATGGGCGGCATGGCTGCATTCATTCCCAGTAAAGATGCCGAGCGTAACAATCAGGTTCTGACCAAGGTAAAAGCGGACAAAGCGCTGGAAGCCAATAACGGTCACGATGGAACCTGGGTTGCTCATCCGGGCCTGGCTGATACCGCGATGGCGATTTTCGATGAGGTGCTGGGCGAAAACAAAAACCAACTGTTTATCACCCGTGATGACGATGCGCCGATTACCGCAGAGCAACTGCTGGCACCTTGTGAAGGTGAGCGTACCGAAGAGGGGATGCGCGCCAATATCCGTGTCGCGGTGCAGTATATCGAAGCGTGGATCTCCGGTAATGGCTGCGTACCGATTTACGGTTTGATGGAAGATGCGGCCACCGCCGAAATCTCCCGTACCTCCATCTGGCAGTGGATCCACCACCAGAAGACGCTCAGCAACGGCAAGCCGGTGACCAAACCGCTGTTCCGCCAGATGCTGGCTGAAGAGATGCTGGTGATTCAGGACGAACTGGGCGAGCACCGCTACAGCAGCGGGCGTTTTGACGATGCTGCGCGCCTGATGGAGCAAATCACTACCTCTGATGAACTGATCGATTTCTTGACCCTGCCAGGTTACCGCCTGCTGGCTTAACTCACCACATAACAATATGGAGCATCTGCACATGAAAACCCGTACTCAACAAATCGAAGAATTACAGAAAGAATGGACTCAACCGCGCTGGGAAGGCATCACCCGTCCATATAGCGCGGAGGACGTGGTGAAATTACGTGGCTCGGTCAACCCGGAATGTACGCTGGCGCAGCTTGGCGCGGCAAAAATGTGGCGTCTGCTGCACGGCGAATCGAAGAAAGGGTATATCAACAGCCTCGGCGCGCTGACCGGCGGCCAGGCGCTGCAACAGGCGAAGGCTGGCATTGAAGCGGTTTACCTTTCTGGCTGGCAGGTGGCAGCAGATGCGAACCTGGCCTCCAGCATGTATCCGGACCAATCGCTGTATCCGGCGAACTCCGTCCCGGCAGTGGTGGATCGGATCAACAACACTTTCCGTCGTGCAGATCAGATCCAATGGTCAAGCGGTATTGAGCCTAACGATCCGCGCTACGTAGATTACTTCCTGCCGATCGTTGCCGACGCGGAAGCGGGTTTTGGCGGCGTACTCAACGCGTTTGAACTGATGAAATCGATGATTGAGGCCGGTGCAGCGGCCGTTCACTTCGAAGATCAGCTCGCATCGGTGAAAAAATGCGGTCACATGGGCGGCAAGGTGCTGGTGCCGACTCAGGAAGCTATTCAGAAACTGGTGGCCGCCCGTCTGGCTGCTGATGTCATGGGCGTGCCGACGCTGGTGATTGCGCGTACCGATGCTGACGCAGCTGATTTGATTACCTCTGACTGCGATGCTTACGACAGCGAGTTCATTACTGGCGAGCGTACCTGCGAAGGCTTCTTCCGTACACACGCGGGTATTGAGCAGGCGATCAGCCGTGGTCTGGCCTACGCGCCGTATGCGGATCTGGTGTGGTGTGAAACTTCCACACCGGACCTCGAACTGGCGAAGCGCTTTGCCGATGCGATTCATGCGAAATTCCCAGGCAAACTGCTGGCTTACAACTGTTCGCCATCGTTTAACTGGCAGAAAAATCTGGATGACAAAACCATCGCCAGCTTCCAGCAACAGCTGTCAGATATGGGCTATAAATACCAGTTCATTACCCTGGCGGGTATTCACAGCATGTGGTTCAACATGTTCGACCTCGCGCACTCCTATGCGCAGGGTGAAGGCATGCGCCACTATGTTGAGAAGGTTCAGCAGCCAGAATTTGCGGCGGCAAAAGACGGTTACACCTTCGTGTCCCACCAGCAGGAAGTGGGTACCGGGTACTTCGATAAAGTTACCACCATCATTCAGGGCGGCGCCTCTTCCGTTACCGCGTTAACGGGTTCCACCGAAGAATCGCAGTTCTGATCAATGCCGGATGGCGGCAACCGCCTTATCTGACCTACAGGGGATCGTAGGTCGGATAAGGTGCTTGCACCGCCATCCGACAACTGTTGAGGGCAAAAGATGACGCGTGGCCTGGAATTACTGATTGCTCAGACTATTTTGCAAGGCTTTGACGCCCAGTACGGGCGTTTTCTGGAAGTCACCTCCGGCGCGCAGCAGCGTTTTGAACATGCCGACTGGCATGCGGTTCAGCAGGCGATGAAAAGCCGTATTCACCTTTACGATCATCATGTGGGTCTGGTGGTGGAACAGTTGCGCTGCATTACTGACGGCAAAAGTACCGACGCGGATTTTTTGCTCCGCGTGAAAGATCATTACACCCGGCTCTTGCCGGATTATCCGCGCTTCGAGATTGCGGAGAGCTTCTTTAACTCCGTTTACTGCCGGTTATTTGACCACCGCTCGCTGACTCCCGAGCGGCTATTTATTTTTAGTTCTCAGCCAGAGCGCCGTTTTCGCACGATCCCACGCCCGCTGGCGAAAGACTTTTTTCCTGACACTGGTTGGGAATGGCTGCTCACCCGCGTCCTCAGCGATCTGCCTTTGCGTCTACCGTGGCAGAACAAACATCGTGATATCCACTACATCATCGAACACCTGACCGAAACCCTGGGTGCGGATATGTTGCAGCGCTGCCATTTACAGGTGGCGAACGAACTGTTTTATCGCAATAAGGCCGCCTGGCTGGTCGGTAAGCTGATTACCCCTTCCGGGACGCTGCCGTTTTTATTGCCAATCCACCGCACTGACGAAGGCGAACTGTTTGTCGATACCTGTCTGACCACGACGGCGGAAGCGAGCATTGTGTTTGGCTTTGCCCGCTCCTACTTTATGGTTTACGCGCCGCTGCCTGCGGCGTTAGTGGAGTGGCTACGCGAGATCCTGCCCGGTAAAACCACCGCCGAATTGTATATGGCGATTGGCTGTCAGAAACACGCGAAGACCGAAAGCTACCGCGAATATCTGCTGTATCTCGCTGATTGCGATGAGCAATTTATCGAAGCGCCGGGGATCCGCGGCATGGTGATGCTGGTGTTTACCCTACCGGGCTTCGACCGGGTGTTTAAAATCATCAAAGACAAATTTGCGCCGCAAAAGGAGATGTCCGCCGCGCACGTCCGCGCCTGCTACCAGCTGGTGAAAGAGCACGACCGCGTCGGGCGTATGGCCGATACGCAGGAGTTTGAAAACTTTGTGCTGGATAAACGGCAAATTGACCCGGCGCTGATGGCGCTGCTACTACAGGAAGCGCCGGAAAAAATTACCGATCTCGGCGATCAGATTGTTATTCGCCATCTGTATATCGAACGCCGCATGGTGCCGCTGAATATCTGGCTGGAGCAGGTCGAAGGCCAGCAACTGCGCGACGCGATAGAAGAGTACGGCAACGCCATTCGTCAGCTGGCCGCCGCCAATATTTTCCCGGGAGATATGCTGTTTAAGAACTTCGGCGTGACCCGCCACGGGCGCGTGGTGTTCTACGACTACGATGAAATTTGCTATATGACAGAGGTGAATTTCCGCCATATCCCACCGCCGCGCTACCCGGAGGATGAGATGAGCGCTGAACCGTGGTACAGCGTGTCGCCGGGGGATGTGTTCCCGGAAGAGTTTCGTCACTGGCTATGCGCCGACCCGCGCATCGGGCCGCTGTTTGAGGAGATGCACGCCGACCTGTTCAGCGCCGACTACTGGCGAGGGCTGCAAACGCGGATCCGTGAAGGTCATGTGGAAGATGTTTACGCTTACCGTCGTCGGCAGCGGTTTAGCGTACGTTATGAAACCGACCGTAGGCCGGATAAGGCCTTTGCGCCGCCATCCGGCAATGTACGCCGTGCCTGATGGCGGCGCAAAGGCCTACAAATCAGCCCAACCCTTGCTTATCTAAAACCACCGTATGCCAGCGTGACTTCTTTCGCTGCTTTGATCGCCATCGCGCCAAACTCGGTCACGCGGTCATCAGTAATGCGTGAGATTGGCCCAGAAATGGAAATGGCGGCGAATGGCTCACGGTGTTCATCATAAATGCACGACGCCACGCAGCGCAGGCCCAGCGCGTGTTCTTCATCATCAAAGGAATAACCGCGCTTACGCGTCTGCGCCAGATCCTCTTTCAGATGGACCGGCGATACCAGCGTGGCGTGGGTGTAAGCGTGCAGCCCTTTGCGGTGTAGCAGGCCGGTAACCTGTTCTTCACTCAATTGAGATAAAAATGCCTTGCCCGCGCCGGAGGCGTGCATCGGCAGCTTGCCGCCGATAGGCGCAGACATGCGCATCAGCTGGGTGCACTGCACCTGGTCGATAATAATGGCCTGGTGGTCGCTTTGATCCAGTACGGCGAGGTTTACCGTCTCACCCGAGTCTTCCATTAGTTTGCGCAGAATCGGATGGACTATCGCCAGCAGATTGCGGCTTTGCAAAAAGCTGCTGCCGACGATAAATGCATGCGCGCCCACGGCCCAGTGGCCTAATTCGCCCACCTGGCGGACAAAACCCTGCTGCTGCATGGTAGTCAACAGACGGTGAGTTGTTGAGTTGGGTAAGCCGGCCTGCTGCGCCAGCTCGGTTAGCGCCACGCTGCCGTTGGATTCCGCAATCCACTCCAGAAGCTTCAGACCTCGGGTCAGAGACTGAACTTGCCCGGTTGCAGGCGTAGTAGCAGCGGCGGGTTTTCTACCGCGTTTAGCGGGGACAGGGGCAACCATGGCAGACTCCTTTTCTGTATCGTGGAAATCATTTTCGTTTTATTCGATTATAATGCAAGAATTCCTGTACTGATCGGATGAGTGAAGCTGAACATGTCTCATGTTGGCCGTTGTTCTCTTTTCCGCCTCTCAGGTTTGTGCCAGTATGGCCTGTTGAGTTTTTTTCGGTCTGGTTGAGCGTTGTCGGGAGCGAGTGTGAGCAGCAAAGTAGAACAATTACGTCAGCAGTTAAATGAACGTATTCTGGTGCTGGACGGCGGGATGGGCACCATGATCCAGGGATATCGTCTGAGCGAAGAGGATTTCCGCGGCGAGCGCTTCGCCGACTGGCCCTGCGACCTGAAGGGCAACAACGACCTGCTGGTGCTCAGCAAGCCGGAGGTGATTGCCGCGATCCATAACGCCTACTTTGAGGCGGACGCGGATATCATCGAAACCAACACCTTTAACTCCACGACAATCGCCATGGCGGATTACCAGATGGAATCCCTGTCGGCGGAAATCAACTTTGCGGCAGCTAAACTGGCGCGCGCGGCGGCAGATGAATGGACGGCACGCACGCCGGAAAAACCGCGCTATGTCGCGGGCGTGCTTGGCCCCACTAACCGTACGGCCTCCATCTCGCCCGACGTCAACGACCCGGCTTACCGCAACATTACCTTTGACCAACTGGTGGCTGCCTATCGCGAATCCACCAAAGCGCTGGTGGAAGGCGGCAGCGACCTGATCCTGATTGAAACCGTCTTCGATACCCTCAACGCGAAAGCCGCTATTTTCGCGGTAAAAACCGAATTCGAAGCGCTGGGCGTTGAGCTGCCGATTATGCTTTCCGGCACCATTACCGACGCATCCGGGCGTACGCTTTCCGGCCAGACTACCGAAGCGTTCTATAACTCCTTGCGCCACGCCGATGCGCTGACTTTCGGCCTCAACTGTGCGTTAGGCCCGGACGAACTGCGCCAGTACGTACAGGAACTGTCGCGCATTGCCGAATGCTACGTCACCGCGCACCCGAACGCCGGGCTGCCGAACGCCTTCGGTGAATACGATCTCGACGCCGATACCATGGCGACGCAGATTCGCGAATGGGCCGAGGCGGGCTTCCTCAACGTGGTTGGCGGCTGCTGCGGCACCACGCCGGAACATATCGCTGCGATGAGCCGGGCGGTAGAAGGTTTACCGCCGCGCAAGTTGCCAGAAATCCCGGTGGCCTGCCGTCTGTCTGGCCTGGAGCCACTGAACATTGGCGACGATAGCCTGTTTGTTAACGTCGGTGAACGTACCAACGTCACCGGTTCGGCGAAGTTTAAGCGTCTGATCAAAGAAGAGAAATACAACGAAGCGCTCGACGTTGCCCGCCAGCAGGTGGAAAGCGGCGCGCAGATTATCGATATCAACATGGACGAGGGGATGCTCGACGCCGAAGCGGCGATGGTGCGCTTCCTCAACCTGATTGCCGGCGAGCCGGATATCGCCCGCGTGCCGATTATGATCGACTCCTCCAAATGGGAAGTCATCGAAAAAGGACTGAAGTGCATCCAGGGTAAAGGCATCGTTAACTCCATCTCGATGAAAGAGGGGGTGGAGACCTTTATCCATCACGCGAAGCTGCTGCGTCGCTACGGCGCTGCGGTGGTGGTGATGGCTTTTGACGAGCAGGGCCAGGCCGACACTCGCGAGCGTAAAATCGAGATTTGCCGCCGCGCCTACAACATTCTGACCAAAGAAGTCGGCTTCCCGCCGGAAGATATCATCTTCGACCCGAACATCTTCGCCGTGGCGACCGGTATTGATGAGCACAACAATTACGCGCAGGACTTTATCGGTGCCTGTGAAGACATTAAACGCGAGTTGCCGCATGCGCTGATCTCCGGCGGCGTCTCCAACGTGTCGTTCTCGTTCCGCGGCAACGACCCGGTACGTGAAGCTATCCACGCCGTATTCCTCTACTACGCGATTCGTAACGGCATGGACATGGGTATCGTCAACGCCGGGCAGCTGGCGATTTATGACGACCTGCCTGCCGAACTGCGTGATGCGGTTGAAGATGTGATCCTTAACCGTCGTGACGACGGCACTGAGCGTCTGCTGGAGCTGGCGGAGAAATATCGTGGCAGCAAAACCGACGACACCGCGAACGCCCAAATGGCGGAATGGCGTAGTTGGGAGGTGAAAAAGCGCCTTGAATACTCGCTGGTGAAAGGCATTACCGAGTTTATTGAGCTGGATACCGAAGAAGCGCGTCAGCAGGCTGCGCGTCCGATTGAGGTTATTGAAGGGCCGCTGATGGACGGCATGAACGTGGTCGGCGACCTGTTTGGCGAGGGCAAAATGTTCCTGCCGCAGGTGGTGAAATCCGCCCGCGTGATGAAGCAGGCGGTGGCCTACCTCGAACCGTATATCGAAGCCAGTAAAGAGAAAGGCTCCAGCAACGGCAAGATGGTCATCGCCACCGTGAAGGGTGATGTGCACGACATTGGCAAGAACATCGTGGGCGTAGTGCTGCAATGTAACAACTACGAAATCGTCGATCTGGGCGTGATGGTGCCAGCAGAGAAAATCCTCAGAACGGCGCGTGAAGTGAATGCCGACCTGATCGGCCTTTCTGGACTTATCACCCCGTCGCTGGACGAAATGGTCAACGTGGCGAAAGAGATGGAGCGTCAGGGCTTTACCATTCCGCTGTTGATTGGCGGGGCGACCACCTCAAAAGCGCACACGGCGGTGAAAATTGAGCAGAACTACAGCGGCCCGACGGTTTACGTGCAAAACGCCTCGCGTACCGTGGGGGTCGTTGCCGCGCTGCTCTCCGACACCCAGCGCGATGACTTTGTCGCTCGTACGCGTAAAGAGTACGAAACCGTGCGCATCCAGCATGCGCGTAAGAAACCGCGTACCCCGCCGGTAACGTTACAGGCCGCACGTGATAACGATCTGGCCTTCGACTGGGAAAGCTACACGCCGCCGGTGGCCCATCGTCTGGGCGTACAAGAAGTCGAGGCCAGCATCGAAACGCTGCGCAATTACATCGACTGGACGCCGTTCTTTATGACCTGGTCGCTGGCCGGGAAGTATCCGCGCATCCTCGAAGATGAAGTGGTAGGCGAAGAGGCGAAGCGCCTGTTTAAAGACGCCAACGATATGCTGGATAAACTCAGCGCTGAGAAGACCCTGAACCCGCGCGGCGTGGTGGGGTTGTTCCCGGCTAACCGTGTGGGTGACGACATTGAGATTTACCGCGACGAGACGCGTACGCACGTTATCAACGTGAGTCATCACCTGCGCCAGCAGACGGAAAAAGTCGGTTTCGCCAACTACTGCCTGTCTGACTTTGTCGCGCCGAAACTGAGCGGCAAAGCGGATTACATCGGTGCTTTCGCGGTTACCGGCGGTCTGGAGGAGGATGCGCTGGCGGACGCCTTCGAAGCCCAGCATGACGACTACAACAAGATCATGGTGAAGGCGATTGCCGACCGCCTGGCGGAAGCCTTTGCCGAGTATCTGCACGAGCGCGTGCGTAAGGTTTACTGGGGCTATGCGCCGAATGAAAACTTGAGCAACGACGAACTGATCCGCGAAAACTACCAGGGTATTCGCCCGGCGCCGGGCTATCCGGCGTGCCCGGAACATACTGAAAAGGCCACTATCTGGGAACTGCTGGATGTCGAAGCGCATACCGGGATGAAGCTCACCGAATCCTTCGCCATGTGGCCAGGCGCTTCGGTTTCCGGCTGGTATTTCAGTCATCCTGACAGCAAGTATTACGCCGTGGCGCAAATTCAGCGCGATCAGGTTGAAGATTATGCTTTCCGTAAAGGCATGAGCGTGGCGGAAGTTGAACGTTGGTTAGCGCCTAATTTGGGCTACGACGCTGACTGATTCACAAAACTGTCATCTTTCTTTACAACAAACAGGGCGCTCAATGAGTGCCCTGTCTCTTTCTTACGTTTAAACCCTTATACTGAAAGAACGTTCATCGGCACTGCTTGCCGGATGGCTCATTTTTGTAGGCCTGATAAGCGTAGCGCCATCAGGCGGGATGTCATTGCGATGAACCTCAGGAACATATAACGATAAGGAGAACCTGATTCCGTGCTAACTCTGTTACACCTGCTTTCTGCTGTCTCTATGCTGGTTTGGGGCACACATATTGTGCGTACCGGCGTGATGCGCGTCTTTGGCGCGCGCTTGCGTACCGTACTCAGCCGTAGCGTTGAAAAGAAGCCGCTCGCCTTTTGTGCGGGTATCGGCGTTACCGCGCTGGTGCAAAGCAGCAACGCCACCACCATGCTGGTCACTTCGTTTGTCGCCCAGGATCTCGTGGCGCTTACCCCTGCGCTGGTGATTGTACTCGGCGCCGACGTGGGGACCGCGCTGATGGCGCGTATCCTGACCTTCGATCTCTCATGGTTATCGCCACTGCTGATTTTCATCGGCGTGATCTTTTTTCTCGGACGTAAGCAGTCTCGCGTTGGGCAACTAGGGCGGGTTGGTATTGGGTTGGGGTTGATTTTACTGGCGCTGGAGCTGATTGTGCAGGCGGTCACGCCGATAACCCAGGCTAACGGCGTACAGGTTATTTTCGCCTCGCTGACCGGCGATATTATGCTGGATGCGCTGATTGGCGCTATGTTTGCGGTTATCAGTTACTCCAGCCTGGCGGCGGTTTTGCTGACGGCAACCCTGACCGCTGCCAGCATTATCTCGTTTCCTGTCGCATTGTGCCTGGTGATTGGTGCCAACCTTGGCTCCGGCCTGCTGGCGATGCTCAACAATAGCGCGGCGAACGCTGCTGCCCGTCGCGTGGCGCTTGGCAGCCTGCTGTTTAAGCTGGTGGGGAGTCTGATTATCCTGCCGTTTGTGCATCCGTTGGCGAATCTGATGGATGAGCTGCCGCTGCCGAAATCGGAGCTGGTTATTTATTTCCATGTTTTCTACAACCTGGTACGTTGTATAGCGATGGTGCCGTTCGCCGAACCGATGGCGCGTTTTTGCAAACGTATTATCCGTGATGAGCCGGAACTCGACGCCCACCTGAAGCCTAAGCATCTGGACATCAGTGCGTTGGATACCCCGACGCTGGCCCTGGCCAATGCCGCCCGTGAAGCCCTGCGTATTGGCGATGCGATGGAGCAGATGATGGACGGGCTAAAGAAGGTGATGCACGGTGAACCGCGTGAAGAGAAAGAGTTGCGCAGGATGGCTGACGATATCAACGTACTCTACACCGCGATCAAACTGTACCTGGCGCGGATGCCAAAGGATGAACTGGCAGAAGAGGAATCACGCCGTTGGGCGGAGATTATCGAAATGTCGCTCAACCTTGAACAGGCTTCGGATATTGTCGAGCGTATGGGCAGCGAGATTGCCGACAAGTCGCTGGCAGCGCGTCGGGCCTTCTCTGTAGAAGGGCTGAAAGAACTCGATGCACTGTATGATCAATTGCTCAGTAATCTGCAACTGGCGATGTCGGTATTCTTCTCTGGTGACGTGACCAGCGCCCGTCGTCTGCGCCGCAGCAAGCACCGTTTCCGCATCCTTAACCGTCGTTATTCGCATGCGCACGTGGATCGTCTGCATCAGCAGAACGTGCAGAGCATTGAGACCAGTTCTCTGCACCTGGCGCTGCTGGGCGATATGCAGCGTCTGAACTCACTGTTTTGCTCTGTAGCTTACAGCGTGCTGGAACAGCCGGATGAAGACGACGAGCGTGAGTACTAACGAGGACAGATGAAAGGTTGCCCGGTGGCGCTGTCCGGTAGGCCGGATAAGGCATTTATGCCGCCATCCGGCAATTTGCGCCGAACTGCCTGATGGCGCTGCGCTTATCAGGCCTTGTATTATCCTTTCTGTGCAGAGAGAACCGGCCAGTTCTTTCTGCCAT
>NZ_JBRYHT010000027.1:0-13494 GCF_053309355.1 Citrobacter freundii complex sp. 2025EL-00176 | reverse complement strand
TGCGTTGCTCATGATGTCTAACTCCCAATTTGTGTAGGGCTTATTATGCACGCTTAAAAATAATAAAAGCAGACTTGACCTGATAGTTTGGCTGTGAGCAATTATGTGCTTAGTGCATCTAACGCCTGAATTAAGCTGCGCCGCGAAGCGGCGTCGGCTTGAATGAACTGTTAGACATCATTGGCGTGGAGCCGAGCAGACTGGCGGCTTCGTGCTTCACAAAGTAAATGAACGCAGTCAACTGATCAGCGCGTGAGGCCAAGCAATCCATCCCTTGTCCAAGGTAAGCCTGCTGGGCTTCAAGCAGCACGGGCTGATGTTGGACGGGCAGGCGTTCCATTACCCAGTTGGCAGCTACATCCTTCGGCGCGATCTTGCCGGTTGCTGCGCTGTACCAAATGCGAGACAAAGTAAGCACTACATTCCGCTCGTCGCCTGCCCAATCCGGTTGTGAGTTCCATAGTTTCAAGGTGTCGGCCAGTGCTTTGAATAGATCGCTTTCCGGGACTGAGTTGAAGAAATCTTCCGCGGCCGAACCTGCCAAGGCAAGGCTGTGTTGCCTTGCTTTAGTTAGCAGAATAGCCAGATCAACATCGGTTGTCGCGGGCTCGAAGATGCCCGCAAGAATGTCCTTGCGCTGCCACTCCCCGAATTGCAGTTCCCGTCTGGCTGGATAACGCCAAGGAACAACATCGCCGTACACGACGATGGTAACTTCCAAGGCACGGAGAGCTTCACTTTGGCCGGGAGAAGCGGAAACTTCCAGGAAATCTACGAACAGAGCCTGCCGCACAGTCTCATCGAGCTGTGCAGTCACAGTAACCAGCAAATCAATATCACTGCATGGCTTCAGGCCACCGTCGAGTGCAGAGCCGTACAAATGCACGGCCAGCAACGTCGATCCCAGATGATGCTCGATGACGTTGAGTGCCTGTGATAGCTGTACCGAAATCTCGGCGGGCACTGCGTTGCTCATGATGTCTAACTCCCAATTTGTGTAGGGCTTATTATGCACGCTTAAAAATAATAAAAGCAGACTTGACCTGATAGTTTGGCTGTGAGCAATTATGTGCTTAGTGCATCTAACGCCGCTAAGCAGCGGCACATTTTGCGTTTTGAGCGCAGCGAAGCAAAATGTGTCCGATGGCTTGGATGGTTAACCCCTTTGCCAGATTTGATAGCGATAATTTATATTTGAATGAAATTCCTGCTCGAACACCACATTGAACTCTTTGGGGATTTCCGGAAAGAAAACATTGCCCTCTGGCTCGGAATCTATTGTCGAGATATGTAGCGTGTCGGCATGGGCGATCAGACTCTTGTAGATCTCTCCACCACCAGAAACAACAACATGGTTCGTAAGAGTCTTTAGCTCCCTCATTGCTGCTTCTATAGATGGAAACACAACCACATCATCGTTAGTAGCTACCGATCCTGAGCGGCTGACAACTGCATACTTTCTATTTGGGAGAGCCCCCATTGCCTCAAATGTTTTACGGCCGACTAAGAGCCATTGATTGTAAGTTATTGCTTTAAAAAGCAGCTGCTCACCTTTAGCGTTCCACGGGATATCCGAGCCGCAGCCAATAACCCCATTTCTTGCTTTTGCAGCCATTAGTGATATTTTCACGATACTCCTTTGGGTTAACGCCGCCATAAACGGCGACAGGGTGGCGCGCCTATTGCGCATAAAATGGCGAAGCCATGCGCAACAGGCGCGGAATCTCTGGCGTCCGGTTTGATGGCTTTGTTATGCAAAGGACTAGTCTTCAATGACGTGTAAACCACGGCGCTTTAAGTCCTCCAACGAATCCAACATTCCCCTTATTAATTCAACAGGATGCCCCTCCCAGTCTTCAACAACGCCAACAATTCTCAAGGGTTCGCAGGTTCTATAGGACTGTGTTGGATTACCGGGAAATCTTTTGTTCGTAAGATTCGGATCGTCTTCGAACGGTCCTGTTGGCTCAACTATGTATATGTAGCCGCGACCCTCGAGGCCAGACAGTGACATAGCAAGTTCAGCTCCCCAAACTGCTGGCTCCATCAAGGCTGAAAAGTAGATGTGCTTAAGAATACGACCGTCCTCGAAATGAGAGATGAACCCTGTGGTTAGCAAGTCACCAATCGCCAAATTGGCTTTGGTTCCATGATAGAACGGTCCTTGCACCTGCTTGTAATTATCATGAGAGATGGGAATCCAATCTTTTACCATTTTAAGACCCTTAATTGTTGGGATTTGGCTGCATAACGTTTGACATGAGGGGCGGCCAAGGGCGCCAGCCCTTGGACGTCCCCCTCGATGGAAGGGTTAGGCATCACTGCGTGTTCGCTCGAATGCCTGGCGTGTTTGAACCATGTACACGGCTGGACCATATGGGGTGGTTACGGTACCTTGCCTCTCAAACCCCGCTTTCTCGTAGCATCGGATCGCTCGCAAGTTGCTCGGCGACGGGTCCGTTTGGATCTTGGTGACCTCGGGATCATTGAACAGCAACTCAACCAGAGCTCGAACCAGCTTGGTTCCCAAGCCTTTGCCCAGTTGTGATGCATTCGCCAGTAACTGGTCTATTCCGCGTACTCCTGGATCGGTTTCTTCTTCCCACCGTCCGTCCCCGCTTCCAAGAGCAACGTACGACTGGGCATACCCAATCGGCTCTCCATTCAGCATTGCAATGTATGGAGTGACGGACTCTTGCGCTAAAACGCTTGGCAAGTACTGTTCCTGTACGTCAGCAAGTGTCGGGCGTGCTTCTTCTCCGCCCCACCACTCGACGATATGAGATCGATTTAGCCACTCATAGAGCATCGCAAGGTCATGCTCAGTCATGAGGCGCAGTGTGACGGAATCGTTGCTGTTGGTCACGATGCTGTACTTTGTGATGCCTAACTTTGTTTTTGCGTTGCTCATGATGTCTAACTCCCAATTTGTGTAGGGCTTATTATGCACGCTTAAAAATAATAAAAGCAGACTTGACCTGATAGTTTGGCTGTGAGCAATTATGTGCTTAGTGCATCTAACTTTGTTTTAGGGCGACTGCCCTGCTGCGTAACATCGTTGCTGCTCCATAACATCAAACATCGACCCACGGCGTAACGCGCTTGCTGCTTGGATGCCCGAGGCATAGACTGTACAAAAAAACAGTCATAACAAGCCATGAAAACCGCCACTGCGCCGTTACCACCGCTGCGTTCGGTCAAGGTTCTGGACCAGTTGCGTGAGCGCATACGCTACTTGCATTACAGCTTACGAACCGAACAGGCTTATGTCCACTGGGTTCGTGCCTTCATCCGTTTCCACGGTGTGCGTCACCCGGCAACCTTGGGCAGCAGCGAAGTCGAGGCATTTCTGTCCTGGCTGGCGAACGAGCGCAAGGTTTCGGTCTCCACGCATCGTCAGGCATTGGCGGCCTTGCTGTTCTTCTACGGCAAGGTGCTGTGCACGGATCTGCCCTGGCTTCAGGAGATCGGAAGACCTCGGCCGTCGCGGCGCTTGCCGGTGGTGCTGACCCCGGATGAAGTGGTTCGCATCCTCGGTTTTCTGGAAGGCGAGCATCGTTTGTTCGCCCAGCTTCTGTATGGAACGGGCATGCGGATCAGTGAGGGTTTGCAACTGCGGGTCAAGGATCTGGATTTCGATCACGGCACGATCATCGTGCGGGAGGGCAAGGGCTCCAAGGATCGGGCCTTGATGTTACCCGAGAGCTTGGCACCCAGCCTGCGCGAGCAGCTGTCGCGTGCACGGGCATGGTGGCTGAAGGACCAGGCCGAGGGCCGCAGCGGCGTTGCGCTTCCCGACGCCCTTGAGCGGAAGTATCCGCGCGCCGGGCATTCCTGGCCGTGGTTCTGGGTTTTTGCGCAGCACACGCATTCGACCGATCCACGGAGCGGTGTCGTGCGTCGCCATCACATGTATGACCAGACCTTTCAGCGCGCCTTCAAACGTGCCGTAGAACAAGCAGGCATCACGAAGCCCGCCACACCGCACACCCTCCGCCACTCGTTCGCGACGGCCTTGCTCCGCAGCGGTTACGACATTCGAACCGTGCAGGATCTGCTCGGCCATTCCGACGTCTCTACGACGATGATTTACACGCATGTGCTGAAAGTTGGCGGTGCCGGAGTGCGCTCACCGCTTGATGCGCTGCCGCCCCTCACTAGTGAGAGGTAGGGCAGCGCAAGTCAATCCTGGCGGATTCACTACCCCTGCGCGAAGGCCATCGGTGCCGCATCGAACGGCCGGTTGCGGAAAGTCCTCCCTGCGTCCGCTGATGGCCGGCAGCAGCCCGTCGTTGCCTGATGGATCCAACCCCTCCGCTGCTATAGTGCAGTCGGCTTCTGACGTTCAGTGCAGCCGTCTTCTGAAAACGACAATGGAGGTGGTAGCCGAGGGTGTGGAAACACCCGACTGCCTTGCGTGGTTGCGGCAGGCGGGTTGCGACACGGTGCAGGGTTTCCTGTTCGCCAGGCCGATGCCGGCGGCGGCCTTCGTCGGCTTCGTCAACCAATGGAGGAACACCACCATGAACGCCAATGAACCGAGCACCAGTTGCTGCGTGTGCTGCAAGGAAATCCCGCTCGATGCCGCCTTCACGCCGGAAGGGGCCGAGTACGTGGAGCATTTCTGCGGGCTGGAGTGCTATCAGCGCTTCCAGGCGCGGGCCAGCACTGCGACCGAAACCAGCGTCAAACCGGACGCTTGTGATTCGCCGCCGTCAGGTTGAGGCATACCCTAACCTGATGTCAGATGCCATGTGTAAATTGCGTCAGGATAGGATTGAATTTTGAATTTATTGACATTCGATCATCAACGTTAAATCGGGTGGTCGCGGACGTTTATCATCCTTCGCTGCAGGCGTTTTTTTACTTGTGATGGTGGTGTTTTTAGGAGAGTGGTTAAAGCTTATTCCTATGGCGGCACTGGTTGCCGTGATGATCATGGTGGCTATCGGTACATTCTCTTGGGATTCAATCCGTAATCTTAAGCATCATCCTATGTCAACCAACCTTGTGATGGTGGCGACGGTTGTGGTCGTGGTCGCTACCCATAACTTAGCAATTGGGGTATTTGTAGGTGTATTACTCGCGTCCCTATTTTTTGCTAATAAAGTGGGACGTTTTATGGTGGTTAAGAGTACAACGACTGCTGCTGACACTGGTCGCCATTATCAGGTTATTGGACAAGTCTTTTTTGCTTCATCAGATAAGTTCAGTAATTCATTCGATTTTAGGGAAGTGGTTGATAAAGTGACTATCGACTTATCTCAAGCACATTTTTGGGATATTACCGCGGTATCGGCCCTCGACAAGGTAGTGATTAAATTCCGCCGCGAGGGGACTGAGGTTGAGTTGATTGGCCTTAACGAAGCCAGTGCCACCATAGTCGATAAATTTGGGGTACACGATAAGCCAGAAGAAGTTGAAAAAATGATGTCTGGTCACTAAGCCATTAGCAACACAACAACAAAGGAATAAAACGATGACAAATGTGATTGCTTGTATTGACGGTTCAAATGTGACATCCGCTGTATGTGATGCCAGTGGCTGGGCCGCCTTTCAACTGAATGCCCCTGTAATCCTAGGTGATGCTGCCAACTTACTGATTTAGTGTATGATGGTGTTTTTGAGGTGCTCCAGTGGCTTCTGTTTCTATCAGCTGTCCCTCCTGTTCAGCTACTGACGGGGTGGTGCGTAACGGCAAAAGCACCGCCGGACATCAGCGCTATCTCTGCTCTCACTGCCGTAAAACATGGCAACTGCAGTTCACTTACACCGCTTCTCAACCCGGTACGCACCAGAAAATCATTGATATGGCCATGAATGGCGTTGGATGCCGGGCAACCGCCCGCATTATGGGCGTTGGCCTCAACACGATTTTCCGCCATTTAAAAAACTCAGGCCGCAGTCGGTAACCTCGCGCATACAGCCGGGCAGTGACGTCATCGTCTGCGCGGAAATGGACGAACAGTGGGGATACGTCGGGGCTAAATCGCGCCAGCGCTGGCTGTTTTACGCGTATGACAGGCTCCGGAAGACGGTTGTTGCGCACGTATTCGGTGAACGCACGATGGCGACGCTGGGGCGTCTTATGAGCCTGCTGTCACCCTTTGACGTGGTGATATGGATGACGGATGGCTGGCCGCTGTATGAATCCCGCCTGAAGGGAAAGCTGCACGTAATCAGCAAGCGATATACGCAGCGAATTGAGCGGCATAACCTGAATCTGAGGCAGCACCTGGCACGGCTGGGACGGAAGTCGCTGTCGTTCTCAAAATCGGTGGAGCTGCATGACAAAGTCATCGGGCATTATCTGAACATAAAACACTATCAATAAGTTGGAGTCATTACCCTCCCCTCAAAGCCATATCACGTACGTTAATCCTGACTTCATTAAAATCAGTGGTTTCACTGAGGAAGAACTATTAGGGGTCAGTTTGGATATCGAAAATTATTGTACTATAAGGACTTCCCCGGCATGTCAAAGCCGGTATTTATGGTTTCTGTCTGCTCTTCAGTAAAAATAAAGGGGAGAGACTGCGGTACTATAAACGGCCATGATGAATCGTCATCGATTCGGGCCCTGATGAAAGACGCGCGTGAGGTTCTTGTTCGTTAAGCGGATACGTATATCCTGTACAATAGCCAGATAGGCCTCACGGGGTCTAACCCTTTATCATCAACGAATTGCAGGTCAGATGGTTATACAGCTTCGAGCTTTAGTTGACTGAGTACAGCCGGAAATCATCACCGTAATGTAGTGATGCCCAACACAGCCGCGCATTTTTGGCGGCGATGGCCACAACAGCCCGCCAGTACCCTCTGCGCTCAACCAACATACAAACCCAACGGCTGAATGAGTCAGTCCTTTTCCCGGCGCCAATAAGCACTGAACGAGCCCCCTGAACCAGAAGCGTTCGCAGATACGAATCACCGGCTTTTGTGATCCTGCCGAGTTTCGACTTTCCCCCGCTGCTGTATTGTGATGGCGTCAGCCCCAGCCAGGCTGCCAGTTGACGTCCATTTTTAAAATCATGTGCATTACCGATACTGGCGACCAGTGCACAGGCCGTTGTGGGACCAACGCCCTTTAGCTCCATCAGCCGCTGACTGCGATGATCTGTTTTGGCTATGTGGGACAAAATTCGGTCATATTCAGTGATGTTAGCTTCAATGCGATCAACGTGTTCCATCAAATCATCAACACATTGCTGAACCTGAAGCGGTAAAGAGCTCTTCTGCACAGAAACCATGTGGCGCAGGGCATCAGCACTTTGTGGCGCGATGACACCGAATTCAGATATCAATCCTCGCAGACGATTATACGTTGCTGTTTTCTCTTCGATAAAACCCTGACGGGTACGATGTAAACACTGCATGGCCTGCTGGCTTTCGTCTTTCACTGGTACGAACCGCATATGCGGACGACGAACAGCTTCACAGATAGCCTGAGCATCAGCTGCATCATTTTTTCCTGATTTTCCGGCCATACGATAAGGCGATACAAACTTAGCAGCCATCAGACGTGGCTCATGACCATACTGCCGAAACAATCTTGCCCAGTAGTGAGCCCCGGAGCATGCTTCCATCCCGATAACACAGGGAGGCAAACTTGCAATTAACTCAGGAAGTGCAGCACGCGATACTTTAGGCTTAACCAGAACAGTTCTACCATTTTGATCAACACCGTGAACAGCAAACACATTTTTAGCAAGATCGATACCGACAGTCGTGATAGTCATAACGAATTCCTCCGGGACGATGTGTACCCCATGATTGCACAAGAGTTAATCAGGCGCATAATCAGGGGAAGTCCCTTCCATTCGTTAAGGCTATTTTTTGACCTTTCGACTTTAGCGGGTCTCAACCGACGAAACTTACCGGAAGCCGGTATCCTGTTGCTTTTCCAGATATAATCCCCTGTCAGATTAATGTGCTCCCAGCCTAACGGCGACAAATGTGACAGCAGTTGCTCGTTGATCTTCACCCCTTTACGCTTCAGGGCATCGATCGCCCTTTCCATATAGACGGTATTCCACAGTGAGATAGCAGCCGTCAGCAGCGTAAGCCCACTGGCGCGATAACTCTGATTTTCCGGTTTTCGGTCCCTGATTTCACCCAGCCGGTGCAGGAATACCGCCCGCGCCAGCGCGTTACGGGCTTCTCCTTTATTCAGCCCCGCCTGTACTCGCCGACGCAGTGTAGGATCGCGGAACCAGTCGAGCATAAACAGCGTTCGCTCAATGCGGCCAATTTCTCTCAGTGCTTTGGCAAGTCCGTTTTGCTTGGGGTAGCTGGCCAGCTTTTTCAGCATCAGAGATGCTGTCACGGTTCCCTGCTTTATCGAGGTCGCCAGACGCAGCACTTCACGCCAGTGAATTTCGATCTCTTTCAGATTCAGGCTGGTCGTTGATATCAGTGACTGAAGCGCCGGGTACCGGTCTGCTTTCCCTTGGATAAACAGCTTCTTGTCGTGGAGATCCCTGATTCGCGGACAGAACGCAAATCCCAGCAGATGCATCAGGGCAAAGACATGATCGGTGAAACCCGCTGTATCGGTGTAATGCTCCCTGATTTCCAGGTCGCTTTCGTGGTACAGCAAGCCATCGAGAACATGGGTTGAATCCCTGACTCGACTGATTATGCAGGTATAAAACGGGCTGTATTGATCCGAAATATGGGTATAAAACTGACGTCCGGGCTCCTGCCCGTATTTCGGGTTAACCTGCCCTGCGTAGCGGCCTGAGCTGCCTGTTCTGAAATTTTGTCCGTCTGATGATGACGTTGTCCCGTCTCCCCAGAATGCCGCAAGTGGTCTTTTCCCCTGCGCGTTTACCAGCTCTGCAAGGGCGGCTGAATAGGTTTCGTCGCGGATGTACCATGCCTGGATATCTTCCAGTGATGATTTGGTGCTTCCGGGGCAGGCTTCCGCCATTTTGGTCAGACCAAGATTGATGCCATCCGCAAGGATGGTGGTGAGGAGCAGGCGGGTATCGGGACGGGTAATGTCATTTTTTATATGCGAAAAATGTCGGGTAAACGTCGTCCAGCTGTTTACCTCATCGAGAATTTCCGTGATTTTAGGACGCGGTAGCATGCTGTAAACCAGCTCTGCCAGCGGTGAAACCTGCACCGGGACGCAATTATCCAGCGGAGATACTTTTACTCCCCTGTCAGATATTTCCACATCGGGCAGCTCACCAAGGGCAGCCATGGCATTGACCTCTTCAAGTCTGGACTGAAGCAGGGTCATACGGCTGGTAATGTACTCATGATAATCAGCAGATACGGGCAGGGGTAGCGCCGGTGTGAGTTTGTCAAAGTCCTTTTCGGGAATGAGGTAATCATCAAAGTTTTTGTAGCGGCGTGAGCCTTTAACCCAGATGTCCCCGGAGCGCAATGCCCCCTTAAGCTCGCTGAGCGCACAAAATTCATAGTACTGCCGGTCAACACCCGCAGGTGTAATCACCACCTTGCGCCAGCTTTCAGGGACAAACTCAAGCGGCGCTGTCGCCGGAACTTTACGTGACTGCTTCCGGTACATATCCTTGATCACAACCAGCGCATCAGCCAGAGGTTGCGCTGCCGGGGTGGCGACTAACTGTAAAGCGGATAACATGCGCGGGGCATATTTCCGTAATGTGCTGTATTTCTCAGTAATAATATGCAGCGGATCAAAATTATTTTTCCTGGCGAGATGGCGTGTTTCCTCCAGACTGGCGACAAATTCAGGCCATGGCAGTATGTTTTCTATTGCGAGCCATGGATCGCCACCGGAATCACGGGCTTCAGACAGTGCCTGGCCGACATCGATGTACTGCCTCAGTTTTGACTGGATCAGCTTTCCGGTCTGCTGAAGGCGCTCAGCCTGTGTTCTTTTGGCTTTGCTGAACAGGCTGTTCAGCATGCGTTCATGCAGCTCAATCACTTCATCTGTCAGTGTGGCTCGGGCTTCTTCCAGCACGCACACCAAGATCGCATGACGCCGGGCTGCTGAAAATCGGGTCAAATCCCGGCTACTCATCTTCCGGCCTTCCCGCGCCAGTTTCAGCAACCGGTTCTGGTGAATGGTACGATCTATACCTTCCGGTAACGCCAGCGATTCAATGCTACTGAGCCGATCAAGGTGTTGTAGCACGTTCTTACCATTGATTTTACCTGGCGGTTGCAGAAGCCATGTCAGTCTGGAAAACTGATTATCTGAGGACTCAAGTAAACGATCAAGGGCATCCCTGTGAGCCGGAGTTAACGGGGCATTCAGGGTCTGAAATACGATTTTATCGCCGCCAGCCATGGCCTCCGCACAGGTACGCTCCACGACATCAATCGCGGGGATTATCACGTTGTTCTTCCGGAGCCAGACCAGCAGTTCTTCGGCCAGGAGAATACCTTTATCGGTGCGCGTCGCCATCGGCAGCAGGTGTGTAATACAGTCCTGCTGTATTTTGCCGGTGAACGCTTTTACGCCAAGATAGCGGTACAGTTCGGTTAAATGCTCGCGCCGGGTGGTATCCCTGCCGGAAAGGTAAGCAGGCCAGAGATCCCCGGTAAGTTTTAGCCTGCTGGCGATATGCTTCAGCAGCGCATCAGAGGGTGGGATTTTTTTATCCGGTGCAAAGCCGACATTTTTCAGATAGCAAAGAAGGACGGCAAAACCAAAACGGCTGGCAGGTTTACGGTGAGCACTGATAAGCGCCAGATCATGCTCACTGAAATAGGCCATTCGTGTCAGCGTTAACTCATCGTCCGGTAATGCCAGTAATGATTCTCTTTCCGACAGAGAAAGAATCTGCCTCCTTGCCATATAGTTTCCCTCATAAATTATCCGATGCGGTATTTTTAGCAAAAATGGTTATCGCATAAGGGTACACCCTGACGCCATATTCAAAACGTGACGGCACACGATGAATGACATAACCTATATGCGATAGATTAAATGCAATAACTTAAATGCGATAACGTGGTGGAAAAATGTTCATCAGAGCTTATTTAAGGGCATCGACGGAAGATCAGTTCGCCGATCGGGCAAAAGAGATGCTGGAGCAGTTTGTTCAGGAGCGGGGACATAAAATAGCCAGTTACTACCGGGAGAACATCAGCGGTACAAAACTTGACCGCCCGGAACTGGGGCGCTTACTGATGGACAGTCACCGCAATGATATTTTACTGGTCGAGCAGATAGACCGTCTGACCCGTCTGAGCAACAGCGACTGGATGACGCTGAAAAAGCAAATCGAGCAACACGAGCTGCGGATTGTCAGCCTCGATGTACCCACCTCATGGCAGGCGCTGTCAGATAAAGATCCTTCGCAGGCTGACCCAATCACCCGCGCCGTGATAACCGCCATCAATAATATGCTTATCGACCTGATGGCCGCGATGTCGCATAAGGACTGGCTGAGCCGCCGCCATCGGCAGAAGCAGGGAATTGAACGGGCACATACGCTGGGAAAATACCGGGGCAAACAGGCCGATCAGGAACGACATAAGAAAGTTCTGTATTACCGACAGGTCAAGAAACTGAGCATAAGAGAAACTGCTGAAGCCACCGGTTACAGCACATCTCAGGTCTGCAGGATTCAGGCCCTGTTCAGGCCTGAAAATTAAGCAGGGGTTCTAAGCGGGAATCCCAGAAAATTCCGTCATTCCGTATGATGAAAATTCAGTCGACTCCTCGCTTGACGTGACGAGCGCCAAAAGCCTGCCGCATCTGCCTGGCGCGCTCGAGCTCATCGCCATGCAAATACATCGACGTCGTGGCGATCGACGCATGGCGTAGGTTGTCGCGCACCGCGGTGAGCTGAGCTCCCCGGGCCAACGCATGGCTGGCATGACTGTGACGCATCCAATGAGGCGTGGCACGGCGCAGCTTTTCGGCGGCGACCGGATGATCGGCCTCAATGGCCTCAGCGGCTTGCGTAAAGAATCTTCGCAACACGCACCAAAGGTGAGGGCCGGTGATGCCGGCATTACCGTCTTCCCCAAGACTGCCCACCAGGGGCGTTTTCGGATTCCACCGTTCCCGGCTGACTGGCAGTTGACGCTGTGCCAAGTATTGGTCCAGCGCCGTATACGCGAGCGGCGGCAAGGCCACCTTACCTGGTTTGCCACCTTTGCCAACCAAATGCAGCCAGTGGTCACCGTGCTCGTCGAGGCGGACATTACCCAGGACGGCGCCGACCAGTTCGCTAGCGCGCAGGCCCGTGGCATAGCCGAAGTCGAGCATGAAGCGCAGGCGTTGTGCTGCCGGCTCGGACCAGCCGTAGGACCATTCCAGGCCGTCTGCAATGGCGCGCAGCAGTAGCCATTCTCCCTCGGTAAAGCCTCGCGCCGTATCCAGTGCGGGCCGCAAGGCGTGACCGCGTACCTTGACGCCGGCGAAAGGGTTGGCCAGCACATAGCGCTGCTCGATGAGCCACCGGAACAGCGCCGAGAGCACCGTCAGCGCATACGCTGCCGAGCGTGCGGACAAGCCGCCCGAGAAGGGGCGCCATTCCACCGAATCGCGTGGTCGAGGTGGCCCCACCCAACGCTCGCGCGGGGTCGGGTGCCGGACAAAGGCCCGGTACGCGATTGCATCGTCCGTGGTCAGGGATGATAGCGCCCGTCCGCGTTCGACGATGGCCCACAGGATTAGCCGCGCAGCCTCCTTGCGATAGGCGCGCTGTGTGGCGACAGTCTCGTGCAGCGCCAGCCAGGCCTGCACGGCCTCGTAGTCGTTGGTCGCATTCAGCGTGCAAGCGTTGCGCGGGGCCCGGAAATTGCCCTGCGAGCCGTCGACTTCGTTCGGCAGACGCAACTGCTCCCACGGCACGATGCCGCTGGGCTGAATAATCGGGATCAGGGCCCGGGCGCGCTCGGTGAGCTGCGGATGTGCGGCAAAGAAAGCCTCGACCTGCCGGGCGCCTGTCATGCCGAGTCCCTCGATGGCTTTCCACCAGCCACGCCGGCGGGGAATGCGCACGGTCAGCGCCGAGAGGGTGTGGATACCGTACGCCTGCAGTGCCCTGACGGTCCTCGGAGACAGCCACTGGTCGATGCTGTCGCTGATCTGGGGCTTCGGCGCCGGCAGCGTGGGCAAGAGCCGGATCGCGCGTTCGACGGCACCCGCGCGCCCCTGTCGCTCTTCGGGGGCGTGCTGGAACACGTCGGCCAGATCCGGCCGGTGGCGGCTGTTGGCGAAAACGATGAGCTGGCGGCGGATATGCCCCAGCATCCCTCGCGCTGATTGACCGGCGGCCTTGCGTGCCGCCAGGTAGTGTTCAACGGCCGCGCGAGAGCTGAGTCCCGCGTACCAGCCGCGCAAGGCAGCCAGCGAATCCGCATCGGGAAAGCCGACTGGGGTAGAACTCGAAGCCGTAGTCTGGCCCGTTTTCATATGGACAGGTTGCGATTCGAAAAGCGAGTAACGCGATAATAAGGGGTCGGTTCCGGCTGAGGGCGAAATGACACCCTAAGCTTTCGGTTCCTTGGGCCAAAGATATTCGCCAGTCAGTA
>NZ_JBRYHT010000026.1:0-17145 GCF_053309355.1 Citrobacter freundii complex sp. 2025EL-00176 | reverse complement strand
TACTGACTGGCGAATATCTTTGGCCCAAGGAACCGAAAGCTTAGGGTGTCATTTCGCCCTCAGCCGGAACCGACCCCATCATTGCCTGGGCGAGTGAATGCAGAATGCCAAATGCGGCAAGCGAAATGCCGATCGTGGTCGCGTCCCAGTGAAAGCGATCCTCGCCGAAAATGACCCAAAGCGCGGCCGGCACCTGTCCGACAAGTTGCATGATGAAGAAGACCGCCATCAGGGCGGCGACGACGGTCATGCCCCGGGCCCACCGGAACGAAGCGAGCGGGTTGAGAGCCTCCCGGCGTAACGGCCGGCGTTCGCCTTTGTGCGACTCCGGCAAAAGGAAACAGCCCGTCAGGAAATTGAGGCCGTTCAAGGCTGCCGCGGCGAAGAACGGAGCGTGGGGGGAGAAACCGCCCATCAGCCCACCGAGCACAGGTCCCGCGACCATCCCGAACCCGAAACAGGCGCTCATGAAGCCGAAGTGCCGCGCGCGCTCATCGCCATCAGTGATATCGGCAATATAAGCGCCGGCTACCGCCCCAGTCGCCCCGGTGATGCCGGCCACGATCCGCCCGATATAGAGAACCCAAAGGAAAGGCGCCGTCGCCATGATGGCGTAGTCGACAGCAGCGCCGGCCAGCGAGACGAGCAAGACCGGCCGCCGCCCGAAACGATCCGACAGCGCGCCCAGCACAGGTGCGCAGGCAAATTGCATCAACGCATACAGCGCCAGCAGAATGCCATAGTGGGCGGTGACGTCGTTCGAGTGAACCAGATCGCGCAGGAGGCCCGGCAGCACCGGCATAATCAGGCCGATGCCGACAGCGTCGAGCGCGACAGTGCTCAGAATTACGATCAGGGGTCTGTTGGGTTTCACGTCTGGCCTCCGGACCAGCCTCCGCTGGTCCGATTGAACGCGCGGATTCTTTATCACTGATAAGTTGGTGGACATATTATGTTTATCAGTGATAAAGTGTCAAGCATGACAAAGTTGCAGCCGAATACAGTGATCCGTGCCGCCCTGGACCTGTTGAACGAGGTCGGCGTAGACGGTCTGACGACACGCAAACTGGCGGAACGGTTGGGGGTTCAGCAGCCGGCGCTTTACTGGCACTTCAGGAACAAGCGGGCGCTGCTCGACGCACTGGCCGAAGCCATGCTGGCGGAGAATCATACGCATTCGGTGCCGAGAGCCGACGACGACTGGCGCTCATTTCTGATCGGGAATGCCCGCAGCTTCAGGCAGGCGCTGCTCGCCTACCGCGATGGCGCGCGCATCCATGCCGGCACGCGACCGGGCGCACCGCAGATGGAAACGGCCGACGCGCAGCTTCGCTTCCTCTGCGAGGCGGGTTTTTCGGCCGGGGACGCCGTCAATGCGCTGATGACAATCAGCTACTTCACTGTTGGGGCCGTGCTTGAGGAGCAGGCCGGCGACAGCGATGCCGGCGAGCGCGGCGGCACCGTTGAACAGGCTCCGCTCTCGCCGCTGTTGCGGGCCGCGATAGACGCCTTCGACGAAGCCGGTCCGGACGCAGCGTTCGAGCAGGGACTCGCGGTGATTGTCGATGGATTGGCGAAAAGGAGGCTCGTTGTCAGGAACGTTGAAGGACCGAGAAAGGGTGACGATTGATCAGGACCGCTGCCGGAGCGCAACCCACTCACTACAGCAGAGCCATGTAGACAACATCCCCTCCCCCTTTCCACCGCGTCAGACGCCCGTAGCAGCCCGCTACGGGCTTTTTCATGCCCTGCCCTAGCGTCCAAGCCTCACGGCCGCGCTCGGCCTCTCTGGCGGCCTTCTGGCGCTCCTGCTGCGGCGTCCGCTCGTGGGCCGTGGCGCGGGTCCGCGCGCCGGCCTCGTGCGCCTGGCGCTCGCGGGCGAGGTCCAGGGCGGCCGTCTTCACGTTCTGCCTTGCGCAGATGAGATAGATCTAGCGTGGACTCAAGGCTCTCGCGAATGGCTCGCGTTGGAAACTTTCATTGACACTTGAGGGGCACCGCAGGGAAATTCTCGTCCTTGCGAGAACCGGCTATGTCGTGCTGCGCATCGAGCCTGCGCCCTTGGCTTGTCTCGCCCCTCTCCGCGTCGCTACGGGGCTTCCAGCGCCTTTCCGACGCTCACCGGGCTGGTTGCCCTCGCCGCTGGGCTGGCGGCCGTCTATGGCCCTGCAAACGCGCCAGAAACGCCGTCGAAGCCGTGTGCGAGACACCGCGGCCGCCGGCGTTGTGGATACCTCGCGGAAAACTTGGCCCTCACTGACAGATGAGGGGCGCGATCCTTGACACTTGAGGGGCAGAGTGCTGACAGATGAGGGGCGCACCTATTGACATTTGAGGGGCTGTCCACAGGCAGAAAATCCAGCATTTGCAAGGGTTTCCGCCCGTTTTTCGGCCACCGCTAACCTGTCTTTTAACCTGCTTTTAAACCAATATTTATAAACCTTGTTTTTAACCAGGGCTGCGCCCTGTGCGCGTGACCGCGCACGCCGAAGGGGGGTGCCCCCCCTTCTCGAACCCTCCCGGCCCGCTAACGCGGGCCTCCCATCCCCCCAGGGGCTGCGCCCCTCGGCCGCGAACGGCCTCACCCCAAAAATGGCAGCGCCTACGGCGCTGACTCTTTCGTTGACCAGGCGCAAGCGCCTGGAAATGCTCAATTAGGGGGCACCTCAGAAAACGGAATCTATGGTCACTCCCGTTTTTGCAACACCGATTTTGACGATAAATTGGCTTGCTTGAATCTATCCGGCGTCTGAATGGGATTTTATTCCCGCGCCTCGATGAGTTCCGCGCCTGATGAACCTCCAGAAAATATACGGCTTCAATGAGCCTTTCCGTTTTACAGGTTCCTCAACAGGCCGGTGGGCCGTTAGTATCATCAATATCAGTATTCGCAAAACCAGATCAGTGATTCTTTAAACCGGTGTATTTCTGCCGTTATGCTACATAAGTTTGCTGTCGTGCCGTTAGGGCCCAGGCTATTCTGGCCAGCTTGTTTGCCAGAGCACAAGTGACGACAAAGTTGCTTTTCCTACACAGTAGATCCCTGACCCAATCGGCCAATTTGCCAGACTGGTGTTCCAGTTTTTGTATGAATACCCTGGCACATTGAACCAACAAAGTTCGGATCTTTTTGTTACCTCGCTTACTAATTCCCAGCAATGTCGTCCGACCTCCCGTGCTGTACTGTCGAGGCACTAGCCCTGTTGCCGCCGCAAAGTCACGACTGCTGGCGTACTGCTTCCCGTCGCCAATCTCAGTTGAAATAGTACTCGCTGTCAGTGTTCCGACGCAGGGAATGCTCAGCAAGCGCTGTCCAATCTCATCTTCGTCCAACTTTCGTTTCAACTGGGATTCCAAATCTTTAATCTGCTCAACAAGATAGTGATAATGCTGTTGTAATTTCAGCAATAACTGGCTGAGGTATAGAGGCAAACTATTGTCCTCAAGAAGGGTACTCAGTCGGCTAATAACGGCAGCTCCTCGTGGAACGCTGATGCCAAATTCCAGCAGAAAAGCATGCATCTGATTGGTTGTTTTTACCTTATCCTGAACCAGGGATTCACGGACACGATGCAGCGCACGCATTGCCTGCTGAGATTCAGTTCTGGGCTGTACAAAACGCATAGACGGACGCGATGCAGCTTCACAAATAGCTTCGGCGTCGACAAAGTCGTTTTTGTTACTTTTAACGAATGGACGGACAAATTGTGGTGATATCAGCTTAGGAAAATGCCCCAACTCTTCCAACTTGCGTGCCATAAAGTGAGAGCCACCACAGGCTTCCATTGCGATGGTTGTAGCGGGGCATGTCGCCAAAAATTCGATTAACTTTGGCCGTGTAAATTTTTTACGGTAAACAGCCTTGCCGCGACGATCCTGGCAATGAATATGGAAAGAGTTTTTACCCAGATCGATACCAATGAGCGCAATGTTTTCCATGATAGTTCTCCGAATGAAAGCCTGTCCTCAGCATAGTACCGGGAAGGAGGGAGTGACCATCTCATTAAATAAAGCACGCTAAGGCATAGCTGACCTTGCCAGGCCTGCTTCGCCCTGTAGTGACGCGATCAACGGGCAGGAAACATTCCCCTTTCGTGCATGGCAGGCGCACACGAGTTCAGACAGCACGGTTTCCATGCGCGCCAAGTCGGCCATCTTCTCGCGCACGTCCTTGAGCTTGTGTTCGGCCAGGCTGCTGGCCTCCTCGCAGTGGGTGCCATCGTCGAGCCGCAACAGCTCGGCAATCTCGTCCAGACTGAACCCCAGCCGCTGTGCCGATTTCACGAATTTCACCCGAACCACGTCCGCCTCCCCATAGCGGCGGATGCTGCCGTAAGGCTTGTCCGGTTCCCGCAACAGGCCCTTGCGCTGATAGAAGCGGATTGTCTCCACGTTGACCCCGGCCGCCTTGGCAAAAACGCCAATGGTCAGGTTTTCCAAATTATTTTCCATATCGCTTGACTCCGTACATGAGTACGGAAGTAAGGTTACGCTATCCAATCCAAATTCAAAAGGGCCAACGTATGTCTGAACCACAAAACGGGCGCGGTGCGCTCTTCGCCGGCGGGCTGGCCGCCATTCTTGCATCGACCTGCTGCCTGGGGCCGCTAGTACTGGTCGCCCTGGGCTTCTCCGGTGCTTGGATCGGCAACCTGACGGTGCTGGAACCCTATCGACCGTTGTTCATCGGCGCGGCGCTAGTGGCGCTGTTCTTCGCCTGGAAGCGGATTTACCGGCCCGTGCAGGCATGCAAGCCAGGTGAGGTCTGCGCGATTCCGCAGGTGCGCGCCACCTACAAGCTGATTTTCTGGATCGTGGCCGTGCTGGTCCTGGTCGCGCTTGGATTTCCCTATGTCGTTCCATTTTTCTATTAACCAGGAGTTCATCATGAAGAAACTGTTTGCCTCCCTTGCCCTCGCCGCCGCTGTTGCCCCGGTGTGGGCCGCTACCCAGACCGTCACGCTAGCGGTTCCCGGCATGACTTGCGCCGCCTGCCCGATCACAGTCAAGAAAGCGCTCTCCAAGGTCGAAGGCGTGAGCAAGGTCGATGTGGGCTTCGAGAAGCGCGAGGCCGTCGTCACTTTTGACGACACCAAGGCCAGCGTACAGAAGCTGACCAAGGCCACCGCAGACGCCGGCTATCCGTCCAGCGTCAAGCAGTGAGCCAGCAAGCCAACGACAACAGCGAGAGCCGCTTCATGGGACTGATGACACGCATTGCCGATAAAACCGGCGCGCTCGGCAGCGTCGTTTCCGCGATGGGCTGCGCCGCCTGCTTTCCAGCCCTCGCCAGCTTCGGCGCGGCCATCGGGCTGGGCTTCTTGAGCCAGTACGAGGGACTGTTCATCAGCCGCCTGCTGCCGCTGTTTGCCGCGCTGGCCTTCCTGGCGAACGCGCTGGGTTGGTTCAGTCATCGGCAATGGCTGCGCAGTCTGCTCGGCATGATCGGCCCGGCCATCGTGTTTGCGGCCACGGTCTGGCTGCTCGGCAACTGGTGGACGGCGAACCTGATGTACGTCGGCCTGGCCTTGATGATTGGGGTGTCGATCTGGGACTTCGTGTCGCCGGCGCATCGCCGTTGCGGACCGGACGGCTGCGAACTCCCCGCCAAGCGCTTGTGAAAGACGGCTGACCGTGCGACACGGCGGCCCACACGAATAAGGAACGATGGTATGAGCACTCTCAAAATCACCGGCATGACTTGCGACTCGTGCGCAGTGCATGTCAAGGACGCCCTGGAGAAAGTGCCCGGCGTGCAATCAGCGGATGTCTCCTACGCCAAGGGCAGCGCCAAGCTCGCCATTGAGGTCGGCACGTCACCCGACGCGCTGACGGCCGCTGTAGCTGGACTCGGTTATCGGGCCACGCTGGCCGATGCCCCCTCAGTTTCGACGCCGGGCGGATTGCTCGACAAGATGCGCGATCTGCTGGGCAGAAACGACAAGACGGGTAGCAGCGGCGCATTGCATATCGCCGTCATCGGCAGCGGCGGGGCCGCGATGGCAGCGGCGCTGAAGGCCGTCGAGCAAGGCGCACGTGTCACGCTGATCGAGCGCGGCACCATCGGCGGCACCTGCGTCAATGTCGGTTGTGTGCCGTCCAAGATCATGATCCGCGCCGCCCATATCGCCCATCTGCGCCGGGAAAGCCCGTTCGATGGCGGCATCGCCGCTACCACGCCGACCATCCAGCGCACGGCGCTGCTGGCCCAGCAGCAGGCCCGCGTCGATGAACTGCGCCACGCCAAGTACGAAGGCATCTTGGAGGGCAATCCGGCGATCACTGTGCTGCACGGCTCCGCCCGCTTTAAGGACAATCGCAACCTGATCGTGCAACTCAACGACGGCGGCGAGCGCGTGGTGGCATTCGACCGCTGCCTGATCGCCACCGGCGCGAGCCCGGCCGTGCCGCCGATTCCCGGCCTGAAAGACACTCCGTACTGGACTTCCACTGAAGCGCTGGTCAGCGAGACGATTCCTAAGCGCCTGGCCGTGATTGGCTCATCAGTGGTGGCGCTGGAGCTGGCGCAGGCGTTCGCCCGACTCGGAGCGAAGGTGACGATCCTGGCTCGCAGCACGCTGTTCTTCCGCGAAGACCCAGCTATAGGCGAAGCCGTCACGGCCGCATTCCGCATGGAGGGCATCGAGGTGAGGGAACACACCCAGGCCAGCCAGGTCGCGTATATCAATGGTGAAGGGGACGGCGAATTCGTGCTCACCACGGCGCACGGCGAACTGCGCGCCGACAAGCTGCTGGTCGCCACCGGCCGCGCGCCCAACACACGCAAGCTGGCACTGGATGCGACGGGCGTCACGCTCACCCCGCAAGGCGCTATCGTCATCGACCCCGGCATGCGTACAAGCGTGGAACACATCTACGCCGCAGGCGACTGCACCGACCAGCCGCAGTTCGTCTATGTGGCGGCAGCGGCCGGCACTCGCGCCGCGATCAACATGACCGGCGGTGACGCGGCCCTGAACCTGACCGCGATGCCGGCCGTGGTGTTCACCGACCCGCAAGTGGCGACCGTAGGCTACAGCGAGGCGGAAGCGCACCATGACGGCATCAAAACTGATAGTCGCACGCTAACGCTGGACAACGTGCCGCGCGCGCTCGCCAACTTCGACACGCGCGGCTTCATCAAACTGGTGGTTGAAGAAGGCAGCGGACGACTGATCGGCGTGCAGGCAGTGGCCCCGGAAGCGGGCGAACTGATCCAGACGGCCGCACTGGCGATTCGCAACCGGATGACGGTGCAGGAACTGGCCGACCAGTTGTTCCCCTACCTGACGATGGTCGAAGGGTTGAAGCTCGCGGCGCAGACCTTCAACAAGGATGTGAAGCAGCTTTCCTGCTGCGCCGGGTGAGGACAAGGAGGTGTGCGATGAGCGCCTACACGGTATCGCAACTGGCCCATAACGTTGGGGTGAGCGTACATATCGTGCGCGACTACCTGGTGCGCGGCTTGTTACGGCCGGTGGCCTGCACCACGGGCGGCTACGGCGTGTTCGACGATGCGGCCTTGCAACGGCTGTGCTTCGTGCGCGCGGCCTTCGAGGCGGGTATCGGCCTGGATGCCCTGGCGCGGCTGTGCCGTGCGCTCGACGCAGCGGACGGCGCACAAGCCGCAGCGCAGCTTGCCGTGCTGCGCCAGTTGGTCGAGCGGCGGCGCGCGGCGTTGGCCCATCTGGACGCGCAACTGGCCTCCATGCCAGCCGAGCGGGCGCACGAGGAGGCATTGCCGTGAACGCCCCTGACAAACTGCCGCCCGAGACGCGCCAACCCGTTTCCGGCTACCTGTGGGGTGCGCTGGCCGTGTTGACCTGCCCCTGCCATCTGCCGATTCTCGCCGCCGTGCTGGCCGGGACGACCGCCGGTGCCTTCCTTGGCGAGCATTGGGGTGTTGCCGCGCTCGCGCTGACCGGCTTGTTCGTTCTGGCCGTAACGCGGCTGCTGCGCGCCTTCCGGGGCGGATCATGACGAGTTCGCAGCCCGCCGGATGGACGGCGGCCGAGTTGGCGCAGGCGGCGGCGCGCGGACAGCTTGACCTGCATTACCAGCCGCTGGTCGATCTGCGCGATCACCGGATCGCTGGCGCGGAAGCGTTGATGCGCTGGCGGCATCCGAGGCTTGGCCTGTTGCCGCCCGGCCAGTTCCTGCCGCTGGCCGAGTCGTTCGGCCTGATGCCGGAAATAGGCGCGTGGGTGCTGGGCGAGGCCTGTCGCCAGATGCACAAGTGGCAAGGACCGGCATGGCAACCGTTCCGTCTTGCCATCAATGTGTCCGCCAGCCAGGTTGGGCCAACGTTCGACGACGAGGTAAAGCGGGTGCTGGCCGATATGGCCCTGCCCGCCGAGCTTCTGGAGATCGAACTGACCGAATCGGTCGCATTCGGCAATCCAGCCCTGTTCGCCAGTTTCGACGCCTTGCGCGCCATCGGCGTGCGCTTCGCCGCCGACGACTTCGGCACCGGCTATTCCTGCCTGCAACATCTGAAATGCTGCCCCATCACCACATTGAAAATCGACCAATCCTTTGTCGCCAGGCTCCCGGATGATGCCCGTGACCAAACTATCGTGCGGGCGGTGATCCAGCTCGCGCACGGGCTGGGCATGGATGTCATTTTCAGAAGACGACTGCACCAGTTGATTGGGCGTAATGGCTGTTGTGCAGCCAGCTCCTGACAGTTCAATATCAGAAGTGATCTGCACCAATCTCGACTATGCTCAATACTCGTGTGCACCAAAGCGAGGTGAGCATGGCGACGGACACCCCACGGATTCCAGAACAAGGCGTGGCCACTCTGCCTGATGAGGCTTGGGAGCGTGCGCGCCGTCGTGCGGAGATCATCAGTCCGTTGGCGCAGTCGGAGACGGTCGGGCACGAAGCGGCCGATATGGCGGCTCAGGCGCTGGGCTTGTCTCGGCGCCAGGTATACGTTCTGATCCGGCGTGCCCGGCAAGGCAGCGGCCTCGTGACGGATCTGGTGCCCGGCCAGTCCGGTGGAGGTAAAGGTAAGGGGCGCTTGCCGGAACCGGTCGAGCGCGTCATCCACGAGCTACTGCAAAAGCGGTTCCTGACCAAGCAGAAGCGCAGCCTAGCGGCCTTTCACCGCGAAGTCACTCAGGTGTGCAAGGCTCAAAAACTGCGAGTGCCGGCGCGCAATACCGTGGCCTTACGGATCGCTAGCCTTGACCCGCGCAAGGTCATCCGCCGGCGGGAAGGCCAGGATGCCGCTCGTGACCTACAAGGTGTGGGCGGCGAGCCTCCTGCCGTGACCGCGCCGCTGGAGCAGGTGCAGATAGACCATACGGTCATCGACCTGATCGTGGTCGATGACCGCGACCGGCAACCTATTGGCCGCCCGTACCTGACCCTCGCCATCGACGTGTTCACCCGCTGCGTGCTCGGCATGGTCGTCACGCTGGAAGCGCCGTCTGCCGTTTCGGTTGGCCTGTGCCTCGTGCATGTCGCCTGCGACAAGCGCCCTTGGCTGGAAGGACTGAACGTGGAAATGGATTGGCAGATGAGCGGCAAGCCCTTGCTGCTCTACCTAGACAACGCGGCCGAGTTCAAGAGCGAGGCCCTGCGCCGGGGTTGCGAGCAGCATGGCATCCGGCTGGACTATCGCCCGCTGGGACAGCCGCACTATGGCGGCATCGTGGAACGGATCATCGGCACGGCGATGCAGATGATTCACGACGAACTGCCGGGAACGACCTTCTCCAACCCTGACCAGCGCGGCGACTACGATTCCGAAAACAAGGCCGCCCTGACGCTGCGCGAGCTAGAGCGCTGGCTCACATTGGCGGTCGGCACCTACCACGGTTCGGTGCACAACGGCCTGCTCCAACCGCCGGCCGCGCGCTGGGCCGAGGCCGTGGCGCGTGTCGGCGTACCGGCCGTCGTCACACGCGCTACTTCGTTCCTGGTCGATTTTCTGCCGATCCTCCGGCGCACGCTGACCCGCACCGGCTTTGTCATCGACCACATCCACTACTACGCCGATGCGCTCAAGCCGTGGATTGCGCGGCGTGAACGCTGGCCGTCCTTTCTGATCCGGCGCGATCCGCGCGACATCAGCCGTATCTGGGTCCTGGAACCGGAGGGACAGCATTACCTGGAAATTCCCTACCGTACCTTGTCGCATCCGGCTGTCACCCTCTGGGAACAACGGCAGGCGCTGGCGAAACTGCGGCAGCAAGGGCGCGAACAGGTGGATGAGTCGGCGCTGTTCCGCATGATCGGCCAGATGCGTGAGATTGTGACCAGCGCGCAGAAGGCCACACGCAAGGCGCGGCGTGACGCGGATCGCCGCCAGCACCTCAAGACATCAGCTCGGCCGGACAAGCCCGTTCCGCCGGATACGGATATTGCCGACCCGCAGGCAGACAACTTGCCACCCGCCAAACCGTTCGACCAGATTGAGGAGTGGTAGCCGTGGACGAATATCCCATCATCGACCTGTCCCACCTGCTGCCGGCGGCCCAGGGCTTGGCCCGTCTTCCGGCGGACGAGCGCATCCAGCGCCTTCGCGCCGACCGCTGGATCGGCTATCCGCGCGCAGTCGAGGCGCTGAACCGGCTGGAAGCCCTTTATGCGTGGCCAAACAAGCAACGCATGCCCAACCTGCTGCTGGTTGGCCCGACCAACAATGGCAAGTCGATGATCGTCGAGAAGTTCCGCCGCACCCACCCGGCCAGCTCCGACGCCGACCAGGAGCACATCCCGGTGTTGGTCGTGCAGATGCCGTCCGAGCCGTCCGTGATCCGCTTCTACGTCGCGCTGCTCGCCGCGATGGGCGCGCCGCTGCGCCCACGCCCACGGTTGCCGGAAATGGAGCAACTGGCTCTGGCACTGCTGCGCAAGGTCGGCGTGCGCATGCTGGTGATTGTCGACAACCTCTCGCGCAACCAAGACATCGCGGTCGGACTGCAAGTGATCTTGAAGCCACGGGCCCGTCCCACCCCGACATGGACCTCGATGCCCGAACGGACGTTAGATTTCGAGTTCTAGGCGTTCTGCGATGAAGGTTGGATCCCAGCCGGGATTGAAAGTGTCGACGTGGGTGAATCCGAGCCGCTCGTATAGGCCACGCAGGTTCGGGTGGCAGTCGAGCCGCAGCTTGGCGCACCCCTGCGTTCGCGCGGCATGGCGGCAAGCCTCGATCAGCGCGGAGCTGACACCCCGGCCCGCATGTGTCCGTCGCACCGCGAGCTTGTGCAGATATGCGGCCTCCCCCTTGAGGGCGTCGGGCCAGAACTCGGGATCCTCGGCCGACAAGGTGCAACAGCCGACGATGCCGTCGCTGCAACTCGCGACTAGGAGCTCGGATCTCAGGACGAAGGTCTCCGCGAATGTCCGGTCGATCCGCGCGACGTCCCAGGCGGGCGTTCCCTTGGCGGACATCCACGCCGCAGCGTCGTGCATCAGCCGCACAACCTCGTCGATATCACCCGAGCAGGCGACCCGAACGTTCGGAGGCTCCTCGCTGTCCATTCGCTCCCCTGGCGCGGTATGAACCGCCGCCTCATAGTGCAGTTTGATCCTGACGAGCCCAGCATGTCTGCGCCCACCTTCGCGGAACCTGACCAGGGTCCGCTAGCGGGCGGCCGGAAGGTGAATGCTAGGCATGATCTAACCCTCGGTCTCTGGCGTCGCGACTGCGAAATTTCGCGAGGGTTTCCGAGAAGGTGATTGCGCTTCGCAGATCTCCAGGCGCGTGGGTGCGGACGTAGTCAGCGCCATTGCCGATCGCGTGAAGTTCCGCCGCAAGGCTCGCTGGACCCAGATCCTTTACAGGAAGGCCAACGGTGGCGCCCAAGAAGGATTTCCGCGACACCGAGACCAATAGCGGAAGCCCCAACGCCGACTTCAGCTTTTGAAGGTTCGACAGCACGTGCAGCGATGTTTCCGGTGCGGGGCTCAAGAAAAATCCCATCCCCGGATCGAGGATGAGCCGGTCGGCAGCGACCCCGCTCCGTCGCAAGGCGGAAACCCGCGCCTCGAAGAACCGCACAATCTCGTCGAGCGCGTCTTCGGGTCGAAGGTGACCGGTGCGGGTGGCGATGCCATCCCGCTGCGCTGAGTGCATAACCACCAGCCTGCAGTCCGCCTCAGCAATATCGGGATAGAGCGCAGGGTCAGGAAATCCTTGGATATCGTTCAGGTAGCCCACGCCGCGCTTGAGCGCATAGCGCTGGGTTTCCGGTTGGAAGCTGTCGATTGAAACACGGTGCATCTGATCGGACAGGGCGTCTAAGAGCGGCGCAATACGTCTGATCTCATCGGCCGGCGATACAGGCCTCGCGTCCGGATGGCTGGCGGCCGGTCCGACATCCACGACGTCTGATCCGACTCGCAGCATTTCGATCGCCGCGGTGACAGCGCCGGCGGGGTCTAGCCGCCGGCTCTCATCGAAGAAGGAGTCCTCGGTGAGATTCAGAATGCCGAACACCGTCACCATGGCGTCGGCCTCCGCAGCGACTTCCACGATGGGGATCGGGCGAGCAAAAAGGCAGCAATTATGAGCCCCATACCTACAAAGCCCCACGCATCAAGCTTTTGCCCATGAAGCAACCAGGCAATGGCTGTAATTATGACGACGCCGAGTCCCGACCAGACTGCATAAGCAACACCGACAGGGATGGATTTCAGAACCAGAGAAAGAAAATAAAATGCGATGCCATAACCGATTATGACAACGGCGGAAGGGGCAAGCTTAGTAAAGCCCTCGCTAGATTTTAATGCGGATGTTGCGATTACTTCGCCAACTATTGCGATAACAAGAAAAAGCCAGCCTTTCATGATATATCTCCCAATTTGTGTAGGGCTTATTATGCACGGCTTACAGCAGGCAAAATTTAACCAGAAAAAAGCCGCTGAATTACTGGGGCTGACTTACCATCAGCTTCGCGCTTTGCTGAAAAAACACCAGATTTAACGCACATTTGCAGATGTCATATTGGCGGATTTGACGCATAACCCCATCAGGGTTTACCATGACGCCATTACTGTATAAAAAAACAGGTACAAATATGGCTCTGGCACTCGTTGGCGAAAAAATTGACAGAAACCGTTTCACCGGTGAGAAAATTGAAAATAGTACATTTTTTAACTGTGATTTTTCAGGTGCCGACCTGAGCGGCACTGAATTTATCGGCTGTCAGTTCTATGATCGTGAAAGCCAGAAAGGGTGCAATTTTAGTCGTGCGATGCTGAAAGATGCCATTTTTAAAAGCTGTGATTTATCCATGGCGGATTTTCGCAATGCCAGTGCGCTGGGCATTGAAATTCGCCACTGCCGCGCACAAGGCGCAGATTTCCGCGGCGCAAGCTTTATGAATATGATCACCACGCGCACCTGGTTTTGTAGCGCATATATCACGAATACCAATCTAAGCTACGCCAATTTTTCGAAAGTCGTGTTGGAAAAGTGTGAGCTGTGGGAAAACCGTTGGATGGGTGCCCAGGTACTGGGCGCGACGTTCAGTGGTTCAGATCTCTCCGGCGGCGAGTTTTCGACTTTCGACTGGCGAGCAGCGAACTTCACACATTGCGATCTGACCAATTCGGAGTTGGGTGACTTAGATATTCGGGGCGTTGATTTACAAGGCGTTAAGCTGGACAACTACCAGGCGTCGTTGCTCATGGAGCGGCTTGGCATCGCGGTGATTGGTTAGCATTCACGGAGCGGTAAGTACCGCTCCCGCCCTTATACAATAGTGTCCGCCCTTGCCTTAAAAGTCACTTTCGACGCACAGAGCGTAAACGTTAGAGGGTTCCGGTCCCCCCATCAGAACACCAGACCTGACCAGACGTATAGCTGTTCTCCCGAGCGGCCAGGGTGACATAAAGCGGCGCGATTTCCACCGGTTGACCAGGGCGTCCCAGCGGCGCATTTGCCCCAAATTTCTCCACCTTTTCCTGCGGTTGACCACCACAGCACTGCAGTACAGTCCAGTATGGACCCGGCGCGACGGCATTGACACGGATCCCTTTCGGGGCCAGCTGTTTCGCCAGCGATTTAGTAAATGCCACGATAGCTGCTTTAGTCTGAGCATAATCAAGCAAGATTTCACTTGGCTCATAAGCCTGTACGGAGGAGGTATTAATTATCACGCTGTCTGGTGAAAGATGGGGTATGGCCGCTTTGGTGATCCAAAACATAGCGTAAACATTGGTTTTGAATGTTGCGTCGAAGTCTTCTGTGGTGAGTTCCTCAATTGACTCACAAAATTGCTGACGACCCGCATTATTGACGAGGATATCCAACCCTCCCAGTCCTTTTACCGCCTGTGTTACCAGATGACCGCAAAAAGCCTCATCACGGATATCGCCGGGGATGGCCAAAACATTTCTGCCTGCTTTTTTTATCAGATCGACCACTTCACGCGCATCGTCTTCTTCTTCAGGTAAATAGTTAATCGCAACATCAGCGCCTTCACGAGCATAGGCAATAGCAACAGCACGACCAATCCCTGAATCCCCACCGGTAATTAATACCTTGCGCCCATTCAGGCGACCGCTTCCCTGATAGCTGTCTTCTCCATGATCGGGGCGCGGTTGCATTTTCCCCGCCAGCCCGGGAAAGGGCTGCTGCTGCTGTTGAAAAGGCGGCGCCGGAAAACGCGCAGAATTGGTTTTATTGATGGTCTTTTTTTCCTTGTTTAAGCCAGCCATTCAATTACCTCTCATTATTTATCACAAAGACTAATAATCGTAGACCAAAATGAATGGTATGACCTATATTATCCAGCTACACTTAATTTTCTCGGAATATTACCCTCCCTACTTTCCTCTACCGTTGCGCTTATATCCCCACCAACGTTAGATTTAATTTAAAAAATATTATTTGAGACTTATCCAGTTCGCAGTGTTAATAAATAGCAACCACACTTAACATCTCAATCTGGGGTATAGGAAGTATAAACCACCTTTTTGCTCCTCATCCGAAGTATCTTACCTGAAATTCCCTCACTCGTTTACCGCTCAAGCCCCAATTTTAACTGCCGGTCCAGCCTAAACCGCTCTAATAAGGTTCGATTTGGCGGTAAAATCTCTAGCCTGATAGCTCGAGAGATACAAACTGCCCCACCGCCCCGTTTAAAAGTTGGCAGTGTTGAGCAGTGTTGGATTTGGGGTCGTCAGTCAAAGAGACGACTCTGTGATGGATCGAACAGGCTGGGAGTCAGTGGCGGCGCTCGTTCTGGTGGCAGCTCACGCTGCTTGGCGGCATTCGCCTTGGCTGTTTTCTGTTTCAGATGCTTGAGAATCTGCTCAATGACCTTCGGATCTTCGATGCTGGCAATCACTTTGACGTGACCGCCGCAGTGTTCGCAGACTTCAATATCAATATTGAAGACTCGCTTGAGGCGTTGCATCCAGGTCATGGCGCGGTGGCGCTCTGCAGGACTCTTGTCACGCCAGTTAGTATCGAGACCTTCCGATTTGTCGGGCTTCTTGCCCCGCTTGGCGGGTGTTACTTGAACTCGGTGTTTGCTGTTCGGTGCAAAGACGCCGTGGAAGCGTGTGAGGTTGACTCGCGGCTTAGGTACCAACGCAGCGAGTTTGGCGATGAAGTCCAGCGGCTCGAAGATCACATGGGTGGTGCCATTGCGGTACGGAGTTTTGAGCTCGTAACGCACCTGCCCATTGGCGGTTAATGCCAGACGTTTTTCTGAAACCGCTGGCCGACTAATGTAGCGACACAAGCGCTCAAGCTTATCCCGCTGATGCGCTTCGGCCATCACACCGGCGTGTAGCGAGAAACCAGCATGGTTGGCTACTCGACTGCTTGAGTCGGCTTTATCCTCACGCCCTGGCAAGGTTTGCAGGGTGAAGACTTTGCGCCCTTGCTGGGGGCCGACGGCAATGCGATACGTAACCGAAGCACCATGTAATTGAGTCAGCGTATCGTCTTCGCCCTCTTCCAGTGTCAACCACGTATTCTCGGCATCACGCTCCAAAATCCCACGCTTTTCCATGCAGCGAGCGATGCGATGGCTGAGGGTGTGAGCGAGCGTATTCAGCTCATCGTAAGTGGGTGCCTTGACACGATGGAAGCGTTGCTTGCCATAGTCATCTTCGGCATAGACACCATCGAGAAACAGCATGTGGTAGTGGACATTGAGATTTAGCGCGGAGCCAAAGCGTTGGATAAGAGTCACTGAGCCAGTTTGTGCAGAGGCTTTGGTGTAACCGGCTTTTTTGATCAGATGAGTTGAGAGTGTACGATAGACGATACTCAAGACCTGGCCCATCAGCTGGGGATGGCGAGCCAGCAAAAAGCGTAGCTGGAAAGGAAAGCTGAGCACCCACTGGCGAATGGGCTCCTTGGGGAAGACTTCGTCTATCAGCAGCGCCGCACTCTCGGCCATCCGGCGGGCACCGCAGCTAGGGCAAAAGCCGCGTCGTTTACAGCTGAAGGCGACCAGACGCTCGTGATGACAATCCTCGCAGCGAACCCGCATGAAACCATACTCCAGACGGCCACATTGGAGGAGGTCGTTGAATTCTTGTTGGATGTAGCGAGGCAGGTGTTGACCTTGGGCTTCGAGTGAGGCTTTGAAGGCTGGGTAGTGCTGCTCAACCAGCTGGTAGAGCAGCGTCTGGTCGGGTTGGTGGCGTTCGTAACCGTTTGTTTGAGTGGGCGATTGACTCGCCGTGGCGTTCCTTGCCAGCGACATGGGTATCCTCCGCTGATACTGTGGTTATGTACAGTATCAGCGGCTTGCGTTCAGACGTCCAGTCTGGCCCTAGACATCGCTAAATGCTTAACCCGCAATAGCCCTCACGAGTTGTTATCAGCCACTACCGGTTGAGCGAGAAGGTTTTGGGTTCAGGGTGCTATTGCTCCACCAATCACAATACTGAAGCCCCAACTGTTATCAGTTGGGGCTTTTTCTTGTCTGTTTGCGGCGGTTGCGTTTTATCGGTAGTCGTCGAGCTCTGCACCATCCCACATAAGAGCTTAACGGTGCGATCTTCAACGCCATCACACAAAACTTTCTTTTTCACGCACAGTCAACTTATTGGATGTTTTATTAACAACCCAAAAGGAGATATTTAGCGGGCGGCCGGAAGGTGAATGCTAGGCATGATCTAACCCTCGGTCTCTGGCGTCGCGACTGCGAAATTTCGCGA
>NZ_JBRYHT010000025.1:0-17576 GCF_053309355.1 Citrobacter freundii complex sp. 2025EL-00176 | reverse complement strand
GTGTAATCCAGTGACGCATCCGCGGTATTGCCCGCCGCATCAGTAACGGTAACCACCAGCGTTCCGCTGCCGTCCGCTAGCGGGGTTCCCGGCGTGTAGCTCCAGTGACCAGACTCGTCTTTGGTTGCCGCATGAGTTTCGCCGTTCAGCGTCACCATCACCGACGTGGCGTCCGGGTCGATATTGCTCAGGATAAAGGTTGGCGTCGTATCCCTCGTCAGATTATCACCCACCGTACCGCTATCGCTGTCCGCATCCAGGGCGATCGTCGGCGTGCTGATAGTGCTGTCGATGGTGTAATCCAGTGACGCATCCGCGGTATTGCCCGCCGCATCAGTAACGGTAACCACCAGCGTTCCGCTGCCGTCCGCCAGCGGGGTGTCCGGCGTATACGTCCAGTTCCCCTGTTCATCCTTGGTTGCGCTGTGCGTTTCGCCATTCAGCGTCACCATCACCGACGTGGCATCCGGGTCGATATTACTCAGGATAAAGGTTGGCGTCGTATCTCTGGTGATATTATCCCCTGCCGTTGCGGTGTCACTGTCCGTATCCATCATTACTGTTGGTGTGCTTAGCGTACTGTCAATGGTGAAATCCAGTGAAGATTCCGCACTGTTACCTGCGCCATCAGTGACTTTCACTTCCAGCGTCCAACTGCCGTCCGCCAGCGGGGTTTCCGGCATATACGTCCAGTTACCTTGCTCATCTTTGGTTGCACTGTGCGTTTCACCGTTCAGCGTTACCATCACCGACGTGGCATCCGGATCGATATTGCTCAGGATAAAGGTTGGCGTCGCATCCTTCGTCAGGTTGTCACCGACATCACCAGTATCGCTGCTGGCATCAAGAGCCACCGTCGGCGTACTGATACTAGTATCAACGGTGAAATCCAGTGCTGACTGCTTAGTGTTACCTGCCGCATCGGTTACTCTAACCTCAACGGTCCAGTTACCGTCTGCCAACGCGGCTTCCGGCGTATAGATCCAGTTACCTGAAGCGTCTTTGGTCAGGGTTTGCGTATTGCCGTTTAAAGTCACCTCTACTTTGGTTACATCAGCGTCAACGTTAGTCACGACAAATGTCGGTTTAGCGACTTGCGTGATATTGTCGCCCGCCGTAGCGGTGTCGCTAGCAGCGTCCATGGTGATGGTCGGCGCGCTTAGCACGGTATCAATGGTAAAGCTAAAGGACTGCGTCGCCGTATTTCCTGCCGCATCCGTGGCACTCACCTGAACGTCACACTCGCCGTCGCTCAGCGGGGTGCCCCATGTTATGGTCCAGACTCCATCACTGACCTTCGTTGCCGGCACGGTCGTTCCATCAATCGTTACGCTCACCGCAACGACATCCTTCTCGATGTTGCTAAGTACCAATGTCGGCGTTGAGTCGTTGGTCAAGTTATCTCCCTGAGCACCACCGTCTGAGGCCACGTCCAGCGCTACGGCTGGTGTGGTGAACATCACATCCAGGTCGACAGGAACACTGATATTAGTGGCTGAATCCTCCGCCTGAATGCTGATTTTACCGCCATCAGGATAGTTAATCGCGGTACTCCAACTGCCGGAATTATTGACATTAACCGTGGTGATAACGTTGCCGGACTCATCCTTGATAACAATGGTTGTTCCCGCTTCCGCCTTACCAGAGAGGATCCACAGAGCACCCTCTTCGCTCCAGGAAGAGATCTCTACCGTTGGCGCCAATGGCGCAACGCTATCGACCAGAATGTCATGGTTAATGGTTTGGGTATTGCCGGCCGTATCTTCAATGGTAAAGGTTAAATTACTTGTCCCTTCAGGCAACGCGCTGGCATTGATGCTCCATGTGCCGTCGGCGGCAACTGTGGTGGTAGCAACCACCATCCCTGCTACCATCAGGGTAACGGTCGCCCCAGCCTCCCCCATGCCATTAAAGGTTGGCGTGCGGCTGTTAACCACCCATTTATCAGCCGAACTGTCTTTGTCGTCCTGCACGTTGGCGGTGAACTGGCTGATCGAACTGTCCACCACAATGGTGAAGCTGGCAGAATTGCTGTTATCCGCCTTATCCGAAGATTTCACCACAATATTCCACGTCCCATCCTGTAACAGTAAAGGGTTTACCTGAATACTCCACTGCCCCTGGCCGTTGACGCTGACGGAACCAATGGTAAGGCCGTTAATCGTCACGGATACGGAACTTCCAGCTTCCGCGCTACCGCTTAGCTTGATACCGCCACTAAGGTCATTGATATAAATAGTGCCATCGACTGTGTGATCGGCGACGCTCTCGCCGTTGATTCCATCCAGTGTGATCGGCGTATCGTTGACAGTGTCAATTGTGAACGATTTAGAACCCGTTGAGGCAGTGTTACCCGCTGCATCGGTAATATCAAAACGAATCGTATGGGTGCCATCAGACAATGCCTCCGGCACTTTATATTGGAAATTGCGGCTGGTTATAGTGACAGTTTCAACATAGTTGCCGTCAATATACACATCTACCGGCGCGCCGGTTTCACCGTTGATCTGGAACACTGGAACCGCTGCTGACGTAATGTAGTCTTTCCCCCACGGGCCGGAATCATTGACGATATAGTCAATTTCAATCCAGGTGCTGGTATCGACCGTCATCAGGATACGCGCAGACTCTGCGGTATTGCCCGCTGCATCTTCTGCCACTACGCGGATGGAATATTCACCGTCCGCCAACGTAGTCGGGTATTGCCACGTCCAGTTCCCCTGAGCATCCACCGTTACCGTTGCCACGGTCTTTTCATCCACCAGAATAGAAATCGCCGCGCCCGGCTCTCCCGTACCATGGAAGGCTGGCGTATTGTCGCTGGTTATGTTGTCATCCAGAGAGCCTGAGTTAGACGCGTCATCCAGATTGATGGTCGGATAATCGGTATGGCTATCCAGCGTGAAGACAAACGGATCGCTGGTCTGGCTGTTTCCGGCCACATCCGTGATCTGTACCGTCAGGCTGTACTCACCATCCTCTTTAAGGATCAGCGGTACCGTCCAGCTCCCGTCTTCAGCCACTGTCCCCTGACTTACCGCTTTGCCATTGAGATAGACAGTAATGGTTGACCCTACTTCCCCCACACCGGAAACATCCAAGGCTTTGTCGTTAGTCAGCGCGGGAAGTGAATCAACGCTAAAGCTATCAATCACCGTATCAATAGTAATCGTCGTGGTGCTGCTGGTGGCCGTATTTCCTGCGGTATCAGTTGAAACCATTCTGATGTCATATTCGCCATCCTCGCTTTCTGGCATTGTCCAGGAGACTGAACCCACTGCGTCAGCAATCACGGTAGCCACTTTGACATCGTTGACATAAATTTCGACCGTCGCATTAGCATCAGTCACCGCGGTCAGGGTGGGTGAATTGACATTGGTGATAGTATCTGTGATTGCCGCACTGTTTGACGCCTTGTCGAGGACAATATCGGTGATGCTATTTTGCGTATCGCAGACAATATCAATATTTTTAGCCGCGGTGTTCCCCGCCGAATCGGTTTCAGTCACCACAAAGGTTTGTGGGCCTTCTTCAAGGGCTATTTCACTGCTCCAGTCGCCCTTTTCATCTGCGGTAACCGTCGCCAGTATCTCTCCGCTGGTGTTGGCAATCGTTATTACTGCCCCCGCTTCCGCGGTACCGTCCAGATGCACCAGTGTTTTATTGGTAATATTATCGGTAGCACTAATACCACTATCATCGGTATCCCGTAGTTCAACGGTGATCGGCGTGATATAGGTATCGAGAATAAAATCCTGTGGACCAAAGTTTTCGGTATTACCTGCCACATCCGTTACCGAGAAACTGATCTCGTGCTCACCGTCAATGCCAATGCTCGGAATAGAAACCAACCAACTACCGTCACTGGCGGCAACTGTTTCCACGACGGTACGACCATCAATCATAATCATAATATGGGCACCGGCTTCGGATATTCCCCTGACTACCGGTGTATTAGAATTCAGATACCCTTCGTCGTTTAGCCCGATCACTTCCCAAACCAGCGGGACGACGTGGGTATCAATCACCAGGCTTGCCGGATCTGACTTCACCTCTTCGCCGTTATTGGGGTTGATAATGCTCACTTCAACGCTATATGTGCCTTCCTCCATTTCCGGCAAATTGAAGTTGTAGCGACCAGTGGAATCCGTTGTCGCGGTACCCACGACTTCACCATTGACATAAACGGTAATGGTATTTCCCGGTAGCGAAACCCCAGTGATCGACGGTGTCGTGTCGTTGGTTACAAAGTCACCGATAGAGCCGCTATCTGACCCGGTCTGCAGTTGCAGCGTCGGCGGATCAACATCCACTAACGGAATAATAAAGGTAAAATCTGTCTCTTCTGAAACGTTGCCGGCCTTATCGGTCGCAATCACGCCGATGACATGATCGCCGGAGGTAATTGCGCTCGGCGGCGTCCATGCCCAAGTACCATTGCTGTCAACCGTCACGCTGGCCACGGTAACGCCATCGATAATTATGGTGAGACTCGAACCCGGTTCAGCCGTACCGCTGAATTCCGGCGCCAGATTTAACGCCTCGTGTGAGTTTTCAGGATCGGACGCCGATAGCGCCACTACCGGTGCATTGACCACAGTGTCAATTTCAAAGTTCACGCTGGAGGTGGCGGAGTTGCCCGCCTGGTCGATTGCGGAAACGGTAATGGTATACGATCCATCAACCAGATCGTCCAGCGTAACAGACCAGCTGCCATCCGCTGCTGGCGTGATTTCCTGCGTCTGGACGATGGCACCTTTATCATCGGTGACAAGGATAGTAAGCGTGGCATCTTTATCGGTCTGTCCGCCAAACGTCGGCGACGTATCGCGCGTCAGCTTATCGCTTTGTGAAGTGCCGGTATCCGACGAGGCAAGCAGATCAAGGGAGAGGGAGATCTGCGTATCCACAGTGAAATGTATACTGCTGTTTGCAGTATTCCCTGCAAGGTCAGTAACAACCACGGTGGCTGTGTAATCGCCATCCGCCAGTTTTGAAGGCTGGACGCTCCACTGCCCATCATCACTTTGTACCGCTGCATATTTTATCCCATTAATCTCGACATATACGGTATCCACATCATCCGGGATGCCAGAAAGGATAAACACGGGTTGTGTATCGTTGGTCAGATTGTCGCTGTCGCTGGCTCCGGAATCACTGGTGCTATCCATATCAATGGACGGTACCGGTATCTGAGTATCCACAGTGAATGTTAGCGTTTCAGTCTGGTGGTTACCTGCCACATCAACCATTTCCACGCTGACGGTCCAGGTTCCGTCTGCCAGCATCTCGGCAGTATAGATCCACTGCCCCTGCGCGTTCTGTTCAAGCGACGTCGTCTTACCATCCAGCGTAACCGTTACGGCGGACAGCGTTTCACCAGCGCTGATTTCAAAGCTCGGGGTATTTACGTTAGTCAGGTTATCGTTGGTATCACTGCCGGTATCGTCAATGAGGATAATGGCAGGATCGGTGAGCACAGTATCAATGACAAAATCATAGGTCGTTGATGCACTGTTCCCTGCGTTGTCGGTAAACGTCACCACAACGCTGTAATTACCATCAGTCAAATTATCAGGCACCTGCCATTGGGTAGTGCCGGGCTCCAGAGACCAGGTTTGTTCCCCGAGTTTCACTGATATGCTGGCAATATCTTCCGGCTCACCGCCGATAGTAATGATCGGTGCTGTATTATAGGTGATGCTATCTGCAGTATTTCCACTGTTGGATGCCTCATCCATTCCGACAACCGGTGGCGGACAGAAGGTATCCACCGTAATAGAAATGGACGAAGATTTGCTGTTACCCGCATTATCTTCTGCGGTCACTTTAACAACGTAAACACCATCGGCCAACGCATCGGCCTGCGGGATCTGAACCCCCCAGACGCCATCCTTCTGGGTGGCGTTATACGTTTTACCGCTAATAGTCACGGTAAGGCTATGAACATCGCTGTCCACATTGCTGATGACAAAATACGGGGTGGTGTCTTTGGTCAGATTATCATCTACCGAGATCCCCGTGTCGCTCTCGGTATCCAGATCGATAGCAGGAATATTCAGCGTGGTATCGATGACAAATGAGACCGATGTCTCTGCCGTGTTTCCCGCTTTATCCACCACGTTAATGTATAGCGTATAGCTGCCGTCCGCCAGCGGCGGTGTCTGATACAGCCACTGGCCCGTTTCATTTTTAGCCAGCGGCGAAGTGACACCATTCAGAGTTACGCTGACCGATTCGACATCGGCAGGAACGCTGACCTCAAACGTTGGCGCATTATTTTTGGTGATATTATCGGTATCCGAATAGCCGGTATCGTCACCAACAATAAAATCGACACTCACGGATGTTTGCGTATCGACAGTAAAGACCAGGCTCGTATCCTGGGTATTGCCAGCCTTATCTGTGACCGTCGCCGTTAAGGTATAATCACCGTCACCCAGCGGCTGAGGTGGCGTAAAGCTGATCGGCTGTGCTGTTAAATCAATAGGATAAGAGATTCCATTTAATGTTACGACCAGGCTGTAAGCATCACTGTCAATGGAGCTAAAATCGAAGGTCGGCTGGGTATTGCTGGTATAATTATCAGCATCGCTACTACCAGAATCATCCTCAGGACGCAGATCAACGATAACCGGATTGAGCGTGGTATCAACCGTGAAGGTAAAGCTCTCTTGTGTGGTGTTACCGGCCTTATCGGTGACGTTCACCACAATAGTGTGCTCGCCATCGGGCAACGCTGACGCGACGGTATAGGTCCACTTACCGTTGCTTGCACCAAGATCGACAGCCGTACCGCCGTCCAGCGCCACCGAGACATGGGAGACATCATCCGGGACGTTAATCTGGAACGTTGGGATCGTATCGTTGGTTAAATGGTCGTCGGAGGAATAACCGGTATCTTCTGACATGACGATGCTGTCAATTATCACCGTCGTATCAATAACAAAATCCAGATCCGACGAACTCACGTTCCCGGCTTTATCCGTTGCCGTCACCACTATGGTGTATTCGCCATCGGCCAGTTCCGGCGTTTGGAATATCCAACTACCCTGTGCGTCTTTCGTTAGCGGATAATCGTTGCCGTTTAGCGTCACGACAACCTGATAGATATCACTGTCGATATTGCTAATCACAAATTGCGGGCGCGTGTCAGACGTCAGGTTATCTTCAGTGCTATCGCCAGAATCAGAGCCCGTCATCAGATCAATCACCGGTGTACTCAGCGTGGTATCAACCGTAAAGGAAAGTGTTTGTGTCTGAGTGTTCCCGGCCCGGTCCTGGATATCAACCGTCAGCTTGTGCTCGCCATCCGCGAGTGCGGATGATGGCGTAAAGATCCAGTTACCGCTGCCATCCTGCACGAGCGAAGTTTGCTGACCATCCAGCGTAATGACCACATGCGTCACATCGCCGTCAACGCCACTAATGATAAACGACGGTTTATTGTTGGCGGTCAGATTGTCCATGGCATCGTAACCAGTATCATCCCCCGCCTCAAACGCGATCGTAGGCACGGAAAGCTGGTTATCAAAGGTAATCGTTTTGCTATCGCTGGTTTCATTACCCGCCGCATCCTCTACCGTGACAACAAGGGTATAGTCGCCAGAAGTCGAAAGCACCGGAGAAGTCACCGTCCAGTTACCGTCGGCGTTTTGCACCACGCTGCACTCAAGGCCGTTAATTGTCGCCTTAAGGCTGATCACATCCTCAGAGGTTGTCACGCTAAATACCGGCTGACTGGCATTGGTGATGCCGTCAGAGGAGGAATCCCCGGTATCCGTTGTCAGAATGATAGAATTAATCTCCACCGACGTGTCGATGGTAAAGCTATAATCTGAGGTCCTTTGATTACCGGCATTATCCGTCACCAGTACCTCCAGAGTATACTCACCCTCCGTCAGTGCGGTATCAGGGGTAAAGATCCATCGACCATCTGTCTGCTTCTTGACGTTAGTGGTAATACCATTCAGCGTGACGTCAACGCTGTACACATCCTGCGGAATATTGCCCAGTTCAAACGTCGGTTTGGTGATGTTAGTCACGTTATCGCCCGCAATACCACTGTCATCTGCCGTTGCCATTTTGACGGTAAGCGGCTCAAGCGTGGTATCGACGGTGAAACTCTGCTCACGGTTAGCGGTGTTTCCGGCTTTATCTGTGACGATTACCTCCAGCGTATATTCCCCATCCGCCAGCACAGACGGCATCGTCACCACCCATTTACCGTCCTGGAATATAGCATCCTGCGTTGTCGTTCCAACGCTGACGGTGACAGTTTGCGCATCGGCGGGTGCCGTAATAGCAAACGTTGGGGTGGAATCGTTGGTCATCCAGTCGTTTTGCACCCCTGTATCACTTTGCAGGGTGATACCGTCCACGCTGGTGGTGGTATCAATAGTCACGGAGAGTGACGTTGTCTTTTCATTACCCGCATCATCAACAACCCGCAGTTCAGCCTGCCAGACCCCATCAGGCAAATCGGCTGGAAGAGTAAAGATAGCGCTGCCATTTTCAACCGTAATAGGCCATGTCTGACCGTTAATCGTCAGTGAAACGCTGACAACGTCACTATCAAGATTACCGATCACGAAGGTTGGGCGGACATCCGACGTAATGTTATCGGAATCGCTATACCCGCTGTCGCTCTCACTTGAAAGTTGCAACGTTGGTTGAGAAAGGGTTGTGTCGACCGTAAAGTTGAGATCCTTGTGGCTGCTATTACCCGCTTGATCCGTTACGGTAACCGTAATGGTATGCGCTCCGTCAGCAAGCGCTGCGGTAGAAAAATGCCACGTTCCATCACTCTGTTTGGATGCTTCACCAGCCGCTTTACCATCAATTGCAATGCTGACATGCGTGACATCATCCGGCACGCCGATCGCGAACTCAGGCGTATTCACGTTGGTCTGGTTATCGGTGGAGCTTGAGCCAGTGTCATCCAACAACACAATTGAATCTATGTGAGTGACCGTATCGATTTCAAACGCTGCTGCATCAGAGGTACTCTGATTACCCGCCATATCTTCAACCATGACGGTAATCGTATACTGCCCATCATCCAGCTCGACTGGACAGATCCAGGTCCCGTTTCCGTAGGTTTCACTATCCAGCGTCCAGCTACCTTTGTAGCTGCCGTCGTTGCTCACGATCGCTATCGTTATCGTATTGACGTCATCAATATCCACGCCGCTAAGCTGGAACTGCGGCTTCGTCTCATTAGTCAAGCCATCAGTCTGGCTATCGCCCGAATCAGAGACAGTAGCGAGCTCTACTGCCGGTTTATCAACAAGGGTATCGATAGTAAAACTAATCTGGCTGTCGGCACTGTTACCTGCTACGTCAGTTACCGTCACTGTTGCGGTATATGTGCCATCTTTTAATTCATCCGGCAGGGTAAATGTGGTTCCTTTACTCAGATCGATCGTGTAATGCTGCCCAGTGTTCAACGTCAGTGTGACCGCAGCAACATCGGCAGGAATATTGCTAAATGTAAACGTTGGGGTTGTATCCGCTGTATAGTTATCATCTGCTTTAGCCCCCGTGTCTGAGGCTTTATCCAGCGCAATGTTGACAGGCAGAACCTCTGTATCCACCGTCATAGTCAGTTCCGTGGAGTTCGCGGTGTTCCCGGCGTCGTCGGTCACCTGCACCGTGAAGGTGTACTCCCCGTCCGCCAGTGCCGGGGCGGTAAAGCTCCACGTCCCGTCCGCCAGCGTCGCCGGGTAAGCGGTGCCGTTAATCATCACCTGCACCGAGGTGACATCTGCGTCGATATTGCCCAGCGTGAACGTTGGCGTGGTGTCGTTCGTGATGTTATCGGTCGAACTGCTGCCGCTGTCGCTGGTATCTGCCAGATCCAGCGTCGGGATGGACAGCGTGGTGTCCACCGTAAAGGTCATCGGATCTGACGCAGCCGTGTTACCGGCTATATCCGTCACCGTCGCCACGATGGTGTGGTCGCCGTCGGCCAGTTCACCGGCGGTGATATGCCACTGTCCGGCCGCGTCCTTTGTCGCCGCCATCGGCGTGCCGCCGTCAATGGCGATCATCACGTTCACGGCGTCTTTATCCGTGGCAATGGCAAAGCCCGGGGTGGTGTCGCGGGTCTGGTTATCGCCGGTGGTGCCGGTGTCGTCGCTCAGCGTAATGACCGGGGCCGCCACGGCGGTGTCCACGGTGACGGCCAGCGCCGCTGAGGTCGCGATGTTGCCCGCGTCGTCGGTGACCTGCACGGTGAAGGTGTACTCCCCGTCAGCCAGCGCCGGCGCGGTAAAGCTCCAGGTGCCGTCCGTCAGTGTCGCCGGGTAGGACGTCCCGTTAATCAGCACCTGCACCTCCGTCACATCCGCATCGATATTACCCAGCGTAAACACCGGGGTGGTATCGTTCGTGATGTTATCGGTCGCGCTGCTGCCGGTATCAGAGGCATCCATCAGATCGAGGGTCGGCACCGAGAGAGTGGTGTCGACGTTAAAGGTCATGATATCGGAGGTGGCGGTATTGCCCGCGAGGTCAGTGACCGTCGCCACAATGCTGTGGTCGCCGTCAGCCAGTTCACCGGCGGTGATATGCCACTGCCCGGCTGCGTCTTTTGTCGCCGCCACCGGCGCGCCGCCGTCGATACTCACCATTACGCTGACCGCATCCGGGTCGGTGCTGATGGCAAAGCCCGGCGTGGTGTCGTTGGTCTGGTTATCCCCCGCCCTGCCGGTGTCGTCGCTCAGCGTGATCACCGGGGCCGCCACGGCGGTGTCCACCGTGACTGCCAGTGCCGCCGAGGTCGCGGTGTTGCCGGCGTCGTCCGTCACCTGCACGGTGACGCTGTACTCCCCGTCCGCCAGTGCCGGCGCGGTGAAACTCCAGGTGCCGTCCGTCTGCACGGCGTCATAGGCGGTACCGTTGATCAGCACCTGCACGCTGACGGCGTCCGCATCCACGTTACCGAGGGTAAACGCAGGCGTGGTGTCGTTGGTGATGTTGTCCGTCGCGCTGCTGCCGCTGTCGCTGGCGTCTGCCAGGTCCAGCGTCGGCACCGAGAGAGTGGTGTCGACGTTAAAGCTCAGGATAGCTGAGTCCGCGGTGTTGCCCGCCACGTCCGTCACCGTCGCCACAATACTGTGGTCGCCGTCGGCCAGCTCGCCGGACGTGATATGCCACTGCCCGGCCGCGTCCTTCGTTGCCGCCACCGGAGTGCCGCCGTCGACTCTCACCATCACGCTGACCACATCCGGGTCGGTGCTGATGGCAAAGCCCGGGGTGGTGTCGTTGGTCTGGTTATCCCCCGCCGTGCCGGTGTCATCGCTCAGCGTAATGACCGGGGCCGCCACGGCGGTGTCCACGGTGACCGCCAGCGCCGCCGAGGTCGCGGTGTTGCCCGCGTCGTCGGTGACCTGCACGGTGAAGGTGTACTCCCCGTCTGCCAGTTCCGGCGCGGTAAAGGTCCACTGACCGTCTGCCAGCGTCGCCGGGTAGGACGTGCCGTTAATCATCACCTGCACCTCCGTCACGTCAGCGTCGATATTGCCCAGCGTAAACACCGGGGTGGTATCGTTCGTGATATTGTCCGTCGCGCTGCTGCCGCTGTCGCTGGCGTCTGCCAGGTCCAGCGTCGGGATGGACAGCGTGGTGTCCACCGTAAAGGTCATCGGATCTGACGCAGCCGTGTTACCGGCAATATCCGTCACCGTCGCCACAATACTGTGATCGCCGTCAGCCAGCTCGCCGGACGTGATATGCCACTGCCCGGCTGCGTCTTTTGTCGCCGCCACCGGGGTGCCGCCGTCGATGCTCACCATCACGCTGACCGCATCCGGGTCGGTGCTGATGGCAAAGCCCGGGGTGGTGTCGTTGGTCTGGTTATCCCCCGCCGTGCCGGTGTCATCGCTCAGCGTAATGACCGGGGCCGCCACGGCGGTGTCCACCGTGATGGCCAGTTCATCCGAGGTCGCGGTGTTGCCCGCGTCGTCAGTGACCTGCACGGTGAAGGTGTACTCCCCGTCTGCCAGTTGCGGGGCGGTAAAGGTCCACTGACCGTCTGCCAGCGTCGCCGGGTAGGACGTGCCGTTAATCATCACCTGCACCTCCGTCACGTCAGCGTCGATATTGCCCAGCGTGAACGTTGGCGTGGTGTCGTTCGTGATGTTATCGGTCGAACTGCTGCCGCTGTCGCTGGTATCTGCCAGATCCAGCGTCGGCACCGAGAGTGTGGTGTCGACGTTAAAGCTCAGGGGATCGGAGGTGGCCGTGTTGCCCGCGAGGTCGGTGACCGTCGCCACGATGGTGTGATCGCCGTCGGCCAGCTCGCCGGACGTGATATGCCACTGCCCGGCCGCGTCCTTCGTTGCCGCCACCGGGGCGCCACCGTCGATACTCACCATCACGCTGTCCGCATCCGGGTCGGTGCTGATGGCAAAACCCGGCGTGGTGTCGCGGGTCTGGTTATCGCCGGTGGTGCCGGTGTCGTCGCTCAGCGTGATCACCGGGGCCGCCACGGTGGAGTCCACCGTGATGGCCAGTTCATTCGAGGTCTGCACGTTCCCCGCGTCATCCGTCACCTGTACCGTCACGGTATAGTCACCGTCTGCAAGCGCCGGGGCGGTGAAGCTCCAGGTGCCGTCAGCCAGCGTCGCCGGGTAGGACGTGCCGTTAATCAGCACCCGCACCTCCGTCACGTCAGCGTCGATATTGCCCAGCGTAAAGGTTGGGGTGGTGTCGTTCGTGATGTTATCGGTCGCGCTGCTGCCGGTATCAGAGGCATCCATCAGATCGAGGGTCGGGCCCGAGAGGGTGGTGTCGACGTTAAAACTCATGGTGTCCGAGGTGGCGGTATTCCCCGCCACATCCGTCACCGTCGCCACGATGGTGTGGTCGCCGTCGGCCAGCTCGCCGGACGTGATATGCCACTGCCCGGCCGCGTCCTTCGTTGCCGCCACCGGGGTGCCGCCGTCGATGGAGACCATCACGCTGACCGCATCCGGGTCGGTGCTGATGGCAAAACCCGGCGTGGTGTCGCGGGTCTGGTTATCGCCGGTGGTGCCGGTGTCGTCGCTCAGCGTGATCACCGGGGCCGCCACGGCGGTATCCACGGTGACCGCCAGCGCCGCTGAGGTCGCGGTGTTGCCCGCGTCGTCGGTGACCTGCACCGTCACGGTATAGTCACCGTCTGCCAGTTGCGGGGCGGTAAAGCTCCAGGTGCCGTCAGCCAGCGTAGCCGGGTAGGACGTGCCGTTGATAATCACCTGCACCTCCGTCACGTCAGCGTCAATATTGCCCAGCGTAAACACCGGCGTGGTATCGTTCGTGATGTTATCGGTCGCGCTGCTGCCGCTGTCGCTGGCGTCTGCCAGGTCCAGCGTCGGGATGGACAGTGTGGTGTCCACGGTGAAGTCCAGTGAGGATGTTGCTGTGTTACCGGCAATATCGGTCACCGTCGCCACGATACTGTGGTCGCCGTCAGTCAGCTCACCGGCGGTGATATGCCACTGCCCGGCCGCGTCCTTCGTTGCCGCCACCGGGGTGCCGCCGTCGATGCTCACCATCACGCTGACCGCATCCGGGTCGGTGCTGATGGCAAAGCCCGGGGTGGTGTCGCGGGTCTGGTTATCCCCCGCCGTGCCGGTGTCGTCGCTCAGCGTGATGACCGGGACCGCCACGGTGGTATCCACGGTGACCGCCAGCGCCGCTGAGGTGGCGGTGTTGCCCGCGTCGTCGGTGACCTGCACGGTGAAGGTGTACTCCCCGTCCGCCAGTTCCGGGGCGGTAAAGCTCCAGGTGCCGTCCGTCAGTGTCGCCGGGTAGGACGTGCCGTTAATCAGCACCTGCACCTCCGTCACGTCAGCGTCGATATTGCCCAGCGTAAAGGTTGGGGTGGTATCGTTCGTGATGTTGTCCATCGCGCTGCTGCCGCTGTCGCTGGCGTCTGCCAGGTCCAGCGTCGGCACTGAGAGTGTGGTGTCGACGTTAAAACTCATGATGTCCGAGGTGGCGGTATTCCCCGCCACATCCGTCACCGTCGCCACGATGGTGTGGTCGCCGTCGGTCAGTTCACCGGACGTGATATGCCACTGCCCGGCCGCATCCTTCGTTGCCGCCACCGGGGTACCGCCGTCAATACTCACCATCACGCTGACCGCATCCGGGTCGGTGCTGATGGCAAAGCCCGGCGTGGTGTCGTTAGTCTGGTTATCCCCCGCCGTCCCGGTGTCATCACTCAGCGTGATCACCGGGGCCGCCACGGCGGTGTCCACCGTGACTGCCAGTGCCGCCGAGGTCGCGGTGTTGCCGGCGTCGTCCGTCACCTGCACCGTGAAGGTGTACTCCCCGTCCGCCAGTGCCGGCGCGGTGAAGCTCCAGGTGCCGTCCGTCTGCACGGCGTCATAGGCGGTACCGTTGATCAGCACCTGCACGCTGACGGCGTCCGCATCCACGTTACCGAGGGTAAACGCAGGCGTGGTGTCGTTGGTGATGTTGTCCGTCGCGCTGCTGCCGCTGTCGCTGGCGTCTGCCAGGTCCAGCGTCGGCACCGAGAGTGTGGTGTCGACGTTAAAGCTCAGGATAGCTGAGTCCGCGGTGTTGCCCGCCACGTCCGTCACCGTCGCCACAATACTGTGGTCGCCGTCGGCCAGCTCGCCGGACGTGATATGCCACTGCCCGGCCGCGTCCTTTGTCGCCGCCACCGGCGTGCCGCCGTCAATGGAGACCATCACGCTCATGGCGTCTTTATCCGTGGCAATGGCAAAGCCCGGGGTGGTGTCGCGGGTCTGGTTATCGCCGGTGGTGCCAGTGTCGTCGCTCAGCGTAATGACCGGGGCCGCCACGGCGGTGTCCACGGTGACCGCCAGCGCCGCCGAGGTCGCGGTGTTGCCCGCGTCGTCGGTGACCTGCACGGTGAAGGTGTACTCCCCGTCTGCCAGTTCCGGCGCGGTAAAGGTCCACTGACCGTCTGCCAGCGTCGCCGGGTAGGACGTGCCGTTAATCATCACCTGCACCTCCGTCACGTCAGCGTCGATATTGCCCAGCGTAAAGGTTGGGGTGGTGTCGTTGGTGATATTGTCCGTCGCGCTGCTGCCGGTATCAGAGGCATCCATCAGATCGAGGGTCGGGATGGACAGCGTGGTGTCCACCGTAAAGGTCATCGGATCTGACGCAGCCGTGTTACCGGCAATATCCGTCACCGTCGCCACAATACTGTGGTCGCCGTCGGCCAGCTCACCGGCGGTGATATGCCACTGCCCGGCCGCGTCCTTCGTTGCCGCCACCGGGGTACCGCCGTCGATACTCACCATCACGCTCACCGCATCCGGGTCGGTGCTGATGGCAAAGCCCGGCGTGGTGTCGTTAGTCTGGTTATCCCCCGCCGTGCCGGTGTCATCGCTCAGCGTAATCACCGGGGCCGCCACGGTGGTATCTACTGTCACGTTCAGCTCTGTGGACATCGCGGTGTTGCCCGCATCATCCGTCACCTGCACGGTGAAGGTGTACTCCCCGTCAGCCAGCGCCGGCGCGGTAAAGCTCCACGTCCCGTCCGTCTGCACGGCGTCATAGGCGGTGCCGTTGATCAGCACCTGTACGCTGACGGCGTCCGCATCCACATTACCGAGGGTGAACGCCGGCGTGGTGTCGTTCGTGATATTGTCCGTCGCGCTGCTGCCGGTATCAGAGGCATCCATCAGATCGAGGGTCGGGATGGACAGCGTGGTGTCAACGTTAAAGGTCATGATGTCCGAGGTGGCCGTGTTGCCCGCCACGTCCGTCACCGTCGCCACAATGCTGTGGTCGCCGTCGGCCAGCTCACCGGACGTGATATGCCACTGTCCGGCCGCGTCCTTCGTTGCCGCCACCGGGGTGCCGCCGTCGATGCTCACCATCACGCTGACCGCATCCGGGTCGGTGCTGATGGCAAAGCCCGGCGTGGTGTCGCGGGTCTGGTTATCGCCGACGGTGCCGGTGTCGTCGCTCAGCGTGATCACCGGGGTCGCCACGGTGGTGTCCACGGTGACCGCCAGCGCCGCTGAGGTCGCGGTGTTGCCGGCGTCGTCAGTCACCTGCACCGTGAAGGTGTACTCCCCGTCCGCCAGCGCCGGCGCGGTAAAGCTCCAGGTGCCGTCCGCCTGCACGGCGTCATAGGCGGTGCCGTTAATCAGCACCTGTACGCTGACGGCGTCCGCATCCACGTTACCGAGGGTGAACGCAGGCGTGGTGTCGTTGGTGATGTTGTCCGTCGCGCTGCTGCCGCTGTCGCTGGCGTCTGCCAGGTCCAGCGTCGGCACCGAGAGTGTGGTGTCGACGTTAAAGCTCAGGATAGCTGAGTCCGCGGTGTTGCCCGCCACGTCCGTCACTGTCGCCACGATGGTGTGGTCGCCGTCAGCCAGCTCACCGGACGTGATATGCCACTGCCCTTCCGCGTCCTTTGTCGCCGCCACCGGGGCGCCGCCGTCGATGCTCACCATCACGCTGACCGCATCCGGGTCGGTGCTGATGGTAAAGCCCGGTGCCGCTACGTTAGTCTGGTTATCCCCCGCCGTCCCGGTGTCATCGCTCAGCGTAATGACCGGGGCCGCCACGGCGGTGTCCACGGTGACCGCCAGCGCCGCCGAGGTCGCGGTGTTGCCCGCGTCGTCGGTGACCTGCACGGTGAAGGTGTACTCCCCGTCAGCCAGCGCCGGCGCGGTAAAGGTCCACGTCCCGTCCGTCTGCACGGCGTCATAGGCGGTGCCGTTGATCAGCACCTGCACCTCCGTCACATCGGCGTCGATATTGCCCAGCGTAAAGGTTGGGGTGGTATCGTTCGTGATGTTATCGGTCGCGCTGCTGCCGCTGTCGCTGGCGTCTGCCAGGTCCACCGTCGGCACCGAGAGCGTGGTGTCGATGTTAAAGCTCAGGGTCGCCGAGTCCGCGGTGTTGCCCGCGAGGTCGGTGACGGTGGCCACGATGGTGTGGTCACCGTCGGCCAGCTCGCCGGACGTGATATGCCACTGCCCGGCCGCATCCTTCGTTGCCGCCACCGGGGTACCGCCGTCAATACTCACCATCACGCTCACGGCGTCTTTATCCGTGGCAATAGCAAAGCCCGGCGTAGTGTCGTTAGTCTGGTTATCCCCCGCCGTGCCGGTGTCGTCACTCAGCGTAATGACCGGGGCCGCCACGGCGGTGTCCACGGTGACGGCCAGCGCCGCCGAGGTCGCGGTGTTGCCCGCGTCGTCGGTGACCTGCACGGTGAAGGTGTACTCCCCGTCAGCCAGCGCCGGCGCGGTAAAGCTCCACGTCCCGTCCGTCTGCACGGCGTCATAGGCGGTGCCGTTGATCAGCACCTGCACCTCCGTCACATCGGCGTCGATATTGCCCAGCGTAAAGGTTGGGGTGGTATCGTTCGTGATGTTATCGGTCGCGCTGCTGCCGCTGTCGCTGGCGTCTGCCAGGTCCACCGTCGGCACTGAGAGCGTGGTGTCGACGTTAAAGCTCAGGGTCGCCGAGTCCGCGGTGTTGCCCGCGAGGTCGGTGACGGTGGCCACGATGGTGTGGTCACCGTCGGCCAGCTCGCCGGACGTGATATGCCACTGCCCGGCCGCGTCCTT
>NZ_JBRYHT010000024.1:0-26591 GCF_053309355.1 Citrobacter freundii complex sp. 2025EL-00176 | reverse complement strand
CTGCACGACCCACCAATGTAAAAAGGCGCCCTAAAGGCGCCTTTTTGCTATCTGCAATATGGAAGATTCGAACCTGCAGCAGGTTCGGGTCGAACGTAGTGAGACAACGGAGCCGTTTACGGCGACGGCCCGAAGGGCGAGCGAAGCGAGTCATCCTGCACGACCCACCAATGTAAAAAGGCGCCCTAAAGGCGCCTTTTTGCTATCTGCAATATGGAAGATTCGAACCTGCTTGCCTGATGCGCTGCGCTTATCAGGCCTACAGGCAACACCGCACACTTAGGCTGGATAAGACGTCAGTCGCCATCCGGCGCAGACAACACCGCACGCGTAGGCCGGATAAGACGTCAGTCGCCATCCGGCGCAGACATCATACCGTCAACGCCGCCACCAGTTTCTCCAGTGCTGGCGTTGCCTGCTGCTGGTCATACACAATATACAAATCCGCCGGAATACGTTCCTCTAACGGACGGAACACCACACCCGGCCAGCTCATTTGCGCATAACTGTCTGCAATCAACGTAATTCCAACCCCCATACTGATCATCGCCAACACCGTTTGCGGCTCCTTCAGCTCGCGAATAATCATTGGCGAAAATCCGGCGCTTTGGCAAACGCGCTGTAAAAATGCCCAGTCGGTATGAATGGACGGCATCGTGACAAAATATTCGTTCCGCAATGCTTCCAAGGGTATCGCGGCAAGTTCAGCCAATGGATGCTCTTCAGGCATTGCCACCAGGAAAGAGGATTCATGCAAACGCAGGCTGGTAAATCCAGGAGAAGGCTCAGTGGCCATCCGCCAAATTCCCGCATCCAGCTCACGTCGTTCCAGCATCGTCATCTGCATGGCAGGCATATTCTCGCGAAACAGCACCTCAACGTTAGGGTTATCTTTTAAAAAACGCCGCATCACTGGACGCATTTTTCCCCACATCGCCGTACCGATAACACCGAGCTCAATCCGCCCTGCGTCGCCGCGACCAATTTGCTCTACTCTCGCCAGCGCCTGATTCGCACTGGATAGCAATCGGCGCGACTCTTCCATCAAAATTTTTCCGGCATGAGTTAAGGCCACGCTGCGGGAATGTCGGATAAATAGCAAAGTGCCGAGCTGTTGTTCCAGCTCTTTAATATGCGTACTGAGCGGTGGTTGCGACATATTCAGGCGAGCAGCAGCGCGTCCAAAATGCAGTTCTTCTGCGACAGCAAGAAAATAACGCAGTAACTTCAGATCGATACGGTGCGTGCGTTCCATGGATAATGCGCTCCTGAGGACAAAGGATAATGCGCAAAGTTACCACATCGCAGCGCCGAACATGAAACGGCGGGGTCAGGATCCCGCCGCTAATGTCACGTTAATGTGCCAGTGATTTCTGCACACGTCTTTCAGGGTCATGTTTATATTTGAAGAACAACGCAAAGATAACCGCAAGCGCTAACGCATACGCGGCAAACACCAGCCAGATAGTTTGCCAATCCTTAACGCCATCGACAGAGAAGTAATCTACCGCCATCCCGCTCAGGATCGAGCCAACCCAAGCGCCCACGCCGTTAACCATGGTCATAAACAGCCCCTGCGCACTGGCGCGAATGTTAGAACTCACTTCCTGCTCTACAAACACCGATCCTGAAATATTGAAGAAATCAAACGCGCAACCGTAGACAATCATCGACATCAGCAGCATAACAAAGCCGAGCGGGGACGGATCGCCAAAGGCAAAAAAACCAAAGCGCAGCGTCCACGCCAGCATGCTCATCAGCATTACCGTTTTAATACCAAAGCGTTTGAGGAAGAACGGGATAGTCAGGATGAAGCCCACTTCCGCCATCTGCGAAACTGAAAGCAAGATAGAGGGATACTTGACCACAAAACTGTCGGCAAACTCTGGATTACGGGCAAAATCATGCAGGAACGGGTTGCCGAAGACATTAGTGATTTGCAGTACCGCCCCCAACATCATCGCAAACAAAAAGAAGATTGCCATGCGTGGATTTTTAAACAGGACAAAAGCATCCAGCCCGAGCTTGCTGGCAAGCGTGGTGTTCGCTTTCTTCTCGGCAACCGGAATTTTCGGCAACGTAAGCGCATACAGGGCCAGCAATAACGATGCCCCAGAAGCGATATACAGTTGCGCACTACTCAGTTCCAGTCCCATCAGACTCACCGTCCACATGGCCACGATAAACCCTATAGTGCCAAACACGCGAATGGGAGGGAAAGCGGTGACTGGGTCCTGACCCGATTGTGCAAGGCACGAGTATGAGACGCTGTTCGATAATGCAATCGTCGGCATATATGCCATCGCGTTAACCAACATCACCCAAAACATCGTCTGGGGATCGGTAACGGTGGTAGCGTATAGCAACACACCCGCGCAGACCAGATGACAAAGCATATAGGCGCGTTCGGCACGCAACCATTTATCGGCAATGATACCCATAATGCCCGGCATGATTATCGCTGCCAGCCCTTTCGAGCTGTAGACCATACCCACATTCGCGCCGGTAAAATCCAGGGTGTTGATCATGTAAGAACCCAGGGTAACCAGCCAGCTCCCCCAGATAAAATATTGCAAAAACGACATGAGCTTTAAGCGAGATGCGATACCCATTTTCCCGTTCCTTGCCAAAAAGTAAGACCCCGCAAGCGGGGTCATTTTTTAATTATTCAGGCCAGTTTGCGCAAAAAGCCGCAGATCAGATTGATAAAATTCTGCCGTGAGAGTTCCGCTGCCGCCAGCGTCTGCGCGTGAGATAATTTCACATCGCCCAACCCTTCAGCCAGGTTAGTAATAGCTGCAACCGCAACCACTTTCAGACCGCAGTGGCGGGCAGAGATAACTTCAGGCACCACCGACATCCCCACCACATCGCCACCAATGATTTGCATCATGCGGATTTCTGCCGCGGTTTCAAAGTTTGGTCCCGGATAAGAGACAAATACGCCTTCGCTCAGCGGGAAACCTTCTTCTGCGGCCACGGTTTGCAGGATTGCACGATAGTCAGCATCATAGGCATTCGCCAGCGAAAAGAATCGCTCGCCAAAACGCTCATCGTTAAGTCCCACCATCGGTGTACCAGGCATCGTATTGATGTGATCGCTAAGCGCAACCAGACTACCCGGCCCAACTTCAGGGCGGAGGGAACCTGCGGCATTAGTACAAAATAACAGTTCACAGCCCAGCAGCTTCAGTGTACGAATGGCATCGGTCATCACCGTCATACCGCGCCCTTCATAAAAATGCCCGCGACCTTTCATACAGGCTACCGGTACGCCCGCCAGATTTCCCAGCACCAGTTCACCGGCATGGCCGTGTACGGTACTCACCGGGAATCCCGGCAGTTTCTCGTAGGAGATAGCCACCGCATCCTCAATTTGATCCGCCAACGCGCCCAGACCAGAACCAAGGATAAAGGCGACACGCGGCGTGAAATCCGGCTTGTAACCACGAATAATGTCAGCGCTATACCAGGGATTTTGCGAGAAAAGGGAGTGGCTCATGAGATGTCCTTAATACTGAGTAATCGAAAATGACGTAGCGTACTGCACTGTTATAGCGAGACTACGCAATCGATTACCAATACCGTTTATCCCGACAAGCGATAGCAAATCAGTATCGATGAGGTGCGCTAAACTGGTTTGAATTCACATTATTTTTCTGCCAGAAGTGGCATGGGGCTGTTTATATCTGATACAGCGGATCGCACGCACGACCAGCAGTTAACTCACTGGCCTGCATGCGCACCACGTCCCACAACGCCTGAGCCGCGGTGGATAAAGAACGGTTTTTACGTCGCGCCAGCATCAGTTGCCGTTCAACCACCGGTGTCAGACGTTTAACCTGTAAATGGCTACCCTGCGGTAAGGGGAGCGCTAGCGCGGGCAGTACGCTGATACCAATGCCCGCCTCTACCATCGGAAACAGCGTGGCTGGATGACCAATCTCCTGAACAATATTGGCATCAATCGAAAAGTGGGCCAGCGCCGCATCGATCAGCGGTCGACTGCCGGAAGCGTAATCCTGGAGCACCAAACGCTCATGATAGAGATCCTGCCAGTTTACCCATTCCCGCTGGGCTAACGGATGATCCTGCCGACACAGCAACAAGAAAGGTTCAGACAGCACGGCTTCACACTGCAGGTCGGTCACGGCACCAGGATCTATCACAATGCCAAAATCGACTTCTCCCTGGCGAATACTTTCCAATACCCACTGCTGGGGCCTGTCGTGCAGCACAAAATCGATCGCAGGATACAGCTGATTACTCTGGGCAATACACTGTGGAATCAGGTGCGCGGAGATCGTCTGGCTGGCGGCAACGCGCACCGTTCCGGTTAACTGCGTCCCCACCTGGCCTGCTTCACGCAGGGTGCTGTGCAGTTCATCCAGAATACGCTCCAGTCGCGCCGCCAGCTGGTGTCCAGCTTCTGTCAGTACCACTTCCCGGGTCGTTCTGTCTAATAATCGGACGCCCGTCTGCCCTTCCAGCTCTTTAACGCTATGGCTGACCGCCGACTGGCTTAAGCCAATGATATCCCCCGCCCGGCTAAAACTTTTGGCCTGAGCGACGGTAACAAAGATACGGAGCTGACGCAGAGAGTAATTCATCTATTCGATTCATATATGGATGCAATAAATCAATTTTATTTCTCAAACGGAAAAACGCAAAATGTTCCTACCGAATTTCAGGAGCTTTTATGAAACTTTTTCGTATTCTTGATCCGTTCACGATAACGTTAATTACCGTCGTTTTACTGGCCTCCTTTTTCCCGGCTGAGGGCGGTTTTGTCCCTTTTTTTGAAGGCTTAACCACCGCCGCCATTGCCCTGCTGTTTTTTATGCACGGGGCAAAGCTGTCGCGTGAGGCCATTATTGCTGGCGGTAGCCACTGGCGTTTGCATCTGTGGGTCATGTGCAGCACTTTCGTCGTCTTCCCGGTTCTGGGCGTTCTGTTCGCCTGGTGGGCGCCGGTCAACGTTGATCCGATGCTGTATTCCGGTTTCCTGTATCTGTGTATTTTGCCGGCCACGGTGCAGTCGGCCATCGCCTTTACATCGCTGGCGGGAGGTAACGTCGCCGCCGCCGTGTGCTCCGCTTCGGCCTCCAGCCTGCTGGGTATTTTCCTTTCACCGCTGCTGGTAGGGTTGGTGATGAACATGCACGGCGCAGAAGGCAGCCTGGAGCAGGTGGGGAAAATTATGCTGCAACTGCTGCTGCCATTCGTGCTGGGACATCTTTCGCGTCCATGGATTGGTGACTGGGTATCACGACATAAAAAATGGATCGCCAAAACGGACCAATCCTCCATTTTACTGGTGGTGTACTCCGCCTTTAGCGAAGCCGTCGTTAACGGGATCTGGCACAAAGTGGGGATTGGCTCACTGCTATTTATCAGCGTGGTCAGCATCGTTCTGCTGGCAATTGTGATTGGTATAAACGTCTGTGTTGCCCGGAAATGCGGCTTCAATAAAGCCGATGAAATCACCATTGTCTTTTGCGGTTCGAAAAAGAGCCTGGCGAATGGGATCCCAATGGCAAATATTCTGTTCCCGACGTCGGTGATTGGCATGATGGTGCTGCCTTTGATGATCTTCCATCAAATTCAGCTGATGGTCTGCGCCGTGCTGGCCCATCGCTACAAGCAACAGACGGACGCATTGCAGGCGCAGCAGAAAAGCCGCGCCGCGAAGGCTTAAAGCGGGCGTTTCAAGGGCTGCACCAGCTGCGTCAGCCCCTCAGTTTTAATCAGCAGCGTGATTTGCATCAGCTCGCCCAGTTTGCCCGGCGGAAATTCATCCTTACGGGCAAACCACAGCAGATACTCTTCCGGGACATCAATCAGCCGACGCCCCTTATATTTGCCAAAGGGCATCACAGTGTTGGCTATGTCAACCAGCTGCTCTTTTTCCATCTCAGGCACCCAGTAAGCGGATCATTTCAGCTTCATCAATCACGGTAATACCCAGTTCCTGCGCTTTTGCCAGTTTCGAACCCGCCGCTTCGCCGGCAATCACCAGATCGGTTTTCTTCGACACGCTACCGGCCACTTTCGCGCCCAGTTCGGTCAACCGTGCTTTGGCGTCATCACGCGACATCAGGCTCAGGCTTCCGGTCAGCACCACGGTTTTGCCCGCAAAGGGACTGTCGATTTCCTCAGCGTTGATAACCACTGGCGCAGGCCAGTGAATCCCCTGCGCCAGGAGCTGAACAATCACCTCGCGGTTGCTCTCTTCGGCAAAGAAATTAAACACGTGGGTCGCGACCACAATGCCGACATCCGGCACCTTTTGCAGCTCTTCAATAGAGGCCGCTTCCAGCGCATCCAGTGTGCCGAAATAGGCCGCCAGACCTGCGGCAGTGGCCTCGCCGACTTCACGAATGCCCAGCGCGTAGAGGAAACGGGCAAACGTCGTTTCTTTCGCTTTTTCCAGCGCATTCACCACGTTTTGCGCCGACTTTGGCCCCATCCGATCGAGTCCGGTCAGCTTGCCTGCCGTCAGGGTGAAAAGATCTGCTGGCGTATGGACATACTCTTTCTCGACCAGTTGATCGATAATTTTGTCGCCCATACCGTCAACGTCGAGCGCACGGCGGGAAACGAAATGTTTCAGCGATTCCTTACGCTGTGCCCCGCAAATCAAGCCACCGGTACAGCGAGCGACCGCTTCGCCTTCCACACGTTCAACATCCGATCCACACACCGGACAATGCTGTGGGAATACGATTTCACGCGTCTCTTCCGGGCGCTCGGAAAGCACCACGTTGACGACCTGCGGGATCACATCCCCCGCCCGGCGAATAACGACTTTATCGCCAATACGCAACCCCAGACGATCGATTTCATCGGCATTATGCAGAGTGGCGTTACTGACCAGAACCCCGGCAACCTGAACCGGCTCAAGACGAGCGACGGGCGTAATCGCCCCGGTACGTCCGACCTGGAACTCCACATCGCGTACAAAGGTCATCTGCTCCTGCGCCGGGAACTTAAAGGCCACCGCCCAGCGCGGCGCGCGAGCGACAAAGCCCAGTTGCTCCTGCAACGCCATGGAGTTAACTTTAATCACCACGCCGTCGATATCGAAGCCCAACGTCGGTCGGTCCTCTTCAACCTTATGGTAGTAAGCGAGTACTTCCTCCGGCGAGTCACACAGCGCTACCCTGTCGCTTACCGGCAGTCCCCACTCTTTAAACTGCAGCAGACGGCCGAGGTGAGTATCAGGCAGCACGCCGCCTTCCAGCACACCCACGCCATAGCAGAAGAAAGTAAGCGGTCGCTTCGCCGTGATACGTGGATCAAGCTGGCGTAATGACCCGGCCGCCGCGTTACGCGGGTTAGCAAACACTTTATTACCAGTACGGCGGGCTTCTTCATTAATTTTTTCAAATCCGGCCTGTGGCAGGAACACTTCACCGCGCACTTCCAGACGGGTGGGAATATTTTCGCCACGCAGTTTTAACGGGATCGCGCGGATAGTGCGCACGTTCGAGGTAATGTCCTCCCCCGTAGTGCCATCACCGCGCGTTGCGGCACTGACCAGCACGCCGTTTTCATACAGGATACTGACCGCCAGACCGTCCAGTTTCAGTTCACAGCACCAGGTCAGCTTATCGGTGCTCTTCAGTCGGTCCTGCACGCGCTTGTTGAAGGCGAGAAAACTCTCTTCATCAAATACGTTATCCAGCGACAGCATTGGCACTTCATGGCGAATCTGGCTGAATGCCGTTAACGGAGCGGCGCCAACGCGTTGGGTTGGCGAGTCAGGGGTAACCAGGTCCGGATGCTGTGCTTCCAGCTCGCGCAGTTCGCGCATCAGGCGATCATATTCCGCATCGGGAATTTCCGGCGCGTCCATCACATGGTAGAGATACTCATGATGGCGAAGCGTGGTTCGCAGTTCTGTCAGTTGTTGTTCGATTGATTCCATATCGCACCATCAATGATAAAAAACCCCCGACAGGCGGGGGTTTAGCAAGGAAATGTCACGCCAGAACAAAATCAGGCGTGAGATTCTTTAACTTCGCGGATGCGGTCCTGATATTCGCGCAGTTTCTGCGGCGTCATCATACGACGTTGATCGTCGAGCACCACACCGCCAACTTCATCAGCAATGTGCTGCGCAGACTGCAGCATCAGCTTAAAGTTTTGCAGCTCGTCGCCATAGGACGGAACTTGCATAAAAATAGTCACGCCAGGCGTGCTGAAGTCGCCCGTCATCTCCGGGTCAAACGTCCCAGGATTAACCATGTTGGCAAGACTAAACAGCGACGGGCCGCTGCCATCCGGGCTCAGGTGACGATGGAAAATATTCATATCGCCAAATTTAAAACCGGCTTGCTGAATGCTGTTGAGCAGCACTTCACCGTTGAGCTCGCTACCATGGTGAGCCGCAACGTTCATAATGATGACAGCTTCTTTACGCTGCGGTTTTTCTGCAACAGGCGCTTCTTCAACGACCGGCTCAGGCTGCGGTTGATGTTCAACAACAGGCTCTGCTGGCTGGAAGGTTTGTGGCGCAGGTTGCGGAGCCTGCTGCACCTGAGGGGCAACGGGCTGATGCTGAACCGGCTGCGGCTGAACAGACTGATGTTGCACCGGCTGCTGCGGTTGAACAGGCTGAGGCGGCTGCTGAACATGCGGCGGCGGTACCGGCGCTTGTGCAGGCTGCTGCGCGGTTGGACGCGGCTGAGCAGACGCATAAGGCGGCTGGTACTGGTGTTGCGGCGACTGAGGAGGAACACCATGTTCCTGCGCGTTACCGGGAGCATGATTCACACGATGAACGCGAACTTCGCCCACGCCTTCGTCTTCCTCGACATTGTCGTCGAACGAATCCTCGTCTTCACGTTTAGACTTCATGCGTTTCAGTGGGCGATCGCGGAATATAGAAGACCGCTCTTTACGGCTAGTCCAAAAACCATGTACCAGTAAAGCGATTATGGCGATCGCGCCAACAATGATTAATATCAGACGCAAATCCTGCATCATTATATTCTCTGTTGTTCTAACACCTTGCCACCACGGCAAACATTTACTCACTAAGAGTATTTGTCGATTACGCCAAGTGCAAGTGCACTCTTGGCTTTCACGGCATAAAGATGAACAAAATTGTGCTTTTTGCTGTTTTTTCGAACATTTCCGAACAGCTTAACGCTCAACAACCCGGTAAGATACGCCAAGTTTACCAGAGCTTATATAACAAGGAGTATGTCCTGACCATGGTTTCATCATCTGCAGTTGTACCTCGCAGCGGCCTTTATTACTTTTCTCAGGGATGGAAGCTCATCTCCCAACCGGGCATTCGTCGGTTTGTTATTCTGCCTTTGCTGGTGAATATCCTGTTGATGGGCGGCGCATTCTGGTGGTTATTTACCCAACTCGATAGCTGGATCCCTGCGTTGATGAGCCACGTACCTGACTGGCTTCAATGGCTCAGCTATTTACTGTGGCCGATCGTCACCATCTCCGTACTGTTAGTGTTCGGCTACCTGTTCTCCACCATTGCCAACTGGATTGCCGCACCGTTTAACGGTTTACTGGCGGAGCAACTTGAAGCGCGCTTAACGGGCGCAACGCCACCCGACACTGGCGTTCTCGGCATCATGAAAGACGTTCCACGCATTATGAAGCGTGAATGGCAAAAGCTCGCGTGGTATCTCCCGCGCGCTTTCGTGTTGCTGATCCTCTATTTTATTCCCGGCATTGGACAAACCGTCGCCCCGGTGCTGTGGTTCCTGTTCAGCGCGTGGATGCTGGCCATTCAGTATTGCGATTATCCGTTTGATAACCATAAGGTTCCCTTTAAGGAAATGCGCATTGCGCTGCGTACGCGTAAGGTGACCAATATGCAGTTTGGCGCGTTGACCAGCCTGTTCACCATGATCCCGGTGCTCAATCTGTTCATCATGCCGGTGGCGGTTTGTGGCGCCACGGCGATGTGGGTAGACTGTTATCGTGCTAAGCACGCGTTATGGAAGTAATGCAAAAATGTGTAAAAGCGGGCTGGCTTATGCCCGCTCTTATTCCATACTGCAAGGCATTATTTCCCATCAGCATATAGATATGCGATTTCCTTACTTCCCCATACTTTCTCAACAGGTATGCTGAAGCGGTATCCCAATTTCATACAGTTAAGGACAGGCCATGAGTAAGATTTTTGAAGACAACTCGCTGACTATCGGTCATACGCCGCTGGTTCGACTGAACCGTATCGGTAACGGACGCATTCTGGCGAAGGTGGAATCACGTAACCCGAGCTTTAGCGTCAAATGCCGTATCGGTGCCAATATGATTTGGGATGCCGAAAAACGTGGGGTGCTGAAACCGGGCGTTGAGCTGGTTGAACCGACCAGCGGTAACACCGGGATTGCGCTGGCCTACGTTGCCGCCGCACGTGGTTACAAGTTGACGTTAACCATGCCGGAAACCATGAGCATTGAACGCCGTAAGCTCTTAAAAGCGCTGGGCGCGAACCTCGTGCTGACCGAAGGCGCAAAAGGGATGAAGGGCGCGATCCAGAAAGCGGAAGAAATTGTGGCCAGCGATCCGGAGAAGTTCCTGCTGCTGCAGCAGTTCAGCAACCCGGCCAACCCGGAAATCCACGAAAAAACGACCGGCCCGGAAATCTGGGAAGATACCGATGGCCAGGTTGATGTCTTTATTTCCGGCGTCGGCACCGGCGGTACGCTGACTGGCGTGACCCGTTACATTAAAGGCACCAAAGGTAAAACGGATCTGATTACCGTCGCGGTAGAACCGACTGACTCCCCAGTTATCGCTCAGGCCCTGGCGGGTGAAGAACTCAAACCTGGTCCGCACAAAATTCAGGGTATTGGCGCAGGCTTCATTCCAGGTAACCTTGATTTGAAGCTTATCGATAAAGTCGTTGCCATCACCAACGATGAAGCTATTTCTACCGCGCGTCGCCTGATGGAAGAAGAAGGTATTCTGGCGGGTATCTCTTCCGGTGCTGCGGTGGCTGCCGCGCTTAAGCTCCAGGAAGATGAAACCTTTACCAATAAGAATATAGTGGTTATTCTACCGTCATCGGGTGAGCGTTATCTGAGCACTGCACTGTTTGCCGATCTCTTCACTGAGAAAGAACTGCAACAGTAATACCAGCATGTTAAAAACGCGTAAAAAAGCACCCTTTTGGGTGCTTTTTTGTGGCCTGCTTCAAAGTTTCAACCCTCCTGGCATTGATTCAGCCCGCCGGAACTGGTATTTAACCAAACTAATTATTTTGATGCGCGAAATTAATCGTTACAGGAAAAGCGCTAGCTGAATCGATTTTATGATTTGGTTCAACTCTTCCTTTCGCGGCATAATGTTTAATGACGAACGAAACGTCAGCGGCAAGAAGTTGCCAGCAACGGATTGCACCGAACTCCTTTTGTGTCGCGTCCAGTTTACGCCGATGCTAACAATACAGGCTAAAGTTGAGCCGCCAGGCTAGACTTTAGTTCCACAACACTAAACCTATAAGTTGGGGAAATATAATGTTCCAGCAAGAAGTTACCATTACCGCTCCGAACGGTCTGCATACTCGCCCTGCTGCTCAGTTTGTTAAAGAAGCAAAAGGTTTTACTTCTGAAATTACTGTGACTTCCAACGGCAAAAGCGCTAGCGCCAAAAGCCTGTTTAAACTGCAGACTCTGGGCCTGACTCAGGGTACCGTTGTCACCCTGTCCGCAGAAGGTGAAGACGAGCAGAAAGCAGTTGAGCATCTGGTAAAACTGATGGCTGAACTCGAGTAAGTTCAACGAGTTCTTTTAAATATCAGTCACAAGTAAGGTAGGGTTATGATTTCAGGCATTTTAGCATCCCCGGGTATCGCTTTCGGCAAAGCACTGCTGCTGAAAGAAGACGAAATCGTCATTGACCGGAAAAAAATTTCTGCCGACAAGGTTGATCAGGAAGTTGAACGTTTTCTGAGCGGTCGTGCCAAGGCATCTGCGCAACTGGAAGCGATCAAAACCAAAGCTGGTGAAACGTTCGGTGAAGAAAAAGAAGCCATCTTTGAAGGGCATATCATGCTGCTCGAAGATGAGGAGCTGGAGCAGGAAATCATAGCCCTGATTAAAGATAAGCACATGACGGCTGATGCAGCTGCGCATGAAGTTATCGAAGGTCAGGCCACAGCCCTGGAAGAGCTGGATGATGAATACCTGAAAGAACGTGCGGCAGACGTACGTGACATCGGTAAACGCCTGCTGCGTAACATTCTGGGTCTGGCAATTATCGACCTGAGCGCTATCCAGGAAGAAGTTATCCTGGTTGCCGCAGACCTGACCCCGTCAGAAACCGCACAGTTGAACCTGAACAAGGTACTGGGTTTCATCACTGACGCGGGTGGACGTACTTCCCACACCTCCATCATGGCGCGTTCTCTGGAACTGCCTGCCATCGTCGGTACGGGTAGCGTCACCTCTCAGGTGAAAAACGACGATTATCTGATTCTGGATGCCGTAAACAACCAGGTTTATGTCAATCCGACCAACGACGTTATTGAGCAACTGCGTGCCGTTCAGGAGCAGGTTGCGACCGAGAAAGCGGAACTCGCAAAACTGAAAGATCTGCCGGCTATCACGCTGGACGGACATCAGGTTGAAGTTTGCGCCAACATCGGTACCGTTCGTGACGTTGAAGGCGCTGAGCGTAACGGCGCTGAAGGTGTGGGTCTGTACCGCACCGAATTCCTGTTCATGGACCGTGAATCGCTGCCGACTGAAGAAGAACAGTTCGCTGCGTATAAAGCCGTAGCTGAAGCCTGTGGCTCTCAGGCGGTCATCGTCCGTACCATGGACATCGGCGGCGATAAAGAGCTGCCGTACATGAACTTCCCGAAAGAAGAGAACCCGTTCCTGGGCTGGCGCGCCGTGCGTATCGCCATGGATCGTAAAGAGATCCTGCGTGACCAGGTTCGCGCTATCCTGCGAGCCTCTGCTTTCGGTAAACTGCGCATCATGTTCCCGATGATCATCTCTGTTGAAGAAGTGCGTGCACTGCGCAAAGAGATTGAAATCTACAAACAGGAACTGCGCGACGAAGGTAAAGCATTTGACGAAAGCATTGAGATTGGCGTGATGGTGGAAACACCGGCAGCGGCAACGATTGCGCGTCATTTAGCCAAAGAAGTTGATTTCTTTAGTATCGGCACCAATGATTTAACGCAGTACACCCTGGCAGTTGACCGTGGTAATGATATGATTTCACACCTTTACCAACCGATGTCGCCATCTGTGCTGACGCTGATCAAGCAAGTTATTGATGCTTCTCATGCTGAAGGCAAATGGACTGGCATGTGTGGTGAGCTTGCAGGCGACGAACGTGCTACACTTCTGTTGCTGGGGATGGGTCTGGACGAATTCTCTATGAGCGCCATTTCTATCCCGCGCATTAAGAAGATTATCCGTAACACGAACTTCGAAGATGCGAAGGTGTTAGCAGAGCAGGCTCTTGCTCAACCGACAACGGACGAGTTAATGACGCTGGTTAACAAGTTCATTGAAGAAAAAACAATCTGCTAATCCACGAGATGCGGCCCAATTTACTGCTTAGGAGAAGATCATGGGTTTGTTCGATAAACTGAAATCTCTGGTTTCTGATGATAAGAAAGACACCGGAACTATTGAGATTGTTGCTCCGCTCTCTGGCGAGATCGTCAACATCGAAGACGTGCCGGATGTAGTTTTTGCTGAAAAAATCGTTGGTGATGGCATCGCTATCAAACCAACAGGTAACAAAATGGTCGCCCCTGTTGATGGCACCATCGGCAAAATCTTTGAAACCAACCACGCTTTCTCTATCGAATCCGACAGCGGCATTGAGCTGTTTGTTCACTTCGGTATTGATACCGTTGAACTGAAAGGCGAAGGCTTCAAGCGTATCGCTGAAGAAGGTCAACGCGTTAAAGTGGGCGACCCGGTTATTGAATTCGATCTGCCGCTGCTGGAAGAAAAAGCCAAGTCTACCCTGACTCCGGTTGTTATCTCCAACATGGACGAAATCAAAGAGCTGATCAAACTGTCCGGTAGCGTGACCGTGGGTGAAACTCCGGTTATCCGCATCAAGAAGTAATTCTTGCCGCAGAGAACAATGGCGCCAGATGGCGCCATTGTTTTATCTAACGGATGGCGTCGTTAAATTTGTGAGGTCATCGGCCGATAACACGCCTCGCGCATCAGGATTTTCATCCCTTCCGGTCCGCTTTCCAGCATCCGCCTTTCGCAATCAGACACCAGCAGTTCACAATCATACCCACCCGCAATACCAAACATCGCCCGTGCGACACAAATGTCTTCCAGCGCCTCTGTCCCGCTGGTATCAAAATGCCCGACTAAACGTCCATGCTGGCGAACCACCAGCCGATAACTCTTCATCGTGCCTCCCCTGCCGGTGGCAGAATTAATTCATCACAACCGCACAGGTGAGTCCACGTCATCACTTCCAGCACGCGTTGTGCGGCATCATGCGTCGCGGTCGTCAGTGCTTTACCCAACACAATACCGCTCACCAGTTCGGCACAGAACAGATCGCCAGTCCCCTTTAGATCCGTTTTCACCCGCGGGTGGGCTAACACCTCAACCGTTTCAGCCGTCACCACTGCCACATTAATAACCTCTTCGCTATCGCCCGGCGCACTGGTGATCACCACCCATTTCAGCGTGTCGTTAAGCAATGATTGGGCCGCTGCTATAGCTTCATCAAGCGTGCGGCACGGCTTGCCGCTCAGCATTTGCAGCTCAAATACGTTCGGCGTCAGTCCCTGAGCCAACGGCAGCAGGCGCTGACGATAAGCCTCCGGGATTTCGGCTTTAACATACATGCCGCTGTCCGTATCGCCAATCACCGGGTCGACCAGAATGCACAGTTGCGGATGTGTAGCCCGTACCGTTTCCAGCCACTGCGCCAACAGCGCGATCTGCTCCGCGCTGCCCATATACCCCGTGGTGACCGCCTTCAGCTCGCGCAGAGCATCACGCTCATTTAAGGCGCGGAGATAACCGCTAAACCACTCGGGCGGAATAACACCGCCGTAAAAGGTTTCATAATGTGGGGTGTTACTGAACAGTACCGTGGGGACAGCCGTCACGCGTAATCCCTGCGCTTTAATAGCCGGAACAGCGATACTGTTGCCTACGCTGCCATATATCACCTGTGACTGGACGGCGACAATATCGGTCTGTAATGCCCGATGCTTGTCGTCGAAGAGCACTGACTGAATATCACTCCCCTGCTCCATAAATTTCTCCTCTCGCTGGACAGCGCGCTTACGCCTCATTATTATCGTCATATGCTAAAATTCATTTTGTCATAGGTCAATAATGATCGACGGAAAAACCGCTAACGAAATTTTTGACAGTATCCGTCAACATGTCGCTACAGGCACGCTGGCTGCGGGCGAAACGTTACCGCCAGTGCGGGAACTGGCAACGGCATTAAACGTTAACCGTAATACTGTCGCGGCGGCTTATAAACGCCTGGTCACCAGCGGGCTGGCGCAAAGCCAGGGACGTAACGGCACCGTAATCAAGGGGATTTCGGCCCCCGTCGCGCTGGAAGGTGGCGACCCGGATACCCCACTAATCGATCTTTCCGGCGGTAATCCAGCGCCCTCACGGCTTCCTGACCTGAGTAGTTATTTCGCGAAGATAAATAAGAATCCGCGCTTGTACGGCGATGCCGCTGTATCACCTGGACTTAAGGTGTGGGCATCACAATGGATGCAAAATGCCATGTCCCGCGAAGGGGAAATTGATATCACCAGCGGCGCCATCGACGCCATTGAGCGCCTGCTGTGTGCCCATTTACTGCCCGGCGATAGCGTGGCTGTAGAAGACCCGTGCTTTTTGAGCAGCATCAACATGCTGCGCTATGCCGGATTTACCGCCAATCCGGTTAGCGTCGACAGTGAAGGTATGCAGCCCGCCATGCTGGAGTGCGCATTACAAAAAGGCGCACGGGCGGTGATTCTGACCCCGCGCGCCCACAACCCGACAGGATGCAGTCTGAGCGCACCCCGCGCGGCGCAATTGCAGGAAGTCCTGGCCCGCTATCCGCAGACGCTGGTGATCATAGACGACCACTTTGCGCTGCTGTCTGCTTGCCGCTGGTATCCGGTGATTGCGCCGGAAACCACGCACTGGGCAATTGTCCGTTCGATGTCGAAAACTTTAGGCCCGGATTTACGCCTGGCTATTGTAGCCAGCGATCCAGTCACCTCCGGGAAACTGCGTTTACGCCTCAACTCCGGCAGTCAGTGGGTCAGCCATCTGCTGCAGGATTTAGCCTGCGCCTGCCTGAGTGACGAGACCTATCAACACACGCTGGCACAAACGCAGCAGTTTTACGCCGTCCGGCAGCAAAAGCTGAATTCGGCCCTGCGCCAACATGGCATTGAACTGCCTGTCGGTGACGGTCTGAATCTGTGGTTACCGTTGGAAGATCACAGTCAGGCGATCGCTTTTGCGCTGGCAAAGTCCGGCTGGCTGGTACGCGAAGGCGAAGTGTTCGGCGTCAATACGCCCGCGCACGGTTTACGCATTACGCTGTCAACATTAGAAGACAGCGACATTGATAAGCTGGCGGCTGATATTCATCAGGCGCTAAAGCGCTAACAGGAGAGAAAAAGTGCGAGTTCATTTTGTTATTCATGAGTCTTTTGAATCTGCTGGCGCGTACCTGCCGTGGGCCGAATCACGCGGCTATACCATCACCTGGTCACGTGTATACGCCGGAGAAACGGTTCCCGCCAATGCCGATGGTTTCGATATGCTGGTCGTTTTTGGCGGCCCGCAGTCGCCCCGCACCACGCAGGCAGAGTGCCCATACTTTGACGCTCAGGCAGAGCAGCATCTGATCAACCAGGCGATTACCGCGCGAAAAATCGTGGTGGGGATCTGTTTGGGCTCGCAGTTAATTGGCGAAGCGCTGGGCGCGAAGGTGTGTCAAAGCCCGGAAAAAGAGATTGGCCACTACCCAATCACCCTTACCGAATCAGGCCAACAGCACCCGTTGTTCAGCCATTTCGGCTCACCGCTTATCGTCGGTCACTGGCACAACGACATGCCGGGGTTAACCGACCAGGCAATAATTCTTGCTACCAGTGAGGGCTGCCCGCGACAAATCGTGCAATACGGTAATTTCGTCTTTGGTTTCCAGTGCCATATGGAGTTTACCGCCGAGGCTGTTGAAGGATTAATTCAGCACTCAGAGCAAGAGCTGGCAGAAGCTGAAGGGAAACGTTTCCTCCGCCCGGTTGAAGAGATGCGCGCCTGGGATTACCAGCAGATGAATGAGAAGCTGTGGCAATTCCTTGATAAACTTGTGGAAAAACGTAACGATTGAACATCCCTGGCCGGATAACACACGCAACGGCTTATCCGGCCATCGTGCCAGGCGGTTGCCTGATGGCGCTACGCTTATCAGGCCTACCCGTTAAATTCCCAGCCCCTGATTAAAGTGTTCTTCACCAAAGACGCCGGTCGAAAGGTAGCGATCGCCGCGATCGCAAATGATCGCCACCACTACCGCGCCGGGCGTGGCACGTGCGACACGTAACGCGCCCGCTACCGCGCCGCCAGAGCTGACACCGCAGAAAATTCCTTCACGAATGGCCAGTTCACGCATGGTGTTTTCGGCATCATTCTGATGAATATCCAGCACCTCATCCACCAGCGAGGCGTTAAAAATGCCCGGCATATATTCCGCAGGCCAGCGGCGAATCCCCGGAATACTGCTGCCCTCTTCCGGCTGCAGGCCAACGATAGTGACCGGTTTTTCCTGCTCGCGCAGAAAACGCGACACGCCGGTAATGGTGCCAGTTGTCCCCATACTGGAGACAAAATGCGTGATGCGACCTGACGTCTGCTGCCAGATTTCGGGTCCGGTGGTGGTGTAATGCGCGTACGGGTTATCGGGATTATTGAACTGATCGAGCAGTTTACCTTCACCGCGCTCAGACATAGCGAGGGCTAAATCGCGCGCCCCTTCCATTCCCTGCTCTTTGGTGACCAGAATCAGTTCCGCGCCATAGGCACGCATTGCCGCCCGGCGTTCCTGGCTCATGTTGTCTGGCATCAGCAGCTTCATGCGGTAGCCCTTCAGCGCGGCGATCATCGCCAGCGCAATACCGGTATTGCCGCTGGTGGCCTCAATCAATACGTCACCCGGCTTAATTTCCCCACGCTTTTCCGCTTCGACAATCATCGACAGCGCCGCCCGGTCTTTCACCGAACCCGCGGGATTATTCCCTTCCAGCTTGACCCAAATTTCGCTGCCGTTATCCGGCGCCAGGCGTTGTAATTTCACCAGAGGCGTATTGCCAATTGTTTGTTCTAATGTGTTCACGTTTTCAGCTCGTAAAAAAGCCCGGTAAGCGTAGCGCCACCGGGCGATAACTATGCAAATTAACCTATCAGGCTGATTGCGCCAGGGCAAGTTCCTCTTCACGCGTTTCAATACGCTGGTCGCCGTTATACAAACGTGCATTTTGCAGCCCAACAAACAGCCGTTCACCGCGGCCCGGGGAATCATCGCCCTGCATGATGACCGTCAGTGGCTCGTTGTACCACCCGAGAGGTTGTACAACTAATTGGGTGTAGTGTCCTTTCGGACTGGCTTCCAGCACCTGCACTGGCAAAGGCGAGTCCAGGCTGGTACGGCGGCTCACATCCACTTCCCATGGACGCAGGAACAGATCGACCGGTCCCTGATAGCCTGGCGTATAGCCCAACGGCCAGCGGTGTGCGCCCACGTGGAATTGCCCGCCGCGAATCGTCCCCTGCAGGCGGTTAACCTCGCCCATAAACTCCAGCACAAAACGGGTAGCCGGTTCACGCCAGACCTGATCCGGCGCATCGGCCTGTTCGATATGACCCTGACTCATCACCACCACGCGATCCGCAACTTCCGTCGCTTCTTCCTGATCGTGGGTGACAAACACGCTGGTGAACTTCAGTTCCTCATGCAACTGACGCAGCCAACGGCGCAGTTCTTTACGCACCTGGGCGTCGAGCGCGCCAAACGGTTCGTCGAGCAGCAGGATCTGCGGCTCTACCGCCAGCGCACGCGCCAACGCCACACGCTGCTTTTGCCCGCCGGAAAGCTGTGCCGGGAAACGATCCGCCAGATGAGCCAACTGAACCATCTCCAGCAGTTTGGTCACTTTGGCTTTGATCGCCGCCGCATTTGGACGTTCTCGCCGTGGCAGAACCGTCAAACCAAAAGCGATGTTGTCGAAAACGGTCATATGGCGAAACAGCGCATAGTGTTGAAATACAAACCCCACCTTACGGTCGCGGGCGTGCAAACGACTGACGTCGGTGCCGTGAAAACGAATATGCCCGCTGGACTGATGCTCCAGCCCGGCGATGATACGCAGCAGCGTGGTTTTGCCCGAACCGGATGGCCCCAACAGAGCCACCATTTGACCTGAAGGAATATCCAGCGAGATATCGTTCAGCACCTGGGTGCGACCAAAAGACTTCTTAATATTGGCAATCTCAATGCTCATGATTTTCCTCCTGCTGCGCGCGTTTCTCCTGGTTCTCCAGACGCCATTGCAACATGCTCTTCAAAAACAGGGTAATAATCGCCATCAGCGTCAACAGCGCGGCGGCGGTAAAGGAGCCGACGGCGTTATAGTCCTGCTCCAGTAATTCAATCTGTAGTGGTAGGGACAAGGTTTCGCCGCGAATCGAGCCGGAAACCACCGACACCGCGCCGAATTCGCCTATCGCACGGGCATTGGTCAGCACCACGCCATACAGCAACGCCCAACGGATATTTGGCAGCGTGACGCGGCGAAACATCTGCCAGCCGGAAGCGCCCAGTAAAATCGCCGCTTCGTCTTCATTGCTGCCCTGACTTAACATTACCGGCACCAGTTCGCGCACCACAAACGGACAGGTCACGAACACTGTCACCAGCACCATCCCCGGCCAGGAGAACATAATTTGCAGGTTGTGCTCATCCAGCCAACCGCCCAGCGGACCGTTAGAACCGTAAAACAGCAGATACACCAGACCAGCAACCACCGGCGAGACGGCAAAGGGAATATCCAGCAGCGTCAGCAGCAGTTGGCGTCCTGGGAAGTTGAAGCGAGTCACCAGCCAGGCCAGCAATACGCCAAACACCAGATTCACCGGCACCGCAATCAGCGCAATTAGCACCGTGAGCCAAATGGCATGCAGCATATCCGGGTCAGCCAGGTTCTGTAGTACCGGCATTAATCCCTTGCTGAACGCCTGCACGAAGATATAAATCATCGGCACCAGCAATATAAAGGCCGATACCAGCATGCCCGTGCCGATCAGAAACCATTTACCCCAGTTAATGCGGGGTGCGTCATAGCGTTTCAATTGGGTAATGTCTGCCATCAGTGACCTACCACGCGTCGACCAAAGCGACTTTGCAGGGTGTTAATTGAAAACAACAGCAGCAACGACGCCCCGAGGATCACAGAAGCAATCGCGCTGGCGGCCGGGTAGTCAAATTCCTGCAAGCGAACAAAAATCATCAGCGAGGTCACTTCTGTTTTCCATGCGATGTTCCCGGCGATAAAAATAACCGCGCCAAACTCACCGAGACTGCGGGTAAACGAAAGCGCTACGCCCGCCACCAACGCGGGAGACAGCTCTGGCAGCACCACTTTACGAAAACTCTGCCAGCGCGTGGCACCGAGCGTTTCCGCTGCTTCTTCATACTCCGGGCCTAACTCTTCCAGCACTGGCTGTACGGTGCGCACGACAAACGGAATGCTGGTAAAGGCCATCGCCACCGCGATGCCCAGCCAGGTGTAGGTCACCTTAATATCCAGCTTCGCCAGCCATTCGCCGTAGAAGCCATTGACCGAAAACAGCGACGCCAGCGTCAGACCTGCCACCGCCGTAGGCAGCGCAAACGGCAGATCCATCAGCGCATCCAACAGCGTACGGCCCGGAAAGCGATAGCGGGTTAAGATCCATGCCATCAGCAGACCGAAGACGCCGTTAAAAATCGACGCCACAAAAGCCGACAGCAGCGTCACTTTATAAGCCGCAACCACCTGCGGATTGGTAATCACTTCCCAGTATTGCGCCCAGCTCATTTGCGCCAGTTGCATCACCAGCGCGCTCAGCGGCAGCAGCAATATCAGGCAGACAAACAGTAAGCTGGTGCCCAGACTTAAAGTAAAGCCGGGCAGCACACGTCGGGAAGAAACAGCAAACATTTACTTACGCCCCGCCGCCAACAGTTTGTCCAGCTCGCCGCCGCTGACAAAGTGCGTTTTCATCACCTCAGGCCACGCACCAAACTTGTCTTCCACGCGGAACAGTTCGGTCTGTGGGAATTTATCTTTCAGCTTGTCCATCACCTGCGGGTTGTTCACGCGGTAGTAGAAATCGGTAATGATGGTCTGCGCCTGTGGGCTGTACAGCCAGTTCAGGTACGCTTTCGCCGCTTTTTCAGTACCGTTGGCCTGCACATTCTTATCGACCCAGGCTACCGGGAATTCAGCCAGAATGTTGACCTTCGGCACCACCACTTCGAAGCCCTGATCTTCATACTGTTTACGGATATTGTTCACTTCCGATTCAAACGTGATCAACACATCGCCCAGACCGCGTTCCACGAAGGTGGTTGTTGCACCGCGACCGCCGGTATCAAACACTTCGACATTTTTCAGGAACTGGGTCATAAATTGTTCGGTTTTGGCTTTATCGCCGCCGTCAGCTTTGTCCGCCGCTCCCCATGCCGCTAAATAGGTGTAGCGCGCATTTCCGGAGGTTTTCGGGTTGGGGAAAATCAGCTTCACGTCCGGGCGAACCAGATCGTTCCATTCGTGGATATTCTTCGGGTTACCCTTCCGCACTAAAAACGCCATGGTGGAATAGAATGGCGAGCTGTTATTCGGCAGACGGCTTTGCCAGTCGGCGGGGATCAGCTTGCCTTTGTCATGCAGGATCTGCACGTCTGTCACCTGGTTATAGGTCACCACATCGGCCTTCAGCCCCTGCAAAATTGCCAGCGCCTGTTTTGATGACCCGGCATGAGATTGTTTTATCGTCAGTTTATCGCCGGCGTTATCTTTCGCCCATTGCTGTTCAAACGACGGGTTAAGGGCGGCAAACAGCTCGCGGGAGACATCGTATGAACTGTTCAGCAGTTCCGTTGCCTGCGCCTGCCCCACCAGCAACAGCATTGCGGCCAGCGTCAGGGTTCTTTTTTTCAGTAAGTTAACGGCCATTGCGCACCCTTATAAATTTAATGACTTTCTTATGGTCATCATATTTATAACCAGTGCTAAAGGAGTAACGGTTTTATATACCGTTTGATGATTTGAAAGTTGAAAAGAGAATAAGGGGTACCTCCTCCCCATCGCGCGGGGAGGAGACCGGCATCAATCAGACGCCGACGCTAACGCTTTCAGGCAAGGTGCTACCACCATCAATCACGTTTTGCGTGCCAGTTAAATAACTGGACTCATCCGAGGCCAGGAACGCAGCCAGCTCACCGACTTCTAGCGGGCAGGCCAGACGACGCATCGGGATCGCTTTCGCCATTTCGGTTAATACAGATTCCGGATCGTCCGGATTGGACTGACGCGCAATATTTTCCGCCATCGGGGTGCGAACGTAGCCAGGGCAAATGGCATTTACGCGAATACCGGACTGCGCATATTCCACCGCCAGCGATTTGGTTAAGCCGATAATCGCCGCTTTTGACATTGCGTAGGCCGTTTCACCCGGATCGGCCACCATATCGCCAGTCACAGAGGACATCATCACGATGCGCCCATCTTTGCGATCAATCATCTCCGGCAGCACGGCTTTTGTTACGTTCCAGACGCCTTTGATATTGATATCAATATGGAAGTCGCGATCTTCATCGCTCATCTCAAGGAAGTTGCCGAGGCGACATACGCCGGCATTGTTGACCAGAATATCGATTTTGCCTTCAACCTTCTTCGCGCGTTTCACCGCTTCAGTGACCGAAGCAAAATCTCTGACATCCGCATGAACCGCCGTGCAGCGGTGACCGCGTCCAGCCAGCTCATCCGCCAGTTTTTCAATCTCATCGGAGATATCCAGCAGGATTAAGTTCGCGCCATGGCGGGCAAACGTTCTGGCGATCCCTTCGCCAATACCCTGAGATGCGCCCGTAATCAATGCTGTTTTGCCCGTGAGTTTTCCCATTTCAATATTCTCCTTTTGAATATGAAGCCTTCGCTTCATTCACGCAGAAGATACAGCAATAACAAATTAGTGCTGCGAAACGGCTCACTAATCAGTCCGGTCAATGAAAAAATATCGTCACCGTGGTTGTTTTTCGTTCGCTGACGCAACAGTTACGCGAACAGGCTGCTTTGTCTGCTCGACTTTTGCTGGCCCTAATAGTTTATCCGGCGTGCAGTCACGAATGATTTTGCCCCCTTTCATGACCAGCACACGATCGAAATACTTCAGCAAATAGCGACGGTGCGTCACCATGATCAGTGTCTTACCGCTGATAAAGTGATCGAGATGATCGAAGATGCGCTGTTCGGTCATTTCATCCATATTCGAGGTTGGCTCATCCCATAAGTAAATCTGAGCATCGCTACTCAAACTACGCGCCAATAACAGCTGCTGGTTTTGCCCTGAGGATAAATTACGCGCCATAAACATCACCGGATAACGCAGTCCCATTGGATGCTGGAGCACAAAGTTACAGTTCGCCAGATTAAGCGCCTCGATCACCTTCTTGCGGTTGTCGCAATCTTTAAGGGCAAAGTTACTTTCAATGCTGCCGGTAAACAGGGTGTCGTTATTAGTCACCATACTGATAAAGCGGCTGAAAAAGTTTTGCGCCAGATGTCGGGTATTGTAGCCGTCATACATAATACTGCCCTCAGTCGGTGGGCAGTAGCCAGAGAGCAGGGAAACCAGCGAGCTTTTCCCGGAACCACATTCGCCAATAATTGCCACCCGCTGCCCATGAGGAATATCCAGCGTCAGCGTATCCAGCGCTTTTGGTAATTGCGGATCGTACTGATAGCTCAGAGCGCGTAGAGAGATATCACCGCGCACGTTAACGATCGATTGCAGCAATTTTTGCTCATGTTCCTGCCCTGCCGGCATAAACATTTTCATTAAATCCGTAATGGTTTTATTGGTCGTAAAAATAGTAGAGAGCGTTGATGATAACCCCGAGATGATCCCCGACATCCGCCCGGAGACAATAACGGAAGAGACAATTGCCCCCGTGGTGATTTCTCCTTTAATGACCAGAAAAAAAGCGAAAACCATCAACAGGATCTGATTCAGGTTCGACATCGCGCTGAGCGCAGACTGATAATAGACACCAGCCTTGCGCAGTTTTAAGCTCAGCCATGACTGATTGTTACTGCTATTGACCCAATCAAGCATCAGGTTTTTATTGTTTAAGGTATGGATGGTACGTAAGGAATAGAGTAATTCAGTAATAAACACGTTACGATTTGACTGGCTCTCCTTCATTTTATCCATCAGCACTTCCGTATACCTGAAATATCCCCAGGCCAACAGTAGCGACACCACCATCATCATCACGGGCACTAACACCAGCGCGCCGAGATTAATGTAAATAATTACACAAAAAATAATAAATACCGGAATATCCGACACGCGCTGAAAAACAGAGTTTAACAATACCGGCTTAATTTTTTGGAATTCTGTCCAGAGAACAAAAACTGAGGACATAGAACTGCTTTTGGTGGTGTTGTAGATCAGTGCCTCGACAAAAGAGACATCAATATTGACATCCTCCTGGCGCGAGACAATCGACTGATAGATATCTTTCGAGGATCGCAGTAAAAACTCAAAAATGATGAATACCAGTACGATACCGACCACCCCAAACAGGGAAGCGGTCGATGATCCGGGCACAAGCTTATCGTAGTAAAGATTACTGAAAACCGGGATCGTCAGCGCAAACAGGGCCATAAACAGTGAAGTGAAAAAATACTTACTGTAAAAAACTTTATTATTTTGCAACCCGGATTTTAGTATTGAACTTATTTTTATCGATTCAGTCATCCCGCTTAAAGGCTGGATCAGAAAGACAGAAATTGTCTGAATATTTTCTCTGGCGCACGCAACGACACCCAACTCGCTGTTACGTTTTACCAGCTGTAGCCCCCCTTCCTGGCACCCGACACACACCATCCATTGCATGTCGGAGGTTAATATAATCAGCGGCATATTTTCGTTCAGCAGATCGTCGGGCCGCGAGAATTTCACCTCGTGGATCATCAGACCTAATGACAGAAAATAGTTTTTAATCTGCGCTTCATGGTTAGGATCGTTTTTATCATATTGCGACAGCGTGACCGGTATTTTTGCCTCATCTATTTCAATACGTGAGTCGTGGTTTTTGGCGATGTATTGCATAACGCCAGCAAGGCCTAAATCATATAGCGTAAAATCATTCATAGAATTTGTACTCATTCCCCCGCACATCCTGTACGGGGGAAACCGTTATTTATTGATGGTGATGCTGCTGATCGTCCTGATTATCTTCGACGCTCTGGCTAATGCTCATCACTTGTGCCGCGAAGCTGGCTGCTTGATGCGAAGAGCTCTGATCGGCTGCTGATTGTGGCACGTCGCTCTCATCGCTGCGGGTGTTGTCCATGCCTGCAACGACGCTGCTGCTACTGGTATCCACCGTAAAGGCGATATCCTGACGTTCGCTATTCCCGGCGCTGTCCTGCGTGCGTAACACCAGAGAATGTGGGCCATCCTCCAGCGCAATGGGCACTTCGAACTGCGTAGGGCCAGACGTAGAAGGCACCAGTGGATGCGTGACACCGTCCAGTTCAACGCTGGCATGGGTAATGCTGGCGTCCAGGTTGAACTCAAAGACCGGATGCGACAACTCCACTTCTATAGTGTCTTTGGTGTCCTGCTCGCTGCTGTACAGACTACTGCGTAGTGACACCGGGTCGGCGGTTTCAACATCTATATCGTGCGTCACGGTGCTGGTGTTACCCGCCGCGTCGGTAATGGTGAAGGTAAGCTGATGCTCGCCCTGCGCCACGTCCTCGAGCTGGAGACTCCAGTTACCGTCGTTATCCACGTTAGCCGTCAGCGCATCGCCATTATCCAGTGAGACGCTAACGAAGGCTCCCGCTTCGCCATGCCCGCTAAACGATAAGGTTGACTCATCGGTCTGCCAGGTTTGCTCCTGGCTACTCGTACCATCGAAAGTCACATCGAAATTTTCGACATGGGTATCTACCGTGAACTCAACCGACTGGCTGGCAGTATTACCTGCCGCATCGCTGACATTCACCACCAACGTCCAGGTGCCTTCAGCCAGTGCCTCTTCAGGTGCCCAGGTCCAGTGGCCTGATTCATCCTGCGTGGCGCTGTGGGTTTCGCCATTGATGGTCACCGTTACGGTGGTTACATCAGGATCGATGTTACTCAGGATAAACGTTGGGGTGTCGTCCTTAGTAAGGTTATCCCCTGAAGCACCGCTATCGCTGCCTGCATCCAGAGTGACCGTCGGCGTGCTGATAGTGCTGTCGATGGTGTAATCCAGTGACGCATCCGCGGTATTGCCCGCCGCATCAGTAACGG
>NZ_JBRYHT010000023.1:0-37265 GCF_053309355.1 Citrobacter freundii complex sp. 2025EL-00176 | reverse complement strand
GAAGTGAAACGCCGTAGCGCCGATGGTAGTGTGGGGTCTCCCCATGCGAGAGTAGGGAACTGCCAGGCATCAAATAAAAGCGAAAGGCCCGGTCGAAAGACCGGGCCTTTTGTTTTATCTGTAGTCTGTCGGTGAGCGCTCTCCTGAGGAGGACAAATCCGCCGGGAGCGGATTTGAACGTTGCGCAGCAACGGCCCGGAGGGTGGCGGGCAGGACGCCCGCCATAAACTGCCAGGCATCAATTAAGTGAAGAAGCCCATCCGGCAGGATGGGCTTTTTTGCGTCTGTACGGTATTGAAAACTGCCGGGTCCGGCCTACCAAAGCAACTTCCCCTCGCATCCATAACACAAGCCATCCTGCGGCATATGCGGTAAACTAAGCGCGATTTTGCATCAGGAAAGCGTCTATGAATCACTCCCTTAAAGCCTGGAACACCTTCGGTATCGATCAACAAGCTAATGAGCTTGTCTGCGCCGAAAATGAGCAACAACTGCTGAATGCCTGGCAATCAGCGAATGCATCACATCATCCAGTTCTGATCCTGGGCGAGGGGAGTAACGTCCTGTTTCTCGATACCTTCCATGGAACGGTGATCGTCAATCGAATCAAGGGCATTGAGATCACAGAACAACCTGAGGCGTGGCATCTGCACGTAGGTGCCGGTGAGAACTGGCATCATCTGGTACAGCACACGCTGCTAGAAGGTATGCCTGGGCTGGAAAATCTGGCACTCATTCCCGGATGCGTCGGTTCATCCCCCATTCAGAATATTGGTGCTTATGGTGTGGAGCTGCAGCGCGTCTGCGAATATGTGGACTGCGTTGAACTGTCAACCGGCAAACATCTGCGTGTCAGCGCCGCGGAATGCCGTTTTGGTTATCGTGACAGCATCTTCAAGCATGAATACCAGGATCGTTTCGCCATTGTTGCCGTTGGTCTGCGCTTGCCTAAACAGTGGCAGCCCGTTCTCACTTATGGTGACCTGACGCGTCTGGATCCCGCAACTGTGACGCCTCAACAGGTTTTTGATTCTGTCTGTCATATGCGCACAACAAAGCTACCCGATCCGAAAGTTAACGGTAATGCGGGTAGCTTCTTTAAAAACCCGGTTGTTACAGCGCATGTTGCGCAGGAACTGCTGGCCAAATTCCCGACTGCGCCTCATTACCCGCAGGTTGATGGTTCAGTGAAGCTGGCCGCCGGCTGGCTTATCGATCAATGCCAGCTAAAAGGCATGCGTATTGGTGGTGCAGCGGTACATCAGCAGCAAGCACTGGTACTGATCAATGCAGACCGTGCGACCAGTCAGGATGTGGTGCAACTAGCGCATCATGTACGCCAGAACGTCGGTGAAAAATTCAATGTCTGGCTCGAACCGGAGGTCAGATTTATCGGCCCACAGGGTGAAGTGAATGCTGTGGAGATCATTGCATGAAAGATAATACCGTCCCCCTGGCGCTTATTTCATTGTTAGCCGATGGTGAATTTCATTCCGGTGAGCAGCTTGGTGAACAGCTGGGAATGAGCCGCGCGGCAATCAACAAGCATGTTCAGACGCTACGCGACTGGGGCGTTGATGTATTTACTGTTCCCGGTAAAGGATACAGCTTACCGGAGCCTATCCAGTTATTAGACTCATCACTGATTCATTCTCAGTTGGATGGGGGGAATATCACGGTTCTGCCGGTTATCGACTCAACCAACCAGTACCTGATGGACCGTATTGGTCAACTGGAGTCAGGAGATGCCTGCGTCGCTGAGTATCAGCAGGCCGGTCGTGGTCGTCGTGGGCGTAAGTGGTTCTCGCCGTTTGGCGCCAATCTGTATCTCTCGATGTTCTGGCGACTGGAGCAAGGACCGGCAGCCGCAATTGGTCTGAGTCTGGTGATTGGTATTGTCATGGCGGAGGTTTTACGCGATCTGGGTGCGGATAAAGTTCGCGTAAAATGGCCGAACGATCTCTATCTGCTCGATCGTAAACTGGCCGGAATTCTGGTTGAACTCACCGGTAAGACGGGGGATGCCGCGCAAATTGTTATCGGTGCAGGTATTAATATGGCCATGCGCCGGGTAGAAGAGAATGTCGTTAATCAGGGCTGGATTAATCTCCAGGAAGCGGGAATTAACATTGACCGCAATACCCTCGCTGCCCGACTGATCCGCGAGCTGCGCGCAGCGTTGGTACTGTTTGAGCATGAGGGCCTGGCACCTTATCTGTCCCGCTGGAAGAAGCTGGACAACTTTATCGACCGTCCGGTAAAACTCATTATTGGCGATAAAGAAATATTCGGGATATCGCGTGGAATAGATGCACAAGGCGCATTATTGCTTGAACAAAATGGCGTGATAAAACCCTGGATGGGCGGAGAAATATCGCTCAGAGGCGCTGAATAATAATAAGGGGAGCTGCGGCTCCCCTTATTAATTTATTTACGCAGCCTAACCTCTTCAACGGCATGATTGGCGCTTTTGGTCATGATCAAGCTGGCCCGCTCACGCGTTGGTAAAATATTTTGCTTTAAATTCAGCCAGTTAATCTCTTTCCATAACGATGTGGCCGTGTTGATTGCCTCATCTTCTGATAGTTTCGCATAATTATGGAAATAAGAGTCTGGGTTGGTGAATGCCCCTTCGCGGAATTTCAGGAAGCGGTTGATATACCACGTCTGGAGTAATTCTTCTGGCGCATCAACATAAATAGAAAAGTCGACAAAATCAGAAACAAATACATGATGTGGATCGTGAGGATAATCCATCCCGCTCTGTAATACATTAAGCCCTTCGAGTATTAATATGTCAGGCTGGGCAACGGTTTTGTCGCCATCAGGGATCACATCATAGATAAGATGAGAGTAGACCGGCGCCGTAACGTTGGGTACACCTGACTTCAAATCGGAAACGAATTTAACCAGGCGGTGCATATCATAGGACTGAGGGAAGCCTTTCTTCTTCATGAGTCCACGATCTTTCAATACCTGATTGGGATGAAGAAAACCGTCGGTCGTAATCAACTCAACCTTACGATGCTCAGGCCAGCGACTCAACAGTGCCTGTAAAACACGTGCTGTGGTGCTTTTGCCAACGGCGACGCTGCCAGCAATGCTAATAATATAAGGAATACGCTCGCCGTTAGTGCCTAAAAATTGCTCCAGCACCGCCTGACGTCGCAGGTTCGAACTGATGTAAAAATTTAGCAAACGCGATAGAGGCAAATAAATTTCGGCAACTTCTTCCAGCGACAAGTCTTCGTTAATGCCTTTCAGACGAGCAATCTCTTCCTCGGTCAGGGTCATTGGCACGGAATCACGAAGCGCAGCCCACTGGTTGCGATCAAACTGTAGGTAAGGCGACGTTAACGCTTGCTCTTTTATACTCATACGCATGGTCTGGCTGTCATTGCTATATCAGGTCTGCGGTAAAAAAACGAAATCATCCCCGGCACGCAATGGCACGCACATTTCAGTTAATTTAGACAATGGGCAGGAGGGTAACACCAGATGAGGGGGAATAATAAGAAAAAATCATCCCCTGAAAAGCAATGTGACGGCTATTCCAGATGTATAAAGAGGTACTTTCTCTCTATGGATGAGCGCATGGCGGCGCAAAACTTGCCTTTGGAAGGGGATGCGCCGTTGGAAATTTGTCCAATTACACGAGGAAATAGATTATTTATCGGACGTATAGTGCAAAATGTGAGCGATAGAACATTTTATGCAATTTTTTAGTTGCATGAGTGCGCAGGTCTCCATAAAATGCGCGCTACTTGATGCCGACTTAGCTCAGTAGGTAGAGCAACTGACTTGTAATCAGTAGGTCACCAGTTCGATTCCGGTAGTCGGCACCATCAAGTCCGGTGGGGTTCCCGAGCGGCCAAAGGGAGCAGACTGTAAATCTGCCGTCACAGACTTCGAAGGTTCGAATCCTTCCCCCACCACCACTTTCTGGCAGCGTTATCGCCGCCTGAGTTGGTTAAAAAATTAATCAGCTCGAACATAAAAGAGAGAAATCTCTTTTTTGTTACAGAAAGAACTGGGTAGCCGAGTTTCAGGATGCGGGCATCGTATAATGGCTATTACCTCAGCCTTCCAAGCTGATGATGCGGGTTCGATTCCCGCTGCCCGCTCCAGACGTGCTGATATGGCTCAGTTGGTAGAGCGCACCCTTGGTAAGGGTGAGGTCCCCAGTTCGACTCTGGGTATCAGCACCACTTCACTTCTCCTTCCCGTTTCTCTCTGTTTACTTTTAAAAGCATTCAACAGCTCAGGTATATTGCCTGGTTGATGTGGTGATATCACCGATTTATCCGTGTCTTAGAGGGACAATCGATGTCTAAAGAAAAATTTGAACGTACTAAACCGCACGTTAACGTCGGTACTATCGGCCACGTTGACCATGGTAAAACAACGCTGACCGCTGCAATCACTACCGTACTGGCTAAAACCTACGGTGGTGCTGCTCGTGCATTCGACCAGATCGATAACGCACCAGAAGAAAAAGCTCGTGGTATCACCATCAACACTTCTCACGTTGAATATGACACCCCGACTCGCCACTACGCACACGTAGACTGCCCGGGCCACGCCGACTATGTTAAAAACATGATCACCGGTGCTGCGCAGATGGACGGCGCGATCCTGGTTGTTGCTGCGACTGACGGCCCGATGCCGCAGACTCGTGAGCACATCCTGCTGGGTCGTCAGGTAGGCGTTCCGTACATCATCGTGTTCCTGAACAAATGCGACATGGTTGATGACGAAGAGCTGCTGGAACTGGTAGAAATGGAAGTTCGTGAACTTCTGTCTCAGTACGATTTCCCGGGCGACGACACGCCGATCGTTCGTGGTTCTGCTCTGAAAGCGCTGGAAGGTGAAGCAGAGTGGGAAGCGAAAATCATCGAACTGGCTGGCTTCCTGGATTCTTACATCCCGGAACCAGAGCGTGCGATTGACAAGCCGTTCCTGCTGCCTATCGAAGACGTATTCTCCATCTCCGGTCGTGGTACCGTTGTTACCGGTCGTGTAGAACGCGGTATCATCAAAGTTGGCGAAGAAGTTGAAATCGTTGGTATCAAAGACACTGCTAAGTCTACCTGTACTGGCGTTGAAATGTTCCGCAAACTGCTGGACGAAGGCCGTGCTGGTGAGAACGTTGGTGTTCTGCTGCGTGGTATCAAACGTGAAGAAATCGAACGTGGTCAGGTACTGGCTAAGCCGGGCTCTATCAAGCCGCACACCAAGTTCGAATCTGAAGTGTACATCCTGTCCAAAGACGAAGGCGGCCGTCATACTCCGTTCTTCAAAGGCTACCGTCCGCAGTTCTACTTCCGTACTACTGACGTGACGGGTACCATCGAACTGCCGGAAGGCGTAGAGATGGTAATGCCGGGCGACAACATCAAAATGGTTGTTACCCTGATCCACCCGATCGCGATGGACGACGGTCTGCGTTTCGCAATCCGTGAAGGCGGCCGTACTGTAGGTGCGGGCGTTGTTGCCAAAGTAATGAGCTAATTGCCGAATAACATTTGACGCAATGCGCAATAAAAGGGCATCATTTGATGCCCTTTTTGCACGCTTTCACACCAGAACCTGGCTCATCAGTGATTTTTTTTGTCATAATCATTGCTGAGACAGGCTCTGAAGAGGGCGTTTAGTCCGAAACGCACCAGAGCATTTCGGTTTGGATCGCCTCGCTTACGCGGGGTGAAAATGTTTGTAGAATACTTCTGACAGGTTGGTTTATGAGTGCGAATACCGAAGCTCAAGGAAGCGGGCGCGGCCTGGAAGCGATGAAGTGGGTTGTTGTCGCTGTATTGCTGCTTGTAGCTATCGTTGGCAACTACCTTTATCGTGACATGATGCTGCCGCTGCGTGCGCTGGCCGTAGTGATTCTGATTGCCGCAGCGGGTGGTGTCGCGCTGTTGACAACAAAAGGTAAAGCGACCGTTGCTTTTGCCCGTGAAGCGAGAACCGAAGTCCGTAAGGTCATTTGGCCAACTCGCCAGGAAACATTGCACACCACATTAATTGTGGCTGCGGTTACCGCAGTAATGTCACTGATCCTGTGGGGACTGGATGGTATTCTGGTTCGCCTGGTATCCTTTATCACTGGCCTGAGGTTCTAAGATGTCTGAAGCCCCTAAAAAGCGCTGGTACGTCGTTCAGGCGTTTTCCGGTTTTGAAGGCCGCGTTGCCACGTCGCTGCGCGAATATATCAAGTTACAAAATATGGAAGAGCTGTTTGGCGAAGTCATGGTGCCGACCGAAGAAGTGGTCGAGATCCGTGGCGGCCAGCGTCGCAAGAGCGAACGTAAATTCTTCCCGGGCTATGTACTGGTCCAGATGGTCATGAATGATGCGAGCTGGCACCTGGTGCGCAGCGTTCCGCGTGTGATGGGCTTTATTGGCGGTACTTCTGACCGTCCTGCGCCAATCAGCGACAAAGAAGTTGATGCAATCATGAACCGTCTGCAGCAGGTTGGTGATAAGCCGCGTCCGAAAACGATGTTTGAGCCGGGCGAAATGGTTCGCGTTAGCGACGGTCCGTTTGCTGACTTTAACGGCGTAGTTGAAGAAGTGGACTACGAGAAGTCTCGTCTGAAAGTGTCTGTTTCTATCTTCGGTCGTGCGACTCCGGTTGAACTGGACTTCGCCCAAGTTGAAAAAGCCTAACACGTCGATCAAAAAAGCGGCGATTTAATCGTTGCATAGGGCGCGAGATTGGAATACAATTTCGCGCCTTTTGTTTTTATGGACTCTGTCCGTAAAACGAATTTAAAAACACGGGGAGCCTCCTTGAGGCGCTATAACCCAACTAGAGGAATTTAGAATGGCTAAGAAAGTCCAGGCCTATGTCAAGCTGCAGGTTGCAGCTGGTATGGCTAACCCGAGTCCGCCGGTAGGTCCAGCACTGGGTCAACAAGGCGTGAACATCATGGAATTCTGCAAAGCGTTCAACGCAAAAACTGATTCCATTGAAAAAGGTCTGCCGATCCCGGTTGTTATCACCGTTTACGCTGACCGTTCTTTCACTTTCGTTACCAAAACGCCTCCGGCAGCAGTACTGCTGAAGAAAGCGGCTGGTATCAAGTCTGGTTCCGGCAAGCCGAACAAAGACAAAGTGGGTAAAATTTCCCGCGCTCAGCTGCAGGAAATCGCGCAGACCAAAGCTGCCGACATGACTGGTTCTGACATTGAAGCGATGACTCGCTCCATTGAAGGTACTGCACGTTCCATGGGCCTGGTAGTGGAGGATTAAGAAATGGCTAAACTGACCAAGCGTATGCGCGTGATCCGTGACAAAGTTGATGCAACTAAACAGTACGACATCAACGAAGCTATTGCTCTGCTGAAAGAGCTGGCCACTGCTAAATTCGTAGAAAGCGTGGACGTTGCCGTTAACCTCGGCATCGACGCTCGTAAATCTGACCAGAACGTACGTGGTGCAACTGTACTGCCGCACGGTACTGGCCGTTCTGTTCGCGTAGCCGTATTTACCCAGGGCGCAAACGCTGAAGCTGCTAAAGCTGCAGGCGCTGAACTGGTAGGTATGGAAGATCTGGCTGACCAGATCAAGAAAGGCGAAATGAACTTTGACGTTGTTATTGCTTCTCCGGATGCAATGCGCGTTGTTGGCCAGCTGGGTCAGGTTCTGGGTCCGCGCGGCCTGATGCCAAACCCGAAAGTTGGTACCGTAACGCCTAACGTTGCTGAAGCGGTTAAGAACGCTAAAGCGGGTCAGGTTCGTTACCGTAACGACAAAAACGGCATCATCCACACCACCATCGGTAAAGTGGATTTTGACGCTGACAAACTGAAAGAAAACCTGGAATCTCTGCTGGTTGCGCTGAAAAAAGCGAAACCGACTCAGGCGAAAGGCGTGTACATCAAGAAAGTTAGCATCTCCACCACCATGGGTGCTGGTGTTGCCGTTGATCAGTCCGGTCTGACTGCGACTGTGGCGAACTAATATTCGCCTTTACGTGGGCGGTGATTTTGTCTACAATCTTCGCCCACGATTCTATTAGCTTCGGCCGATAGACAACAGATTTGTTCGTTGGAGCCTGGCCTATCCAGGCCTCCGTCGAAGACCGCAGGTGTTTCGTCAGAAACTTAATGCCCTGCGTAGACGGTGACAGAACGCTAAGATTATTTCTGATACTCTGGCTTGTTTCTGCTCACCGTATTTAGACGCTCTCTCCGTTGGGGGGAGTGAAGTGAGTTCCGGAACATGAGTTCCGGCAAACATCCAGGAGCAAAGCTAATGGCTTTAAATCTTCAAGACAAACAAGCGATTGTTGCTGAAGTCAGCGAAGTAGCCAAAGGCGCGCTGTCTGCAGTAGTTGCGGATTCCCGTGGCGTAACTGTAGATAAAATGACTGAACTGCGTAAAGCAGGTCGTGAAGCTGGCGTATACATGCGTGTTGTTCGTAACACCCTGCTGCGCCGCGTCGTTGAAGGTACTCAGTTCGAGTGCCTGAAAGACACGTTTGTTGGTCCGACCCTGATTGCATACTCTATGGAACACCCGGGCGCTGCTGCTCGTCTGTTCAAAGAGTTCGCGAAAGCGAATGCAAAATTTGAGGTCAAAGCCGCAGCCTTTGAAGGTGAGTTGATTACGGCATCGAATATCGATCGCCTGGCAACTCTGCCGACCTACGAAGAAGCAATTGCACGCCTGATGGCAACCATGAAAGAAGCTTCGGCTGGCAAACTGGTTCGTACTCTGGCTGCTGTACGCGATGCGAAAGAAGCTGCTTAATTGCAGTTACCTTTCTCAAGCATCTGCTTACGTATAAACTTATTCTGATTTTCAGGAACAATTTAAATGTCTATCACTAAAGATCAAATCATTGAAGCAGTATCCGCTATGTCCGTAATGGACGTTGTAGAACTGATTTCTGCAATGGAAGAAAAATTCGGTGTTTCCGCTGCTGCTGCTGTAGCTGTAGCTGCTGGCCCGGCTGAAGCTGCTGAAGAAAAAACTGAATTCGACGTAATTCTGAAAGCTGCTGGCGCTAACAAAGTTGCTGTTATCAAAGCAGTACGTGGCGCAACTGGCCTGGGTCTGAAAGAAGCTAAAGACCTGGTAGAATCTGCACCGGCTGCGCTGAAAGAAGGCGTGAGCAAAGACGACGCAGAAGCACTGAAAAAATCTCTGGAAGAAGCTGGCGCTGAAGTTGAAGTTAAATAAGCCAACTTTTCTGGTTGCAGCCTAAGAAATTAGGCTGATGGCTGGTGACTTTTTAGTCACCAGCCTTTTTGCGCTGTAAGGCGCCAGTAGCATTTCACACTGTTTGACTACTGCTGTGCCTTTCAATGCTTGTTTCTATCGACGCCTTAATATACTGCGACAGAGCGTCAGTTCTGTGTAAATCGCAATGAAATGGTTTAAGCGTGATAGCAACAGGCATTGCGGAAAGTATTCGATTTTCCGGTCAACAAAATAGTGTTGCACAAACTGTCCCTTCGTCGGACAGATGGGTCGACTTGTCAGCGAGCTGAGGAACCCTAATGGTTTACTCCTATACCGAGAAAAAACGTATTCGTAAGGATTTTGGTAAACGTCCACAAGTGTTGGACATACCTTATCTCCTTTCTATCCAGCTTGACTCGTTTCAGAAGTTCATCGAGCAAGATCCTGAAGGGCAGTATGGTCTGGAAGCAGCTTTCCGTTCCGTTTTCCCGATTCAGAGCTACAGCGGTAATTCCGAGCTGCAATACGTCAGCTACCGCCTTGGCGAACCGGTGTTTGACGTTCAGGAATGTCAGATCCGTGGCGTGACCTATTCCGCACCGCTGCGCGTAAAACTGCGTCTGGTGATCTACGAGCGCGAAGCGCCGGAAGGCACCGTCAAAGACATTAAAGAACAAGAAGTCTACATGGGCGAAATTCCGCTCATGACTGACAACGGTACCTTTGTTATCAACGGTACTGAGCGTGTTATCGTTTCTCAGCTGCACCGTAGCCCAGGCGTCTTCTTTGACTCCGATAAAGGTAAAACCCACTCTTCGGGTAAAGTGCTGTATAACGCGCGTATCATTCCTTACCGTGGTTCCTGGCTGGACTTCGAATTCGATCCGAAGGACAACCTGTTCGTACGTATTGACCGTCGCCGTAAACTGCCTGCGACCATCATTCTGCGTGCACTGAACTACACCACTGAGCAGATCCTTGACCTGTTCTTTGAAAAAGTTGTTTTCGAAATTCGTGACAACAAGCTGCAGATGGAACTGGTGCCGGAACGCCTGCGTGGTGAAACCGCCTCCTTTGACATCGAAGCTAACGGCAAAGTCTACGTCGAAAAAGGCCGTCGCATTACTGCGCGCCATATTCGCCAGCTGGAAAAAGACGATATCAAGCATATCGAAGTTCCGGTTGAATACATTGCTGGTAAAGTTGCGGCTAAAGACTACGTTGACGAATCTACTGGCGAGCTGATCTGCGCAGCTAACATGGAGCTGAGCCTGGATCTGCTGGCTAAGCTGAGCCAGTCTGGTCACAAGCGTATCGAAACGCTGTTCACTAACGATCTGGACCACGGTCCGTACATTTCTGAAACTGTACGCGTCGACCCAACCAACGATCGTCTGAGCGCGCTGGTAGAAATCTACCGCATGATGCGCCCTGGTGAGCCGCCGACTCGTGAAGCTGCTGAAAGCCTGTTCGAGAACCTGTTCTTCTCCGAAGACCGCTATGACCTGTCTGCGGTCGGTCGTATGAAGTTCAACCGTTCTCTGCTGCGCGACGAAATCGAAGGTTCCGGTATCCTGAGCAAAGACGACATCATTGAAGTGATGAAGAAGCTCATCGATATCCGTAACGGTAAAGGCGAAGTCGATGATATCGACCACCTCGGCAACCGTCGTATCCGTTCCGTAGGCGAAATGGCGGAAAACCAATTCCGCGTTGGCCTGGTGCGTGTTGAGCGTGCGGTGAAAGAGCGTCTGTCTCTGGGCGATCTGGATACCCTGATGCCTCAGGATATGATCAACGCTAAGCCGATTTCCGCAGCAGTGAAAGAGTTCTTCGGTTCCAGCCAGCTGTCTCAGTTTATGGACCAGAACAACCCGCTGTCTGAGATCACGCACAAACGTCGTATCTCCGCACTCGGCCCAGGCGGTCTGACCCGTGAACGCGCAGGCTTCGAAGTTCGAGACGTACACCCGACTCACTACGGTCGCGTATGTCCAATCGAAACGCCTGAAGGTCCGAACATCGGTCTGATCAACTCCCTGTCCGTGTATGCACAGACTAACGAATACGGCTTCCTTGAGACTCCGTACCGTAAAGTGACCGACGGTGTTGTTACTGACGAAATTCATTACCTGTCTGCTATCGAAGAAGGCAACTACGTTATCGCTCAGGCGAACTCCAACCTGGATGACGAAGGCCACTTTGTAGAAGATCTGGTTACCTGCCGTAGCAAAGGCGAATCCAGCTTGTTCAGCCGCGACCAGGTTGACTACATGGACGTATCCACCCAGCAGGTGGTATCCGTCGGTGCGTCCCTGATCCCGTTCCTGGAACACGATGACGCCAACCGTGCATTGATGGGTGCGAACATGCAACGTCAGGCGGTTCCGACTCTGCGCGCTGATAAGCCGCTGGTTGGTACCGGTATGGAACGTGCTGTTGCCGTTGACTCCGGTGTTACTGCAGTTGCTAAACGTGGCGGTACTGTTCAGTACGTGGATGCTTCCCGTATCGTTATCAAAGTTAACGAAGACGAGATGTACCCGGGCGAAGCAGGTATCGACATTTATAACCTGACTAAATACACCCGTTCTAACCAGAACACCTGTATCAACCAGATGCCTTGCGTATCTCTGGGCGAGCCGGTTGAACGTGGTGATGTGCTGGCAGACGGTCCGTCCACCGACCTCGGTGAACTGGCGCTGGGTCAGAACATGCGCGTGGCGTTCATGCCATGGAATGGTTACAACTTCGAAGACTCCATCCTCGTCTCCGAGCGTGTTGTCCAGGAAGACCGTTTCACCACCATCCACATTCAGGAACTGGCATGTGTGTCCCGTGACACCAAGCTGGGGCCGGAAGAGATCACCGCTGACATCCCGAACGTGGGTGAAGCTGCGCTCTCCAAACTGGATGAATCCGGTATCGTTTATATCGGTGCGGAAGTGACTGGTGGCGACATTCTGGTTGGTAAGGTAACGCCGAAAGGTGAAACCCAGCTGACCCCAGAAGAGAAACTGCTGCGTGCGATCTTCGGTGAGAAAGCGTCTGACGTTAAAGACTCTTCTCTGCGCGTGCCAAACGGTGTTTCCGGTACGATTATCGACGTTCAGGTCTTTACTCGCGATGGCGTAGAAAAAGACAAACGTGCGCTGGAAATCGAAGAGATGCAGCTGAAGCAGGCTAAGAAAGACCTGTCTGAAGAACTGCAGATCCTCGAAGCTGGCCTGTTCAGCCGTATCTACGCTGTGCTGGTTTCCGGTGGTGTTGAAGCTGAGAAGCTCGACAAACTGCCGCGTGACCGCTGGTTAGAACTCGGCCTGACCGACGAAGAGAAACAAAATCAGCTGGAACAACTGGCTGAGCAGTACGACGAACTGAAACACGAGTTCGAGAAAAAACTCGAAGCGAAACGCCGTAAAATCACTCAGGGCGACGATCTGGCACCGGGCGTGCTGAAGATTGTTAAGGTTTATCTGGCGGTTAAACGTCGGATCCAGCCTGGTGATAAGATGGCAGGTCGTCACGGTAACAAGGGTGTAATCTCTAAGATCAACCCGATCGAAGATATGCCACACGATGCTAACGGTACGCCGGTAGATATCGTACTGAACCCGCTGGGCGTACCATCGCGTATGAACATCGGTCAGATCCTTGAAACCCACCTGGGTATGGCTGCGAAAGGTATCGGCGATAAGATCAACGCCATGCTGAAACAGCAGCAGGAAGTCGCCAAACTGCGCGAATTCATCCAGCGTGCTTACGATCTGGGTTCAGATGTTCGTCAGAAAGTTGACCTGAATACCTTCAGCGATGAAGAAGTTCTGCGTCTGGCTGAAAACCTGAAAAAAGGTATGCCGATCGCAACGCCGGTCTTCGACGGTGCGAAAGAGTCTGAAATCAAGGAACTGTTACAGCTGGGTGGCCTGCCGACTTCCGGTCAGATTACCCTGTTCGACGGTCGTACCGGTGAGCAGTTCGAGCGCCAGGTTACCGTTGGCTACATGTACATGCTGAAACTGAACCACCTGGTTGATGACAAGATGCACGCGCGTTCTACCGGTTCTTACAGCCTGGTTACTCAGCAGCCGCTGGGTGGTAAGGCTCAGTTCGGTGGTCAGCGCTTCGGGGAGATGGAAGTGTGGGCGCTGGAAGCATATGGCGCGGCATACACCCTGCAGGAAATGCTCACCGTTAAGTCTGATGACGTGAACGGTCGTACTAAGATGTATAAAAACATCGTGGACGGCAACCATCAGATGGAACCAGGCATGCCGGAATCCTTCAACGTACTGTTGAAAGAGATTCGTTCGCTGGGTATCAACATCGAGCTGGAAGACGAGTAACTCTCGATCAAACAGGTCACTGGTGCTGGCGTAACAGCCAGCGCCAGATTGTGCTAACTCCGACGGGAGCAAATCCGTGAAAGATTTATTAAAGTTTCTGAAAGCGCAGACTAAAACCGAAGAGTTTGATGCGATCAAAATTGCTCTGGCCTCGCCAGACATGATCCGTTCATGGTCTTTCGGTGAAGTTAAGAAGCCGGAAACCATCAACTACCGTACGTTCAAACCTGAGCGTGACGGCCTTTTCTGCGCCCGTATCTTTGGGCCGGTAAAAGACTACGAGTGCCTGTGCGGTAAGTACAAGCGCCTGAAACACCGTGGTGTGATCTGTGAGAAGTGCGGCGTTGAAGTGACCCAGACCAAAGTACGCCGTGAGCGTATGGGCCACATCGAGCTGGCGTCTCCGACCGCGCATATCTGGTTCCTGAAATCGCTGCCGTCCCGTATCGGTCTGTTGCTCGATATGCCGCTGCGCGATATCGAACGCGTACTGTACTTCGAATCTTATGTGGTTATCGAAGGCGGTATGACCAACCTGGAACGTCAACAGATTCTGACTGAAGAGCAGTATCTGGACGCGCTGGAAGAGTTCGGTGACGAATTCGACGCGAAGATGGGTGCGGAAGCTATTCAGGCCCTGCTGAAGAGCATGGATCTGGAGCAAGAGTGTGAAACTCTGCGCGAAGAGCTGAACGAAACCAACTCCGAAACCAAGCGTAAGAAGCTGACCAAGCGTATCAAGCTGCTGGAAGCCTTCGTACAGTCTGGCAACAAGCCAGAGTGGATGATCCTGACCGTTCTGCCGGTTCTGCCGCCAGATCTGCGTCCGCTGGTTCCGCTGGATGGTGGTCGTTTCGCAACATCAGATCTGAACGATCTGTATCGTCGCGTGATCAACCGTAACAACCGTCTGAAGCGTCTGCTGGATCTGGCTGCGCCGGACATCATCGTACGCAACGAAAAACGTATGCTGCAGGAAGCGGTTGACGCCCTGCTGGATAACGGTCGTCGCGGTCGTGCGATCACCGGTTCTAACAAACGTCCTCTGAAATCTTTGGCCGACATGATCAAAGGTAAGCAGGGTCGTTTCCGTCAGAACCTGCTCGGTAAGCGTGTTGACTACTCCGGTCGTTCTGTAATCACCGTAGGTCCATACCTGCGTCTGCATCAGTGCGGTCTGCCGAAGAAAATGGCACTGGAACTGTTCAAACCGTTCATCTACGGCAAGCTGGAACTGCGTGGCCTCGCCACCACCATCAAAGCCGCTAAGAAAATGGTTGAGCGTGAAGAAGCTGTCGTTTGGGATATCCTGGACGAAGTTATCCGCGAACACCCGGTACTGCTGAACCGTGCACCAACCCTGCACCGTCTGGGTATCCAGGCTTTTGAACCGGTACTGATCGAAGGTAAAGCTATCCAGCTGCACCCGCTGGTTTGTGCGGCATATAACGCCGACTTCGATGGTGACCAGATGGCTGTTCACGTACCGCTGACGCTGGAAGCCCAGCTCGAAGCGCGTGCGCTGATGATGTCTACCAACAACATTCTGTCTCCGGCGAACGGCGAACCTATCATCGTTCCGTCTCAGGACGTTGTATTGGGTCTGTACTACATGACCCGTGACTGTGTTAACGCCAAAGGCGAAGGCATGGTGCTGACTGGCCCGAAAGAAGCTGAGCGTATCTATCGCGCTGGCCTGGCCTCTCTACATGCGCGCGTCAAAGTGCGTATCACTGAATATGAAAAAGATGAAAACGGCGAATTCGTTGCGCATACCAGCCTGAAAGACACGACCGTTGGTCGCGCCATTCTGTGGATGATCGTACCGAAAGGTCTGCCTTTCTCCATCGTCAACCAGGCGCTGGGCAAGAAAGCAATCTCCAAAATGCTGAACACCTGTTACCGCATTCTGGGCCTGAAGCCGACCGTTATCTTCGCTGACCAGACAATGTACACCGGCTTTGCTTATGCAGCGCGTTCAGGTGCATCTGTTGGTATTGATGACATGGTCATCCCAGAGAAGAAACACGAGATCATCTCTGAAGCGGAAGCTGAAGTTGCTGAGATCCAGGAGCAGTTCCAGTCTGGTCTGGTAACCGCAGGCGAACGCTATAACAAAGTTATCGATATCTGGGCTGCGGCGAACGATCGTGTATCCAAAGCGATGATGGATAACCTGCAAACTGAAACCGTTATTAACCGTGACGGCGTAGAAGAGCAGCAGGTTTCCTTCAACAGCATCTACATGATGGCCGACTCCGGTGCGCGTGGTTCTGCAGCACAGATTCGTCAGCTGGCTGGTATGCGTGGTTTGATGGCGAAGCCAGATGGCTCCATCATCGAAACGCCAATCACCGCGAACTTCCGTGAAGGTCTGAACGTACTCCAGTACTTCATCTCTACTCACGGTGCGCGTAAAGGTCTGGCGGATACCGCACTGAAAACAGCGAACTCCGGTTATCTGACGCGTCGTCTGGTTGACGTTGCGCAGGATCTGGTTGTTACTGAGGACGATTGCGGCACTCTGGAAGGCATCACCATGACCCCGGTTATCGAGGGTGGTGACGTTAAAGAGCCGCTGCGCGATCGCGTTCTGGGTCGTGTGACTGCTGAAGACGTTCTGAAGCCGGGTACGGCGGATATTCTGGTTCCACGCAACACGCTGCTGCACGAACAGTGGTGTGACCTGCTGGAAGAGAACTCCGTTGACTCCGTGAAAGTCCGTTCCGTTGTATCCTGTGACACCGACTTTGGTGTATGTGCGCACTGCTACGGTCGTGACCTGGCGCGTGGCCACATCATCAACAAAGGTGAAGCAATCGGCGTTATCGCGGCACAGTCCATCGGTGAACCGGGTACACAGCTGACAATGCGTACGTTCCACATCGGTGGTGCGGCATCTCGTGCGGCTGCTGAATCCAGCATCCAGGTGAAAAACAAAGGTAGCATCCGTCTGAGCAATGCGAAGTCGGTTGTTAACTCCAGCGGTAAACTGGTTATCACCTCACGTAACACCGAACTGAAACTGATCGACGAATTCGGTCGTACCAAAGAAAGCTATAAAGTGCCTTACGGCTCCGTTATGGCGAAAGGTGATGGCGAACAGGTTGCTGGCGGCGAAACCGTAGCGAACTGGGATCCGCACACCATGCCGGTTATCACCGAAGTGAGTGGTTTCGTCCGCTTCACTGACATGATCGACGGCCAGACCATTACTCGTCAGACCGACGAGCTGACCGGTCTGTCTTCTCTGGTGGTTCTGGATTCTGCAGAGCGTACTGCGGGTGGTAAAGACCTGCGTCCGGCACTGAAAATTGTTGACGCTCAGGGCAACGACGTTCTGATCCCAGGCACCGATATGCCTGCTCAGTACTTCCTGCCGGGTAAAGCGATTGTTCAGCTGGAAGATGGCGTACAGATCAGCTCTGGTGACACCCTGGCCCGTGTTCCGCAGGAATCCGGCGGTACCAAGGACATCACCGGTGGTCTGCCGCGCGTTGCGGACCTGTTCGAAGCACGTCGTCCGAAAGAGCCGGCAATCCTGGCTGAAATCAGCGGTATCATTTCCTTCGGTAAAGAAACCAAAGGGAAACGTCGTCTGGTTATCACCCCGGTAGACGGTAGCGAACCGTACGAAGAGATGATTCCGAAATGGCGTCAGCTCAACGTGTTCGAAGGTGAACGTGTAGAACGTGGTGACGTAGTTTCCGATGGTCCGGAAGCGCCGCACGACATCCTGCGTCTGCGTGGTGTGCATGCTGTAACTCGTTACATCGTTAACGAAGTTCAGGACGTATACCGTCTGCAGGGTGTTAAGATTAACGATAAACACATCGAAGTTATCGTTCGTCAGATGCTGCGTAAAGCCACCATCGAAAGCGCTGGTAGCTCCGACTTCCTGGAAGGCGAGCAGGTTGAATACTCCCGCGTCAAGATTGCCAACCGCGATCTGGAAGCGAACGGCAAAGTGGGTGCAACGTTCTCCCGCGATCTGCTGGGTATCACCAAAGCCTCCCTGGCAACCGAGTCGTTCATCTCTGCGGCATCGTTCCAGGAGACTACTCGCGTGCTGACCGAAGCAGCCGTTGCGGGCAAACGCGACGAACTGCGCGGTCTGAAAGAGAACGTCATCGTGGGTCGTCTGATCCCGGCTGGTACCGGTTATGCGTATCACCAGGATCGTATGCGCCGTCGCGCAGCGGGCGAACTGCCAGCTGCTCCGCAGGTGACTGCTGAAGATGCGTCTGCCAGCCTGGCAGAACTGCTGAACGCAGGCCTGGGCGGTTCTGACAACGATTAATCGTTGCTGACCATACTAAAAAACCCGCTTCGGCGGGTTTTTTTATGTCTATGTTTATGCCTGATGGCGCTGCGCTTATCAGGCCTGGGAGGCTACGAAGCCGCCATCCGGCAGTGTCGTTAATTTACCTGCGGTAACCGCCGATAAAGCTCAATCATGTCGCCCGCCAAATCCTGAATCACCATCGCGTTCATCAGATGGTCCTGCGAATGGACGGTGATGAGATTGACCGGTAGTTTGCCAGTCCCTTCGTCGATTCCGATCAGTTGGGTCTGGATTTTATGCGCCTGTTTGACGTACTCGCGTGATTCCACCATTGCTTGTTCCGCACCCGCAAAGTCACCTTTACGCGCCAGTTGCAGCGCTGTCAGGGCCTGACTGCGGGCGGCTCCGGCGTTGACCAATAATTCCATGATGATCGTTTCTAACTCTTCCATATCATCACCCCAGTAGTTTCAGTGCTTTTTCCAGTACGGCATCGCCTTTCATCATGCCGTAATCCATCATATCGATAACGGCGACTTTTTTGCCTAGCGGGTCAGCGATCGCCTGCAGCTTGGCCTGCTCATATTTAACCTGTGGACCGAGCAACACGATATCTGCAGTGGCGATATTCTCTTCAAACTCAGCTACCGGGACCGCTTTAATCGTGACGTCGACACCTTTTTTCTGGGCGGCATCTTTCATCCTTTGTACCAGCATGCTGGTGGACATTCCGGCGGCACAGCATAAGACGATGTTTTTCATAAGCAGTCTCGATCAACGTGTGTGGGTTGATAATTATCGCGAGCCAGCTGTAGCAACAACTGCTTTGCAACGATTGTGTGCAAGGCATCACAAAGAAAACCACTTTTTCTGAAACCGGTTACAAAAAGAGTAAAAACTCTACGTTCTGGGCCAAGGCTGGCGGCTTTTGACGCGCTTATCCCATGCGGGAATATATAATTACTGTCAATAAAGACATGTTATAAAAAACAGTATTGACAGAGTTTTTTAAACCCGTATGTTAATACTTAACAGCGGATAAATTGTAGTTTGCTGTTAACGTAGTAAGTGTTAGTAGAGCTTGATTGGGGTTTGCGATAAAGGCCACGAAGTATCTTTTGTTTGGGATAGTCGATGCTGAAAACGCTATTTTTTCACTTCGACAATGCTTTCAGGCCACGTAGTTGATTTATCTAATCGCAAAAAGTTAGTAAAACGCGACGATGTAACGCCATGATTTAATAGTAAATGTTTGCGGTTTCTGTTTTTCTGGTTATCGCAAGGGAAATAAGGCAACGCATCAAAGAGTATATGTCGCGAGGGGAAGTGTACTTGTTTAGGTCACCAGCCTTGAGTTCTATTATCAAGCCGGTGGAATGTGTTTAACGGTAAATAGAGGAAGGTTTTAGTTAGTATCAATATCCAATATTATCTGTAGTAAACCTGTACATTTTAAAGTAGTACCATCAGCAGTACTAAATCGTTAAGTTTATTAATGTTAAATCTGAAGTTTGTAGTAACTTAAAGCCCTGACTGCAATAGTCAGGGCTTTTGTTCATTGTAGATCAAGCTGTTATCCGAGCGGATCAACCGCGTTGGTTTTACGTTTCACACGCTCTGTGATTATTAAAAAAATTAATCCTTGCTTAATGATTAGAAGTAGGGCTACTATAGCGACATCGGTTTGGAACACAGACCTTATGCAAGCAGTTTTAGTAAAGCAGTCCTCAGTTCAAGCGTTATCCTCAGATACTCTTCTTCATGAGCCTCCTCCCTAAGTGCCCCATAAGTTAATTTCTGCAAAACAGGCCATCTTCGCTGCATAAGCGGCTCAAAAACATGAAAGGAAGTATCTATGTCTAACAAAATGACTGGTTTAGTAAAATGGTTTAACTCTGATAAAGGCTTCGGCTTTATCACTCCTCAGGATGGTAGCAAGGATGTGTTTGTGCATTTCTCTGCTATTCAGAGCAACGATTTTAAAACATTAGACGAAGGTCAAAAGGTGGAATTCTCCGTTGAGAATGGCGCTAAAGGCCCGTCTGCTGTTAACGTTATCGCGCTGTAATCGCCGATAATCTCACGAACGCTTACGATAGCGATGAAGGCCAGAGCCTGAGCAGTTAAGTGCCAGTGAAGAAAAAACCCGCGAAAGCGGGTTTTTTCGTTTAATGCGATCGTCCCAGGTAGCTGTCCCAGTCTTTCCACACGGGTTGTAATCCCTGTGCCATTAGCGCATCGGCAACGTCTTCGGGGCGACGGTCGTCGTGCGGGGAAAACTGCTCCAGCTCCGGGTGATTGTCGGCGTAGCCGCCGGGCTGTGTTTTCGAGAAGGCGCTGACGTTATTAATCGCCAGCGGAATCACGCGGTCGCGGAACCACGGCGACTCTCGCGTCGACAGCGACAGCTCGGTATCAGGCGAGAACAGCCGGAAAGCGCAGATGGTCTGCACCAACTGGCGCTCATCCATGATCGATGCCGGTTCGATGCCGCCCGCGCAGGGCCGCAGGCGCGGGAAAGAGATGGAGTAGCGGCTTTTCCAGTAGTGCTGCTGGAGCCACAGCAGATGCTCGGCGACCATAAAACAGTCCACCCGCCAGCTGTCGGACAGCCCGATCAGCGCGCCGAGGCCAATTTTATCCATCCCCGCCAGGCCGAGCCGATCCGGCGTATCAAGACGCCAGAAGAAGTCCTGCTTTTTCCCCTTCAGGTGATGCTGCGCATACATCCCTTCATGATAGGTCTCCTGATACACCATCACGCCATCCAGCCCCAGCGTCTTCAGCTCGGCATACTCCTCGGTTGCCAGCGGCTGCACTTCCATATGCAGCGATGAGAACTGCTGGCGAATAGCCGGCAGATGGTGGCGGAAATAATCCATACCCACTTTGCTCTGGTGTTCACCGGTGACCAGCAGCAGGTGTTCAAAACCCAGCTCACGGATGGCGGCGCACTCGCGGGTGATTTCTGCCTCATCCAGCGTCTTACGCTTGATGCGGTTGCTCATCGAAAAACCGCAGTAGGTGCAGTCATTGGCGCAGAGGTTTGAGAGATAAAGCGGCACGTAAAAACTGACGGTGTTGCCAAAACGCTGGCGTGTGAGCTTCTGTGCTCGCTGCGCCATCGGTTCCAGATAATCGGCGGCGGCAGGGGAGAGCAGTGCCATCAGATCATCCCGGCTAAGCTGTGGCGCGTTAAGCGCACGTTCCACGTCAGCGGCGGTTTTACCGTTGATGCGCAGGCGAATATCGTCCCACTCCAGTTGCCGCCAGCGCTCGGTGAAGGTTTTCATGCTAACGCCTCCAGAAAACCGGTGAGCGGGCTGGTGGCGCTGGCCTGCGAACTTTTGCTTCCCGGCACCGCCTGACGGGCCAGTAATCCGGCTTCCACCGCCAGACGAAAGGCGGTTGCCATCATCACCGGATCGTCCGCCACGGCAATCGCCGTGTTGACCAGCACCGCATCAGCGCCCATTTCCAGCGCCTGCGCCGCGTGGCTGGGCACGCCGATCCCGGCGTCGACCACCACCGGGACGGTGGCCTGTTGGATAATAATCTCCAGCATGGCTTTGGTTTCCAGCCCCTGGTTAGAACCGATCGGCGCGCCGAGCGGCATTACCGCCGCGCAGCCGACCTCTTCCAGACGCTTGCACAACACCGGATCCGCGCCGCAGTAGGGCAGCACCACAAAACCCTGCTTCACCAGCGCCTCGGCGGCTTTTAGTGTTTCGATCGGATCCGGCAGTAGCCAACGGGCGTCCGGGTGGATTTCTAATTTCAGCCAGTGGGTGCCCAGCGCTTCGCGCGCCAGTTGGGCGGCGAAGATTGCCTCTTCGGCGGTTTTCGCCCCGGAGGTATTGGGCAGCAGCGTGACGCCCGCTTCAATCAGCGGCGCCAGGATAGCGTCGTTATGCTGACGTAAATCCACGCGCTTCATCGCCAGCGTCACCAGTTGGCTACCGGAAGCGCGAATCGCCTCGACCATCAGTTGCGATGAGGCAAACTTCCCGGTACCGGTGAACAGATGTGAATCAAACGTTTTGTCGGCAATACGTAACATCTCAACCCCCTGCAATAACCTGAAAAAGCAGGATCTGGTCGCCTTCCTGCACGATTTGCTGTTCCCACTGCTCGCGCGGCAGGATCTGCTGATTGAGCGCCAATGCCGCGCCCGGTTTGAGCTGGTTGAGCTGGATAAGCAGCTCGCTGACAGTTTGCCCTGCGGCGCACTGCATCGGCTCATCATTGAATTGAATTTGCATGCTGCCCTCCGCATACCGGACAACCGTTGGCACGACGCAGCATGAGGCTGCGCCACTGGCTGGTTTTGCCGTCAAACAGTCGTAGCTCTCCGCTCGGTGTTTCAATACCGCTGAGTAATTTAATCGCCTCCAGCGCCTGCAAGGTACCCATCACGCCCACCACCGGACCGAGCACACCAGCGGTGCGGCAGTTGCGTTCCGGCTCCACATCATCTGGCCACAGGCAGCGGTAACAGCCTTGCTCCCACGGCGGCGTGAGCACCATCAACTGGCCGCCAAAGCCGACGGCGCTGGCGGTGATGAGTGGGGTATTGAGCGCGACGCAGGCGGCGTTGATTTCCTGGCGCGTGGCCATGTTATCGGTACAGTCGAGCACCACGTCGGCACGCGCAACCGCATGCCGGAGCGCATCGCCTTTTAGTCGCTGCTGGAGTGCTACCAGTTCGATATCCGGGTTGAGCCGCGTCAGGCGCTGCTGGGCAACCTGAGATTTTGAACGCGCGATATCATCGGTGGTAAACAGGATCTGGCGCTGCAAATTGCTCAGATGAATGTCGTCATCGTCTACCAGCGTCAGTTTGCCAATGCCTGCTCCCGCCAGATACAGCGCGGCAGGCGAACCTAACCCGCCTAAACCCACGATCAGTACATGACTCGCGAGCAGCTTTTGCTGGCCTTCAATGGCGATATCGCCGAGCAGGATTTGCCGGCTGTAGCGCATAAAATCGCGGTCATTCATCGCCAACTCCCGCAATATCCAGTAACTGCGCGGTAGCGGCACGCCAGTCGGCGGCCTGAGTAATCGCGCTGACCACGGCAATGCTACCGACACCGGTCGCCAGCACCGACGGGGCGCGTTCAAGGCTGATGCCGCCGATGGCCACGGTCGGGTAATCTGCTAACCGTGCAATATGGCTTGCCAGCTGCGCCAGCCCCTGCGGGGCGGAAGGCATCTGCTTGGTTTGCGTCGGGAAGACGTGGCCGAGCGCGATATAAGAAGGCTTAGCGGCGAGTGCGACGTCAATCTCCATATCATCGTGAGTCGATACGCCGAGGCGTAAGCCCGCCGCCTGAATGGCCTTCAGGTCGGTGGTTTCGAGGTCTTCCTGGCCCAGATGCACGCCGTAGGCGTTGTGCTTAATCGCCAGTCGCCAGTAGTCGTTGATAAACAGGCGGGCGTCATAACGACGCCCCAGCGCAATGGCGGCGATAACGTCGGCTTCCACTTCGTCATCGTGTTTATCTTTGATACGCAGCTGGATCGTGCGCACGCCCGCCTCCAGCAGACGCTCAATCCATGCAACGCTGTCCACCACCGGGTAAAGCCCGAGGCGGAACGGTACGGTTGGGAAATCAGGCTGATACATCAGGCTTCCTCCCGTTTGAGATAAATTTCGCCACCTTTGGCGCGGAAGTTTTCCGACATATCCGCCATTCCCACTTCAATGGTTTGCGCGGCGGCGTAGTCACGCACTTCCTGGCTGATTTTCATCGAGCAGAACTTCGGCCCGCACATCGAGCAGAAGTGGGCGACCTTACCGGATTCCTGCGGCAGGGTTTCATCGTGATAAGCGCGGGCGGTGAACGGGTCGAGCGCGAGGTTAAACTGATCTTCCCAGCGGAATTCAAAGCGCGCTTTCGACATGGCGTTATCGCGGATCTGCGCGCCCGGATGGCCTTTGGCTAAATCCGCGGCGTGGGCGGCAATTTTGTAGGTGATCAGCCCCTGCTTCACATCTTCTTTGTTCGGCAGGCCGAGGTGCTCTTTCGGCGTCACGTAACACAGCATCGCACAGCCGAACCAGCCGATCATCGCGGCGCCAATGCCGGAGGTAAAGTGGTCATAGCCCGGCGCAATATCGGTCGTCAACGGCCCTAAGGTGTAGAACGGCGCTTCGTGGCAACTCTCCAGCTCTTCGGTCATGTTGCGCTGAATCATATGCATCGGCACGTGGCCCGGGCCTTCAATCATCACCTGCACGTCGTATTCCCAGGCAATTTTGGTCAGCTCGCCCAGCGTATGCAGTTCGGAGAACTGCGCCTCGTCGTTGGCATCCTGAATGGAGCCGGGACGCAGGCCGTCGCCCAGCGACAGGGAAACGTCGTAGGCGGCGCAGATTTCGCAAATCTCGCGGAAATGTTCGAACAGGAAGTTTTCTTTGTGATGGGAGAGACACCATTTCGCCATGATTGAACCGCCGCGCGAGACAATACCGGTCAGGCGCTTGGCGGTCATTGGCACGTAACGCAGCAGTACGCCCGCGTGAATGGTGAAGTAGTCGACGCCCTGTTCGGCCTGCTCCAGCAGCGTATCGCGGAACGCTTCCCAGGTGAGATCTTCGGCGATCCCGTTTACCTTTTCTAACGCCTGATAGATCGGCACGGTGCCGATCGGTACCGGGCTGTTACGCAGGATCCACTCGCGGGTTTCATGAATATAGCGGCCGGTGGAGAGGTCCATCACTGTATCCGCGCCCCAGCGGGTCGACCACACCAGTTTTTCCACCTCTTCTTCGATGGAGGAGGTGACCGCCGAGTTACCGATGTTGGCATTCACTTTCACCAGGAAGTTGCGGCCAATGATCATCGGCTCCGATTCTGGGTGGTTGATGTTGGCAGGAATAATCGCGCGGCCTGCGGCCACTTCATCACGCACGAATTCCGGGGTGATGTTTTCCGGCAGGCGCGCGCCGAAACTCATCCCCGGGTGCTGGTGGCGCAGCACTTCGCTGCGAATGCGCTCGCGGCCCATGTTTTCACGGATGGCGATGAACTCCATTTCGGGCGTGACGATCCCCTGGCGGGCGTAGTGCAACTGGGTGACGCACTTGCCCGCTTTGGCGCGTTTTGGCGTCAGCAGGCCGGTAAAGCGCAGCTCGTCCAGACCATCGTCGGCCAGACGTTCTTTGGTGTAAGCCGAGCTACGGTCGTCTAATTCTTCGCTATCGTTACGTGCATCAATCCACGGCTGGCGCAGTTTCGCCAGGCCCTGCTGGACGTTAATCGCCACCTCAGGATCGCCATACGGGCCGGAGGTGTCGTACACCGGCACGGCTTCGTTCGCTTCAAACTGCGGGTTGTCTTTACTGCCGCCAATCAGCGTTGGGCTCAGTTGGATCTCGCGCATCGGGATGCGGATATCTGGCTGCGACCCGGTGATGTAGATGCGCTTCGAGTTAGGAAAGGCGGTCCCTTCCAGGGTATCGATAAAGTGTTGCGCCTGGGCGCGTTGTTCACGGCGTGATGGTTTAGTAGTGACAGACATAGCTCATTCCAAATAAAAGTAAGGATATGGCTTGTCAGACGACGGATTGAGTAATGGATGTGCGCCGCCCGTAAAGGCAGCAACATAAAGCTGAATTACTCTTGTTCCCTTCGCAGGTATTAGCCTGATCAGGTTCCGCGGATCCCGAATTAACGGTCTCAGCCTACGCTTTCACGTAAGGCACTCCGACAAGAAGCAACCTCTGTTGATAGAGGTAATGAATGTAAACTACGCGTTAATGCGGAAAATCTCAAGCTGGGCGTTTGAATTCGCTAAGCGTTTTAAAGGCCAGCATGATCAGTTGATCCTCCAGCAGGAAGCGCGCTTCCAGCGCTTCGCCAATATCGGAAAGCGCCTGCTGGAGCTGGTGAACGTTATCCTCATCGATGGCGTTTTCCAGCGTTGAGTCATAGTAATCCATTATCAGTTGGGTATTGGCATCCAGCTGTGGCCAGATTTTGCTGGCGTTTAAAAGCGGACTCTCACCTTCCATTTTATGGATAATGCGTTCATAAATACTGAAGTGTCCGGCAGACAGATAGTCGACCAGACGCTGGCAAAAATTATCGAGCGCTTTCTCATTGAGGCGCATAAACGACTCTTTGCCCGGTTTCAGGCCAACCAGATCGTAGTAAGCCACGAGCAGGTGCTTACGAATATTCAGCCAACGGTCGACCAGTTTGTGATGCCCATGGACACGCTCTTTCAGGTGTTCTAACTGGTTTAACATACGTTGACCCTCGTATCGATAAGTTTAAAATCTGCTCACGTCAATCTTGTAAAAATAATGTTAATAACATGCCTGTGAAGCAAAGGTAGCGCAAGAGATATGGATCGAATAATTGAAAAATGGGATCGCGGCTGGTGGATAGTGAGCCACGAACAAAAATTATGGTTGCCCGCTGGGGAATTACCCTATGGCGAGGCGGAAAATTTCGATCTTGCGGGCCAGCGCGCACTTCAGATAGGCGAGTGGGAAGGCGATCCAGTCTGGCTGGTGCAGCAGTCGCGTCGCCACGACATGGGTTCGGTGCGCCAGGTTATCGACCAGGACGTGGGCCTGTTTCAGTTGGCGGGGCGCGGCGTACAGCTGGCTGAGTTTTATCGCTCGCACAAATTCTGCGGCTACTGCGGGCATACCATGCGCCCGAGCAAAACCGAGTGGGCGATGCTGTGCAGCCACTGCCGCGAGCGCTACTACCCGCAAATCGCTCCCTGCATTATCGTCGCCATTCGCCGCGATGATTCCATTCTGCTTGCCCAGCACGTACGCCATCGCAACGGCGTGCATACCGTGCTGGCCGGTTTTGTCGAAGTCGGCGAAACCCTGGAGCAGGCGGTGGCACGCGAAGTCATGGAGGAAAGCGGGATCAAAGTGAAAAATCTGCGCTACGTGACCTCGCAGCCGTGGCCGTTTCCGCAATCGCTGATGACGGCGTTTATGGCAGAGTACGACAGCGGCGACATCGTCATCGACCCGAAAGAGCTGCTTAATGCCAACTGGTATCGCTACGACGATTTACCGCTCTTACCCCCGCCTGGCACCGTCGCGCGTCGTTTGATCGAAGATACGGTGGCAATGTGTCGGGCTGAGTACGAGTAAAGAACGAGTGGTGATACACTGATGGACTGACGCAATAAGGAACTGCAAAAATGACCGAACTGAAGAACGATCGTTATCTGCGTGCGCTGCTGCGCCAGCCCGTTGATGTCACCCCGGTATGGATGATGCGCCAGGCGGGCCGCTATCTACCGGAATATAAAGCCACGCGCGCCGAGGCGGGCGATTTTATGGCGCTGTGTAAAAACGCCGAGCTGGCCTGCGAAGTTACGCTGCAGCCGCTGCGTCGCTACAAGCTCGATGCGGCGATCCTCTTCTCGGATATTTTGACTATTCCGGATGCAATGGGGCTTGGGCTGTACTTTGAGGCCGGGGAAGGCCCGCGCTTCACCTCACCGATTACCAGCAAGGCTGACGTTGAAAAACTGCCGATTCCGGACCCGGAAGGCGAGCTGGGCTACGTGATGAACGCGGTGCGCACCATTCGCCGTGAGCTGAAGGGCGATGTGCCGTTGATCGGCTTCTCCGGCAGCCCGTGGACGCTGGCGACCTACATGGTGGAAGGCGGCAGCAGTAAAGCCTTCACCGTGATTAAAAAGATGATGTATGCCGACCCTAAAGCGCTGCATCTGCTGCTCGATAAGCTGGCACAGAGCGTCACGCTGTACTTGAACGCGCAAATTAAGGCGGGCGCGCAATCGGTAATGATTTTCGACACCTGGGGTGGCGTGCTGACCGGGCGCGACTATCAGCAGTTCTCTTTGTACTACATGCATAAAATCGTTGACGGTCTGCTGCGCGAAAACGAAGGCCGTCGCGTACCGGTGACGTTGTTTACCAAAGGCGGTGGACAGTGGCTGGAAGCGATGGCGGAAACCGGCTGTGATGCGTTAGGTCTCGATTGGACGACAGATATCGCCGATGCGCGCCGTCGCGTTGGCCATAAAGTGGCGCTGCAGGGCAATATGGATCCGTCCATGCTGTATGCGCCATCGGCACGGATCGAAGACGAGGTAGCGACTATACTTGCAGGTTTCGGCCAGGGTGAAGGTCACGTTTTCAACCTCGGCCACGGCATCCATCAGGATGTGCCGCCGGAACATGCCGGGGTGTTTGTGGAGGCGGTGCATCGCCTGTCCGAACAATACCACCGCTAAGGAGTTATTATGGATCTCGCGTCGCTACGCGCTCAGCAGCTTGAACTGGCCTCTTCAGTGATCCGAGAGGATCGCCTCGACAATGATCCCCCGGATCTGATCGGTGGAGCGGACGTCGGGTTTGAGCAGGGTGGTGAGGTGACGCGGGCCGCGATGGTCCTGCTGAAGTATCCCTCGCTGGAACTGGTTGAATACACGGTGGCGCGTGTCGCCACCACCATGCCGTATATTCCCGGCTTTCTCTCCTTTCGTGAAACCCCCGCGCTGATGGCCGCCTGGCAACAGCTGTCGCAAAAACCGGATCTGCTATTCGTCGACGGGCATGGTGTTTCCCACCCACGTCGCCTGGGGGTCGCCAGCCATTTTGGTCTGCTGGTGGATGTCCCGACCATTGGCGTGGCGAAAAAACGTCTGTGTGGCAAGTTTGAGCCGCTCTCTACCGAACCCGGAGCGCTTGCGCCGCTGCTGGATAAAGGCGAACAGCTGGCATGGGTCTGGCGCAGCAAAGCGCGCTGTAATCCGTTGTTTATCTCTACGGGTCACCGTGTGGGTATGGATAACGCGCTGGCATGGGTGCAGCGCTGTATGAACGGTTATCGTCTGCCGGAACCGACCCGCTGGGCGGACGCGGTGGCATCAGAACGTCCGTCTTTTACGCGGCTTGCAGCAAAACCGCCCCATATCGGGTAAACTGCGGCTAATTTCCGTATTTGAGAATTCATCATGTTACAAAACCCGATTCACCTGCGCCTGGAGAAGCTGGAAAGCTGGCAGCACGTCACGTTTATGGCCTGCCTCTGTGAGCGCATGTACCCAAACTACGCCATGTTCTGCAAGCAAACTGAATTTGGCGATGGGCAAATTTACCGCCGAATTTTAGATTTAATTTGGGAAGCGCTGACGGTAAAAGACGCGAAAATCAATTTCGACAGCCAGTTGGAAAAGTTTGAAGAGGCTATTCCTTCTGCGGATGATTACGATCTGTACGGCGTTTACCCGGCGATTGATGCCTGCGTGGCATTAAGCGAACTGATGCATTCACGTCTTAGCGGTGAAACGCTGGAGCATGCGATTGAGGTCAGCAAGGCATCGATTACGACGGTTGCGATGCTGGAAATGACCCAGGCTGGTCGCGAAATGACCGATGAAGAGCTGAAAGATAATCCTGCCGTTGAGCAAGAATGGGATATTCAGTGGGAAATTTTCCGACTTTTAGCCGACAGTGAAGAACGCGATATTGAGCTGATAAAAGGGCTTCGTGCAGACCTGCGCGAGGCTGGTGAGAGCAATATTGGTATAAATTTTCAGCAATGACACCATAAAACGTGATTTAACGCCTGATTTGTCGTGCCTGAAGGCTTCCCATCCGCCCCCGGTCTGGTCTACATTTGGGGGGCGAAAAAAAGTGGCTATCGGTGCGTGTATGCAGGAGAGTGCTTTTCTGGCATTTCCGTCGCACTCGATGCTTAGCAAGCGATAAACACATTGTAAGGATAACTTATGAACAAGACTCAACTGATTGATGTAATTGCAGACAAAGCAGAACTGTCTAAAACACAGGCTAAAGCTGCTCTGGAATCCACTCTGGCTGCTATTACTGAGTCTCTGAAAGAAGGCGATGCTGTACAACTGGTTGGTTTCGGTACCTTCAAAGTGAACCACCGTGCTGAGCGCACTGGCCGCAACCCGCAGACCGGTAAAGAAATCAAAATCGCCGCAGCTAACGTACCGGCATTTGTTTCTGGTAAAGCACTGAAAGACGCGGTTAAGTAATTCGCGTGGCAGTGAACAGTTTTATCGAAGGGGCGGTTTCGCCCCTTTTGTCCATCTGGCGTCATTCGCTTTGGCTTTCGGGTGTTCTGTTACTGTCAGCCTGTGGTAGCCATTCTGAGCTTCCTCCGTTCACGGCCAGCGGCTATGTTGGTGACCAGGGGGCGGTACGCATTTGGCGTAAAGACTCCAGCGACGATGTTCACTTGCTCTCGGTATTTAGTCCGTGGCGTAAAGGCGATACCACCACCAGTGAATACCGCTGGCAGGGTGATTCGCTCTCTCTGATAGAACTCAACGTATACAGTAAACCGTCGGAACATGTTCGGATACGCTTCGATGACCGGGGCGAACTGAGTTTCATGCAGCGTGAAGTCGACGGGCAAAAACAACAGCTTTCCAGCGATCAAATCGCGCTTTACCGCTATCGCGCCGATCAAATCCGCCAGACCAGCGATGCGCTGCGTCAGGGGAGGGTGATATTGCGTCAGGGACGCTGGCATGCGAATAACACGGTGACGACCTGTGAAGGTGAAACGCTGAAGCCCGATCTGGAAGCGTGGGCGATTAACCATATTGAGCGCCGCCAGCGCCATTCATCCGTAGAGGTGAGCGTGGCATGGCTGGAAGCGCCCGAAGGATCGCAACTGCTGCTGGTCGCCAATGAAGATTTCTGTCACTGGCAGCCGAAAGAGAAAACATTTTAACGCCGGATGGCGACGCAAGTGCGTCTTACCCATCCGTAGGCCGATTAGCGTAGCGCGATCAGGCATTAAGTCCTTTACCAGTGGCCCATTCCCATATGACCGCCACCGCGATAGTTACCGCCGCATCCGCCGTAGCCCATTCCTGCACTACGTGGCACGCCTGCCTCAGCCAGCGCGACATCACGCTTAACGCGTTGCTCGTCCAGAGACTGATTCAGAGCCTCCATCTCTTTTGCCACGGCATTAATTTTTGCCGTGTCTGGCGAACTGGCTGTTAACAAGGCATTGTACTCATAACGTTTGGAGACCAACTGTTGGCGTAATGCGCTGGTCTGTGAGTAGTAATCATCATAAATTTTCTGCGCGGTAGCCTGCTGCTCGGTAGTCATTGGTATGCCGCCCCGTTGCTGCATACCATCCCCATATCCCCAGTGATGTTGCGCCAGCGCTGGGGTGGAGCCCAGAGCGATAAGAGAGAGTGCAATCAGCGCCAGTTTGTTGTTCCGTTTCATTGTCCGTTCTCCTGTTGGTTAGCTTACATTCCCTTTTGCATCTTCCGTGCCAAAGCGGCAATCCAGGCCGTGCGGGCGTTGTTCTCGTCCTCTCGGTAGGGAAGCGAGTAAAAATGACTCGCCAGAATTCGCCTGCGGGTCATTTTTACCCGCTACTTGCAGCAGTTTGTGTCTGAGGGCAGGATTATCAGAGAGAAAAAATGGCATGATTTCTGCTGTATACCGGTAACGATGAAAGGAAACGGTGGGTAAAGGGAGAACGTATGCGTCTTTATAAGGACACGGTGGCAAAGTGGTTGAGCAGACTCTTGCTGGCGGCAATCCTGATGTTGGTCGGCTGGTTTTCGATTATGACCATACGGGACTATGGCCGGGAAAGTGATGCCGCCCGACAAACGCTCCTGGAAAAAGGCAGTGTGTTGATTCGCGCCCTGGAGTCCGGCACCCGTGTGGGTATGGGGATGCGCATGCATCATGCCCAGCAGCAGACGCTGCTCGAGGAAATGGCCGTACAACCGGGGGTGCTATGGTTTGCCGTCGTCGATGAGCATGGCGTCATTATTACCCACAGCAATTCCGCGATGGTGGGTAAATCACTTTATTCGCCCGATGTCCTGCAGCAGCTCCACCCCGAGGAACAAGAACGCTGGCGTAAAATTGAGATTCCAATGGGGGAGGGGGAAATAACGCCGGCACTGGAAATTTATCGCCAGTTCCAGCCGATGTATGGCCCAGGACGCCATGGCATGGCGCGTTGCGCCAGCAATGACGGGCAGCTTATCACCCCAACGCAGACCATATTTATCGCTTTTGATGCCAGCGACCTGGCCGCGACTCAGGCCAGAGAGTGGCGAAATACGCTGATTGTTTTGTCTGCGCTGGCGGCTGTGCTGCTGGCAACCGTGTTGACGTACTTCTGGTATCAGCGCTATCAGCGCTCGTATAAAGAACTACAGGATGCGATGAAGCGCAAAGAAAAGCTGATGGCGCTCGGGCATCTGGCGGCTGGCGTTGCACATGAGATTCGTAACCCGCTTTCATCCATCAAAGGGTTGGCTAAATATTTTGCCGAACGAACACCGGCAGGCGGTGAGTCCCACGAGCTGGCGCAGGTGATGGCGAAAGAGGCGGACCGCTTAAATCGGGTGGTCAGCGAGCTGCTGGAGCTGGTGAAGCCTGCGCATCTGACGCTACAACATGTGGATCTCAACCAGGTCATCACTCACTCACTCCACCTGGTGAGTCAGGATGCGGCCAGCCGGGAAATCCAGCTACGATTTGCAGCCAATGCCACGCTGCCTGCCATCGAGGCCGATCCCGATCGGCTCACTCAGGTTCTGCTGAATCTTTATCTGAACGCCATTCATGCGATAGGCCGTCAGGGCACGATTACGGTTGAAGCGAGTGAAAGCAGCGCCGATCGCGTTAAAATCATGGTGACCGATAGCGGGAAGGGGATTGCGCCGGAACAGCTGGAGGCCATTTTTACGCCTTACTTTACGACCAAAGCGGATGGAACTGGCCTGGGATTGGCGGTAGTGCAGAACATTATCGAACAGCACGGCGGCACTATCCAGGTGGCAAGCATTGAGGGCAAAGGTACCGTCTTTACCCTCTGGCTGCCGACGAAAGCGAAACGACAGGATCAACAAGGATGACGCGTGGAAAAATCGATATTCTGGTAGTGGATGACGATATCAGCCACTGCACCATTTTACAGGCGCTGCTGCGCGGCTGGGGTTATGAGGTTGCGCTGGCCTATAGCGGGCGAGCGGCGCTGGAACAGGTGCGCGAACGCGTATTTGATTTAGTGTTGTGTGATGTTCGCATGGCGGAGATGGACGGCATCGCAACGCTGAAAGAGATTAAAGCGCTGAATCCAGCCATTCCGGTACTGATTATGACGGCTTTCTCCAGCGTGGAGACCGCCGTTGAGGCCCTGAAAACCGGGGCGCTGGACTACTTAATCAAACCGCTGGACTTTGACCGCCTGCAGGAGACGCTGGAAAAGGCGCTGGCGCATACGCGGGATACAAGCGCTGACGTGTCGTCGGCGTCGGCTGCTCAGTTTGGCATGATTGGCAGAAGTCCGGCGATGCAGCAATTGCTCAATGAAATCGCGATGGTTGCGCCCTCGGATGCTACGGTGCTTATCCACGGAGATTCCGGGACAGGGAAAGAGCTGGTTGCCCGCGCGCTACACGCCAGCAGCGCGCGCAGCGATAAGCCGCTGGTGACGCTAAACTGTGCGGCGCTGAACGAGTCTCTGCTGGAGTCCGAGCTGTTCGGTCACGAGAAAGGTGCGTTTACCGGGGCGGATAAACGTCGGGAAGGGCGTTTTGTCGAAGCGGACGGCGGCACGCTGTTTCTGGACGAAATTGGCGATATCTCACCACTGATGCAGGTGCGCCTGCTGCGGGCTATCCAGGAGCGAGAGGTGCAACGCGTTGGCGGTAATCAGACGCTGACGGTTGATGTACGGCTGATCGCCGCCACGCATCGTAATCTGGCCGAGGAGGTCAGTGCCGGGCGTTTTCGCCAGGATCTCTACTACCGTCTGAACGTGGTCACTATAGAAATGCCCGCATTATGTCAACGTCGGGAAGATATTCCGCTACTGGCGGAACATTTTCTCCAGCGTTTTGCCGCGCGTAACCGTAAAGCGGTGAAAGGTTTTACTCCGCAGGCGATGGATCTGCTGATTCACTACGGCTGGCCGGGGAATATCCGCGAGCTGGAGAACGCGGTGGAGCGGGCGGTGGTGCTGCTGACGGGCGAGTATATTACCGAGCGCGAGCTGCCGCTGGCTATTGCCGCGACGCCAATAAAAACGGAATACAGTGGCGAGATCCAGCCGCTGGTGGAAGTGGAGAAAGAGGTGATTCTGGCGGCGCTGGAAAAAACGGGCGGCAACAAAACCGAAGCCGCTCGTCAGTTAGGCATTACGCGTAAAACGCTGCTGGCGAAAATCTCGCGTTAGCGCTGTTCGCGTTCGATGGCGCGCCAGCCGATGTCGTTACGGCTGAAGCTGCCGTCCCAGCGGATGTCGGTCATCAGGGCGTAAGCGCGTTTCTGCGCTTCGGCGACGGTGTGGCCCAGCGCGGTGGAGCACAGGACGCGGCCGCCGCTGGTCAGCACGCGATCGTCATCGGCGAGTTTGGTGCCCGCGTGGAACACCTTACCGTCAGCCACTTCTTCCAGCGGCAGGCCGTGGATCTCATCGCCGGTGTTGTAGCTGCCCGGATAACCGCCCGCGGCGATTACCACGCCTAATGAAGCGCGCTCGTCCCACTCGGAGGTTTTCTCATCCAGCTTGCCGTCGCAGGCGGCCAGGCACAGATCCACCAGGTCCGACTTCATGCGCAGCATGATCGGCTGGGTTTCCGGATCGCCAAAGCGACAGTTGAACTCGATTACCTTCGGGTTGCCCTGCTTGTCGATCATCAGGCCCGCATACAGGAAGCCGGTGTAGGTATTCCCTTCCGCCGCCATGCCTTTTACGGTTGGCCAGATGATGCGTTCCATGGTGCGCTGGTGCACTTCATCAGTCACCACCGGCGCCGGGGAGTAAGCACCCATGCCGCCAGTGTTCGGGCCGGTATCACCGTTTCCCACGCGTTTGTGGTCCTGGCTGGTGGCCATCGGCAGCACGTGCTCGCCGTCGACCATTACGATAAAGCTCGCTTCTTCGCCGTCGAGGAACTCTTCAATCACGATGCGGTGGCCCGCATCGCCAAAGGCGTTACCCGCCAGCATGTCCTGCACGGCGGCTTCGGCTTCTTCGAGCGTCATCGCGACGATAACGCCTTTACCCGCAGCCAGACCATCAGCCTTGATGACGATTGGTGCGCCTTTCTCGCGCAGGTAAGCCAGGGCAGGCTCAACCTCGGTAAAGTTCTGATACTCCGCCGTCGGGATATGATGACGGGCGAGGAAATCTTTGGTGAAGGCTTTGGAGCCTTCCAACTGTGCGGCGCCTTCGGTTGGGCCAAAGATCTTCAGACCTGCGGCGCGGAACGCATCGACCACGCCAATCACCAGCGGCGCTTCTGGGCCAACGATGGTCAGGTCAATTTTCTCGTTCTGGGCAAAGCTCAGCAGCGCCGGGATATCGGTTACGCCGATAGCCACGTTTTGCAGCGCGGGTTCGAGCGCGGTGCCCGCGTTGCCCGGTGCGACAAAAACGGTATCAACCAGCGGCGACTGCGCCGCTTTCCACGCCAGCGCGTGCTCACGCCCGCCGTTGCCAATCACTAATACTTTCATCGTCTGCTCCGTGGATTAATGGCGGAAATGGCGCATGTCGGTAAAGATCATCGCGATACCGTGTTCATCGGCAGCGGCAATGACTTCATCATCACGGATAGAACCGCCAGGCTGGATCACGCAGCTCACGCCCACGGCGGCAGCGGCATCAATACCATCGCGGAACGGGAAGAAGGCGTCAGAGGCCATCGCGGAGCCTTTCACTTCCAGACCTTCGTCAGCCGCTTTAATCCCGGCGATTTTCGCGGAGTAGACGCGGCTCATCTGGCCTGCGCCTATGCCGATGGTCATATTCTCTTTGGCGTAAACAATGGCGTTAGATTTCACGAACTTTGCCACTTTCCAGCAGAACAGCGCATCGCGCAGCTCTTGTTCGGTCGGCTGGCGTTTAGACACCACGCGCAGTTCAGCTTCGCTCACCATACCCAGGTCACGATCCTGAACCAGCAGGCCGCCGTTAACACGCTTGAAGTCCAGACCCGGCACACGCTGTGCCCACTGACCGCAGGTCAGAACGCGAACGTTCTGTTTGGCGGCGGTGATTTTCAGCGCGTCTTCGGTCGCGGACGGGGCGATGATCACTTCCACGAACTGGCGGGAGATGATGGCCTGCGCGGTTTCGGCATCCAGTTCGCGGTTGAAGGCGATAATGCCGCCGAACGCGGAGGTTGGGTCGGTTTTATACGCACGGTCGTAAGCGTCGAGAATAGTGGTGCTCACCGCCACGCCGCACGGGTTGGCGTGCTTGACGATCACGCAGGCCGGCTCGTTGAATTCTTTCACGCATTCCAATGCCGCGTCGGTATCGGCGATATTGTTATAAGAGAGCGCTTTGCCCTGCACCTGTTGTGCAGTGGCAACGGACGCTTCTTTCACATTCTCTTCTATATAGAAGGCAGCCTGCTGGTGGCTGTTCTCGCCGTAGCGCATATCCTGCTTCTTAATGAAGTTCAGGTTCAGCGTACGCGGGAAGCGACCGGCGGCTTCTTTGCTTTCACCGTGATAAGCCGGAACCATGCTGCCGAAGTAGTTGGCAATCATGCTGTCGTAGGCGGCGGTGTGTTCGAAAGCTTTGATGGCGAGATCGAAACGGGTGTCGAGGGTCAGTGAACCTTCGTTGGTATCCATCTCTTTAATAATGGCGTCGTAGTCACTGCTCTTCACAACGATGGCGACGTCTTTATGGTTCTTGGCCGCGGAGCGCACCATGGTCGGGCCGCCGATATCGATGTTCTCTACCGCATCTTCCAGCGAGCAGCATTCACGGGCTACGGTCTCAGCGAACGGATACAGGTTAACGACGACCATATCGATAGGGGCGATGTGATGCTGTTCCATGATCGCATCGTCCTGGCCGCGACGGCCGAGGATGCCGCCGTGTACTTTTGGATGCAGGGTCTTCACGCGTCCATCCATCATTTCCGGGAAACCGGTGTAATCGGAAACTTCGGTCACCGCCAGGCCTTTTTCTGCTAACAGGCGGGCGGTGCCCCCCGTAGACAGCAGCTCCACACCGCGTGCGGAAAGTGCCTGGGCGAATTCGATGATACCGGCCTTGTCAGAAACACTGAGCAGAGCGCGGCGGACTGGACGACGTTGTTGCATGGTAAATCCCCTGGATTTGACTATTACAGAGAGCGTTAGGTGAATTCTTGGCTAAAAACTCAGCTAACGCCCCTTACGGGGCATCCTTGTTGTGCGGTGGCATTGTAACGAAAACGTTTGCGCAACGCTCGCGAATTTTTCTCTTTCCCTTAATTCGATTATTTCACCTTTATAGATGAGGGGGAAAACCCAGTGACGATCGCAAGCGATCCGTATTTTTGTGGATAACTCTGTGTGTAAATGGGTATAAGATGGAGTTTTGCTGTGGAATGCAGCAGTCAGTCATTTTTCTGCAATTTAAGGGTTGCGGGCTGAAGGAAACTCCCTATAATG
>NZ_JBRYHT010000022.1:0-53138 GCF_053309355.1 Citrobacter freundii complex sp. 2025EL-00176 | reverse complement strand
ACGGCATGCGGGCTGCATGGCAGAAAGAACTGGCCGGTTCTCTCTGCACAGAAAGGATAATACAAGGCCTGATAAGCACAGCGCATCAGGCAACACGGCGGTATATTGCCGGATGCGGCGTATCGCCTTATCCGGCCTACAAAAGCTTATCCTGCTACCCGCGCACGAGGTTGAGCAAGGGGTATGGTCGCCCGAGATCGTCCACCTCTGTACGCCCCGTCACGCTGAATCCCTTTTTTATATAGATCCCTGGTGTCTGCTTACTGAAGTGGGCTGCTAACGGCGAGATTGAGTCTGCGTGTGGAGTGTGGTGGGTCAGAAATAGAGTAAAATGATCGGCTGGAAGCTATCAGAAACGACAAAAGCAAAAACCCGCCTCTAGGGCGGGTTCTTTAAATAGTGGTGCCCGGACTCGGAATCGAACCAAGGACACGGGGATTTTCAATCCCTTTAAAAGAGGCCAAACGATCCATCAGCACTGACAGTTTTTTACTGGTTTGCCTTGAAGAAAAATCCAGATGGGTCAAGTTATTTTCCTGAATAGCTCAAAAAATAGACATTTTTAACGACCAGAAAGCTACCATCTAGATGAGATGAGGCTTGTCACTAAAAACCAATCGGGGCCAGGATACCCCCTAGGTGCTCTGTAGTTGCAGGCTCATCCATCGTTAACAATGTATATTTTATAACTCGCGACTGATAAAAAGTGATGCTATCTTACTATGTAGCGAATTTTTATGGTGTTGTAATTGAAGACTATTTATTTTAAGTACCTTATACACGGACTCGTCAGGAGAGGGATTAATGAATACTCAATTCTCACTTAGGGTGTTTTTTCCTGTAGTGACTGTGTTGGTTGTACTGCTGATCGCAAACTATTTCGTCAGGCATTTGCAACATCAGGAACAGAGTCAAATGGGCAAGGGGTTGTTACGTTATTCTGAGGATGTCAGTCAGCAGTTAGCCAGTGCGCTTATGGATGCTAGGCATACAGGGGTAACAAACTGTTCTCCCGATAGTCTGAATACATTAAGGAATATTCGTTATAAGTACAAGTATCTTGATGATATTGGAATTATTGACTCTGGTTCACTTGCCTGTACAGCAAACTGGGGAATACTGATAAATAAAATACCACTACCTTCTTATTTCTATACAACTCCCAGCAATTATCGTATTTATAAATTTGATGGTAATTTTAAATTTGTAAAATCAAATCATACAGCTACTGTTCTTGATAACTTCGTGGTGTTTAATTCTGCGTTATCATTCACTAACTTCCTCACTTTTCCTCCGGATTATTTTATGTCACTGAATACCAGAGATGGAAATGAGTTATTCTATACAGCCGGTAAAAAAACTGATAATGGAAGAGCTTTGTGGAGAACAATGTTTGATGTTGAAACGAAAGAATGTAGTTCAGTCAGAGATTTATGCGTATTAACCCTCAGGACAGATGGTGGCTTACTGTCCCTGTCCTTATTCCTGAATTTTATTTTATTAGTTGCCGGTGGAATCTGCGGTGGGCTATTAGCATCCTGGATTGGTAACCAAATAAATGAAAATAAATCACTGGAGAGGCGTTTTCTGTATGCATTGAAACATAAGAAGCTTCGTATGGAGTACCAGCCAATTGCGCGAGGGAAGGAGGGGGTTGTCGGGTTTGAGGCATTGCTCAGGTGGCAGGATGAGTATTTTGGCTCCGTTTCCCCAGAACTCTTTATTGGGATTGCCAGTAAACTTGGACAGTACCATCGAGTGGCTGATTTTGTGATGGAGTGCTCACTTAATGAAATGGGCTCTTATCTTATCAATAACCCTGAACTAAAATTATCAATTAATATAGGTGATGAAGAAATAAGTAGTGCTACTTATTTAAAACGGTTATGCAACGAATGTTCATCCAGAGGTATCAGAAATCGTCAGATGAAACTGGAAGTAACCGAGCGAGTGAGTCTTGAGTCATCAGTTATTTCTTCATTTTGTAAGGCCGCGAAGAAGTTGGGCTTCTTTGTTTCTCTTGATGATTTCGGTACGGGAACCAGCAATATTGCATGGTTAATAGAATTTGATTTCGATGAGGTTAAGATTGATAAATTACTTGTCAGTAATATTGATGTGCCTTTAAAACAAAAAATGCTTTTATCTATAGTTTCTGGCTTACGTAAAACGGGTAAGTCGTTGGTGTTTGAAGGGGTGGAGACGGAGGGACAATTCGAATTTATATGTGGACTGGATAAGGATTTTTGCATTCAGGGATGGTATGTCGGGAAATCTGTTGGAGCTAACATGGTAGGTGAATTATTGAATGGTGGTGTTTGATTTTTAAATATAATGAGTTTTTTAGTGTAAAATACACCAACTCAGTTTTATAAAAAACGTGTGGGAGCGGAGTGAGGCGTAGTGGTTATTTTATCCGATAACTCATATTTAAAGGTCGGTTTGGAAACTATTTATAACTCAAGGAAAAACAAATTGCCATTTGATTTGCTTATTCTTGATGCTGGCAACGGTGATTTGTATGTGATGGATTTTAGATTTGTTAACGATAGCATAGGTTTTGAGCCGATCAGTGTTTTTGCGCAATGTCGTAATTCTCTGTACTTCAGAAAATCCGATATTGATGGATGGCATCAGGAAATTCTCACAAACAGGAATATAAAAAAATACATGCCCGTTCAGGTTGTTCTGACCTCTCGTGAAGTCATGGTTATGCAGGAAACACTGCAGGGGAAGCATAGGAAAGATATTGCTGCAGAGGCAGGGGTTAGTGATAAAACTGTAAGTTTGCATAAAATGAATGCATTACGAAAGTTGAATATGGGGAGTATTGCGGAGTTTTATTCAGAATATAAGCGGTGGGAGGCTTTGTGGGTGAGGTTAAGTGAGGTTTATTCCAGGTAAATCATATGGTTATATTAATTGAAATGTTATTAATTTTGATTTTTGGAGCTGTTTTGCAATTTTTTTCTGTTCTTGTGGCAGAGGGTGGGTGCTCTATTTTTTATTTTCAATGGTAACATTCAATGCACTCTTCATGCTTACATTTTTATCAGTGACGCTACTCGCTGCTTTCTTTATGGCCATGTTCATTGCAATAGCAGTGACAGGCTTAACTTTAAATTTTACCCGATTAGATCTGCTTTGGAATACATATATATCATCAGGGTTTGACTCCTTTCTTCGTTTTAAAATATACTTAACCCTGCTGTTTATGAGCATTTTTTTTGGTAGAAATCGTTGTGTTCCTGGTAAGTGTAACCTGTCTTCTCTAATGTCAGAGTATCGTATTTTTATAATCCGGCTACATTGAGAGTGAATTAAAAATAAGACCATCCATAAGTCGGCCCATGTATCTGAAATCTCCAGTAATTCATCATGAATTTTTATGAACTCTGAATATGTTAGTGAATCTGACTTTGCCATTTTAAGTGATTACGTTATGTGTTAATTTTTTGATATATTACTACGTTTGTTATTTTCAATCAATTCATCTCCTATGGTGATGAATTGATTTATTGTGATGGAGGGTTGCAGCCAGATGGTGAGTCAGATTAGGCCTCTCAGTTTGTAGGGGGTATGGTCTACAACAGATTATAGTTTTCCTTTTTCCTGATGACTATCGGTAAATTTTTTCATTGTATAATCTAAATCGCAAGTGAAGACTCGACAGTAAATCTGTTTTATCAGAGTATGACTAAATTGGAATGTTATAGAAAAAAGAAGCCTGTTTGCGAAACAGGCACCAAAGGATTAAGAGTAATTTACTTTTTATTATTTGTGATGCCGGGTGCCTCCCGGTGAGCTCTCCAGCCATAGAGCCCGCGCTCTCGTTTACGATTCTCATCAGAGAAATTCGACTGTGCACCCCACCGCATAGGGGGATGCATCACAGAAGAAAATATAATATGTCTCATGAAAAACGTCAATATATCAGATGTTGAAGTATAGATTTATTCATAAGAGTTTGGTATTCTTCCTGAAGAAGGTACCCATGATGTAGTGGGATTATTTTATCGCATTAACAGTCTAAGCAGTACTTTTTATTTTCTTTTATCCTCTTCAAGACGTACAGTTTTTAAATGCTTGTCGGTGAAGGTCAGGATAGTTACTCCCTCTTCAGTATTCATAAATCCAGTGCCGTTTATGATCATGATCAGTTGTTCCTTGCCGCGGAAGACTTCATAGTACTTGCCTGCTGCGCATGACATGGTTTTAGCACAATCCAGACCATTTAACGAAGAGACATCAAACACCTGATCTTTGGTTGCTACTGGCTTACCGTACTCCTTCGACAGCATTTCATCGAGTTGCATGAATGTGTGTTTGCCAACGTTTGTCGTCATGCTCGACTCTACTTTTCCGTCAATTAAACCACCGGTGGTATGCGGTTCTTTACCTTCAGGTGCCATTTTGTCAAACAGCGCGAATGCTTCAATGTCTGAAGTTCTCTTTTCAAAGAGAGCATTGTACTGGCTCTCAAGGGTACTTTTATCTTTCCCGATTAACGTTATTTTGTCGATGTTTGACTCTTTGCAACCTGTCAGTGTGAATGCAACTGCCAGAGAAATGAGGGTAACGACTCTGATTTTTATCATTTATTCTATCTCAATGTCTGACTGTTACGTTGCTGCTGACCATCAATCACCGCTTTAAAATCATGAAATCCCGCATTTGTTGGTACGCAGGGGTTTTCTTCATTAAATCGCTGACAGTATTCTTTCAGGAATTCATAGAATTTGTAATCGTTTTTAATACTGGCACTACGGATATCCCACATCATGAAAGAGTTTATCGGGTAGTCTCGCATGATGGAATCAAACAGCAGACATATCTGACTGCTGCTCCAGACGAACTTCCTCTGAATTGCAGGTAGAAGATAGTGGCGTAAATTAATCGAATCTATCGCTTGTTTTATCGTTATTGCTTTTTCATACTGGCCAGCCATCATAAACCTCATATGTTATATTAGCTGGCCTATTTTAATTTAATACGTGTCGGTAGTACAGTCTTTGTACAAACTAATTTATGCAATGGAAAAGCTGACGGCTCGGTTTGTGTTTTTCATTCGGGTAGACGCGCATTGCGGATGCACAAAGTGATGAAACCTGTCTTGCTATATTTTTACCAAAGTTAACAAGAAGACCGTGCTTTATTTTTTCACCGTTTGTCCTTATGCTGATTATAAAACTGGACTGATAGATCGTTATGTCTGTCAGGTCATTGCCAAACGTTACGCTGGCAGCCTTATTTATTTCAATTTCATAATCTCTCAGGTCAGTGTTAAGTCTTGCTGTTGCATCTACAAGTGCGTATTCTTTATCGATAATCATAACTTTCTCACTTATCATGTTAATGTGATTTAATCATCACTAATAATATGTTGTGATTTTAATTACGATTATTCGTCTGTTTGCTCCCGTAATGCATTATCTGATGAATAATGTTCATGTGGGGTAAGGCTTCCATAAAGTCAGACTGTTCAATCAGCGAAATGAGCGCATCATCGATTTCAAACGTTGTATCCGGTAATACCTCAACCAGCCTGATTCTGGACAAGGAAATAACGAACACGCCCGGTGACGTACACCCGGCAAGAAACCACTCCGCATGGCTGCAAAGCAGACGATAGGGATGAACGGTATGGCTGACGTTTTCGTCGGTTCTGATACGCACCTGGGTCTGGTTGAGTATGGCGAGCGTCAGTCTGCTGAAATCACCAAAGAGCGTGGGTTTCTGGTGCGGCTCCGGTAGCATAATCCTGTAGGGTGAAGGGTGCTCCCCGTCAAGCAGAAGGCTCAGCAGTTTGGCATCCATCGCGGGTAACAGACGGTCAAGATGCAGCAGTCTCGCCAGTATCTTCATATCCCGTTCCGTGCGGCGACGAAAGTAATGGGAGGCAAGCTGATACACGCCGTTGCTCTGTTCAATATCAAGGTACGTCAGACGGACGTTGAAATCCCGTCGCAGCGTTCGCGTCGTCACCCCGAATTCTTCTGCCAGTGTTCCAATATGCAGCTTTTCACCCTGAAATAAACGACTCAGGATGATGGAAAGGCGGGTTGCCAGTGTGTCATGTTCGTTTTCTTGTGTTATCAGCGTCATACATCGTTCCCGAATTTTGCCGGGAAATGATGCCAGCAGTAGCGGACAGGATTTGTCCGCCCTCTGAAGTTTTTTTAAAGCCTGAAAACCTGAAATGTAAGTGCTAAACGTCAGTATTCTCAGGTGAATAAAGATGCTTCTGGCGCATGTAGGCAATAAAAATGCAGGATGGTAACGTCACCCGGAATGCCGGACCGGCTAAATCTATCAGCAGCCAGAGAGAACTGAGCACCCAGCCTACGGGACCGGCAAAAGCGCCCATGGTGCGTGTCAGCATGGCATTTCCTGCAACGGTCAGTCCTCTGCCTAACAGGGCTTTCGCCACGCCATTTGTGACCACAAGCGCCATCTGATAGGCCGCAAACCCGGATGTTTTTATTCCCGCCTGGATTGCCATGGTCAGCAGCTCCGGCGTGGGATTGCTGTAGCCCGTCTGCAACTCTTCTGCCACGGTCTTTAACTGGTCAGGCGTCATCTTCTCAAGGCTTTTCTCCAGGATCTTCATGAGCAGATTCATTTCAATCGTCTCGACGCTGGACTTGCTGTTGTAGTTCACCTTCATTTTATCGCAGGCATCGGTGAGTATTTCCCGGTACAGCACCCCTTTACCCCAGCGGAGCAGCGTGGCGAAGCTGTTCGCCCCAAATGTCTGAACCTCGGCGGCAATGGCATCCCAGTAGCGCGGATGGTTGGGCTTGTGTTTTTTATACTGAGGATCGTAAGTCAGCGTTTCCGTGATACGTGCCAGTCCGTCTTTTGGATCGCAAATCAGCACAGAAACCAGTAAATCCAGATCGTCACGATGGCAGTGGCGCAGAAACTCAAGGTCAGGGTCGTGTCGGTAGGTCGCCATATTTCACCTCATAGCGGATATTGGACCTGACAGTTTAAGGATGTCCCCGGACAGGGCGTGTCCGGCTGAAAAAGAAAAAGTAAAAAAAAACCTGCCCCAAAGCAGGTTTTTGTTCACCGGTTATTTTGTTGTGGTTACTTTTTGCGCCATTCCTTTTCCACTTTATTCGCGAAGGCATCGCACTGACGCGCATATTCCGGGTTGTAGAGCAGCTCCGACTGCGAAAGCTGCATGGCGGTCATGCTGCCACTACGCGCATTTGATTCGAGCCAGGTTCTGCCATAGGTTTTGTTCATCACCTGAAGTACCCGGTTGAATACCGGTCCGTTAAAGCGGGCATTGAGATTAACGCCTTTTACCTGAAGGCCACTGTCACTGGTCTGGGTCAGGCGGGTGGAGTACATCGCGCAGAAGGTCGAATTGGTAATCATCTGAGCGTCGGCCTGCTCGTCGGCAAATGCGCTGTGGCTGAAGGCGGAAAGCAGAAGGGTGGCGGTTAACAGTTTAAGAATTTTCATCATGTTCCCTTATGGATTGAAAAGCGGAGACAGCCTGCCACGCGGGGTGGTCAGGAGATGTCCGGCAGAGAAAAAAGTCAGGGTTTCAGCGAGGGAGCCAGTCGCCAGCGGTGAGGACCTGCGGATTCCAGCACAAAGGCCAGACAGGTGAGGTCCCGTCTTGCCGTGCGGGGAGAGACGTCAAACCGTCGGGTGATATAGCGTACCGATATTGTCTGACCGTAAAACAGCACCATGGTCAGCCGGATAAGCCGTTCTCCCTGTGCGGTAGCGTGTTGCCTGCGACGATTAACATTCATCGTTGCCATACGCGCCATCGGTCCCCTTTCTGAAATGTATCGAGGTGTCTGGCAAGCCAGATATCAGGGCATGAGTTGCCGGTAACGCAGCGGGCAGTAAAACGGTGGCAGTTAAAGTCGAGCAGGCTGTAGGGATAGCGCTGACCCACTGCTGCCTGTGCCCGTTCAGCGGCCTGCATACAACCCTGAGGCGTTAAATCCATACAGTCGGTATACACCGAGATAGCGGAGTTCCAGCCATCGAGTCGGTCAAGAAACTCGCGGGCCTGACTTCGGGTAACGATGCCGTCGCCGTCAAGATGAACAATGTTGCCATTACCCACATAGATACCGCTGTGTGCGGCAAGGCCAAAAAGCAGTTCGCACTGCACGATACCGCCGTAAGCCGGTTCATCGACGCAGGACAGAATGCAGTTATCGATAAATGAATCCACGAAGTTCAGCAGCAGAAGCCGGTACATAACATTCAGTTCCTTACTACGGGGGAGAGGGGGGATGCGTGGGAAACCGGGTGAATACTCAGCTTTCCCACAAAATACGGACCGTGAAAACCCCCATATCGTGGTACGTCATAAAGTTACTTTCCCACAGCGACCAGAACTCACGGGCGTCGGCATGAGAGATATCGCCACATCGGGAGAGCCACGTGTACTGATGCGTCCAGCTCACATCGACATCTTTTTCAAGCTCAGGCCACGGATGCCCTGCATAGTGAAAATCGGTGACGTAATCGAGTTGCCAGTCTTCTCCGGCAGGAATGAGGCGTATTTCTACCGGATGCCAGCCCCCCCTTTCCGGTGAGTATTCAGGGTCACGGAAGTTAATGGTTAATCCGGTGATGGGGTGACGATGAGGCGGTTTTTGCGCGACGATATCCAGAAGCATTTGGGTGAACGACCGGGAGAGCGGTAGCACATAGCCGCCCTGCAATATAGCGGGTGATGACATAGTGAATTTCCTTTTTAAGGGGTATGGAATACAGAAAAAGCGGGGGGTTAGTCCTGACTGAGCGCGGCAAGCTGCGTCATACGATGCTGCCAGTCGGCATAACAACGGTGCATAAAGAGTCTGCTGCTGTCCGCTTCGATAAGACAGATATCCGGACTTCTCAGTACAGCGGCAAGAAACCCGGCGTTGTTGGTGCTGCCCTGACCAAATAGCGGGCGGAATACACGGGACGAAAAGCTGTCCTGCTGCTGTTCCAGAATGGCGTGAATCGCATCAAGCGTAATCCACTCGCGGGAGAACAGGCCTCCTTCACCATTGGCGGTTAAGCGCAGGGCAAGGCTTCCGGTTTCTCCCTCTTTACCCAGCTCATACGTCAGCAGTCCTTTACTGTGGGGGCTGATTTTCTCGGCTTCACCCATGTAGAACACGGTATAGCTTTCGGTGACTGCGGCTTCGGTAGCGATTTTTTTCTTACTCATGGTTTAGTGCCTCAATCAGGTTCTGGAGTTGAGTGATAACAGTCGTGTCCGGGAACACCAGATAGATACCCTGTCCGTCATCACAGACGATACCGAGCAGGAGATACCAGCCATCATCAAGCGCGGTGACGTATTCCGGGTTAGCCAGTGCCACTGCCAGCAGCGGGTCTTCGGGGAGTGAGTCATCGTGGTTGAGATGCCAGAGCAGGGTTCCCGTTTCGTTCCAGAAACCGGTAAACAGGTCGATATCATCTACGGGGCCAAGAATTTCATTGCTGAGGGCTTCCAGCGCGGAGGCGGGCAGGTTGAGAAGAGGAAGACTGGTGGGGGTAGTGAGTTTAAACATGATTATCTCCATAATGACTTGATTTACATGGAAATAATATGTGCATAAAAAGAGATTTTTTACGGTCATAGTCGTTGGTGTGGGTGAGCTTTGTGAATGTACAAAATCAAAGCACCCGCAGGTGTGAAATGTGACGCTCGTCACAATAATAAAAAATGAATAGAGTGTGGTTTTGATTATGGGAAGGTTGATTCACCCTTAAGTTGGGCTGCATATTGTCAAAACCATTACTTTAATCTATTGATTTAAAAAGTATTAATTTTAAATACCTTATGAGGTCGTTTTTCAGGCGAAAATCGGTGAGGTGTATCACCATTTTCTTATTTCAGAGCCTCAAAAGTTGACTTACTTTGGGCGACCCATCCGGAACACAATTTTTTATATGGTTTAACGCTATTTTCCCTTTTCCCTGAGCAGGAGTACTCCTGATGAATCATCATGGTCTTTCTGACTTGAGTATTAAATGTCAATGGGCATGTAAGAGCTGATTTTTCATGAGCTTGAAAGTGATGTTACGAATAAATAAGCTTATCCCATTGTTGGCCGACATATTAACTTACTCATTACCATCTGAATTTTCAGAGGACCATGTACATATTATGAATGTTAATTACTCTTTAAATAAAATAACGCAAGCGTTGGATGAAAAGAGCATCGCTGCTGCTCATAAAAATTCCTTCGATGTAGATGCGGAGGTTCATGAATATTCCGACCATGGAGTATCTAATGCTACAGAATATTCAGAGGTTGCACCTAAAAATACTGGAGGTGTTTTTACTAAAGCCTTTCTTGATGAATATAAAATCCGTGCAGTACAAACTGGCCGGACTATCGAAGCCAGTGATACAAAATGTACCGGGTTTAAGGCTATATTCCACTCATCCGGACGCATTAAGTTTATTGTCCGCAAAAGTATTCGTGGAAAGAATGTTTACGTTTCCGTAGGAAGTTACCCTGAATTTTCCATTAATAACGCAAGGGAGCATGCCTTTAAAATAATTCAGGAGCTTAAGGCTTCCGTTGAGACTTATGGTGAGCGTTTTCTTACTCACAGTAAAATGACGTTTAATGAGCTTGCGGATGAGTATGAGAAAAGCGTACTCAGCACGGGCGTTAAGCGTTCAGCTAACACCGATCTTTCTAAGATCCGTAAATACCTGCGCCCTCTTCTCGGTGACAAAAAGCTGGCAGGTATGACCGAGGCAGATATTCTGAGCTACCTGCATAATCTCGATCTCAAGCCTGCCACCCGCAACCGCCATCTGGCGCTCATTAAAGCGGTATTTACCTGGGCTATACGCATGGGATACACCAGCCGCTCTCCGGCGCTTTATATCAAAGCGCTGCCTGAAGTGACGTCAGATCGCCGCGCCATGGATGACTCCCAGCTTCAGCGCTGGATGGAAGTGTGTGAGCGCTGGCGTAATGGTAAACCCGATCATGAAGCCCTTGCTCTGCTCATGTTCCTTGCCCTGACGGGGCTGCGTCTGGGGGAAACCCGTCATCTTCGCCTTGAAGATGTGGACTGGAGCCGGAAGGTTATCACCCTGCGCCATACCAAAAATGGCAAGCTCCGCCGTGTACCGGTATGTGATAAGGCTTTCGTTCTTCTGACAGAACAGCGTCAGCATCTGGGTGATGAAGGCTGGGTATTTCCGGGCAAGGGGACCGACAATCCGGTTTCTGAGCCACGTCGCCTGCAAAAACGACTTTGTGAGGCTGCGGGTATTCCACCGTTCACCATCCATGAGATGCGTCATACCTTTGCGACAAAGCTCATTGAGAGCGGGGCTGACATTCATACCGTCAAAGACTTGTTGGGCCACAGCACAATCAAAGTAACGGAACTTTACCTGCACGCCTCCCCGGCGCGTTATCACGAAGTTGTTAACCGGGCGATGGGGTAACAACCTTCACTCAACGGTATGGTTTTTAACTATGGTTCTGATGCCACCCGTTTTCTGACGGTGGCGTAATTTGATGGTAATACACATGAACAAAAAAGTAACAACCAATGTTCCTAAGGTTTCCGGGATTAAGCGTATTCGCGCTTTTGCTGCCCACGATAAAAAATTCAACAAAATTACGGAAGCAATCATCAGGTGTGCTGAAAACACTGAGGTCGGTGAAGATGATATTGCTTCACTCGGTATTAGTGATGGGCTGCCACGGCATTATGTGAATACGGCTAATGGCCTTTTCTACATCGGTGGACAGAAACCTGTGCAGGTTTGCACCACGCCAGTTGTGCCTGTCGCCCTGTTTTGTGGAAAAGATAAGGCGTCCGGTCTCGGGATCAGCCTGATGACCGGTAACGGGCTGGGTAAGTATGTTAAGGCCCAGGTGAGCTTTGAGGATATTGTTCAGAGTGGTGCTCAGGTTATGGGCAGACTGGCAGGTCGTGGATTTTGTGTTGGCCCCTCTCCACAGCAGCTTGCTCTTTTTGACCGTTTTATTCAGTGCTGCCGGAGTTTACCGCTGCCTGTCTATCTGATGGCAGATGCAATGGGATTCGTTTCGGAGGATATGGCCTTTTTACATGGTCATGAGCCTGTTGTGACTTCTCTGACCGGGTTTGATTATCTGCTGCCGGGATTCCGCGTGCGTCCCGGCCTGCACAAAGTCGGGGCTCTGGAGGAGTGGATTAACCTCATCCAGGAAAATGTCCATGGCTGCGCGCAGACCTTTGCGCTGAGTGCGTCCTTTGCTTCGATGCTTCTGGTTCCTGCCGGTATGGATGTGGGCATGTTTCATTTCCACGGCGTATCCACGACGGGTAAAACGCTTCTTCTGATGCTGGCCGCATCGGTCCATGGTGATGGCAGCGAGCCGGGCAGTGGGGGACATGTGAATATTATTCGCTGGAATACCACGCCGAACGCGATGGAGCGCCTTCTCGCTGACTATTCCGGTCTGGTCGCCTGCGTCGATGAACTGGGCGCGAGTAATCATAAGCAACTTTCCTCACTGCTTTACAACATTACGTCAGGTACGGCAAAAGAGCGCCTGACCCGTAGCCTGACGGCAGATGAGCCGTTTAAATGGCGCATGTTTATTCTCTCCACCGGGGAGATGTCAATCTCCGAAAAGCTGGCTGAACAGAAAGCCGTGCTACAGGGAGGGCAGGAGCACAGGGCCATCAGTATGGAACTGCTGCCTGAGGATGCTCAAAAACCGGATGAACCGGTATCAGAAACACGTGCCCGTGCAGATGCACTGAAGGCGGGGCTGGCAGAGGCTTATGGTCATGCCGGGCCTGCATTTATCGGCAAACTGTTATCCGAAAAAAATGCGGCTGGCGGTCTTCGCACTTACGCAGAGTTTTCATCCTGGCTCCAGGAACAGACAGAGGCGTGCTGTAACGCACTGGAAGAGGCCCTGAGGGATGAAGGGCGTGATATTACCCGCGTTCAGCGACGTGGACTGAAAAGGTTTGCGCTGGTATGGCTGGCAGGAGAGAAGGCGCTGACATACGGCCTTTTACCTTTCGAAAGCGATGCGGTGGCTGAATCCGTTATGTTCGCTGCACGACGCTGGCTGGATGATAACCAGAATCAGTATAACCCGGTGCGTAACATGCTGGAGGAGCTTCAGCTGACGCTGGTGACAAAAAGCAGCAGGCACTTTATCACCCTGCGTGAGGACCATGCCCGATGCCCGGGGGATATGTGGGGATTCGTTCACCATAAAACCGGCGACTTCCTGATTTATGAATCGGTGTTTGAAAAGCTCTGCTCTGAAAAGGGACTTAAGACTGTTGATGTGGCCAGACCGTTAGAGCGTACCGGTTATCTGTCTGGCGAAAGTGCGGGACACTATAAAAAAAGAGCGCTGAAGACGATGGCGCAGTCTTACTACCAGGTCAAAAAAGCGTTTCTGAAATGCAATGTGATGACCGAATTTTAACCCTGAATATGACCATTTTGACTGAACCACAACGAATAAAAGGTGATGTATGATTCCTGAATCAGACGAGTACTATGAGGGCTTTCCTCACGCTATCAGCAGCGAAAATGAAGAAAACACGTCATTCAATGATTACGCTCTGGTTAACACACTGGCGGAGTGCCTGTATCACCGCATCTCTCGTGAAATCTTCGATGGCAGCGAGCCTGCGCTCCGGGCCGTCATTGCCAACGGTGAGATTAAATTCCTGGCTCGTTATACGCTTGAAGGGGCCTGCTATTATGAACCCCTCGGCACATTTCCACGTATGCCCGTTAACGTCGCGCGTAAACGAGCACGTGAACTCTATAACAGATTTGATGATAACCGGGGACCGGATGAAGATTATGAGCATATCCCGTTCTGACTGATAGCTGAACAGTAAAAAAAAAGCAGGGGCATTTGCCTCTGCTTTTTTTGTTATCGCAAGGAAGGTAACTGAGCGGTGATTCGCTCCGCCAGAAGCTGACTGGTGTTTTGTAAGCGCTGAGGGTGAAGATGCGCATAACGTTGTGAAGACTGACTGCTGCGGTGCCCCAGTTGAGCCTGAACGTCATACAGTGTTCCGCCGTAGGACACGATGAGGGCGGCAACCGAATGGCGGCAGGTATGAATACACACTTCTTTGTCGAAAATTCCCGCCCGACGAACGATACGCTGAAAGGCTTTCACCGGGTTACTCAGCGGCATGCCCTGTTTTTTACCGATAAACAACCACGGATTTCCGCGCTGCGTAGGTAGCGTTCTGATTACGTCCATCGCCAGTGAGTTAAGGTGCACAATCCGTCCATAGCCATTCTTGGTTTCCGGGAGCCACAGGGTGCGTTTAACCGGGTCAACATGCTCCCACCTTGCAAGACGCAGCTCATCACGACGAAGGCCGGTCAGTAACAGCAGTTTGACATAGCGGGCCGCGACGGAGCTTGTATCGCTATCGGCAGAGAGAAAAATACGACGAATTTCGTCCTCGGTGAAATAGCGCTGTCGGGCGTTGTTCTCCCTGAGAAGCTGTACCACCCTTGCCGGATGAACAGCGGTCATGCTTTGCCTTCCGGCCCATGTAAAGACGGCTTTAATCAGTACGATGACACGGTTACAGGTAGCCGCTGAGAGGGAAGTACTTAACGTCTGCTGAAGGCTCAGAATGCTGGCTGGTGTGATATCGCTCAGCAGCCTCTGACCAATGGCGGGACGGATATGATCCCGGTAGCGCTGAACATCCTTTCCCCAGCTGCGTTTAGCGGATTTTGCCCATGGCAGATAATGCTGATTAAAGAGTTCATCGAACGTCAGCTCCTTTCTCTTATTTTCACGCTCCTGCTTAGGGTCCGTACCGGTGGCAAGGGAACGTTTATGCTCTATGGCAATCTGACGGGCAAGATTGACGTCCACTTCAGGCCAGTGACCAATGGCGATGGCGCGTTTTCGTCCATGATAGAGGTAGCGGAGCAAAAATTTTTTACGTCCTTCGCCTTTGCTGACCAGACACTTCAGGCCAGAAATCTCGGTATCGCTGTATTCGGCATCGGTGCTGCGTGAATCTGATGTGTTAGGGGGCAGGGATTTAATGAGCTGATTAGTAAAACGGAAGCGTTTCGGGCTGGACATATTACCTCCTGTGACTGGTGTAAAGAACGTCAGGGTTGACCCATCCCCGGCATGGCGTTGTTAATGGCTGAGTTGATTTTCTGGTGTGGCGAAGGGAATGCTGGTGCCACATGAGATGAGTGAAGACGAGAAATGTAGCAAAAACAGGCGTTACGGTCTGTTTCTGGTCTTAAGGGGAAAAATTGCCGTTGGGGGATGCGTTCAAAGAAATAATATGTGCTTCAGCCGGACACTATTACATGCCATGAGGACCAGTAGCGTTACCTGTATGTGGCAGGTCTTACGTCTTACGTCGGCTATGTGCCAACAGCGGAAGTTGCTAACCGGATTTTTACTGAAGCTTGAGCAGCGATGCCACTTACTGATGCCTATCAGTAATGGGGCTCTTGATGATTCAAATAAAAAAGATTAAATTGATTGAGATTATTCCTATTTTATTGATCGTTTTCGCATGAGCTTGGAAAACCATGAATCAGATCTTCACTATATAAAACAACGAACTATGGAGGAAGCGTGGGCGGCGAAACTAAGAATATTGATGAGATTGCAGGTATCATTTCCAGTAGAATTTTTGATGAATTAGGCTGGAAAACCCAAAAAACAACGGATATAAGTTGGGACTGTTGTTTGAGATCTCATCTAAACGCTAAACAACTTTTATCTGAAAATCCAAAAAAAACTCACCCTACGGATGTAGTCTTCAAATATAGAGATCCTTATTCAGATATAACTCAGTATATACAAACAGATTTAAAATCTTATTGTGCCAGCACGCTTGACGGTACAAAATCAATATTGAGCGCTCTACGAAGTTTATCACAACAGGTAGCTTGCGCGCCAAGAAGTCCTGAGTGGCGGCGTCTATTTGTTGACAGTACAAATGAGAAATATCAAGTTAACGGCCTACTTTTTATATATAATCATGACAATAAATATGACTCTGATTTAATTGAGAAATTAAATGGAGCCGCCACAGCAAGTTATGATTTTCCAGAGAACTCTTTGATTGCAGTTTTTGACCCAACTATGATCAGATTTTTACTAGATGTTACAGAACACATTGAGACTAGAAGGGGGATTACTGACAAAGTAACACAAGAAACAAATATGTTATGGCAAAAAATTCCTGAGATAGAGAACTGCACATATTTTTACCCTGACAAGCATAATAAAATAGCAACGAAAGGGAAAATCCTTCCAGCCACAATTGAAATGATAACATCTGGCATGATTTTTTACTCATATGAACACGAATATATTAGAAATGATGATGGCGATAGAATAAGAAATAAAATATTGAATATTTTCTGGAAAGAAAAGGTTGATTCCAGTAATCACTTTATATTTCTTTTAGAGTATATATTTAACTATCAATTACTCAATCAATTTGACAAAATATTTGTTATAACTCCGTTCTCATCACACTCAAGCGTTCATTTGCAATCCGCCATTAATGATTACATAGGCATATATTCTTTCACTCAATCTCATATCGAAACGTTAAGGGAAAAAATAGTATCCATTCCTTTTGTTAATCAAAAGCTATCTATATTTGAGTACCAAGTTGCCAGCAAGCAGGTGAATAGAAAATGTCACTTTTCATAAGGAGTATGACATGAATAAATATCAAGCCACGTTGTTTTCAAACGAAAGTGACATTTATACTGCCCTCCACTCTAACAGTGCAAAAATCACAGATGTTACATTAAGGAAGATCGCCTTCAATCGAGGGATAATTTTCCCATCTGACTTATCAAAAGAGGTATTGATAGAAAAAATATCAGACCTGCCATTTTCATATAATCACATCAGAGAAGTACAAGATAAACTGGCAACCAAACCCAGCCAAGACGTCTTCTCAGTAAAACGTATATATGAAGAATTTGATATAGAGAAACTCTATGACGTTGTAAACAAAGTGAAAGAAAATAGACCCAAGTTGCTAGGGCATGAGAAAATTGATCATTACTCAGGGTTGCAAACCTACCATATATCTATTGATTACACTGAATTTGATTTTAGAAGGGGTAAATTTCAGCAGAAAAAATTGTACAGTGGGAGTATAATTTTCATAGTAAAAAAAGGATATGTTTCAGTGAGATATAACTATACACCACGCATTTCAGAAATTCTCAAGCAAATAATTGATACATATTCATCAACGGTTTGTAACAACATAATTGTCAACGAAATAGATTTATCAAGCATCGTTGATACTGATCTTAGGAACATTTTCGCTGTTCATCTTTATGATTTTGATGGAAATTATAAAAAAACAGGACTTGAATATGCTGGTCTTGAAAAGGTTAGAGTAAGCAGAATAAAAACATCTCTGGATATTAATGGAGATAATCTTGAAGGAAATGCTAACGAAGAAACACAAGAATTATTAAACAAGATTTCACCTTCTACAGATAACGAAAATGATGATGACATTAATAATCAGGAAATGGCATCTGACGATGATGAAAACCTAACTTTTAACATTAATAATGCCGCGTATGATGGCCTATCATTAGTGAACGCTCCTCAAATTAAGGAGCTGTGCAGTGATGGGTTTTATAGAAGCTTAATTCGATGGAAGTCATTTTCCTCAGTTGTTAAGAACCATACTATAACTTTTGAACTTAGTTTTGATGATAAATATCTTGGAAAAAATATAAAATTCAGAGCGTTATACAAAGAAAGCAACTCTGCATCCGCAGAGAGAGAAAAACTCAGTGACGCAGACTTTGATCAAGTCATGAAACAATTAGAAGAAAAAATATTTTTGATTAATGACTTTATTATCGAAGAGCATACCAAGCGATACCCAGTAACGAAAGCTATGTCTTGCGAGACTTTGAATCAGGAGGCTGGATGATGATAAAGGTAAAAATTTATAAAGCAGAAAAAGATATAACTAAAAGTGAGTTATTACACAAAGTAAATGACAACCTCTATGATGAAGATAAAGGATATGGTTTTCAAATCATTAATAACTCTGAAGTGCTTGAACTAAGATTTACCATGAGAAGCATTAGTAAGCAAAGCTTAGAATATGCTAATGGCGAGCATTCAGAGGTTGAAATAGCAACTTACTTAAATGTGGACTTTGGCGTCAGACAAGGGAAAAAAATTATACTATATGCCACTAACCCTCCATTAAGTATGAAAATGCCTTATACTATGGTGCAAAAACTATTTGGTGAAGATAGTGGATTGAGACCAGTAGAATTTGATCTGAGGAAAGTTGTAAATGGTCTTTCTGAGGGCTTTGACCTCAAGATAAAATCCATGTCTCTATCTAATATCTCTGTTGATCCTTTTACTTTAGCAAAGACAAAAATAGTAAGCTCAAAGAATCTCCAAGAAATTTATCAGAATAAATATATGAATAGCTCGGCCGTTTTTGATTCCGTACATTTCTTCGTTAACGGAATTGAAACGGAATTATCTAGGACGGGTAGATTCCGTGTGAGAGAGAGTCAACTTCCAACACTTTTATCCATCTTAGAAACTCTCTGAATTTTGTGAAATATATAAGGAACTCAGGCCTACTTCGTCAGTAGGCCTCTTTTCAGGTTTGTGCTTATCTAGTCATTGATTTGATCGTAATGATTCACATAGGATGCTGTTAGCAATGTCCGCTCTTCGCTCATAAGGGACAACCATACTCAAATCTCCCACATTGCAGGAGATTTGAGTATGAACACGTCACCGTGGAACAAAGACCGTATCATAGGCCAAAAAAGGCCACTTCAGATATCTCATATCTGGGGTATCCGAATCCGACTTGAACTGGAAGGTAAAACGCGCGATTTAGCTCTGTTCAATATGGCACTGGACAGTAAGCTTCGAGGCTGTGATCTGGTCAAACTCAAAGTATCTGATGTTGCATATGGTAGCTCTGTTTCGAGCAGAGCAACGGTATTGCAACAGAAAACCGGTAGCCCTGTGCAATTTGAGATAACCAAAGGGACAAGAGAAGCTGTTGCTGCATTGATAAAGCTTGGCAATTTGCACAGTAAAGACTTCTTGTTTCGGTCTCGGATCGGAACTAACCAGCATATTTCAACCCGGCAATACAACCGAATCTTTCATGGGTGGGTAGAAAAGCTTGGTCTCGAAGAGACGCTTTACAGCACACATTCCATGAGAAGAACAAAACCTTACCTGATCTACAAGAAAACCAAGAATCTCCGGGTGATCCAACTTCTGTTGGGTCATAAGAAACTGGAAAGCACAGTCCGTTATCTGGGCATTGAAGTCGATGATGCGTTAGAGATTTCTGAATCGATTGAAGTCTAAGGTTATCAGGGCTGCAACAGCAGCCCTGTGCCAGAAGCGGACTTTTTAAAAATATTGCGTGCCCAACAATTGGGCGCAGGTCACATCAAGTACCCTCAGAATTATAGAGAATACCTGAAATTTTTGTAGAGCGAGGTTTGTTACCCTGCCCGACCAGCGACATGTGGTTAGTTTAGTGATCAGAAATGTCGAGCGTTTGGTCGTTCATTGACGCGGGATCTTCCAACGGTTCCACATGAGTGGTGATATGGATAAAAGGCAGTGCGGTGCGGATATCATTCTCTATACGCTCGGCCCAGTCGTGCCCATATTGAACAGTCCATCGCCCAGGAACTAGGATGTGCATTGTCATAAACGCCCGCCCGCCAGCCTGGCGTGTACGTAGTGCATGGAAATCAAGCCCCTGTTCACGATATCCTGCCAGCAGTGACTCGATTTTTTTGAGTTCTTCCGTGGGTAGCGATACGTCCATCAGACCTGCAGCTGAACGACTCATAAGCTGATAACCAGTCCAAACGATGTTGGCTGCGACCAGCAATGCAACGATCGGATCGACCCAAAACCAGCCGGTCAGATAAACCAGTCCGACACCAAAAATGACACCGACCGACGTCCAGACATCGGTCAGCAGGTGATGAGCATCTGCCTCAAGAGTGATAGAGTTGTGCTGCCTGCCAGCCCTTAACAAAATGCGAGCCGTCACAAAATTAAGGATTGATGCGACTGTTGAAACCAGTAATCCGAGACCAATCTCCTCAAGCGGCTGTGGAGTTAACATCCGCTCAACTGCGGTATAGGCGATACTGGCTGCCGCCAATAGGATCAGAAATCCTTCGAAAGCACTCGAGAAATATTCGGCTTTGCCGTGCCCATATGCATGGTTCTCATCGGCCGGAAGCGCAGCCAAGGTCAGCATCCAGAGCGCCATTAGGGCTCCTGCGAGGTTAACTACGGATTCGATGGCATCAGATAGCAGACCGACCGAACCGGTCATTTTCCACGCCACACCTTTGAGTCCGATAGTGGCAATAGCCGTGGCAATGGAAAGCCAAGCGTAGTGCGTCAGCGGACGAGGTAACCCTTTTGTTTTAGTCATTATTAACTTCCTAAAATAGGACGACTAACTCACATTTCTATCCATGATAGATAATTAAACAATCATTTCGCCATGAATATTTTTTCGTTTTTATTAAATTTAATTAAAAAGTCTCTGCAAGTGCTGTTTCATCTTCTAGTAAACTAAATTTTATTTTTAGGGTTTTCTTCAACTTGAAGTAATATTATCTCACAACAGATTAGTCACTTAGGTTAACTGAGCGGCTTTTATATTTTTCAATTAAAATATGCAAAACTCCCATTGCACCATGTGCATAAAAATAGACCTCAATGAAAGTAGTAAAGAACTTATGCCAGTGGATTACTGTTTCAGCCAGATTTGACTGCATGGTATTCAACAAGAACCATAGGCCACCTGAAAGTGCTACAATTAGCAATGCTAGAACTCCAAATCCTTGGATTGTACTGGCAATACCTCCCGAATGTGCATCGGGCAGTCGGAAACTAGTCAACGTTTTTATATCTTGCTTAATACCACTAAAGTCAAGCCCTACCCATGAAAAATAATAAGTAAAACCTCTTTGAGTAAGCATCCAACTTAACATAATAAAACCACAAATAATCAGTCCTAACCCTGAAATAATGTGCATCCAGGTTATAACTCCTTCAAGACTATGTTCACCAATTGCTTCGGTCTCTGTCAGATTAGAGTTAATAATTTGTGATAATATTAGAAATGCCACAATGATGTGAAGAATACGAAAAAAAGGAGCGTAATCATGGGGTAATAGATTCCAGAGTCGCAATTTCATTAATGAGTCCTTAGTAAATTTATCGATGATCTTAATCATACAAAAGAATTATTAGGATAACCTTAATTCTTAAAATTGCAGCAGGCATTAGTTCACCTCTGATATGGCCACTTGCGAAATGGGAATGGTAACTGTTATTACTATGTGTTTACTTGCTGTTCTTGTTACGCAGCCCCTTAAACACATTACTTTCAAATATGATTTCCTGCTGGGTTTAAATATGTGTCTTTCTATAGTGCGGCAACCTATTTTTACACCAACTCATGAATTAAATAAGAATCATAAATTAAATGAGAGGTTTAATTCTCTTGCTTAACGCGATGATATTAAATGGAAATTTTAATTTTTGTAATTTATTAAACAGTTAGAATGAGACATGGTAAATACGATCTTCCTTTAGATAATTCTGATAGCACTTTTTCTACTGGGCAGTCTGCAATGTCCGCTTCTCGCTCAGAGCGGACATTCAGATTTAGCAGTCCAATATGTTCAACCCCATTACCATTATGCTGATAAATCATCCTGTTATGATGTGGAAAACGGGGGGTTGTGCTGATGCGAAGAATCATAAGAGGAAAAACAGGAATATTACAGGTGGAGTAGATGGTGGAAACACCCGACTGACAAGGGGAGTTGATGACGCTGAGTTTTTCCCCTTGCCTGACGAGGAGTCTCCCCGGTCTTCCCCCGGGGTAGGGTTAGGTAATTTGTTGTTAAATAAAGTAAATTATGGAATCCCCCATTTCCCCCCGTATTCTCTGCTTCATTATGAATAATCTTAGAGAAAGGAACCGTAGAGGACCGTAGAAAGACCGTAGCAGTGAGGTAAGGAAGAGGCACATCAGAGGGTGTTGAGGTGTCTAAAAGTAACGAACATCTGCGAAAATGGCGAGAAATCCAGCAAACAAATAACGTGTTGCAACGACCAGAAATCTACCGTAGCTAAGAAAGGAAAAAGCCCCGCTTTGCAGCGAGGCCTTATGAATATTGGTGCCCGGACTCGGAATCGAACCAAGGACACGGGGATTTTCAATCCCCTGCTCTACCGACTGAGCTATCCGGGCAACGGGGCGCATTAAACCGTATTCGCGCCTGCCAGTCAATCAAATTTCAGGAAAAGCGGTTCAACCGCTTAATATTGCGGCAATCTGTGCCTTTATGTCTGAAGTTTGCACAAATCTTCCAGACCGCCATGATGTCGACAGGTCATGCTGAGTACAAGAAGAGGGCAGTATGGCAAACGAGTGATTCGCTGCATTTTAATCAAATGCTGACCTGGGCGGTTAACAGATTATTTCGCACCACCGTGGCGATGGTGCGTTTTCAGCGACTGATGGCGTGATGCTTACTCACTTCGGCCTGGACGGGGCTGTTCGCTTAGGTTAGCGCACCACCCATACGGCACTGAGCAAAGCGCAGAATATCTTCCGCCAGGCGGTGTGCCGTTTCGACATCAGCATGGCTACGATTCACCAGCATGCGGCTCAGACATCCCTCCAGCACCAGCTCCATCTGTTTGGCTACCATGGCCGGGTCGTCAACTTCCAGCGTAGTCAGTAGCTCATGAGTGAAGTCATGCGCCGCTTTTTTTTGTTGGTCGGCTAACTGGTGGATTGGATGTCCAGGATCGGGATAAAACGTGCAGGCGGCAATAAACAGGCAGCCGGGATAGCGATTATTACTCACGCATTCGGACAACGCGCTGTAGCGTGCCAGTAATTTCTGTTCAGCGCTCAGGGTATCATCCAGTAAAAGCTGACGCCGCCAGATATCCACCCGCTGGCTGAGGTAACGTAACGCATCATACAGGATGGCCTCTTTATCTGGCCAGAAGCGCTGTAGTTCATCCAGCGGATAATCGATACGTTCGGCCACCATTTCCAGCGTGGTATTGGCTATCCCTTGCACCTCAAGTAATTTCAGGGCTTCTCCCAGGACATCTTCACGTTGCACGGTATTCTCCTCCGTATTTCCTTTTGCAAGTGTCGCTCACGGTTGACGATCGCGCAAATGTGCGCTGAAGGTCGCTGCATCCATAAAACCCGTTACCCGCGCCTCCGGGTGCTCTTGACCCTCGGCATCAAAAAACAGGATGGTTGGCAAACCTAAAACCTGTAGGTGTTTCAGGAGAGCGACATCCTGGGCATTGTTTGCCGTCACATCCGCCTGTAAAAGCACCGTGTCGCCTAGCGCTTGCTGAACCTGCGGATCGCTGAAGGTATACTTCTCAAACTCCTTACAGGCCACGCACCAGTCGGCATACAGATCCAACATGACGGGCCTGCCTTTAGATTGCGCCAGCGCCTGATTTAACGCCTCCACCGAGGCCACCGGCGTAAAGTTAAGGTGTGCCTGGGTTTGAGCATGCGGCGTGCCAAACGCCCAGTCCTGCAATGGACGTACACTGACAAGCGCTGCGGCTAACAGGACAATCTGCACGATGCGCATCCAGGCGTGCTTTGCCTGCAGACTGGTGATGAATGCCCAGCTAAAGAACGCGACGCCCAACAGTGACCACAGGCGCATGCCCCATTCGTCGCCAATGATGCGTTCAAGCAAGAAGACGGGAAGCGCCAGAATGACAAAGCCGAAAGCGGTTTTAACCTGTTCCATCCATGGACCGCTCTTAGGCAGCAGGCGGTTACCAAAGACGGTAATCAACATCAGCGGTAAGCCCATCCCCAGCGCGTACAGATACAACGTACCGCCTCCCAGCCACATATTTCCGCTCTGAGCGATATACAGCAAAATCGCGCTTAGCGGGGCTGTTGTGCAAGGTGAACAGATGAGACCCGCAATCGCCCCCATCGCAAAGACGCTACCGGGAGAGCCGCCCTGCTGGCGGTTACTCAGCAGCGTGAGGCGCGTTTGCAATGAAGAAGGGAGTTGCAGCGTGAACAGGCCAAACATAGACAGGGCCAGCAGCGTAAAGATGACGGCAAGACCGATCAGAACATAAGGATGCTGTAACGCCGCCTGAAACTGTAATCCGGCGGCAGCAACAACCAGACCCAGCGCAGTATAGGTGAGAGCCATTCCCTGAACGTAGATAAACGTCAGCAGCAGCGCCCGCCCGGTTGATAAGCGTTGCTTGCCGCCCAGCACGATGCCGGAAATCAGCGGATACATCGGCAGTACGCAGGGCGTGAAAGCGATGCCAATGCCGATTAGCAATGCCCACAGCGCGGAAAAGGGGAGTTGGGCTGCGGGCTGTGGTTTCTCTTCCGGGGCCGCAGTGACAGGTGCGGTAGCCGGAGCCCCCCCGACAGCAACTGACACTTCACTTAAGGGCACTGTTTTAGTTTCCGGCGGATAGCAAAAACCGGCGTCGGCACACCCTTGATAAGTGACGGTTAATGTTGCGCCAGATGCGGCCTGATTAACCGTGACTGGAATATTCAACTGTTTACGGTAAATCTCACTTTTGCCGTAAAACTCATCTTCATGCCAGACGCCTGGCGGCAGTTTTATCTCGGCAATATCGGCCTGAGATGGCGTAATGCTTATCTGTTTGCGATAGAGATAGTAGCCAGCTTTTACCTGCCATGAGAGGTTCAGGTCGTGTTGGTTTTGCTGAAAATCAAAAACAAACGCCCGATCGGCAGGTACAAACTGCGAGCGGCCAGGCGCGTCAAATAATCCGGCAAAGGTAGATGTGCTGCACAGCAGCAGGATCAGCGTAAGGATGCGTTGAGCCATGAGCGGTAATCAAAGTCTCCGTGAGTGACGGGTAAAACCAGAAGTTCAGGTGTTTGGTACGGGTGATGTGACTTCAGGCAATCGAGAAGGGCTTGCTGGTGCGTGACGGTGGTTTTTAAAATCATCTGGACTTCATATTCCTGCTCCAGTTTACCTTCCCAGTAATAGAGGGAGGTTGCACCGGGCAGAAGCGTCACGCAGGCTGCCAGCTTTTCCGCCAGCACCTTTGCAGCCAGATCCTGGGCGGTTGCTTCATCCGGCGCGGTACAGAGCACCACAACGGTATCGGGGATGGAAATATCCTGACTCTTTACATCAAGCATAAACACCTCGAAAGAACAGAGTAACCAGCTAAAGAGTGGTCACTATACAACGGACGAGGGAAGGATGTTAGCTAAAGCGGGGTGAGGAGGAGGAACTGCAGGGCGCACGGGCACCCTGCAGAAAAAACTTACAGCATGAAGCTGCCCAGCAAGAAGCCGAAGCAGACAGCCAGAACCACACCCAGAGTACCCGGGATGAAGAACGGATGGTTAAAGACGAATTTACCGATACGGGTTGTACCGGTGTCATCCATCTGAACCGCCGCAACCAGAGTTGGGTAGGTTGGCAGAATGAACAGGCCAGAAACAGCTGCGAAAGAGGCCACAGCGGTCAGCGGGGAAACGTTCAGCGCCAGAGCCATCGGCATCAGTGCTTTAGCGGTTGCTGCCTGAGAGTACAGCAGCGCAGAAGCAAAGAAGAAGATGACGGCCAGCAGCCACGGATGACCCTGAATTACGCTACCTGCAGTATCTTTGATCCAGTCAATGTTGTGAGATACGAAGGTATCACCCAACCATGCAACGCCCAGGATACAAATACAGGCGCTCATACCGGCTTTGAAGGTGCTGGAGTTCAGGATGGAGTCAGTTTCAACGCGGCAGATGATGGTGGTCAGCGTCGCGATGCTCAGCATGATGATCAGGATAGCGTTGGTGGTGTTCATCAGCGGTTTCGCGACCAGACCCAGGCTTGGGCTGTTGACGATCGCATAGACAACAACGCAAATTACGCCCAGCAGGAACAGCCAAACGGAGGTTTTTGCGCCTGCTTTGATTTCAACTTGTCTTTCACCACGCAGTTCAACCAAACCTTCTTCCAGACGTTTACGATAAATCGGATCGTCAGACAGTTTGGAGTTGAACAGCATAGTCACCAGGAAGGACATTACCAGAACGGCCAGCAGGGTGGACGGAATAACCACGGACAGCAGGTGAATATAGCTGATGCCATGACCTTCCATTACGGAAGACATGTAAACCACGGCTGCAGAGATTGGTGATGCTGTGATCGCAATCTGAGCAGAAACCACCGCAGTTGAGAGCGGACGGCAAGGTTTGATCCCTTGTTCCTTCGCAACTTCAGCGATAACCGGCAGCGTTGCCAGAGAGATGTTACCCGTACCTGCAAAGATGGTCAGGAAATAGGTCACGATGGGTGCAAGGATCGTGATGTATTTCGGGTTCTTACGCAGCAGTTTTTCAGTTTGATGAACCAGATAGTCCAGGCCACCTGCAATCTGCATAGCTGAGATGGCAGCGATAACCGCCATGATAATGGAAATGACATCGAACGGGATATTACCGGGTTTTACGCCGATAGCGGCGAGAACCAGGACACCCAGCCCACCTGCAAATCCAATACCGATACCCCCAAGTCTGGCACCTAAAAAGATTGCCAGCAAAACGATGATAAGTTCTAAAACTATCATATTAGCCTTCCTTGTTGTTTAACAAGTTGATATTAAATTGTTGTTTTTAAGTAACTTCGTGCAAGAAAAAAGGCACGTCATCTGACGTGCCTTCTCTGGTACTACCCTACACGATTACTGTTCGCTTTCATCAGTATAACGTTTTGCTTTATAAGCCGGGTGCATCAGGTTCTGTGCAGAGAAGATATCGTCCAGCTCGGCTTCGGTCAACAGGCCGCGCTCCAGGACAACTTCACGTACGCTCTTACCAGTTTCGGCACAAATTTTACCAACGATGTCGCCGTTGTGGTGGCCGATGAACGGGTTAAGGTAAGTAACGATACCGATAGAGTTATAAACGAATGCTTCGCACACTTCTTTGTTAGCAGTAATGCCGCTAACGCATTTTTCCAGCAGGTTGTAGCAAGCGTTGCTCAGAATGTGAATGGATTCGAACATTGCCTGACCGATTACTGGCTCCATAACGTTCAGCTGCAGCTGACCTGCTTCAGACGCCATGGTGACAGTGATGTCGTTACCGATGACTTTAAAGCACACCTGGTTTACGACTTCAGGAACAACCGGGTTCACTTTTGCTGGCATGATGGAAGAGCCAGCCTGCAGTTCCGGCAGGTTGATCTCGTTCAGGCCGGCACGTGGACCAGAGGAGAGCAAACGCAGGTCATTACAGATTTTGGACATCTTCACAGCCAGACGTTTCAGTGCGCCGTGCACCATAACGTATGCGCCGCAGTCAGAAGTTGCTTCAATCAGGTCTTCTGCAGGAACGCAGGCAAAACCGGTAACTTCAGCCAGTTTTTTCACTGCCAGCGGAGAGTATTCTTTCGGTGTGTTCAGACCCGTACCGATTGCCGTTGCGCCGAGGTTAACTTCCAGCAGCAGTTCAGCGGTACGCCCAATGTTTTTCACTTCTTCTTTCAGCAGGACGCTGAAAGCACGGAATTCCTGACCGAGGGTCATCGGTACAGCATCCTGCAACTGGGTACGACCCATTTTCAGGATGTCCTGGAATTCGTCGGCTTTTTTCTCGAAGCCTTCACGCAGCTGGTTCAGTGCATCAATCAGTTTGATGATGGATGCGTATACAGCAATACGGAAACCGGTTGGGTAAGCGTCGTTGGTGGACTGACATTTGTTAACGTGGTCGTTCGGGTTCAGGTACTGATATTCACCTTTCTGGTGACCCATCAGTTCCAGACCGATATTGGCCAGCACTTCGTTGGTGTTCATGTTGACGGAGGTACCCGCACCACCCTGGTAAACGTCTACCGGGAACTGATCCATGCATTTTCCGTTATTCAGGACTTCATCACACGCCGCGATGATGGCATTTGCCACACTCTTAGGAATGGTTTGCAGCTCTTTGTTGGCCATAGCCGCTGCCTTTTTCACCATTACCATGCCGCGAACAAATTCAGGAATGTCGCTGATTTTGTTGTTGCTAATGTAGAAGTTTTCAATCGCTCTCAGAGTGTGAACACCATAGTAAGCGTCCGCTGGAACTTCCCTGGTACCCAACAAGTCTTCTTCGATACGAATGTTGTTTAACATGTGAACCTTCTTTTTCAAGCTGCCAATGATTTGACTAAACACACAGGATATATGTGATTTCGATTGTTTCTCGACCGACGATTATCCCCTGCATCGGTCTGATACCCGAGATCATATGCTGGTTCAGGATTTCTACCGTAATCTGGATCACTTAAAACGTGGAATTTACCCCTTATTTATTATTCTGTGAAATAGATCACCCCTTTAGGATTAACACTAAATATTAGTGTACAAGCGGCTTGAAATTTTGCTAACCACCTCAATATCTGATTGATGCGAGTCACATAATTTTTGAACAGGCGTTGAAAAAAACGACTGTTATTGACAGGAGATCCCCTTGCGCTGGATACCATTACTTGCCATTTTTCTCTATGTTTACATAGAGATATCTATTTTTATTCAGGTTGCCCATGTGTTAGGCGTCCTGATGACCCTGATTTTGGTTATTTTTACGTCGGTTATCGGTATGTCTCTGGTTCGTAATCAGGGATTTAAGAACTTTTTACTGATGCAACAAAAAATGGCGGCAGGTGAAAGCCCGGCTGCAGAAATGATCAAGAGCGTTTCGCTGATTATTGCTGGTTTGCTGTTGGTGTTGCCCGGTTTCTTCACCGATTTCCTTGGTCTTCTTCTTTTATTACCTCCGGTGCAGAAGCATCTGACGATGAAACTGCTGCCGCATTTGCGTTTTTCACGTATGCCTGGCGGTGGTTTTAGCGCCGGAACGGGTGGCGGTGAGACCTTTGACGGTGAGTTTCAGCGCAAAGACGAGCATCGTGACAGTATTGAACATAAAGACGATCGTCGGGATTAAGCATCAGTATGTCGGCCGGATAAGCGTTAGCGCCATCCGGCAAACGTGTTCACACGCCCGATGATGGCGTCACCGTCGACTTATCCGGCCTGCGGGGTAAAAACAGCCACAGCGCTGCCAGCATAATCAGCGCATACAGGCTCTTCCAGCCGACCATCGCCAGCAATAGCAGACATAGCAAACCGCCAACGATCGCTAATACGCGATAATGCCCTTTCAGTAATCGACACCCCGCCAGCATGCACAGCAGATAAATCATAATAAAGATGCCGTTGGCGTAGACGATTAACGCATCGAGATTGATTTGCAGCATATAGATGCACAAGGTACTGACCACGCAGCAACCTAATACGGCGTTCAGCGCATTGCGCGGAAGGTGACGAGGAGACAGACGCGCCAGAGAACTCTCCGGCTTATATTGCGCTTGCGACCAGACCAGCCGGGCAAAACTCTGAATATAAATGTTGAGACTGGCAAAGCAGGCCAGATAACCAATAATGCAGGCGACCCACAGTGCCTGTACGCCAAACAGCTGTACAACAATTTCTGGCAGTGATGCTGCCGCTGCCATCTGCTCGCCGTAAGCGCCAAAATGAAGGACGACGACGGTGCATGCCCAGTAGACAGAACCTGCCAGCAGCAGACCGATCATCAGCGCGCGCGGAAAGTCTCGCTCCGGATTTTTAAATTCAGAGGCCAGGTGGGCAAATGCTTCAAGGCCGACAAAGCACCAGAACATCACTGACAGGGCGGCGAACAGCCCGGGAAGCTCAATTTCGCTAACCGCAGGGAAAGGGATTTCACTGGGTTTTAGATCGCCCACCCACCAGATGGCGACAATGAGGGCAACGATCAGTCCGGCAATGACCGTTTGCAGGTTAGCGCTGGAGCTGGCGCCGCGGGAGCCTATGTACCAGACCAACGCCAGCGTACCGAGTTCTGCCAGCAGAAGCTGCCCGTCATGCCAGCCAAACATCGCTTGGCCGAATCCAGCGGCAATATGTAATGCCGCAGGCAAGCCCACGGGGATTACTGACAAAAACAGCCATCCGGTGACGCGCTCCAGGCGCGAGCCAAAGGCCATACCGACAAAATGCGCCACGCCGCCCGCGCTGGGGAAGTGGCGGCCGAGCACGGCAAAGACAATCGCCACGGGAAAGACTAAAACAATCAGCACCGGCCAGGCCCACAGACTGTTGTTGCCAGCAACCAGCGCAGCCAGCGCGGGGACGGCAAAAACGCCTGTACCTAATAATGATGTCGACAACAGGCCAACGCCCTGAGCCAGTCCCAGCTCTTGTTTCAGTCCGCTCATAAGTTGTTATCCGGTTATGCCCATTGACCGGGCTACAGCGCAGATTTTTGATGGTATCACAATCGGATTTGCTTATGACGACGTGACTGAAATCGTTATGGAATGTGAGGTGCGTCGGTGTTTTGACGGGATTTTCTGCTGATAAAAAATTTTTTTCGCTTGCCCCCTTGAAGGCACAAAAGCCCATCCCCATCTCTCTGGTCACTAGCCGGGAAACCGTTTACGGGCCGGCGTCACCCATAACTGATAAAGACTTTCTCAAAGGAGAGCTATCAATGAGTATTCGTCCGTTACATGATCGTGTGATCGTCAAACGTAAAGAAGTTGAATCCAAATCTGCTGGCGGCATCGTACTGACCGGTTCTGCAGCAGGTAAATCAACTCGTGGCGAAATCATCGCTGTCGGTAAGGGTCGCATCCTGGACAACGGTACCGTACAGCCGCTGGACGTAAAAGTCGGCGATATCGTTATTTTCAACGATGGCTATGGTGTTAAATCTGAGAAGATCGACAATGAAGAAGTGTTGATCATGTCTGAAAGCGACATCCTGGCAATTGTTGAAGCCTAATCCGCGAACGACACTGAACATACGAATTTAAGGGAAAGAGAAAATGGCAGCTAAAGACGTAAAATTCGGTAACGACGCTCGTGTGAAAATGCTGCGCGGCGTAAACGTACTGGCAGATGCAGTGAAAGTTACCCTCGGTCCAAAAGGCCGTAACGTAGTTCTGGATAAATCTTTCGGTGCACCGACCATCACTAAAGATGGTGTTTCCGTAGCACGTGAAATCGAACTGGAAGACAAGTTCGAAAACATGGGTGCGCAGATGGTGAAAGAAGTTGCCTCTAAAGCGAACGACGCTGCAGGCGACGGTACCACTACCGCAACCGTACTGGCTCAGTCCATCATCACTGAAGGTCTGAAAGCTGTTGCTGCGGGTATGAACCCGATGGATCTGAAACGTGGTATCGACAAAGCTGTCGCTGCTGCCGTTGAAGAACTGAAAGCACTGTCCGTACCGTGCTCTGACTCTAAAGCTATTGCTCAGGTTGGTACCATCTCCGCTAACTCCGACGAAACCGTAGGTAAACTGATCGCTGAAGCGATGGATAAAGTCGGTAAAGAAGGCGTGATCACCGTTGAAGACGGTACCGGTCTGCAGGACGAACTGGACGTGGTTGAAGGTATGCAGTTCGACCGTGGCTACCTGTCTCCTTACTTCATCAACAAGCCGGAAACTGGTGCTGTAGAACTGGAAAGCCCGTTCATCCTGCTGGCTGATAAGAAAATCTCCAACATCCGCGAAATGCTGCCGGTTCTGGAAGCTGTCGCGAAAGCTGGCAAACCGCTGCTAATCATCGCTGAAGATGTTGAAGGCGAAGCGCTGGCAACTCTGGTTGTTAACACCATGCGCGGTATCGTGAAAGTGGCTGCTGTTAAGGCACCTGGCTTTGGCGATCGTCGTAAAGCGATGCTGCAGGATATCGCTACCCTGACCGGTGGTACCGTTATCTCTGAAGAGATCGGTATGGAGCTGGAAAAAGCCACTCTGGAAGATCTGGGTCAGGCAAAACGCGTTGTTATCAACAAAGACACCACCACCATCATTGATGGCGTGGGCGATGAAGCTGCAATCCAGGGTCGCGTAACTCAGATTCGTCAGCAGATCGAAGAAGCAACTTCTGACTACGACCGTGAAAAACTGCAGGAGCGCGTAGCGAAACTGGCAGGCGGCGTTGCGGTAATCAAAGTTGGTGCTGCGACTGAAGTTGAAATGAAAGAGAAGAAAGCCCGCGTTGAAGATGCCCTGCACGCCACCCGTGCTGCGGTAGAAGAAGGCGTGGTTGCTGGTGGTGGTGTTGCGCTGATTCGCGTAGCGTCCAAAATTGCTGGCCTGAAAGGTCAGAACGAAGACCAGAACGTAGGTATCAAAGTTGCGCTGCGCGCGATGGAATCCCCGCTGCGTCAAATCGTTCTGAACTGCGGCGAAGAGCCGTCTGTAGTGGCTAACACCGTGAAAGCGGGTGACGGTAACTACGGTTACAACGCTGCAACTGAAGAATACGGCAACATGATCGACATGGGTATCCTGGACCCAACCAAAGTAACGCGTTCTGCTCTGCAGTACGCAGCTTCTGTTGCGGGTCTGATGATCACCACCGAGTGCATGGTTACCGATCTGCCGAAAGGCGATGCGCCTGACTTAGGTGCTGCTGGTGGTATGGGCGGTATGGGTGGAATGGGCGGCATGATGTAATCATGTTGTTCTGAACCTCTCAGAATTGAAAACCCCCGGGCAGAATTGTCCGGGGGTTTTTCTTTTGGTCATCTTTTTAGTATATGATTCAGCTACGGACATAACGTCCAACAAATTGATTATGGGGAATGACATGCACGTGAAATATTTAGCAGGGATCGTTGGTGCCGCGCTACTGATGGCGGGTTGTAGCTCCAGCAACGAACTGAGTTCAGCCGGACAAAGCGTACGCTTTGTCGAAGACAAGCCAGGCGCAGAGTGCCAGCTGATTGGCACCGCAACCGGTACGCAGAGCAACTGGCTTTCTGGTCAGCATGGCGAAGAAGGCGGTTCTATGCGTGGCGCAGCGAACGATCTGCGTAACCAGGCCGCCGCAATGGGGGGTAACGTGATTTATGGCGTCAGCAGCCCATCACAGGGAATGCTGTCCAGCTTTGTGCCTACCGCCAGCGAGATGAATGGTCAGGTTTATAAGTGCCCAAATTGATAAACGCTGTTGATGCCGGATGGCGACGCTGAAGCGTCTTATCCGGCCTACGATCATGTGTACGTAGGCCTGATAAGCGCAGCGCCATCAGGCATTCTGAGTTTTATGCGCAGACTGAACGCGTAAATGATGTAGCGCGCGCAAACACTGATCCTGATTGAGCTTTTGGGTTTTATCACCCGTCAATGTTCTGACAAAAACCTGGCACGGTACACCGGCAAGTTTTTTCAGTCGTGGGCTGAAGTCCAGAAGGCGTCGAGTAATGGCCTCAGCTTCTTTACTGCCGGAAAGGGCGCGAGTTTTCACTACTGAGCCACAGTATTGAGCTTTACCCTTTTCATCCTTATAGCGGTAGATAATCGCCAGGTAATGGTTAAACAGGTTATGTTTCCATTCTGGTTGTGTATATGAATCATATTCAAGATTGTCGTTTTGCTGGCAATCAACATCGTACAGCGGTAAGAAATCCAGCAGCGATGTAATTCTTAGCGCTAATTCCTGCATGCCCGCATTATTTATTGCGTGAATGATTACATGGGCTAATACCTGGATCTGTAATTCATTAATCAGTAATTCGTGGGTTTGTCCGTCATGCAGCGTCAGAGAGAATGCTAAGCTCTCTCCTTTGTCATCCACTAACATCAGCGAATTGATGCGACGGTTTATATCCGCATTTTTTAACTCATCTTCCTGAATTAACAGGATATTCTCGTGCATCTTCTTACTGGCTTTGTCGCGTTCTTTTTCATATTGCAAACGCGCTTCTTCGCTAAGCTGTTGCTTCGTATGGAGTCTGCTCTCCAGGGCGATAAGCAAATCTCTTAGCCCCAACGGTGAGAAAAAGAACAGCGACTCTTTATTTCTTGGTTCTTTGATCTTGAGTGCCAGAGCAACAAATTCATTCTTCTGACGAATAACACCGGTATTAATACCCTTAATACTAATAACCATTCAGGGTTATCCCTAACCATATATTTATTGGAAATCTACATTTGTATTAATTTATAAATTTTGCAAATGAGTTGTTGCACAGTGCTAGGTAAATTAGCACATATTAAAAGTGCGACTCCACCTGCACGGATATTAAATCCTCGGGATGGGTAGTGAGTGTCCATAATCGGACACTCACTAAGAATTATTGCTGGCGTAATTGCAGGTCCAACGGTGTTTTACTGGGTTCTCCGCCAATTTCTCGCGCCAGTTTAGGGACCATATAACCGGAAACCAGCGTCAGAAGTTCACGCACAATCTGACGCGCTTCATCGTCGCTGACCATAAAGTGGGCGGCACCCTGTACTTTATCCAGTACATGCAGGTAATAGGGCATAACACCCGCATCAAACAATGCGTTGCTAAGGTCGGCCAGGGTTTGGGCGTTATCGTTAACACCACGTAGCAATACGCTTTGATTAAGTAGCGTAACGCCTGCTTTGCGCAGTCTGAGCATCGCCTGACGAAACGTCTCATCAACTTCATTGGCATGGTTAATATGATTGACCAGCAGAATTTGCAGTGAAGAGTGAGCAAAACGTTCGGTCAGCCCTTCGGTAATCCGCGCAGGGATCACAATCGGTAAACGGCTGTGAATACGCAGACGTTTAATGTGTGGAATGGTTTCCAGCTGCGTGAGCAGCCAGTCCAGTTCGTGATCCTTGGCCATCAACGGATCGCCGCCGGAGAAGATTACCTCATCGAGTTCTGGATGGGCGGTAATGTAGTCCAGAGCGACCTGCCAGTTGCGCTTGTTACCCTGATTTTCGGCGTACGGGAAGTGTCGGCGGAAGCAATAACGACAATTTACCGCGCAGCCGCCTTTGACCAGCAGCAGCGCCCGGTTGCGATATTTATGCAGCAGGCCGGGAACCACACTGTGTTGTTCCTCCAGCGGATCGGTCGAGTAGCCGGGTGCGGCAACAAACTCTTCCTCGGCGGTAAGTACCTGACGCAGAAGCGGATCGTTAGGATTGCCTTTCTCCATGCGCGCAATAAACGCGCGCGGCACGCGCAGGGCGAAAAGTCGTCTCGCGTCGCGTCCGGCCAACAGTTTTTCATCTGCGTCTATATTCAAAAGATGCAGAAGTTCATCGGGATCGGTCACAACATCGGCAAGTTGCGATAACCAATCTTCTCTGGATGGGGTATTTAGGGTTACAATATGCGCCATTTTGTGGCTTAGCTACCAGTTAACAATTTTCAGAGGGCCTTATGGCAACGTACTATAGCAACGATTTTCGTGCTGGTCTTAAAATCATGTTGGACGGCGAACCTTATGCGGTTGAAGCCAGCGAATTCGTTAAACCAGGCAAAGGCCAGGCGTTTGCGCGCGTTAAGCTGCGTCGCCTGCTGACCGGTACTCGTGTAGAGAAAACCTTCAAGTCTACCGACTCTGCCGAAGGCGCAGATGTAGCCGACATGAACCTGACCTTCCTGTATAGCGACGGTGAATTCTGGCACTTCATGAACAACACCACTTTCGAACAGCTGGCTGCAGACGAGAAAGCGGTAGGCGATAACGCTAAATGGCTGCTGGACCAGGCCGAATGCATCGTGACCCTGTGGAACGGTCAGCCGATCTCCGTGACTCCGCCGAACTTCGTTGAGCTGGAAATCGTTGATACTGACCCAGGTCTGAAAGGCGATACCGCGGGTACTGGCGGCAAACCGGCTACCCTGTCTACCGGCGCAGTCGTTAAAGTTCCGCTGTTCGTACAGATCGGCGAAGTGATCAAAGTGGATACTCGCTCAGGCGAATACGTTTCCCGCGTAAAATAAGACACTTATTTGATCTTGTGGCGCAGGTTGCTGCGCCATACTTTTTCCAGGGCAGGAATGATGAAACGTCTTCTCAGTCTTGTAATGCTAATCCTTTTCACCAGCACTCTCCTGGCGGGCTGTAATACCGCGCGCGGCTTCGGTGAAGACATCAAACATCTCGGTAATTCAATCTCTCACGCCGCCAGTTAAACTTCTCACATAATCTGAAAAAACGGTTGTTTATCCATCACACTTCCGGATCTTGTCTATTATTAAGTAGCTATACACAAACAATATTGGCTAGAAAAGGAAGACGTTATGATTAAGAAGACAATTGCTGCGATCTTTTCTGTGTTGGTACTTTCTTCCGTATTAACCGCGTGTAATACCACGCGAGGCGTAGGGGAGGATATTTCTGACGGTGGTAACGCTATCTCTGGTGCAGCGACAAAAGCTCAGCAATAACGCTCAACGGTACGACGTCGGGTCGTACCGTTAACTCTCCTTGTGCGGGAGTGAGAGGAACGGTGAGAAGCGGTTCCCCAGATGAAGCTTCATACGAATATTTCGTTTATAGGTATATACCGTTTTGCCATGAATGCTGAGCGTAGCGGCTATCATCTTATTGCTCACGCCATCCATCCACATTGACAATACTTTCTCCTCCTGCGGCGTAAGCAGTGGCGTCACGTTTTCGGCTAATGCTAATGTGGGGCGATCTTGTAGCGCCTCCTGAATCGTGTGTGTCAGTGCGTTTAGCGAGGTGTGTTTGGTTAATACCGAGTAGGCGATGGCTTGAGAAGTCGGGATGGACGCATGCTGTCTATCCGCTGATTGCAGTAAAATCAGAGGGATGACGCCACAGCTCATGAAAAAGGGCTTAACTGGTGGACTGGAATGCGCCTCGCTAATAAAACTGTATAAATCCGCAATGACCAGATGCGGTTTCCACTGCAAAATATGCTCTTTTGCCAACAGAAGATTATTAATTCCTGATACCAGAAATGAGGAGTTGAACCTGTCAGAATGATTAAGCAAGGCCTCAATCCCTGTGCGGGTAAAGTGGCATCGGTCAATCACTAAAATTTTAAGCATAAACTTTTCGCATTCAAAAGAGGGGCAATCGACTTTCTGATTTCAGAAAGCCCTTCATCATAGAGAACTCCAATGAGTGCCAAATGCGGGAACTCCGCCGCTAATTATGCTTAATTCTTGCTTTTAACGGACGGTGAATAAAAAGGTTGAAATTCATTTTCTGTCGGGCAAAAATGCCATTTCACACACCAGCTTTGCAGGACGACCTGCAAACGCTTCTTTCACCGGGGACGGCCCCATTGTTCTGGAGCCTGATATGTCCTGGATCGTTTTATTAATTGCCGGTTTGCTCGAAGTTGTTTGGGCGATTGGCCTGAAATACACCCACGGTTTTACGCGTCTGACGCCAAGCATTATCACCATCGTCGCGATGATCGTCAGTATCGCCATGCTCTCCTGGGCGATGCGCACCTTACCCGTTGGGACTGCCTATGCCGTCTGGACTGGTATTGGCGCCGTCGGGGCGGCCATTACCGGGATTCTGCTGTTGGGTGAATCTGCCAGTCCGGCGCGTTTGCTGAGTCTGGGACTGATTGTGGCTGGCATTATTGGCCTGAAGCTTAGCACTCACTAAGCGCCAGGCTGTTTCACCCAAATCAGTTTATTGACGTCAAACCCTTCCCGGGTCGCGATAGCCAACATTTGCTGCTTCATTTCATCTGAAATGGTGGGGGTCCGTGAAAGGATCCACAGGTAATCGCGATCCGGACCGCAAACCAGCGCGTGGCGATATTCCCGATCGAGCGCAATCACGTTATACCCACCGTAGAAGGGACCGAAGAATGACACCTTGAGCGCAGCCCGATTTGGGTCGCCGGTGAAATAGGCTTTACCCTCCGTTTTTTGCCACATCTCTCTGTCCGGGTTATAGCCTTTATTGATCACATTGAGGCCGCCGTCGTCGCGCAAGCTGTAGGTTGCGGTAACTTTTTCCAGTCCACGTTCGAAACGATGGTCTAAACGTGCAATTTCATACCAGGTACCAAGATAGCGTTTGGCGTCAAAGTTATTCACAACGGTAACGCCTTTTGGCGGTGTAGGGGAACTGCAGGCGACAACCAGAAATGCAGCCGTAACTGCAGCAACGACGGGCAGAATGCGCATAAGATTTTCCTTGCTGTTTTTTTGTTAAGTGTAGATGACAGCAGGAAAAAGAAGAGGAAGAAACGAGGTCCGCTATAGCGGACCTCATCGTCAGTTATTGCAATTTTTCAAGAATGCACCAGGCTGCATCGACGCGGGCAGGATTTGGATAGCTTTTGTTTGCCAGCATCACAATGCCAAGATTTTTTTCTGGAACGAAAGCAACATAGCTACCAAATCCGCCGGTGGAGCCGGTTTTATGCACCCATGAGGCCTTCACGGCAGGGGCTGGCGGATTAATCTCAACGGCGGGAAGCGCCGCTAACGCGACTTTACTGTCGCTACCGTTGATTATCGAATCGGCATTCACCGGCCAGTTCAGCATCTCCCAGCCTAATCCCTGGTACATATCGCCAATACGCCAGTAACGAGCCTGCGCAATTTCAATTCCCTGTCGGAGCGTTTTCTCTTGTACCTGGCTGGCGTCCATGTTGGCCTGAACCCAGCGAGTCATATCGACAAGGCTGGATTTTACCCCATAGGATTCGGCATCAAGCTGCCCCGGAGATACATGCACAGGCTTTCCTTCGCGATAGCCCCAGGCATAATCCTTTTGTTCGCTCTGCGGAACCGTAATCCAGGTATGCGCCAGTTTTAATGGTTGCAGGACGCGTTTGGTCATCGCCTCTTCATAGCGCATTCCTGAAGGTTTCACCGCCAGTGCGCCAAACAGACCAATACTGGAGTTAGCATAGAGACGTTTAGCGCCCGGGGCCCATTGCGGCTGCCAGTTGTGATAAAAGCGCAGTAATGCCGCTTTATCTGTAACATCGTCAGGTACCTGAAGCGGCAGACCACCCGCCGTATAGGTGGCCAGGTGCAGCAGGCTGACACCCTGCCATTGTTTGCCAGTTAATTCGGGCCAGTATTGGGTGACCGGATCGCTGAGCTTAATTTCACCGCGGGCGATAGCATCACCGCCCAGCACACCGTTGAACGTCTTACTTACCGATCCGAGCTCAAACAGCGTTTGCTGGGTGACTGGACGGTTTTTGGCGATATCGGCTTTACCCCAGGTAAAGTAATAAGGTTTTCCCTGGTAGATAATTGCCACGGCCATACCCGGAATAGCCTGTTCTTGCATCAGCGGTGTGATGGTGCGGTTTACGATATCGGCAATCTGTTGTTCTGTTTTTTCGGCGGCAAACGTTGAGACCGAGGCTGTCAGCAGCAACGCGCAGCATAACGATTTTTTCATCATCAAATCAGTTCCGTAATAAAAAGCAAAAGGGTGTCCGGGCCCGTCAGACGCAATCAGTTTGTTTGATTTGCAGTGTGTTGACAAACGGTTAAATTTAGCAGCAGATATAAGTTTTTCTAACAGGCCAGATGATGACGCGTAGCTATATCCCCCTTAACTCGCTGCGAGCTTTTGAAGCCGCGGCCAGACACCTTAGCTTTACCCGCGCTGCGATTGAGCTCAACGTGACGCATTCTGCCATCAGCCAGCATGTCAAAGCGCTGGAACAGCAGCTAAATTGTCAGCTTTTTGTGCGTGGCTCTCGTGGGTTGATGCTGACGACAGAAGGGGAAAGTCTGTTACCTGTACTTAATGATTCTTTCGATCGTATGGCGGGGATGCTGGATCGTTTTGCCACTAAACAAACCCAGGAAAAACTTAAAATTGGGGTAGTAGGGACCTTTGCGATCGGTTGTCTTTTTCCTCTGCTCAGCGACTTTAAGCGTAGCTATCCGCATATTGATTTGCATATTTCCACCCACAATAACCGCGTGGATCCCGCCGCCGAGGGACTGGACTATACCATTCGCTACGGAGGAGGTGCCTGGCACGATACCGATGCTCAATATTTGTGTAGCGCGCCGATGTCCCCGCTTTGCTCGCCAGAATTAGCCGCACAGATCAAGGTACCTGCCGACCTCCTGAAATTCCCGTTATTACGATCTTATCGGCGAGATGAGTGGACGCTTTGGATGCAGGCCGCCGGAGAAGCGCCTCCGTCACCGACGCACAACGTGGTGGTGTTTGATTCGTCCGTCACAATGCTGGAGGCCGCGCTGGCGGGGATCGGGGTGGCGATTGCCCCGGTAAGAATGTTCACACATTTGCTCGGTAGTGAACGTATCGTTCAGCCGTTTCTAACGCAGATTGATCTGGGGAGCTATTGGATAACGCGTTTGCAATCCCGACCGGAGACATCTGCAATGCGTGAGTTTTCCCGTTGGTTGACTGGGGTATTGCACCAATAAAAAGGCCCGCCAATGGCGGGCCTGATAGTTAACGCATGCGATTAGATGGTCAGGATACCAATGGCCGTTACAACGGTCAGGATAGCTGCCAGTCCATAGAATACCCATTTACCAGCAGGCACGTGGATTTTCAGGTCATGCATCGCGTGGTGCATACGGTGTAAACCGCACCACAGCGGCAGGACAATCATCAGGAACAGGAATGCGCGACCGATAAAGCTCTGCGCGAATGCCAGGACGCGTTCATAGCTGAAGGCATCAGGAACAAAGCCCAGCGGCAGCATAATGCCTACCAGCAGAATCATTACCGGCGCAATGATTGCGCTCCACATACCGCCTGCACCAAACAGGCCCCAGAATACGGGTTCGTCAGAGCGTTTTGGATTTGGATTAATCATTCCGGACTCCTTACCAGAACAGGGCAACAAACAGTATTACTACTGTCGCAACCACAGTAACCGCCCAAAGCCCTTTGATGATTGGCTCTGGCCCCATTTTTTCGTCTTTTACGATGATGTTGGCCGCTTTCGGCGCCAGCTCAAACCAGGTCTTGGTATGCAGCAGCGCGGCTGCCAGGGCGATGATGTTAAGGATCACCACCACCGGGTTCTGCAGGAACCCGACAAAGCCAGCCCAGGATTCCACACCGTGCTTAAGCGCAAACAGGCCGAAGATCAGTTCAATACTGAACCAGACAGCCGGAACGGCTGTGCCTTCACGCAGCATGTAAAAGCGATAAAACGGCAGTTTTTTCCACCAGGTGGACGTCATTGGCCGCACATAGGCGTTGCGTTTAGTCGTCATGTTGCACTCCTTAGCGTGGTTTCAGGGTTGCGATAAGAAAGTCTTTTGAACTTTCAACTTTACCCTGCTGAATGGCCGCAGCCGGATCGACGTGTTTCGGGCAGACTTCGGAGCAGTAGCCCACGAAAGTACAGGTCCAGACGCCGTTCGGGCTGTTCAGTTGAGCCATACGCTCTTTCTTACCGTGGTCGCGGCTATCTTCGTTGTAACGATGCGCCAGCGTAATCGCAGCCGGTCCAATGAACTCAGGGTTCAGGCCGAACTGCGGGCACGCGGCGTAGCACAGACCACAGTTGATGCAACCGGAGAACTGATGATACTTCGCCATCTGCGCCGGAGTCTGGGTGTTTGGACCCTGATCCGGTGTACGCGGGTTACCGATGATGTACGGTTTGATCGCTTCCAGGCTCTCGATAAAGTGCGTCATGTCGACGACCAGATCGCGTTCAATCGGGAAGTTGCCCAGCGCTTCAACCTTCATACCGCTGGTGTAATCACGCAGGAAGGTTTTGCACGCCAGCTTCGGCACGTTGTTGACCATCATGCCGCAGGAGCCGCAGATTGCCATACGGCAGGACCAGCGATAGCTCAGGTCCGGCGCCAGGTTATCCTTGATGTAGCCCAACGCATCAAGCAGAGACGTGGTTTCATCGTAAGGAACTTCGTAGAAAGCACTGTGCGGCGCGGTATCGGTTTCCGGGTTATAGCGCACCACCTCAACTTTCAGGTTTTTCATCTCAGCCATTCGCCTTCTCCTTCTTATCGGCTGCTTCCGCTTCGCCACCGTAAACACGTTTAGCCGGTGGCAGAGTGGTGATTTTCACGTCGCTGTATTCCAGGCGAGTCGTGCCGTCAGCATCGCGGAAGGCGAGGGTGTGTTTGAGGAAGTTTACGTCGTCACGCTCGGTGCAGCCTTCATCCAGACGCTGATGCGCGCCGCGGGATTCTTTACGCGCCAGAGCGGAGTGCGCCATACATTCAGCAACGTTCAGACCGTGACCCAGTTCGATGGTGTACAGCAGGTCGGTGTTGAAGACGCTGGAGGTATCAGTGATACGCACGCGCTTGAAGCGCTCCTGCAGCTCAGCCAGCTTATCAACGGTTTTCTGCATGAGTTCCGGCGTACGGTAGATACCGCAACCTTCTTCCATGGACAGACCCATTTCGTCGCGGATCTTAGACCAGTTTTCGTTACCTTCCTGGTTAACCAGATCTTTCAGACGTTTTTCAACGCCAGCAACCTGCGCGTCGAGCGCGGCACTGTTTGCAGCGCCAGCCGTTGCAGCACGTTCCGCAGCCTGTTCGCCGGCCATACGACCGAAGACCACCAGTTCCGCCAGGGAGTTAGAGCCCAGACGGTTAGCGCCATGCAGACCAACAGAGGAACATTCGCCGACAGCGAACAGACCTTTAATGCGGGTTTCACAGTGCTGATCGGTTTCAATACCGCCCATGGTGTAGTGTGCGGTCGGACGTACCGGGATCGGTTCTTTAACCGGATCGACACCCACGTAGGCTTTCGCCAGTTCGCAGATGAACGGTAAACGTTCGAGCAGTTTTTTCTCGCCGAGGTGACGCAGGTCGAGGTGAACCACATCGCCACGCGGGGTGGAAATGGTGTTGCCTTTGCGCCATTCGTGCCAGAAAGCCTGAGAAACTTTGTCGCGCGGACCGAGTTCCATATATTTGTTTTTCGGCTCGCCCAGCGGGGTTTCCGGACCCATGCCGTAATCTTGCAGATAACGGTAGCCATTTTTGTTGACCAGAATACCGCCTTCACCACGGCAGCCTTCAGTCATCAGGATACCGGAGCCTGGCAGACCCGTCGGGTGATACTGAACGAATTCCATATCACGCAGCGGAACGCCGTGGCTCAGCGCCATGCCCATACCGTCGCCGGTTACGATGCCGCCGTTGGTGTTGTAACGGTAAACACGGCCTGCGCCGCCCGTTGCCATCACGACTGCATTGGCACGGATTTGCACCAGCGTGCCTTCCATCATGTTCATCGCGACGACGCCGCGAGCATGACCGTCGTCAACCAGGATATCCAGAACGAAGTGTTCGTCAAAACGTTGAATCTGTGGGAACTGCAAAGACGTTTGGAACAGCGTATGCAGCATGTGGAAGCCGGTTTTATCCGCGGCAAACCAGGTACGCTCGATTTTCATGCCGCCGAAGCGACGTACGTTGACGCTACCGTCTTCACGACGGCTCCATGGGCAGCCCCATTGTTCCAGTTGCGTCATTTCAGTTGGGCAGTGGTGGACAAAGTAATCCACGACATCCTGCTCACACAGCCAGTCTCCGCCTGCTACCGTATCGTGAAAATGGTAGTCAAAGCTGTCATGATCCTGCGCGACAGCAGCAGAGCCGCCTTCGGCAGCAACGGTATGGCTGCGCATTGGGTACACTTTTGAGATCAGTGCGATTTTAGCGTTGGGATTTGCTTGTGCGGCAGCAATTGCAGCACGTAATCCCGCGCCACCGGCGCCTATAATGGCAAGATCGGCTTGAAAGGTTTGCACGACATTCCTCCAGATTGTTGTTATTTCATCCCCGCCTGAAATCAGATGCTTCATCGGCTTCAAACAGGTTATGAACGCGTTTCCACTGCTCCTTTATAGGTACAATAGTATAGTCTTAGGGATGTGCGGGAAATTTGACGTGTTCGATTTTTTTAGCGTGTCAAAGGGGGGAATTATCATTGAATTTGATTAATTTAATTACTAAACCACCCAATGTCGCTTTTTTTACCCGATTGCCAGTGCTGATTACTACCGCGTGAAATTTGTCTCGTTAGCGCGATACGAGTAGACTTCGTGCCCTTGTCTTAAATCGGAGAAACAACCATGAGCGAAACGGCAACCTGGCAGCCGAGCGCGTCCATCCCCAATCTGTTAAAACGTGCAGCAATTATAGCGGAGATTCGCCGCTTTTTTGCCGATCGTGGCGTGCTTGAGGTTGAGACCCCTTGTATGAGTCAGGCAACGGTAACGGACATCCATCTGTTCCCGTTCGAAACACGTTTCGTTGGCCCTGGACATTCCCAGGGAATGAATCTCTATTTAATGACCAGTCCGGAATATCACATGAAGCGCCTGCTGGTGGCAGGATGTGGCCCGGTGTATCAACTGTGCCGCAGCTTTCGTAATGAAGAAATGGGGCGTCATCATAACCCTGAGTTCACCATGCTCGAGTGGTATCGCCCCCACTACGATATGTATCGCCTGATGAATGAAGTGGATGATTTGCTCCAGCAGGTGTTGGACTGTTCTCCTGCGGAAAGCCTCTCTTATCAGCAAGCCTTCCAGCGCCATCTGGAAATAGACCCACTGTCTGCAGACAAAACCCAACTGCGGGAAGTGGCGGCGAAACTGGATCTCAGCAATATCGCCGATACTGAAGAAGACCGGGACACCTTACTGCAACTGCTGTTCACGATGGGCGTTGAGCCACATATCGGCAAAGACAAACCGACATTTGTGTACCATTTTCCGGCCAGCCAGGCGTCGTTGGCGCAAATCAGTACCGAAGATCACCGCGTGGCTGAGCGTTTCGAGGTGTATTACAAGGGTATTGAACTGGCGAATGGTTTCCATGAATTGACCGACGCGCGCGAGCAGCAGCAACGGTTTGAACAGGATAACCGCAAACGTGTCGCGCGTGGCCTGCCACAGCAACCTATCGATACCAACCTGCTTGAAGCATTAAAAGTGGGCATGCCGGATTGCTCTGGCGTGGCGCTCGGCGTTGACCGTCTGGTCATGCTGGCGCTGGGCGCGGAAAGCCTGGCTGAGGTTATCGCATTTACCGTCGATCGCGCGTAATTTACGCTCTCTCAATACAAAGTGGCGGAGATATCGCCACTTTGTAGCATATTTTTTCATTTACCCTCTAATAGCCACAATTTACATCTGGATGTTTGATATCTTTCAGGTATCAATTCTGTGTTGATTTTTTATCGCTGAACTCCGCAATGAGAGCAGTGCCAATCGGTGAGCGGCGTTTGTTAAACGCTTGCCAGAGTAAGGGATGGTTTAATGACCCAAACAATAAAAAAGATGAGCCTGATTGGTCTCATCCTTATGATATTTACGTCTGTTTTTGGTTTTGCTAACAGCCCCTCCGCGTTCTATTTAATGGGGTATAGCGCGATTCCATGGTATATATTTTCCGCATTATTATTTTTTATTCCATTTGCTTTAATGATGGCGGAAATGGGTTCTGCCTATCGGAAAGAAGAGGGGGGAATCTATTCGTGGATGAATAATAGCGTTGGGCCACGCTATGCGTTTATCGGCACGTTTATGTGGTTTTCTTCCTATGTGATATGGATGGTAAGCACGGCGGCAAAGGTCTGGGTGCCTTTTTCGACCTTCTTATTTGGTGCAGACATGACGCAGCACTGGCGGATTGCGGGGCTTGAGCCTACGCAGGTTGTCGGTCTGCTCGCCGTCGGCTGGATGATTCTGGTGACCTGCGTGGCCTCCCGGGGAATTAATAAGATTGCCCGTATTACGGCTGTAGGTGGAATTGCCGTAATGTGTCTTAATTTAGTTTTGTTGTTAGTGAGTGTCGCTATTTTGTTATTAACGGGTGGCCACTTTGCTCAGGATATTAATTTTATCTCCTCGCCTAATCCGGGATATCAGTCCGGTCTGGCAATGTTGTCATTTGTTGTTTTTGCTATATTTGCTTACGGCGGAATTGAGGCCGTAGGGGGACTGGTAGATAAAACAGAAAAGCCAGAAAAGAACTTCGCGAAAGGGATTGTCTTTGCCGCTATTGTCATTTCTGTCGGTTATTCACTGGCCATATTTTTATGGGGCGTTAGCACCAACTGGCAACAGGTATTAAGTGATGGCTCGGTCAACCTCGGCAACATTACCTATATCCTGATGAAAAGCCTCGGGATGACGTTGGGTAATGCGCTGCACCTTTCCCCGGAAAGCGCTATGGCGTTGGGCGTATGGTTCGCGCGTATCACCGGTCTTTCTATGTTCCTCGCCTATACTGGCGCTTTTTTCACGCTCAGCTACTCGCCGCTGAAAGCGATTATTCAGGGAACGCCGAAGGCATTGTGGCCCGCGCCGATGACCCGGCTGAATGCGGTGGGGATGCCAACGACGGCAATGTGGTTGCAGTGTCTGTTGGTGAGCCTGTTTATCCTACTGGTTTCATTTGGTGGCGACACGGCTTCCGCGTTTTATAACAAACTGACCCTGATGGCGAACGTCTCAATGACGCTGCCGTATCTGTTCCTCGCACTGGCTTTCCCATTCTTTAAAGCGCGTACGGATCTGGAAAGGCCGTTTGTGATTTTTAAAACGCGAGCGGCGACGTTACTGACAACAGGCGTGGTGGTATTGGTGGTGACGTTTGCCAACGTGTTCACCATCATCCAGCCGGTGATTGAAGCCGGGGACTGGAACAGCGCATTGTGGATGACCGGCGGTCCGATCTTCTTCTCGCTACTGGCGATGGCGATTTATCAGAACTATAACCGTCGCATGGCCAACGAACCTGAGTGGGCGGTGGAGTAACCGTCCTGGCGGCTCCGGCCTACAAAGAGGCATCTTCGTAGGCCGGATAAGACCCAATGGGTCGCCATCCGGCATTTCTTGCCGACATCATGCGCTACAAACTCCCCGCCGGGCGGTTGCCTCTGCCCGCAGAGCTTAACGTTCTCCCTGTTTGTTTACCGCCAAGGCTCTCCAGACGCATCTGGAACGGCGGGAATGGCATATCAATACCATGCTCGCGGAAGCCCGCCAGAATCAACTGGTGGATCTCATGGCGCAGCGGCATGCGGTGTCCCATCTCTGCGGCATAAATACGCAGTTCGAAGATTTGAATCCCCTGCTGCAGGTCTACCAGAAAGACTTCTGGCGCCGGGTTATCGATAACCAGCGAACAGCGCTGTGCGGCAGTCAGCAGAATCTGCGTGACCTCCTCACTGTTAGCCTCTGACGGCGCCGGGATAGTTAACACCACACGGGTGACCGAATCTGACAACGACCAGTTGATAAACTGCTCGGTGATAAAGGCCTTATTGGGCACGATGATCTCTTTGCGATCCCAGTCGCTGATGGTGGTGGCGCGAGTATTAATTTTCGTCACGCTACCGGTAAGATCGCGAATTGTCACCGTGTCGCCAATGCGAATCGGTTTCTCAAACAGGATAATCAGGCCGGAAATAAAGTTGGCGAAGATCTCCTGCAAACCAAAACCCAGACCAACACCGAGAGCAGCCACCAGCCATTGCAGTTTGGACCACTCAATGCCGATCATCGAGAAGCCAACCAGACCGCCAATCAGCATCAGCAAATACTTGGTAATGGTGGTGATGGCGTAACCGGTGCCGGGGGTTAAATCCAGATGTTGCAGCAGCGCCAGCTCCAGCAATGCGGGCAGGTTGCGCACTAACTGGGTGGTGATGATAAACACCAGAATTGCGATGAGCACCGCGCCCAGCGTGATCGGCTCTAAGCTTTCGACACCCTGCACCGTAGAGGTGACGTCCCACAACGAGATGTTTTCCAGGAAGCCGAATGCGGAATGAATTTCCGACCACAGCACAATGACTGAAAGCAGGGCGATAAGCATCAGAATAGAGCGCACCAGACGCAGCGATTGCGCGCTGATCGCGTCGAGATCTACTTCGCTTTCATCAACGTCAATCGCGCCTTCAAGACTGGTGGAGTGCGGCGGTTCTTCTTCGCCCCGCGCGCGCTGCGCCAGCATTTCGGCGCGTCGATGCTTGGCGCGGTCAAACGCCAGGCGGCGGCGCTGGATCAGCATCCAACGGCGAATAACGTGATACACCACCAGTAACAAGAACCAGATAGCCACGGATGTTTCCAGACGCGCCAGTAGAGCTTGCGATGTGGCGAGATAGCCGACAGCGGCCGCGAGGATGGCAATCAGCGGCGCGCCCATCAACATATTCCACAGCATGCTGTTGACCATGTTATCGCTGTTGCCCTCTTTATCGAGATACAGCGGTATCCCGGCGCGCTTCAGGCTCAGAGTCACGACCGCCAGTGCACCGCAAATCAAGATGAAGCACAAGCGTCCCAATGAGGCGGAGAATTCCCGGTCATTGAGGTTATCAAACATAATTACCGCCATGATCAGCGGGACAATCAGTCCGATGCTCATCAGGTAATAATGCATGGCCTTCGCGACGCGATTACGCGGCCAGCCAAAGTGGGCAATGAACAGACCGTTAGGGCGTGCAAAGGTGGCGCAAATCATCACCGCCCACAGCATGGGCACTGTGGCGGTTACGCCATCGCCGATCGCGACGGCCAACGGATAAGGCCAGGCTTCCTGCAAACCGTAACCCAGGGTGGCCCACAGCACCGGTAGCGGCGAGGCGACGAGTATCGACCAGAATACCGTGCGTATCGTCAGCCAGAAGTGGTCCTGGGTCACTTTACCCACCCGCGCGGACGAGCGTTCAAGAAAACGGGTAAAGTGTTTGCGAGAATAGAGGCTAAATCCAACCAGCACCAGCGCACCGAACAGCGGTAGCAGCGTTTCTTTGCTGGTCAGCATCATGATGCTGGCTTTACCTAACTGATTAAATGTATCTAATGAGATCAGACGCCGCAGATCCTGAACAATGTCGACAGGCCAGGAGAGTGAGATAGGGCTGACGTCAGACGTCCAGAACAGGTAGCGGTGCGTCGCTTCGTTGACCTCTTTTAGCGCATCTTCCAGTTGGCTATTGGAGACTTTTAGCTTGGTCAGCTCAAGGATCAGCGTATCGCCACCCTGTAACAGAGAGTTCAGCAATTCACGCTGAGTGCGCAACTGGGCGTTGAGGATGCTGCTCTGTTCCGCGGTCAGCGGTTGCCCATCGGCCTGATGGATCTGGCGCAGTTGCGGCTGTTTATTGAGCAGATCTTCATAGCGCATACGATGCACGCGTAGCTGCGCCATTTCGGTATCTAACTGCTGAGGTTTGGGCATTTCGGGCAGACGAGAGACCTGTGCGCGTAGCGCTTCCCCCAGCATATTCGAGACCCCAAGCCACTGGGATTGTTCGCGCAGCGTATTCAACGCCTGACGCACCTGCAGCGTTTGGCTGGTGGCCTGACGCTGTTGCGATGCGACCAGGTCCATACGCTGTGCCTGTTGGTTTAAGGCCTGGGACAGTTCGCGGTTAACCTTGAACTGGTCAACGATGCCTTCGGGCAATCCCGCACTGTTTTCCGCCAGCAGTTCAGTGCTTTCCAGCGCTCGCTCAGCTTCGCGCTGCCGCTGACTGTTGAGTTGATTACGCAATGCCTGCAGATAAGCGTCGAGCTGTTGGCTCTGTTTTTCCGCCAGTTCGGAGCGCATACGCGCCAGTTCCTGGCGGTTATTGGCGGAAAGCTGCGCCAGCTCCAGCTCATCGACCAGGGCTTTGAGTTTGGCGGATTCAGCCTGCATCGCCTGATTCTGCGCGGGATTGGCGTTGGCGGTACCAATTCGCCGCTCAAGCTCATTTAGCTGGCGGCGGGCATCGGTTTGCTGTTGAGGAAGCTGGCTTAACGAGTCGGCGATTTCCCGGGCGCGATCCTGCTCCTGCTGGGCCTGACGACTCTTTTCCAGCAACTGACTGCTGACCTGGAGGATCTCCTGGTTTAACGCATCAGTTGTCAGTCCGGTTGGTATGTTGCGCGGTTCGTCACGCAGATTGCTAAGCTGGGCGCGTAGCGTTGCGGAAAGCTTGGGGAAGTTATCAATAACCTGCTGATATTGTTCAGCGCGCTCAAGAGATCCTTTACGCTCCTCAAGGGCATTCAGCGCGGACTGGAGCGCCTCGACGGTTTCTGGCTGAGCGGGTTTCGCCGCCTTTGCCTGCTCCAGTTCCTGGGTGAGTTGTTTGGCGTCGGGGGCCGTCGCAGCGTACGCCCCCAGGCTGAGGCACCAGGCCATCAGAAAAGTGATAATCAGGCGCACAGCAGCGATTCCTATGTTTAAGTTTCGTCTTTTTTGTCGTCAACCAGCGGGCTGGCGTCGTGTTCTGCTTCGATCTCTTCTTTCGGCAGCGGGGCAGATTCTGCCTCTGGCGTCACGAAAGTCTCGGTTGAGATGGCCATTGGCTGACCGATTTTCGTGACTGAAAGGTCCTGCAATTGCTCAACCAGGTTAACTTTGCCCGGTGCGAACAGGTTGATGACGGTGGAACCGAGCTTAAAGCGGCCCATTTCCTGACCTTTCAGCAGTGCCACCGACCCTTCGCTTTCACCTTCCGGCCAGGTCCAGCGTTTAATTACGCCTTCACGCGGCGGGGTTATGGTACCAGCCCATACGGTTTCAATGCTGCCAACGATAGTTGCCCCGACCAGAATTTGCACCATCGGGCCAAACTCGGTATCAAACAGGCAAATAACGCGTTCGTTACGGGCAAACAGGTTCGGAACGTTTTGCGCCGTCAGGATGTTTACAGAGAAGAGGTCACCTGGCACATACATCATTTCGCGCAGGATACCGTTACAGGGCATATGGACGCGGTGGTAATCGCGTGGTGATAAGTAAGTGGTCACAAACGTACCGTTGCGGAATTTGTCCGCCATCTGGTAGTTGCCGGCCAGCAGCGCTTCAAGGGTATAGCTGTGCCCTTTGGCCTGTAACAGCTTGTCTTCTTCGATGTTCCCTAACTGGTTAATCACGCCGTCAGCAGGCATCACCAGTACATTCGGATCGGTGTTAATTGGACGAGCCTCGTCGCGCAGGGGACGAACAAAGAAGTCGTTAAAGGTGCGATAGCTGGCGGTATCCGGCTTTTGCGCCTCTTTCATATCGACCTTGTAATATTTCACGAACAGATCGATCACCAGTTTGGTCAGCCATCCCGCTCGTTTGCTCGCACCCCAACCCGCCAGGCGAGTGAGCCATAGTTTCGGCAGAATGTATTGTAGCGAAAGCTTAAATGAGTTTAACAAGGTAGCCTCCAGGCCATAATTTGTTCCCGATCCGGCATACGGGCCGGATCCTGAAAAAGGGGGACGATTCTAGCGATGCTTAGCTTAGTTGTCAGTTGTCTGTATCAGAAAAGTTTTTACGCGTTTTTACCTGCGACATGCTTTCCAGGATGCGGTGATAATTTTCAAACCGAGTTTCGGCTATTTCCCCTTTTTCTACAGCCTCACGGATAGCGCAGCCTGGATCGGTATCATGCTTGCAGTCGCGGTATTTGCAATGGCCCAGGTAGTCATGGAATTCGACAAAACCATGGGTGATTTGTTCCGGCTCCAGATGCCACAGTCCGAACTCGCGTACGCCCGGCGAGTCGATAACGTCGCCGCCGTGCGGAAAGTGATACAGGCGAGAAGCGGTGGTGGTGTGCTGCCCAAGACCGGAGTTGTCGGAGACATCGTTGGTCAGGATCGCTTCCTGCAAACCGAGAAGATTATTGAGCAGGCTGGATTTACCTACCCCCGACTGGCCGGCAAAAATGCTGATGCGATCGGTTAATGCTTCTTCAAGCGGTTTCAGACCGTCTTTAGTGCGGCTTGATACCATCAACACGCGATAGCCAATGTTGCGATAGATATCCATCTGTTCGTTAACGAAGGCCATACCTTCGGCATCCAGCAGATCGATCTTATTCAGTACGATAATCGGTTCGACGTGTAGCGTTTCGCAGGCAACCAGATAGCGGTCGATAATATTAAGCGACAGCTCGGGTAAGATGGCTGAGACAATAACAATCTGGTCGATGTTGGCAGCAATGGGTTTTACCCCGTCGTAAAAGTCGGGACGTGTGAGTACCGAGGTGCGCTCGTGTACCGCCTCAACGATGCCTTTGACATTTACGCCTTCTGCGGCCGCTTTACCTGGTCGCCAGACGACGCGATCGCCGGTCACCAGCGAACGAATTGTACGGCGGATGTTGCAGCGGTGAATGTCGCCGTCAGCAGATTCCACGTCGGCATGCATGCCAAAACGGCTGATCACGATGCCTTCAGCAGTTTCGCCAAACAGGTTGTCGTCATAGTCGGGCTTCTCCGCGGACGTTTTAAGACGACGCTGGTGATTGGCGTTCACACGGCGCTGTTGGCCTTTGGAGAGTTTATTCTTACTCAATCGGACTGGCTCCTGGTCGCCCATGATGGGCAAAACATTTATGATACACGCAATTTTAGATGAATATAGTCACACTGAATGTGACGCTGAAGGGTGGAAAATAGCATGAGTGCCAATGAAAACAACCTGATTTGGATCGATCTGGAGATGACAGGTCTGGATCCCGAGCGCGATCGCATTATTGAGATCGCCACGCTGGTGACGGATGCCAACTTAAATATTCTGGCTGAAGGACCGACGATTGCGGTGCACCAGTCCGACGAACAACTGGCATTAATGGATGACTGGAACGTACGTACGCATACCGGTAGCGGGCTGGTGGAGCGCGTGAAGGCGAGCACCATGGGCGATCGCGAAGCAGAACTGGCCACGCTGGCCTTTTTGCAAGAGTGGGTTCCGGCGGGGAAATCACCTATCTGCGGCAACAGCATCGGTCAGGATCGTCGTTTCTTGTTTAAATATATGCCCGAGCTGGAGGCGTATTTCCATTACCGCTATCTCGACGTCAGCACGCTGAAAGAATTGGCGCGTCGTTGGAAGCCGGAGATCCTTGCTGGCTTCACCAAGCAGGGAACGCATCAGGCGATGGACGACATCCGTGAGTCGGTTGCTGAGCTTGCTTACTATCGCGAACATTTTATTAAGCTTTGATTTTGTTCTCCGGTGGCTTGCGTCACCGGGTTTTTGACGCTAAATTGTTCAGCCTGATTGTAAAGTAATCACTTGAACGAATTTTCAAAAAAAACGTATTCAGGGGGGTTGCAGCTAAACGGATTTCTCGTATAATGCGCCTCCCGTAACGACGCAGAAATGCGAATTACGACAGCAACAAATTTGCGGGAATAGCTCAGTTGGTAGAGCACGACCTTGCCAAGGTCGGGGTCGCGAGTTCGAGTCTCGTTTCCCGCTCCA
>NZ_JBRYHT010000021.1:0-55699 GCF_053309355.1 Citrobacter freundii complex sp. 2025EL-00176 | reverse complement strand
CGGCGCTGTGACTGGTCGTGCCTGCAATCCGTAACCGCGAAACGTGAAAAGGCTTGCAGGCAATAACAGTATCTACAAATCCTGTGCCAGATCATAAGAACTTTCTTCGCCTTAGATGAAGAAATCAGCACTCGATCAAATTTTCTATTTTTTTTCTCAATTATTGACATCCCCGCCAGGCCTTATAAGACGCGCACTTAGCGATTCTTACCCTTTTGCAACCTCAATTTAACGTCAAAATCAACTCTTGTGCTGAAAAGAATCCCTACTAGAATACTCACCATATAGCGTCTATTTTATCAAACAACCCCTACATATAGTATTTATCCACAGACTTAGTCACAACATGACTCTGTGGATAATATGGGGGATATTTTTTCTTTCACGGACAGGTAAAAAACCACATGAATCAGAGTCTGCTGGTGACAAAGCGTGATGGTAGTACAGAGCGCATCAATCTCGACAAAATCCACCGAGTTCTGGATTGGGCGGCAGAAGGACTGAATAACGTATCGATTTCTCAGGTCGAGCTGCGCTCTCATATTCAATTTTATGACGGTATCAAAACGTCCGATATCCATGAGACGATCATCAAAGCAGCCGCCGACCTGATCTCCCGCGAGGCACCGGATTATCAGTACCTGGCTGCCCGCCTGGCCATTTTCCACCTGCGCAAAAAAGCCTACGGCGAGTTTGAACCGCCTGCACTTTACGACCATGTGGTGAAAATGGTTGAAATGGGCAAATACGACAATCATCTGCTGGAAGACTACACGGAAGAAGAGTTCAAGCAGATGGACTCGTTCATCGTACACGACCGTGATATGACCTTCTCCTACGCTGCGGTGAAGCAGTTAGAAGGTAAATATCTGGTGCAAAACCGTGTCACCGGTGAGATTTATGAAAGCGCGCAGTTCCTCTACATTTTGGTAGCGGCTTGCCTGTTCTCTAACTATCCGCGTGAAACGCGTCTGCAATACGTAAAACGTTTCTACGATGCCGTTTCAACGTTCAAAATTTCTCTGCCGACGCCAATTATGTCCGGCGTGCGTACTCCAACCCGTCAGTTCAGCTCCTGCGTACTGATCGAGTGCGGCGACAGCCTGGATTCCATCAACGCCACCTCCAGCGCTATCGTGAAATACGTTTCTCAGCGCGCCGGTATCGGCATCAACGCCGGTCGTATTCGTGCGCTAGGCAGCCCGATTCGCGGCGGTGAAGCATTCCACACTGGCTGTATTCCGTTCTACAAGCACTTCCAGACCGCGGTGAAATCCTGCTCGCAAGGCGGTGTGCGCGGCGGTGCGGCCACCCTGTTCTACCCAATGTGGCACTTGGAAGTCGAAAGCCTGCTGGTGCTGAAAAACAACCGCGGCGTTGAAGGCAACCGCGTGCGTCACATGGACTACGGCGTACAAATCAACAAACTGATGTACACCCGTCTGCTGAAAGGCGGCGACATTACCTTGTTCAGCCCGTCCGACGTACCGGGGCTGTATGACGCGTTCTTCGCCGATCAGGACGAGTTCGAACGTCTGTACACCCAATATGAAAACGACGACAGCATCCGTAAACAGCGCGTGAAAGCGGTCGAACTGTTCTCCCTGATGATGCAGGAACGTGCCTCTACAGGCCGTATCTACATTCAGAACGTGGACCACTGCAACACCCACAGCCCGTTCGATCCGGTCGTTGCGCCGGTGCGCCAGTCCAACCTGTGTCTGGAAATCGCCCTGCCGACCAAACCGCTGACCGACGTTAACGACGAAAACGGCGAAATTGCGTTGTGTACGCTGTCCGCTTTCAACCTCGGCGCGATTAAGAGCCTGGACGAGCTGGAAGAACTGGCCGTACTGGCGGTGCGCGCGCTGGATGCGTTGCTCGATTATCAGGATTATCCAATCCCGGCCGCAAAACGCGGCGCGATGGGCCGTCGTACGCTGGGTATTGGCGTCATCAACTACGCCTACTGGCTGGCGAAAAACGGTAAGCGTTACTCCGACGGTAGCGCCAATAACCTGACCCACCAGACCTTCGAAGCCATTCAGTATTACCTGCTGAAAGCCTCTAACGAGCTGGCAAAAGAGCAAGGCGCGTGCCCGTGGTTTAACGAAACAACCTACTCCCAGGGTATTTTGCCGATCGATACCTATAAGAAAGACCTGGATGCGATTGCCAACGAGCCGCTGCACCTGGACTGGGAAGCGTTGCGTGAGTCCATCAAGACTCACGGCCTGCGTAACTCCACGCTCTCCGCGCTGATGCCATCTGAGACCTCTTCGCAGATCTCGAACGCGACTAACGGTATTGAACCACCGCGCGGCTACGTGAGCATCAAAGCGTCTAAAGATGGGATTCTGCGTCAGGTCGTGCCGGACTACGAACACCTGCACGACGCCTACGAACTGCTGTGGGAAATGCCGAACAACGACGGCTATCTGCAACTGGTAGGTATTATGCAGAAGTTTATCGATCAGTCGATTTCAGCCAACACCAACTATGATCCGACGCGTTTCCCGTCAGGAAAAGTGCCGATGCAGCAGTTGCTGAAAGACCTGCTCACCGCATACAAATTTGGCGTCAAAACGCTGTATTATCAGAACACCCGCGATGGTGCGGAAGATACTCAGGACGATCTGGTACCGTCCATTCAGGACGATGGCTGCGAAAGCGGCGCATGTAAGATCTGATGAATGTTGCCGGGTAGCGCTACGCTTACCCGGCCTACGATTGCACGGTTTGTAGGCCGGATAAGGTGTTTGTACCGCATCCGGCGCTCATCCCACAAAGGATTCACATCAATGGCATACACCACTTTTTCACAGACGAAAAACGATCAGCTTCTGGAACCGATGTTCTTCGGCCAGCCGGTGAACGTCGCCCGCTACGATCAGCAAAAATATGACATCTTCGAAAAACTGATCGAAAAGCAGCTCTCTTTCTTCTGGCGTCCGGAAGAGGTCGATGTTTCCCGCGATCGCATCGACTTCCAGGCGCTGCCGGAGCATGAAAAGCATATCTTCATCAGCAACCTGAAGTATCAGACGCTGCTGGACTCCATTCAGGGACGTAGCCCGAACGTTGCGCTGCTGCCGTTAATCTCCATTCCTGAACTGGAAACCTGGGTCGAAACCTGGGCGTTTTCTGAAACTATCCACTCGCGCTCTTACACCCATATCATCCGTAACATCGTCAACGATCCGGCTGTGGTGTTTGACGATATCGTCACCAACGAGCAGATCCAGAAGCGCGCGGAAGGCATTTCCAGCTACTATGACGAATTGATCGAGATGACCAGCTACTGGCATCTGCTCGGTGAAGGCACCCATACCGTTAATGGCAAAACGGTTGTCGTGAATCTGCGTGAGTTGAAGAAAAAGCTGTACCTGTGCCTGATGAGCGTCAACGCGCTGGAAGCCATTCGCTTCTACGTCAGCTTCGCCTGCTCCTTCGCCTTCGCTGAACGTGAACTGATGGAAGGCAACGCGAAAATTATTCGCCTGATCGCCCGCGACGAAGCCCTGCACCTGACCGGCACCCAGCACATGCTGAACCTGCTGCGCAGCGGTGTAGACGACCCAGAGATGGCGGAAATCGCAGAAGAGTGTAAGCAAGAGTGCTACGACCTGTTCGTGCAGGCCGCGTTGCAAGAGAAAGAGTGGGCGGACTATCTGTTCCGTGACGGTTCGATGATCGGCCTGAACAAAGATATTCTGTGCCAGTACGTTGAGTACATCACCAACATTCGTATGCAGGCTGTTGGGCTGGATCTGCCGTTCCAGACGCGTTCTAACCCGATCCCGTGGATCAACACCTGGCTGGTGTCCGATAACGTACAGGTTGCGCCGCAGGAAGTGGAAGTCAGCTCCTATCTGGTTGGGCAGATTGACTCGGAAGTCGATACTGACGATCTCAGCAACTTCCAGCTTTGATATGAGCCGCGTTTTTCTGCGCATCACTGGCACACGGTTGCTGTGCCAGGATGAACACCCGTCCCTGCTGGCGGCGCTGGAGTCCCACAACGTTGAGGTGGAATACCAGTGTCGCGAAGGCTACTGCGGCTCCTGCCGCACGCGGTTGGTGTCCGGCCAGGTTGACTGGCTGACCGAACCGCTGGCCTTTATCCAGCCAGACGAAATTTTGCCCTGCTGCTGCCGGGCAAAAGGTGATATCGAAATCGAGATGTAACGGTTAGTGCACCTCGTGTGCGCTAACTAACGGCATCGCCCCGCGGCGTTTCATCTGCGCAATGTACAGCGCCCCGGCTAAAACCACCAGCAGCGCCCCTACCAGATAGATCGCCCGATAGCCCACGCCCTCGACCATCATCCCCATAATGAACGCGCCAATCGCCATTCCCGCATCCATCGCATTGAAGAAAAGCGAATTGGCGATGCCAATTTTATGCGGCTCCACCGAGCTAATAATTTGTGTCTGGAATACCGGCGTGACCGAACCGTAACCAATGCCGATTAATCCCCCGGCAATAATCATCATGATGCTGCCGTTGGTGTAGCCAAGCGCCACCAGTCCGAAGGTAAAGGCCAGCAAACACGGATATACCACGTATTTCGGCCCTTTTTTATCACAAATGTTGCCGGTAAAGGTTCGACAGATCATCAGGAAAATGGCGTAGCACAACAGGAAATTACTGGCGGCGGCCATCAGATCCAACTCGCGCGCATACAGCGCGAGAAAAGCAGACACACCCGCATAGGAGAAGGTCATGAAAAACGTCACCATCGCGAAAGGCAGCGCGGCACGGTCAAACATTGCCGCAAATCCCAGCTTCGGTTTTGAGCCATCGGCATGACGGATGACCGGCGGTACGGCGACGATCAATGACAGGATAATACCCAGTGCGGCAACCGCGCTACACAGCCAGAAGGCAGTGGTAAAAGCTTCCCAGCGTGCCATATTCAGCCCTACCCACGGCCCCACAACCATTGCCAGCCCCATGGCCAAAGAGAAAAAACTGATGCCCTCCCCACGTCGGGAGGCCGGTATCAGCCGCGCGGAAATCGTTCCTTTTACCGTGGTAATGACGCCAAACGTCACCCCATGAAGCACCCGAATAAACAGCAGCGATTCAATGGAGTGGCAAACAGGATACAGCGCAGTGACAACCAAAAAGGCCAGAGAAGAGAGCACCAGAATCGTTTTATTCGAATATTTTCCCACCCATTGCCCGGCGAACGGACGCACAACAATTGCGGCGCCTAAAAAGAAGGTGACCAATAAGCCGGCTTTATCCGGCGTGGCATGCAGGCGATCCGAAATATAGATCGGTAATAACGTGAGCAGGACATAAAACACAAAGAATATAATGAAGCTAATTATCGTGATTGCCCAAAAATCCTTCGTCCACAGTTTTTCTTTCATATTCGACAACCTGTCCAGACGGCGCACGCAGGCAACGCTCAGCTCAACTGAACTACGGACAGGTGCGTCAACATGTGATTTATACGGTAGACCGCAAGTGTAAACAGGTTCATCATATTAGAGAAATTAATCGTTTTAATATTGTTAATTAGAGGGAGCTAATGACATTAACCCAAATCCACGCCCTGCTTGCGGTGCTTGAATGCGGCGGTTTTACCGAAGCCAGTAAGCGGCTGTATATGACCCAATCCGCTGTAAGCCAGGCGATTTCAGCGCTTGAAGATGAGCTAGGGGTCGAATGTCTTATCCGCGAACGCCGCAAAGACATTCAACTCACCCCGGTTGGAAGGCGGATCGTACCGCACCTGCGCATGATAGTTTCTGAAACCAACGCGGTGAAAGAGATCGCCGAGCAGGAGCGAAAAAATCCAGCCCGAACCTTGCGTATCGGCTGTTTTCCCAGCGCCTGCGCCTGCATTTTACCGGGCATTATCCACCACTTCGAGCAGCACCATCCGCACATCAAAATCATTCCCTTCGAAGAGAACAGCACGGCGATCGTGGATTCTCTGCGCAGTGGGGATATTGATGCTGGATTTGTGCATTTTCCGGTGACTGGCATGTACTGCGTACCGATCTATCGCGACAAATTTACCGTCGTGGTTCCCGAAAGCCATCCCCTGGCTGCCAATACCGCGGTTAAGGTTGAACAACTGGTGGGAGAACCGCTGATTATCAGTAAAGGTCGCTATGAATTAAGCATCATGACGCTATTTAAAGAGAAAGGTATTGAGCCGGTTATTAAATACGAATTTAACCATCCGGATACCGCGATGAGCTTTATTCGGCAGGGACTGGGTATTGCGTTATTACCGGAATTGACGCTGAAAGCCATTGGTGGGGAGATACGCTCGGTGGCGCTGGAGCCGACGTTCTATCGACAGATATCGTTACTGGCAAAAGAGCCACCGGTGGACGGCAGCCCTTTATTTCTCCTGCAGGCTTGTATGGAAACGTTGACAGCAGACGGCCTTATCTAGCAGTTAAGAACGTTATCCAATCAGGCCTGTGACCGGAGGTGCATCACAGGCCTTGTGCCATTACTCTTTATTCAGGAATTTCACTGCTTTGTCGGGGAAGTCGGTGAACAACCCGTCAACGCCCGCCTTGTTATACAGAATGTCATACAACTGGTTTACGTCAGTGGTGTAATCCGGTAGCTGATCGGCACGAACGGTATAAGGATGCACCACCATCTTGTTCTGATGCGCGTCCTTAACCATGCCAGTTAACGAGATATTGCCTTTCTTAGACTTCTCATCAACCAGCATGTGGTAGTCCGGCCCAATGCCGTCCGCATACTGCGCAACCTGCTTCATGGCACCCGGTTTGAACATCCAGTCGTAGTTGTAATTAACCCAACTACCATCCGGCTTTTTCTCCTGAGTTTCATTCCAGTCAGTGTACGCAATCAACTGCACCAGATTGAGGTCCATCCCCATCTTCGGTTCCAGTTCATTTTTAATGCGCTTTAACTCCGCGACATCAAAACACTGCAGGTAAACCTTGTCGTTTTTGCTGGTATACCCGTACTTTTTCAGTACTTCCAGCGTTTTCGCGGCGATGTCCTTCCCTTCCTGGTGATGAAACCACGGCGCCTTCATTTCCGGGTAAATGCCGATGTTTTTACCGGTTGAGTGATTCAGTCCCTGAACGAATTCAATCTCTTCTTCGAAAGTGTGCACCCGGAAATCAGATTTACCCATTGGGAAACGCCCTGGGTATGTCTGGACCTTTTTGCCATTTTCGATATCAAAGCCTTCGGTAAATTTCAGCGATTTGATCTCATCAAGCGTAAAATCGATAGCGTAATAACGTCCATCTTTACGCGCACGATCCGGAAAACGCTCAGCGACATCGGTGACGCGGTCCAGATAGTGGTCATGCAGGACGACCAGATGGTCATCCTTGGTCATCACCAAATCCTGCTCCAGATAATCCGCGCCCTGAGCATAGGCCATCGCCTTCGCGGGCAGCGTATGCTCCGGTAAATAACCGCTTGCCCCACGATGCGCAATCACGATTTTATCGGCGGCGACCGCCGCGCTGCTAACAACCATACCTGCCAGCATCAGCGCCACGCTGAGACTTTTCAATGTGGTTTTCATTAATTAGCCCCCGTTACGTTTCAGCTGCATTTCTTCGTGATGGCGTTTTTCGCCAATCATGACGACCACCAGCAGAATCACCGCCAGCACACTACCGCCAATCATCACCATAAAACCGCCGTCCCAGCCGAAGAAGTCAACGGTGTAGCCGACAATGGCGCTCGCCGCCACAGAACCGCCGAGATAACCGAACAGTCCGGTAAAGCCTGCCGCCGTGCCCGCCGCTTTTTTCGGTGCCAGTTCCAGCGCGTGCAGGCCGATCAACATAACCGGGCCGTAGATCAGGAAGCCGATGATAATCATACAAGCCATATCAACGTTCGGGTTCCCTGCCGGGTTCATCCAGTAAACGATGGTCGCGATAGTCACCAGCGTCATAAAGAACACGCCGGTCGCACCACGGTTGCCGCGGAAGACTTTATCCGACATCCAACCACACAGCAGCGTGCCCGGAATACCCGCGTATTCATACAGGAAGTAGGCCCAGGATGATTTATCGAGTGCGAAATGCTTCACTTCTTTCAGGTAGGTCGGTGACCAGTCCAGGATGCCGTAGCGCAGCAGATAAACAAACACGTTGGCGATAGCGATGTACCACAACAGTTTGTTTGGCAGTACGTACTGCATGAAGATCTGCTTCGCAGTCAGCTCTTCTTCCGCTTTCTCGTTGTAATCGTCCGGGTAGTCGTTCTTATACTCTTCAATAGGCGGTAGACCACAGGATTGCGGCGTATCACGCATCAGAGCAAAGGCAAACAGCGCGACAACGATCGCACCGAAAGCAGGCATATACAGCGCCGCTTTCCAGTCATTGAACCAGGCCATACCGAGCAGGAACAGCAGAGGAGGCAGACCGCCGCCCACGTTGTGCGCACAGTTCCAGACGGAAACAATGCCGCCACGTTCTTTCTGCGACCACCAGTGCACCATGGTACGGCCACACGGCGGCCACCCCATCCCCTGGAACCATCCGCAGAGGAACAGCAGCACAAACATTACCGCAATGCTCGATGTCGCCCACGGCACAAAGCCCATAAACAACATCACTGCAGCAGCCAGAATCAAACCTGCTGGCAGGAAAACGCGCGGATTCGAGCGATCCGAAACGGACCCCATGATGAATTTCGAAAATCCGTAAGCGATGGAGATACCAGATAAGGCAAAACCCAGATCGCCACGAGAGAAACCCTGCTCAACCAGATATGGCATCGCCAGGGCGAAGTTCTTACGTACCAGATAGTACGCGGCATAACCAAAGAAAATCCCCAGGAAAATCTGCCAACGCAATCGACGATATGTCGGGTCGATCTCCGTAGCAGGCAAACGCGCCTTATGTGGCGCTGGTTTAAAAATACTCAACATAGTGTAGCCTCCGTGGCCGTCTTTCATTCGAAGTAAACACTGCAGTTCGTCATTACTACCCTACCGCTCCCAGTGTGGCCGCGATGTTAAGGAAAGATACATAACAAAAATGTGAAACGCAGCACATATTGTTACAGATTTATGACAAATGTTCATAAAGGCGCACGGAATCACGTTTCATTTTCGAATAATGAGCGATTATGCGCGAAATCAAACAATCCATGTTTTTTATGTGGCTAAATGATAAAAAACGAACTGTGAGGAAAAACAATGAAAACTCGCGACTCGCAAACAAGTGACGTGATTATCATTGGTGGAGGAGCAACAGGTGCAGGGATCGCACGCGACTGTGCGCTGCGCGGGTTGCGCGTCATCTTAGTGGAACGCCACGATATCGCCACGGGCGCGACCGGACGTAACCATGGCCTGCTGCACAGCGGTGCACGCTACGCCGTCACCGACGCTGAATCTGCCCGTGAGTGCATCAGCGAAAACCAGATTCTGAAACGTATCGCCCGTCATTGCGTTGAGCCGACGGACGGTCTGTTTATTACCCTGCCGGAGGATGAGCTCTCCTTCCAGGCTACCTTTATTCGCGCCTGTGAAGAGGCCGGTATTCGCGCAGAAGCGATTGACCCTAAGCAGGCGCGCATTATCGAACCCGCCGTCAACCCACAGTTGATTGGCGCAGTCAAAGTGCCGGACGGTACGGTCGATCCTTTCCGCTTAACCGCCGCCAACATGCTGGATGCGCGTGAGCATGGCGCGGTTATCTTAACGGCGCATGAAGTGACGGGACTGATTCGTGAAGGGACAACGGTTTGCGGCGTTAACGTGCGCAATCATCTGACGGGTGAGATGCAGTCCCTGCATGCGCCGGTGGTGGTAAACGCCGCCGGGATCTGGGGCCAGCGCATTGCCGAATATGCCGATCTGAGTATCCGGATGTTCCCGGCCAAAGGTTCACTGCTGATTATGGATCATCGCATAAACCAGCATGTCATTAACCGCTGCCGTAAACCCTCTGACGCCGATATTCTGGTGCCTGGCGATACCATTTCGCTCATCGGCACCACCTCGCAGCACATTGACTACGACGATATCGACAGCAACCGCGTCACCGCCGAAGAGGTCGATATTCTGCTACGTGAGGGCGAGAAACTGGCGCCCATTATGGCGAAAACGCGCATTTTACGCGCCTACTCAGGCGTGCGACCGCTGGTCGCCAGCGACGACGATCCAAGCGGTCGTAACGTCAGCCGCGGTATTGTGCTGTTCGATCACGCCGAACGTGACGGACTGGATGGGTTTATCACCATTACCGGCGGCAAACTGATGACCTACCGTCTGATGGCGGAATGGGCCACCGATGCCGTTTGCCGTAAGCTGGGCAATTCTCAACCTTGCACCACGGCGGACACCGCGCTGCCCGGCTCGCAGGAATCCACCGAGCACACGCTGAAACGCGTAATTTCGTTGCCCGCGCCGTTGCGCGGCTCGGCAGTCTACCGTCACGGCGATCGCACCCCGGCGTGGCTTAGCGAAGGCCGTCAGCACCGTAGCCTGGTTTGTGAATGTGAAGCGGTCACCGCGGGCGAAGTGCAATACGCCGTCGAGAACCTAACCGTCAACAGCCTGCTCGATTTACGTCGCCGTACCCGCGTTGGTATGGGGACCTGCCAGGGCGAATTGTGCGCCTGCCGCGCCGCAGGTTTGCTGCAACGTTTTAATGTCACCACCGCTGCGCAATCTATCACCCAGCTTTCCGATTTCCTCAATGAGCGCTGGAAAGGCGTGCAGCCTATCGCCTGGGGAGATGCGCTGCGCGAAAGCGAATTCACGCGCTGGGTCTATCAGGGATTGTGCGGTCTGGAAAAGGAGCACCAGGATGAAATTTGATACCGTCATTATCGGCGGCGGCCTGGCCGGACTGCTGTGCGGCCTGCAGTTGCAAAAAAGCGGGTTGCGCTGCACGATTGTCACGCGCGGCCAAAGCGCCCTGCATTTTTCCTCCGGCTCACTGGATTTGCTCAGCAACTTGCCCGATGGTCAACCGGTGGTGGAGATAGAAGCCGGTCTGAATGCGCTGCGTACTCAGGCGCCCACGCATCCGTATAGCACCATCGGAACACAAAACGTCCTGGAGCTGGCCCAGCAGGCGCAGGATCTGCTGGAAGAGTGTGGAACGCATTTGCAGGGCAAGGTACGCCAGTCACATCAACGTGTAACCCCGTTGGGAACCCTGCGTTCAACCTGGTTAAGTTCCCCAGAAGTTCCGGTGTGGCCACTGTCCGCACAGCGTATCTGCGTTGTCGGTATCAGCGGTTTACTGGATTTTCAGGCGCATCTCGCCGCGGCCTCGCTGCGCCAGCGCAATCTCAGCGTCGAGACGGCAGAAATCGATCTGCCTGAGCTGGATGTCCTGCGTGATAACCCAACCGAGTTTCGCGCTGTCAATATTGCGCGTCTGCTGGACAACGAAGATAAATGGTCGTTGCTCTATGATGCTTTACTGCCACTGGCAAAAACCTGCGACATGATCATTATGCCAGCTTGTTTCGGCCTGGCGGATGAGCGCCTCTGGCACTGGCTTAACGAGCGCCTTCCCTGCTCGTTGACGCTGTTACCGACTCTACCGCCTTCGGTACTGGGTATGCGTCTGCATAACAAATTACAGCGCCAGTTTGTGCGCCAGGGCGGCGTCTGGATGCCGGGTGATGAAGTGAAGAAAATCACCTGTCAGGACGGTGTAGTCAGTGAAGTCTGGACTCGTAACCATGCCGATATCCCGTTGCGTCCACGCTTCGCCGTACTCGCCAGCGGCAGCTTCTTCAGCAGCGGTCTGGTCGCCACGCGCGAAGCCATCCATGAACCGATCCTCGGACTGGATGTACAGCAAACCGCCACCCGCGCCGAGTGGTATCAGCGTGACGTCTTCGATCCGCAACCGTGGCAACAGTTTGGCGTCACAACCGATGCTACGCTGCGCCCGTCGCTGGCAGGAAAAACGGTAGAGAATATGTATGCCATCGGTTCTGTTCTCGGTGGTTTTGACCCTATTGCCGAGGGTTGCGGAGGCGGCGTATGCGCAATCAGCGCCTTACACGCCGCACATGACATTGCGAAACGTGCAGGAGGACAGCAATGAGCGACACACGTTTTGAAAGTTGTATCAAATGCACGGTGTGCACCACCGCCTGCCCGGTAAGCCGCGTCAATCCGGGATACCCTGGCCCAAAACAGGCCGGACCGGACGGCGAACGCTTGCGCCTGAAAGATGGCGCGTTATACGACGACGCGCTGAAATACTGCATCAACTGTAAGCGCTGCGAAGTGGCGTGTCCGTCAGATGTGAAAATTGGCGATATCATTCAGCGCGCGCGCGCCAAATATGACACCACGCGTCCATCGCTGCGTAATTTTGTTTTAAGCCACACGGATTTAATGGGAAGTGTATCCACCCCGTTCGCGCCGATAGTGAATACCGCCACCTCGCTGAAACCGGTACGCCAGTTGCTGGACTACGCGCTGAAAATCGACCATCGCCGTACGCTACCGAAATACTCCTTTGGTACGTTCCGTCGCTGGTATCGCAGCGTTGCCGCGCAGCAGGCGCAGTATCCGGATCAGGTCGCCTTTTTCCACGGCTGTTTTGTGAATTACAACCATCCGCAACTCGGTAAAGACCTGATCAAGGTCTTGAACGCCATGGGAACCGGCGTACAGCTGCTGAGCAAAGAGAAATGCTGCGGCGTACCGCTGATCGCCAACGGCTTTACCGATAAAGCACGCAAGCAGGCGGTGAGCAACGTGGCCTCGCTCAGGGAAGCGATTGACGGGAAAGGTATTCCGGTGATCGCCACCTCATCAACCTGTACCTTTGCACTCCGCGATGAGTACCCGGAAGTGCTGGACGTGGACAACACCGGTCTGCGCGAACATATTGAGCTGGCAACCCGCTGGCTGTGGCGCAAGCTGGATGAAGGCAAAACGTTGCCGCTGAAGACGCTGCCGCTGAAAGTGGTCTATCACACGCCTTGCCATATGGAGAAAATGGGCTGGACGCTCTACACGCTGGAACTGCTGCGCCAAATTCCAGGCCTGGAGCTGACGGTGTTAGATTCTCAGTGTTGCGGAATCGCCGGAACATACGGCTTTAAAAAAGAAAACTACCCGACATCACAATCGATTGGCGCACCGTTATTCCGCCAGATTGAAGAAAGCGGTGCCGATATCGTTGTCACCGACTGCGAAACCTGTAAATGGCAGATAGAGATGTCTACAAGTCTTCGCTGTGAACATCCGATCACCCTGCTTGCCAAAGCGTTGGGTTAGCTCTGTTGCCCGGTGGCGTTTGCTATCGGGCTTTTTTGCGAACCCTGTTCCGCTTAATTGAATACGTTGCAATCGGCCGTATTTATCTCTGATTCACCCGCGCAAATAGCCAAATCCTCCCATGCAGCCCTTGTTAAAAGTAGGTACCGTCATGCCAACTTCCCCTTCAGGTGACGGACGACCATGGATAAATCAACCACCTCTACACCGCATGATGCATGCGTGATTTGATGGGGCTGGTAGACCGTCTGGTTTCACTTTTAATTACAAGCACCGCTAATGACAGCCAGCTACAAACGCTATTTAATTACCTCCTACGGTACGGCGATGCTTCTCACGTGAGCGAATTTATCCGTGAGGTTGCCGAACGTTCCCCCCATCACAAGGAGAGGTTGATGACAATCGCAGAGAGACTAAGACAAGAAGGTCACCACCATGGTCTTCAAGAAGGGATACGGCAAGGATTAGAAAAAGGTTTAGAGCAAGGAGTGCAAAAAGGTACGCAAGAAGAAGCCCTACGTATCGCTCGCATGATGCTGGAAAATGGAATTGATCATAATTTGGTTCAGTTAATTACCGGGATATCCGGCGATGTCACCGCGTGAGCCTGATAGGGAAGGTTGTAGCCTTCCCTATCAATAATTAAATCGTCAGCGTTTCAACTACTTCAATCCAGCCGTGCTCGCTGGCAACATCCTGGTCGTTTAGCCAACGACGCAGCATATTCAGTGCCATCATCGCGCAAACTTCCTGACGAATCGGCAAGCTGTAGCGATTAGCGCTAAGCCTTACGCGCAAGGCATGTGTCCCATCAGGGGTGGCCAGCGCAAAGTTAATATGTTCGCTTTCGAATGCTGATACTGCCAGCGCCAGCCCGGCATAGTGTTTGCCACGTCGCTCGGTAATCCAGTGCGCCGTTTGCGCCAGCGTTTCTTCCTGGGGCGGAACCACTTCGCTCGCTAACAGAGGGGCATTAGCGCGCGAGAGCTGGAGTGCAACTAAGCCACCGGTGAACTGTTCGCTCAGCGTCAGACTGTATTGCCGCTCCTGCAATGTACGGGCGATTTGCGCTGGCAAACCTTCCGTACCTTCGAAAATCATATTCTGTCCGGCAACCCGCTTCACCTCAGGCCACAGCGCCAGCATGGCGTCCCGTTGGGAATCCGGCCCGGTCAGCTTCAGCTCGATAATCGGCATCGACGAGCGGTAACCCATTGTCACTCCCGGCGGCAAAGGCAGCGGATCCAGACTCTGCGCCAGGTCACTTTCAGAACGGCCAAAGGTGGTTAATCGCAGACAGAGCGGTGGTTGAGGCAGAGAAAAACGCTCACGCAAACGCGGCAGAATCTCATGCTCAACCATGACTTTAAATTCCGATGGTACGCCTGGCGTAAAGAACATCAGGCAACGGTTTAGCTTCACGGCGAATCCGCACGCGGTTCCGACAGGATTATTGATAAATTCAGCGCTGGCAGGAAGCTCAGCCTGTTTTCGGTTGCTCGGCGCCATCACGCGGCCACGGTCGCGGAAATAACGCTCCATCTCGGCCAGCCATGCTTCATGCAGTACCAGCCCTTCGCCTTTCGCCGTTGCCGCCGCCAGCGCGCTTAAATCATCGCTGGTTGGCCCCAGACCGCCATTAACGATCAGCACATCGGCGTGTTCGCTACGCTCACGTAAAATAGCGACCAAATCGTCAAGATTGTCCCCTACCGTATTGCGGCGGGTTAACGGTAATCCCTGATTAAAGAAAAAATCAGCCAGCCAGGCGGCATTGGTGTCGACGATTTGTCCGTGCAACACTTCATCCCCGGTGGATAGCATCTCCACGTTTAACATCGTGTTCTCCTGCTTTTATGATGAAAACACTATAGCGCATGGAGGGGGGAAGGCGCGACTGAACGCCGCGCCAGAAATATCAGAAGCTGGCGTTAACCCCAACGTACGGACCATCAGCAATCGCGTTATCGCGGTTGCCATCTTTACCCGCCAGGTTCAGGTAGCGATAACCGGCTTCAATGCTCAGCGGGCGCATAATTGTCAGACGCGCACCGGCATTGGCTTCTTCATAGCTGTCGATACCGCTGGAAAGCGAATCAGGAGAATAATAGTACTCACCAAACAGGCGGAAACTATCGCCAATCGGCCACTGCAAACCGCCACCAACTGCCGCCGCGTAGCCTTCATCACCATCATTAGGGTTAGTATAAATACCTTTCCCTCCGACGGTTGCCAGCAACGGACCAAGCGGAATATTCAGACCCAGTCCCAGACCTGCTGCATCGCCGTCGTCATCGTTATGCATCCAGTTACCGCTGACCGCCAGTCCGGTGGACTCAGTCCCCATACCAAACCCAAGGTTGGTGTAATCTTCGCCCGCCTGGCCACTAATGCTAATTGCGCTCGCCGACGCGGAAACAAACAGCATTCCGGCAAAACCCAACATTAAACTTTTTTTCATTTTCTATCCTTTCCAGCAAGAATCAAAACATAGCCCCAAAACCGAGGAATTGTACTGCCAGATGACAAGGAATCAATGAGCTAAAAAAGCGATGCAATGGCATATTGTAACCAAATACTACTTGCAAGTTTGAGTTAAGGTTAAATTCTGCGGCTAATTGCAGAATCGAACGTAGCTACCCCTCGTTTTCAACAAACATCCCTTTCTCCTCAGATAAAGAAGGGTTAATCGTCACGGAAGCGTTTTTTCTGTCGCCAGCAAAAGGTAAGATGGACATACGATGGAATTCTCAGCCCCCCTACAAGGACCCGATTTATGCGCCAAAGAACGATTGTTTGTCCATTAATTCAAAATAATGGCTGTTATTTACTGTGCAAAATGGCTGATGACCGTGGCGTGTTCCCCGGCCAGTGGGCGCTTTCTGGCGGTGGGGTTGAAGCGGGCGAACGCATCGAAGAAGCATTGCGTCGTGAAGTGAGGGAAGAACTGGGCGAACAGCTCGTGTTATCAGAAATTACCCCATGGACCTTCAGTGATGATATTCGCACCAAAACCTATGCCGATGGCAGCCAGGAAGAGATTTACATGATTTACCTCATCTTTGATTGTGTCGCAGCGAATCGTGAAGTGAACATTAACGAAGAGTTTCAGGCATTCGCCTGGGTTAAACCGGAAGATCTTGGCACGTACGACTTAAATGTCGCCACGCGTAAAACATTAACCCTGAAAGGATTACTGTAAGTTATCGTTCTAATAGTGGCATAAAATAAACCCTCTGAATTGCGGCATTGCATTGACCTGTCTACTGTAACCAGCAATGCCGTTTACGCCGCACCACTCCTGTAAAATCCATTTAATTTCAAAACAATAAATTAAAAATACCGTTATTTTCCTTTATATCTCGAACCTTAAACTCTTAAGGATAAATTAACCTTCAGTCATTAACCTTTGAAGCCTGATAAATAATTAACGACGCCCCTGTTTATCGCTAAAAATAAAACGTCGGTGCGTTAAATGGCTTGAAGGAATAATGATGTCTGACTTTTTGCCTTTCTCTCGCCCGGCTATGGGAGCTGAAGAGCTTGCCGCAGTGAAGGCGGTTCTGGATTCTGGCTGGATAACCACCGGTCCGCAAAATCAACAGTTGGAAGAAGCCTTCTGCCAGCTGACGGGAAATCAGCATGCCGTCGCCGTCTGCTCCGCTACCGCTGGAATGCACATCACGCTAATGGCGCTGGGCATCGGTGCGGGCGATGAGGTCATCACACCATCGATGACGTGGGTTTCTACCCTTAATATGATTGTCCTGCTGGGTGCGACGCCAGTCATGGTCGACGTTGATCGCGATACGCTTATGGTCACACCAGAGCAGATTGAAGCGGCCATCACGCCACGAACCAAAGCGATTATTCCAGTACATTACGCTGGCGCCCCCGCCGACCTTGACGCGATTTATGCCATTGGCGAGCGCTATGGCATTCCGATCATCGAAGATGCGGCGCACGCCGTAGGGACGTTATATAAGAACCGTCATGTTGGCGCGCGCGGCACCGCTATTTTCTCGTTTCACGCCATCAAAAATATCACCAGTGCGGAAGGTGGGCTGATTGTTACCGACGACGGCCAGCTTGCCCAGCGGCTTCGCAGTCTGAAGTTTCACGGCCTGGGCGTTGATGCTTTTGATCGACAAACCTTCGGCCGCGCGCCGCAGGCCGAAGTGCTGGCGCCCGGATACAAATACAACCTCACGGATATCAATGCCGCCATCGCGCTGGTACAGCTGAAGAAGCTGGAGCAATTGAACTCACGCCGTGCGCAAATTGCCCGGGAATATCAACAAGCGCTGGCCGATACGCCATTTCAACCGTTGAGCATGCCCCAGTGGTCCCACGTTCACGCCTGGCACCTGTTTATCATTCGTGTTGACGAAGCGCACTGCGGCCTGAACAGAGATGCCTTAATGGAAGCGCTGAAGGCCAGAAATATTGGCACCGGTCTGCATTTTCGTGCGGCCCATACGCAAAAATATTACCGCGAACGCTTCACCACGCTTTCGCTGCCAAATACAGAATGGAATAGCGCACGCATCTGCTCGCTGCCATTGTTCCCGGACATGACCGCCACTGACACCCAGCGAGTCATTACGGCGCTTCGCGAGATTGCAGGACAATAACCATGTTTGAAGCCACACCGATCAAGAAAGTCTCAGTGGTCATCCCTGTTTTTAACGAACAGGAAAGCCTGCCAGAATTAATCAGACGCACCAGCGCCGCCTGCGAAAAATTGGGCAAAGATTATGAAATCTTGCTGATCGACGACGGCAGCAGCGACCATTCCGCGCAACTGATGATGGACGCTTCTCAGGCGCCGGACAGCCATATCGTTTCTATTCTGCTGAATCGCAATTACGGCCAGCACTCGGCAATTATGGCCGGTTTCAGCCATGTCACCGGTGACTTGATCATCACGCTGGATGCCGATTTGCAAAACCCGCCGGAAGAGATCCCCCGGCTGGTCGCCACCGCAGATGAAGGCTTCGATGTGGTCGGAACGGTACGCCAGAACCGACAGGACAGCGTATTTCGTAAGACCGCCTCGCGCATGATCAACCACCTGATTCAGCGCACTACCGGTAAAGCGATGGGCGACTACGGCTGCATGCTACGCGCCTATCGTCGCCATATTGTCGATGCCATGCTGCATTGTCAGGAGCGCAGCACCTTTATTCCGATTCTGGCCAACATTTTTGCCCGTCGCGCCACGGAGATCCCGGTACACCATGCAGAGCGTGAATTTGGTGACTCTAAATACAGCTTCATGCGTCTGATTAACCTGATGTATGACCTGGTGACCTGTCTGACCACCACGCCGTTACGTATGTTGAGCCTGCTTGGCAGCGTGATTGCCGCCACGGGCTTTACGCTGTCCGTTCTGCTTGTTGTGTTACGCCTGACGCTCGGTCCGCAGTGGGCCGCGGAAGGGGTATTCATGCTGTTTGCCGTCCTGTTTACCTTTATCGGCGCACAGTTCATTGGCATGGGTTTACTCGGCGAATATATCGGTCGCATCTATAACGATGTCCGCGCCCGCCCCCGCTATTTTGTTCAACACGTTATCCGCCCACAAACCACGCAGTCAACCGAGGAAAACCGCGCATGAAAGCCGTCGTATTTGCCTATCACGATATGGGATGTCAGGGTGTCCAGGCCTTGTTGGATGCAGGTTACGAAATCGCCGCAATTTTTACGCACACCGACAACCCGGGTGAAAAAGCGTTTTTTGGCTCTGTTTCCCGCCTCGCCGCCAGCGCCGGTATTCCGGTTTACGCCCCGGACGAGGTTAATCATCCTTTGTGGATTGAGCGCATTAGCCAACTGGCACCCGATGTTATCTTCTCGTTCTACTATCGTCATTTACTGAGTGAGGAGATCCTCAGCCTTGCACCTAAGGGGGCATTTAATCTGCACGGCTCGCTGCTGCCGAAATACCGCGGTCGCGCGCCGCTGAACTGGGTATTGGTTAATGGCGAAACCGAAACCGGCGTCACGCTTCATCGCATGGTCAAACGTGCGGACGCTGGCGCTATTATCGCCCAGCAGTCTGTCGCTATCTCTCCGGATGATATGGCGTTAACGCTGCACCATAAATTGTGCCAGGCTGCGCGTCACCTGCTGGAACAGGCGCTGCCCGCGATTAAAACGGGAGATTACGCAGAACGCCCGCAACAGGAAGCAGAGGCTACCTGTTTTGGTCGCCGTACGCCGGAAGATAGCTTCCTTGACTGGAACAAACCCGCCGCAGAGTTGCATAACCAGGTCCGCGCCGTCAGCGATCCGTGGCCGGGCGCATTTAGCTATGTCGGCACGCAGAAGTTCACCGTCTGGTCATCGCGTGTTAGCACAAATGACCTTGCAGCCCAACCGGGCACCGTCATCTCCGTGTCTCCTTTGCTGATCGCCTGTGTCGATGGCGCACTGGAGATTATTACCGGACAAGCTGGCGATGGTATTGCAATGCAGGGCTCACAGCTGGCGCAGGTTCTGGGTCTGGTACCCGGTTCTCGTCTGAACAGCCAGTCAGTTACCACCAGCAAACGCCGTACTCGCGTGTTGATCCTCGGTGTTAACGGCTTCATTGGTAACCATCTGACCGAGCGCCTGCTGCAAGAAGACAATTACGAAGTATATGGACTCGATATTGGCAGCGATGCTATTGGGCGTTTCCTGCAACATCCGCGTTTCCATTTCGTCGAAGGCGACATTAGCATTCACTCCGAATGGATTGAATATCATGTGAAAAAATGCGACGTCGTGCTGCCGCTGGTGGCAATCGCAACGCCAATCGAATATACCCGCAACCCACTGCGCGTGTTTGAGCTTGATTTTGAAGAGAACCTGAAAATCATTCGCTACTGCGTGAAGTACCGTAAGCGCATCATTTTCCCGTCAACCTCCGAAGTCTACGGCATGTGTACCGATAAAGTCTTCGATGAGGACAGCTCGAATCTGATCGTCGGTCCGGTGAATAAACCACGTTGGATCTACTCCGTTTCCAAGCAGCTGCTGGACCGCGTAATCTGGGCATACGGCGAAAAAGAGGGATTACGCTTCACCCTGTTCCGTCCGTTTAACTGGATGGGACCGCGTCTGGACAGCCTGAATGCCGCACGTATCGGCAGCTCACGCGCCATTACCCAATTGATTCTCAATCTGGTGGAAGGCTCACCGATTAAGCTGATTGAGGGCGGCAAGCAAAAGCGCTGTTTTACCGACATTCGCGATGGTATCGAAGCTCTGTACCGCATTATTGAAAACGAAGGCGGACGCTGTGACGGTGAGATTATCAACATCGGTAATCCGGAGAACGAAGCGAGCATTCAGGAACTGGCAGAAATGCTGCTAACCTGCTTTGAAAAACATCCATTACGTCAGCATTTTCCGCCGTTTGCCGGTTTCCGCGACGTCGAAAGCAGCACCTACTATGGTAAAGGTTATCAGGACGTTGAGCATCGTAAGCCCAATATTCGCAACGCAAAACGCTGCCTGAACTGGGAACCCACCATTGAGATGCAGGAAACGGTAGAAGAGACGCTGGACTTCTTCTTACGCAGTGTGGATATCACGGAACACACATCATGACCAAAGTTGGCTTGCGCATTGATGTCGACACGTTCAGGGGGACGCGCGAAGGCGTGCCCCGCCTGTTGGAGACATTGAACCGACATAACGTTCGGGCAAGTTTTTTCTTTAGCGTGGGACCTGACAACATGGGACGCCATCTCTGGCGTCTTGTGAAGCCACAATTTCTGTGGAAGATGCTGCGCTCAAACGCAGCATCGCTCTACGGATGGGATATTTTGCTGGCGGGTACAGCATGGCCGGGAAAAGAGATCGGCCAGGCCAATGCGGCGATTATTGCGCAAACCGCCCTGCTTCATGAAACCGGTTTGCATGCCTGGGATCACCATGCCTGGCAGGCGCGAAGCGGAAACTGGAATGACAAAGAGCTGATTGATGATATTTCACGCGGCATCACCGCCCTTGAAGCTATCATCAATCAGCCCGTGACCTGCTCCGCCGTTGCGGGATGGCGTGCCGACGACCGCGTCGTCCATGCCAAAGAAACGTTTCATCTGCGCTATAACAGCGACTGTCGGGGAACGTCGTTATTCCGTCCTGTACTGGCGTCCGGGAAAACAGGTACGCCGCAAATTCCTGTCACATTACCGACATGGGATGAAGTGGTGGGTCAGGAGGTCCAGGCGGTGGACTTTAACGCTTATATTCTCTCCCACATCCAGATGAGCAGAGGGACGCCGGTGTACACCATTCATGCAGAAGTGGAAGGTATCGCCTTTCAGCAGAATTTTGACGAGCTGCTCACTCGCGCTGCCGACATGGGGATTACGTTTTGCCCGCTCGGGGAGCTGCTACCGGACGATATCAGTACGCTGCCAACAGGGCGGATCGTGCGTGGGAAAATTCCCGGCAGAGAGGGATGGCTCGGCTGTCAGCAACCCGTGGATATGACACAATGAAATCGGTACGTAACGCCCTGGCATTTATCGCTTTTATCGCGCTGTATTTTATTTTACCTATTAATAGTCGTCTGCTGTGGCAGCCTGATGAAACGCGCTATGCCGAAATCAGTCGGGAGATGCTGACCTCTGGCGACTGGATCGTTCCGCACTTTTTAGGGCTGCGTTATTTTGAAAAACCGATTGCCGGATACTGGTTGAACAGCATCGGGCAATGGCTGTTTGGCGCCAATAATTTTGGCGTCAGAGCGGGCGCTATTTTTGCCACCTTGCTGACTGCTCTGCTGGTAGCGTGGCTTGCCATGCGGATGTGGCAGGATAAACGTACCGCCGTACTCTCTTCGGTCATCTTTTTAACCTTTTTTTCAATCTATAGCATCGGCACCTACGCGGTACTCGATCCTATCATCGCGCTCTGGCTCATGGCGGGCATGTGCTGCTTTTGGGAGGGGATGCAGGCCACTACCACAAAACGCAAAACTCACGCCTTTCTGCTGTTAGGTTTAACCTGCGGTATGGGCGTGATGACCAAGGGTTTTCTGGCGCTTGCCGTTCCTGTACTCAGCGTGCTGCCGTGGGTGTTCGTGCAAAAACGCTGGAAAGACCTGATCATCTACGGCCTGTTGGCAGTCATCGGCTGCGTCGTGATTGTACTGCCGTGGGGAGTAGCGATTGCTCAGCGTGAGCCGGATTTCTGGCATTATTTCTTTTGGGTCGAACACATTCAACGCTTCGCCCAGGATGATGCCCAACATAAAGCCCCAATCTGGTACTACGTTCCCGTGTTTTTGGCTGGCGCGTTACCGTGGCTGGGGCTGCTTCCCGGCGCGCTGCGTACGGGCTGGCGGGAACGCGATGTTCCGCGCAGCGCGCTGTACCTGCTAAGCTGGATTATCATGCCAATCCTGTTTTTCAGCATCGCGAAAGGAAAACTGCCGACCTATATTCTTTCCTGCTTCGCGCCGCTGGCGATATTAACGGCGCGGTTCGGTCTGCAGGCCGCGGAAAAAGGTTCAGCCGCGCTGCGTGTGAATGGCTGGATCAACGTTCTGTTTGGTGTGGCGGGCATTATCGCCACGTTTATTGTTTCCACGCTGGGGCCGTTGAAAACGCCTGTCTGGTCGCATATCGAAACCTATAAGGTTTTTTGTGCATGGGGTATTTTTCTCAGCTGGACGCTCTTTGGCTGGTATACGTTAAATAACCGCGAGAAGAACTGGCAATTCGCTGCGCTGTGCCCATTAGGACTGGCGCTGTTGTTTGGCTTCTCCATTCCCGATCGGGTCATGGAATCTAAGCAACCGCAGTTTTTTGTCGAGATGACCAAAGAGTCGCTGGAATCCAGCCGCTATATTCTCACCGACAGCGTTGGCGTCGCCGCGGGGCTGGCCTGGAGCCTGAAGCGTGACGACATCATGCTATACGGACAAACAGGCGAGTTGAAATACGGTCTCAACTATCCGGATGCCCAGGGCCGCTTTGTCAGTCGGACGGACTTTGCCGACTGGTTAGCCCAACACCGTCAGCAAGGAAATATTACCCTCGTGCTCTCGATTGATAAGAATGAAGATATTAATCAACTAGCCATTCCTCCCGCTGATTATATTGATAATCAGGGGCGTCTGGTCCTGATTCAGTATCGACCGAAATGATCTGGATAGTCTTAATTTTCGCCAGCCTGCTCAGCGTCTGCGGACAGTTATGCCAGAAGCAGGCAACCCGCCCAGTGCCATCAGGCAGGCGAAAACGCCATATTACACAATGGATTGGGCTGGCTTTGGCAAGCCTCGGTCTGGCCATGCTGCTCTGGCTGGTGGTGTTGCAGAATATCCCTGTTGGCATCGCCTATCCCATGCTGAGCCTGAATTTTGTCTGGGTGACGCTGGCTGCCTGGAAAATCTGGCGCGAACCTGTCACAACGCGCCACTGGCTAGGTGTAGGGCTGATAATCACCGGCATATTCATTCTTGGGAGCGCGGTGTAATGGGCATCTTTTGGGGATTATGTAGCGTGATTATCACCTCGGCCGCCCAACTGAGTCTCGGCTTTGCGATGGATAACCTGCCGCCGATGCTGCAACCGCTGAAATTTCTATCCGCCGTATTCGCTCTCAACGCTGGCGCATTTGCTCTTTTTAGTGGGCTGGCGGGATATTTACTGTCGGTTATTTGCTGGCATAAGGCCCTGCATCAGCTCGCCCTGAGCAAGGCTTATGCCCTGCTCAGCCTCAGCTATGTGCTGGTTTGGGTCGCATCCATGATTCTGCCTGGCTGGCAGGGAACATTTTCAGTGAAGGCGCTGGTTGGGGTACTGTGCATTATGGCCGGTTTAATGACGATTTTTCTGCCTGCTGACAAGCACCGGCGCTGAGCTCATTTATCTGCCGACAGTCGTAACAGGCGCTCCCATTCGTCACAAACGTACTGTCTGGCATCGATTATTTTAATCACGCGGGATGCATCACGATTAACACAATACTGCGCATCTTGCAGCGGTGAAAGAAGGTCGCCTGGCTTAACCCGTTCGGAAGATTGCGCCTCAGCAAGCATCTTAAGCGAACCACCGCTATCGCAAAGTACGATATAGAGCCTCCCTGCTTTCTTGTGACAGCAAGTTTTCTTCACATGCCATTCCATAGCGCACCTTTTGTTAAAGAATTTCACACAAGGTTACACTTTAGCAGATAAACAAAACGACAATAGCGACGGAATGGCAAAATGCGAAATGTAATTAATGCTTTCTTAATGTTAAGGATGAAGCACTTACCCAATCCGCCAACGCCCGACGAGAGATTTTAATCCCTCCGGCTTTGAGTTCGGGTGGCAATGTCAGCCAACATACCGGTTGCTGAAAACGGGCCAGTTTATCTTTAACCCACTCTGCAAGATTGGCGTCACCAGCGCTGGTGTCATACTCAACGACCGCCACCGGACGATGACCAAACTCTTTGTCTTCTAACGGGACAATAAAGGCTTGCAGAACCTGCGGATGCGCTGCAATCACGCGCTCCACTTCTTCTGGCTGTATGCCTTCCCCACCGCTAAAAAACAGATTGTCCATGCGACCGATAATGGTTAACTTGCCGTCCTTTAACACACCACGATCGCGGGTGGCAAACCAGCCTTCCGCGTTAACCAGAGGGGTAAGCTGCCCATTGCGCCAGTAGCCTTGCGCCATGCTGGCCGCACGCAGCCAGACTTCGTCATCCACGATTCTGACTTCTCTGCCCGCTAAGGCTGAACCGACATCGGCCAGACCATCCGCTTCTTTCGCGCAGACGGTGGAAGCGAATTCCGTCAGTCCGTAACCGCACCAGCAGCGAATCCCCTGCTCGTGCGCCTGCTCCGTCAACTCAACAGGAATAGCCGCGCCGCCCAGCAGCACCGCTTTGAGCGTGATAGGCGTTTTATTGACCAACAAGCGCCACAACTGAGTAGGGACCAGCGAGGCATGGGTGCAGCCGATCAGCATTTGTTCCAGCGGCTGCTTGTCGCGCACGGTCATTCGCGCTCCGGCAAACAACCAGCGCCATAAAATACCCTGGCCGGAGACATGAAACAGGGGCAGTGAAAGCAGCCAGTCATCTTCAGCGCCAAACGGCATTAATGACAGCACGCCCTGCGCGCTTGCCAGATGAGCCTGACAGGTGTGAACCGCCGCTTTCGGCAATCCGGTGGAACCGGAGGTTAACGTCATTGTGCTCAAACGCTGAGGCGACCACTCGGCGGCATGAGCGCCAGGTAGCGTCTGCATCTGCAACGGATTCAGCCCCGGGAACGCGCCAGCCGCCTCCAGATCCAACGCAAAACGTAGCGTTAAGTCCGGAACCAGCGCATCAAGCAACGACTGTGGCAACTGCGGATTCACAGGTAAAACCCGCGCCCCACATTGCAGCAGCGCCAGCCAGGCCAGTAAAGAACGCGGATGGTTCCAGGCGCGGAGCAGGACCCCATCGCCCTCTTCCACGCCCTGAGCAGCAAACCCGCAGGCCAGATGGTCAACGCGTGCGCAGAGTTCATTCCAGCTTAACACCTCATCGTTGAGGCGTAAGGCTGGCACCTGCGCACGAACCTGTCGCCAGTGACGCCATGGCCAGTCAGTGCCCGATAAGCTTGCGCTATCGGGCGTTTCCCACGAGGTCATAGCAGGCGTTCCAGCGCATCAACGTCAATACACGGCAATGCGCTACCCGGCCAGGTGCGTACCTGCTGACACTGCATCAGGCTCAGCGTGTCCAGACCCGGAATCGTCTGTGGCGTCAGCCAGGCGGCAATTCTCGCCAGTTGGGTTAAGCCGAGACTCGACTCAATAGACGAACTGATAACGGCGGTGAGACCAAGCGCATGCGCCGCCGCAACCTGTTCACGCACTTTGTCGAGACTACCGGTCAGCGTCGGTTTGATAACCACAGCCTTGACGCCCTCTTCGGCTTCAAAGGTGAAATCCGCTTCGCGCAGACTTTCGTCCCAGGCGATGGCAATGCCGGTTTCACGTGCGAATGCGCGTGAGTCATCGCGGGTTTTACATGGCTCTTCCAGGAAGGCAATGCGTCCGCGATACTCTGGATTGACGTATTTCGCGAACTGTTGGGCTTTCAACGGCGTCCAGGCACGGTTGGCGTCAAGTCGCAGATGCAGCTCCGGAATCGCCTCGAGCAGCAGATTGGCGACCATCCCGTCGCGAACCGCTTCATACAGCCCAACCTTGATCTTCGCGACTTTTTCGCCCGGCATATCCGCCAGTTGCAGCACCAGATCGTCAGGATCGCCCGTACACAGCGGCGCAGCACGATAGTCTGCGGCCTCCGGCAGAGTACCTGCCAGTTCGGCCAGCGCACAGCTTGTGCCAAAAGCGACAGCAGGCAGCTGTGGTAAAGAAGCATCCCCTTGCAGCCAGCCTTGCACCCAGGCCAGTAGCTCGGTTTGCGCCTCTTCCCAGCTTTCCTGACTGAAGCCCGGCAGCGGGGAGATCTCTCCCCACCCTTCACGCTCGCCGTCACGCAGACAAACATACAGCCCGTCACGCGTTTTTAACCGCCTGTCGCGCAGAATCACCCCCGCGTCCATGGGGATCTGCCAGCGGTATACCTGCGCGCTACGCATTACGGATTCCGTTTGAATTTGCTGAAGTCAGGCTGACGTTTCTGGTTAAAGGCGTTACGGCCTTCCTGACCTTCTTCCGTCATGTAGAATAGCATGGTGGCGTTACCGGCCAGCTCTTGCAGGCCTGCCTGCCCATCGCAGTCGGCGTTCAGCGCGGCTTTCAGGCAACGCAGCGCCATCGGGCTGTTTTGCAGCATCTCGCGGCACCAGCGTACGGTCTCTTTCTCCAGATCTGCCAGCGGAACCACGGTGTTGACCAGGCCCATGTCCAGCGCCTGCTGCGCATCGTACTGACGGCACAGGAACCAGATTTCACGCGCTTTTTTCTGACCAACGATACGGGCCATGTAAGAGGCACCCCAACCGCCGTCGAAGGAACCCACTTTTGGGCCGGTCTGACCAAAGATGGCGTTTTCCGCCGCAATGGTCAGATCACACATCATGTGCAGTACATGGCCGCCGCCGATGGAGTACCCTGCCACCATCGCCACGACCGGTTTTGGACAGGTACGAATCTGACGCTGGAAGTCCAGCACGTTCAGGTGATGCACACCGGAGTCATCCTGGTATCCGCCGTAGTCGCCACGCACTTTTTGATCGCCGCCTGCGCAGAACGCTTTATCACCCGCACCGGTCAGAATGATCACGCCGATGTTGTCGTCATAGCGGGCATCCGCCAGCGCCTGGATCATCTCTTTTACGGTAACAGGACGGAAAGCATTGCGTACCTGCGGACGATTAATGGTGATTTTGGCGATACCGTCGGTGGATTTCTCGTAGAGAATGTCGGTATAGCCTGCAGAGCAATCGTGCCATTCTACCGGTGCGTAAAGCATTGTTTCATCAGGATAGATCATAAAATGTCCTATAGTCAGCGACGCAGAATCTGAGCCAGACAGTTCACCACGCCAGCGGGGTTGTCCCGATGCGCGTTGTGTCCGGCGTTACGAATCACATGGTTTGGTACTGACATTTCCGTCGCCAGCGCGCGGAATTTATCGTCACGTTCACCACATAAATAATAAAACGGAAATGTGCGCGCAGTGAGTCGCGCACGTAAATCAGGTTGTACGGCAAGCGAGGTAGCCTCCAGCATCGCCGCCAGCGTATGCCCATTATTTTGGCTACGCAGATCCACCAGCGCCTCTCTTTGCGCTGCATTCAGCGAGGAAAATACCGGCTGTTGATACCAGTCATTAAATACCTCACGCAGCGGTTCAGCGCGAAAACGCGCGGCCCAGCGGCCATCCGAGAGGCGACGTTGGACGCGCTCCTCCTCGCTTTGCAAACCAGGATGTCCACCTTCAACGACCAGACCGCAAAGCCCGGGCATCTCCTGACAGGCCGCCATCATCGCGACTCTGCCGCCAAGAGAGTATCCCACCAGCCAGTAGTTAAGTATGTTGTAACTAAGTAAGGTGCTGCGCAATAACACACAAACATCATTGAACCCGCTCACCTTGATGTCGGCGGAACCGCCGTGTCCCGGCAGGTCGATATACAGCCGCGAATAATCCTGAAACGCTTCACCGACCGTCTGCCATTCCCGACAGTCGCCGGAGAAACCGTGCAGGAAAACCAGCCAGGGTGCTCCACTCTGGCTTACGGTCGCCTGGGCGTGCAGGCTCATAGATGGCTTACCTGCGCCAGCAGTTGCTGCAGGGTTTGCGCCCCGTCAGTTTCGTTCACCACCAGCTCAATCACCGTTGCTGCAGGAGTACGCCAGGCATTTGTCAACGCGTTCTCCAGTTGCTCCCAGTTTTCTGGGCGCTGATATTTAAGGTTAAACATGGCTGCGGCATGTTCAAAATGCACGTTCTGCGGCATCAGATAGAACCGTTCACGTTCACTTGCCGGCGTCGGCAGCAGGGAAAATATCTGCCCGCCGTTATTATTGACCACAATCAGGACAAACGGCGCGGAAACCTGACGCAATAACGCCAGCGCATTGAGGTCATACAGGGCAGATAAATCGCCGACGATAGCCAGCGTTGATTTTGCGCTGGCGCGCTGTACGCCCGCCGCCGTTGACAGCAGACCGTCAATGCCGCTCGCGCCGCGGTTGCTATAGACCGGGAAACCAGCCGGAAGCTGCGACAGTGCGTCAATCAGGCGCACAACCAGACTATTACCCACAAACAGTTGCCCTTGTTCGGGCAGATATTCGTGAATACGATGGGCTAATTGCGCTTCACCAAACGCATCGCGACGAGCTTCCACCGCCTGCCATGCCAGTTGCGCCAGGCGCGGGATTTCCACGCACCAGGGTTGGCGTTTTTCCGCCGGGTGCAGATCCAGCCAGTCACCCACCTTCGCCACCAGCCTGCGCCCACGATGATGCGCCGGATCGAGGCGACCTTCAATATTATCGACAATCCAGTATTCCTGCGGATCGCAGCTGGCCTGCCATTGCAGGAGTCGTTTTCCGGTCAGGCTACTGCCAAGCTGCACCACTATCTGCGCCTGCTGTAACTCAGTCACCGCCTTCGCATTCCCCAACCACAGGTCAGCACATGGCAGGGGTTGTCCGGTTTGCGACAGCACATCGCCAATCAGCGGCCAACCGAGCATCTGCGCCCATTGCGCAACTTTCTTGCCCTCTTCCGCGCTCATACGACCGGCAATGACTACACCGCGCTTTTGTCGCCAGAAAAACCAGTCACGTTGTTTGTCGCTTTCCAGCCGACGCGCTTCACGTAGCCAGGGCTTGTCGTCCTGCCACCAGTCGCCAAGGCGTTGCTGCCAGGCAATACCCGTTTCGTCCATGTCGCCATACAGCGGCTCTGCAAAGGGGCAATTAATATGAACCGCCCCGCTATGCAAGGCAGCAAGCGCATTATCAATGGTAGACACCAGCCAGCTCGCCGGGATGTCCTGCGTCGGGCGCGGTAAAGAGAGGGTTTGCGACGGATGAGAAGCAAACATGCCGGCCTGACGAATCGCCTGGTTAGCGCCACAGTCGATAAGTTCAGGCGGGCGGTCAGCCGTGAGTAAAATCAGTTTTTCACCGGTCAGGCCCGCTTCAATCAATGCGGGATACAAGTTCGCCACCGCCGTACCGGACGTGACAATCACGGCGACAGGCTGCCGGCTTACTTTTGCCAGGCCTAAGGCCAGATGCCCAAGCCCACGCTCATCAAAATGGGTATGGTGGATAAAAGCAGGATTTTCCGCAGCTGCCAGCGTCAACGGTGTAGAACGAGAGCCAGGGGCAATGCAGACATGCCTGACGCCGTGGCGAGTGAGTGCTTCCAGAATGACCGCCGCCCAGCGTCGGTTAAATGCGCTTACTGACATGAGATTGTCCGGTATCAATATTGCGACACAGTATAAAGAATCGAATAAATGGATTTTTGATATGAGTCGGTAATATACAACTCATTACCCTTCCATCTGTAATAAAGTGCGCAGTCCTGCCGCTTTATTGTCTATTTCTTGCCATTCTTGCTCAGGATCTGAACCACGCACGATCCCCGCACCGGCATACAGGCGGACCACGTTGGCGTTAATTTTCGCCGAACGCAATGATACGCAGAATTCACTTTGGCGCAGAGAAAGATAACCCGCAGAGCCGGCATACCACTCGCGTTCAAAGGGTTCATTTTGCTGGATGAATACGCGTGCCAGCTCACGCGGAATGCCTGCAACGGCCGCCGTAGGCTGGAGTTGCATCAGGCAAAGCGTATCGTCGGCCTGATTCAGCTCCGTCCAGATACAACGGCGTAGATGCTGCACCTTACGCAGTCTGAGCACCTGCGGGGGGAGCACATCAAGGGTTTGCGTACAGCCTTGCAGCCGCTGGCAAATATCTTCGACCACCAGCATATTCTCGCGCTGGTTTTTATCATCTTTCATCAACCAGTCGCCTAACTGCCAGGCGCGATGATCCTCGGCGTGATTGGCAACGGTTCCGGCCAGCGCTTCGGTGCGCAGCGCCGTGTCGCGCCGCCGATACAAACGTTCAGGGGAAGAGCCAAGAAAAGCAGAGTCGGCAGAGAATGCCATAAAGAAATGGTAGCAGTTGAGGTTTAGGCGACGGCTGGAAGCCATTACCGCAGCGGCATTCACCGGCTGTGAAAACTGTAAATCGGTCGCTCGCGCCAGCACAACTTTGTCGAGTTCTTCCCCATTTATCGTGTGCGTGGCAAGTTTTATCAGGTCTATCCAACCGGCTTTATCAGGCCAGTGTTGTTCTCCCGTTAAACTCAGACGCAACGCGGGTAGCGGCTTAACGTTGGCCAGCGTGGAGATAAATTCAACCGCGCGTGCGGCGTCTTCACGCAGCGAAACATCGCTGTACAGGTGTAACCGTAAGCTTGCCACCCCGGCGCAGCGTCGCCATTCCAGTCGCGGTAACAATAAATTGCCGTGCTGGGGCTCGAACGCATTGAGGCCCCAGATACGCAGGTCAGGTTGATTGTCGTGCTGACGTAAAAACTGCTGAGCGGATGCCAGCGAGGAAAATGTGGCGACAGCCCCCAGCACAGCGGCTTCTTCGTCGCCGTTACGCTGCTGCCAGTAAAACTGGGGCCAGACGGGTTGACTGGCCAGCCATCCTAAAGCATCAAACGCATCGTTCAGAGGGAAAGGTATGTCGTAAATACGAATTCCAGGTGCTACCGGTATCTCTTGCGACAAATGACGCATCAGACCTTCCAGCGCAGTAGTGATTGATTGCACGCGGACCTCTCCCTGTTAAAAACCTCTTATTATACGGGGTACTGAACAGAAAAAGCAGTACCCCCAGTTAGGGAGTACGAACAAATGCGCTGACGTTGCGGAATTTATCGCCGTGCTAACAATAATCCCATCACTAAACCGACCGTGGCGCCAACACCGATTCCGCGCCAGGGCTTTTCATGCACATAGTCATCTGCCCGACATACGGCCTTTTTCGCGCGGAAATAATAATTGTCAGAAGCATGGCTGACGCGATTTCTCACCTCTTCTAACGCCCGCTCTGCCCTCGCTTTTAACTCAAGATATTTTTGATCGGCCGGATCGCCGGAAGAACGCAACACCTCTTCCAGCGTTTCGCTCAGTAGTTCCAGATCATCATCGATACGTGATTCATAAGATTGAAAAGACATTGTATTCTCCCTTTCTATTGACGTATCCGCTAACTATAGACAACCTGGACCGTTTGCGCCTGTTTATGCCTGATGTGCTTCTCGCGCCATCCCGATGTGCGGAATCCCGTCTTCGTCATAAATATCCGTCACCGGTATAAAACCAAAGCGCGCATAAAACGGTTGCAGATGCGCCTGCGCCCCCAGATACAGCGCCTTGTGCGGCCAGTGCTGCGCACAGGATGCCAGCGTCTGAGTCATTAGCTGTTGCCCCAGTTTTGCGCCGCGCAGTGCTTCGCTGACAATCACCCGGCCAATGACCACCGGCTCCAGATCGTCGTCGCTTTTCAGAATCCTCGCATACGCCACCAGTTCCTCATTGTGCCAGCCCAGAATGTGCCGATTTTCTCCAGCCAGATCGTCGCCATCCACATCCTGATATGGACACTGTTGTTCAACAACAAACACCGCGCAGCGAAGCTGAAGAATGGCATACAGTTCTTGTGTACTCAGCTTTGCATGGTGGAGATCTTGCCAGTGAATCATTGTCTGCCCCTTTGTTGTGATAACCTGAACACCCTGCCTTATTGATGGCGAAAAGTGTAACGCAAAGATGGAATTACTATTTTTAGGCACGTCAGCGGGAGTTCCTACCCGCTCACGCAATGTAACGGCAATTTTACTTAATCTGCAACACCCGACTCAGCCGGGGCTGTGGCTTTTTGATTGCGGCGAAGGAACACAGCATCAGATGCTCGCCACGCCGTTCAATCCGGGAAAGCTCGACCGTATCTTTATCAGCCACCTGCATGGCGACCACCTGTTTGGTTTACCTGGGCTGTTGTGCAGTCGTTCGATGGCCGGGAACGTGAAGCCACTGACGCTTTACGGACCAAAAGGATTACGGGAATTTACCGAAACCGCATTGCGTCTGAGCGGTTCATGGACTGATTATCCTCTGGATATTGTGGAAATCACCGCGGGTGAAATCGTCGATGACGGCTTGCGTAGGGTAACGGCATATCCACTGGAACATCCGCTGGAATGCTATGGTTTTCGCATTGAAGAGCACGACAAACCCGGTGCACTTGACGCCAGCGCTCTGAAGGCGGCTGGTGTTAAATCCGGCCCGTGGTTCCAGGATTTGAAAGCCGGGAAAACCATCGTACTGGAAGATGGTCGCGCGATTAACGGTGCCGACTTTCTTGCCCCGGCCACCAGGGGAAAATCCGTGGCGATTTTCGGCGATACAGGCCCGTGCGCAAGTGCCCTTGAACTGGCAAAAGGCGTGGATGTGATGGTGCATGAAACCACGCTGGACTCGTCAATGGAGGAGAAGGCCAACAGCCGCGGGCACAGCTCGACCCAACAAGCTGCAAAGCTGGCGCGTGAGGCCGGAGTGGGACGTCTGATCATGACCCACGTGAGTTCACGCTACGATGAAAAAGGCTGTCAGCGGTTACTCGAAGAGTGCAGAGCGCTGTTCCCGGCAACTGAACTGGCTCACGATTTCGCCATTTTCACCGTTTAATGCTCTATTTTTTCGCCTCAGTGCCGATAACAGTGAAAAGGCTGGCTTTCACACTGAGGACAGGATGAACAATTTCCAGAAAGATATTGATGACAGGACCAACCTAACCCTGTCTAACCGTTTTGAACTGCTGCTGTTTCGCCTCGGCAAATCCGTCGAGGAACAGAAATCAGAGCTGTTTGGCATCAACGTATTCAAACTGCGTGAAATCGTGCCGATGCCGACCTTTACGCGTCCGGCGGGAATGAAAGCTCCGCTGTTAGGTATGGTGAACATTCGCGATCAAGTGATCCCGGTGATTGACCTGCCGGCGGTGGCGGGCTGTAAACCAGAGACCGGGCTTAACATCCTGCTCATTACGGAATACGCCCGCAGCGTACAGGCGTTTGCCGTGGAGTCAGTGGAAAACATTATGCGTCTGGACTGGCAACAGGTGCATACCGCCGAGAAAGCCGTCAACGGTCGCTACATTACCAGTATCGCCTGTCTGGACGACAACAAAGAGACTAACAACCTGGCGTTGGTACTCGACGTTGAGCAGATCCTTTACGACATCGTACCGTCCAATCACGATTTACGCGCGACAGACCTGAAAACCAGTAAATTCAATATCACGCCGGGTGCGGTGGCTATTGTGGCAGAAGATTCGAAAGTCGCTCGCGCGATGCTGGAGAAAGGGCTTAACGCCATGGAAATCCCGCATCAAATGCATGTGACAGGTAAGGATGCGTGGGAAAAAATCCAGCAGCTTTCCGCAGAAGCGCAAGCGGAAGGCAAGCCAATCACCGAGAAGATAGCCCTGGTGCTCACCGACCTGGAAATGCCCGAGATGGACGGTTTTACGCTTACCCGTAAGATCAAGACCGACGAACGCCTGAAGAAAATCCCGGTGGTTATCCACTCCTCGCTTTCCGGTAGCGCCAATGAAGATCATGTTCGCCGGGTTAAAGCTGATGGCTACGTGGCAAAATTTGAGGTCAATGAGCTCTCTTCTGTGATTCAGGAAGTTATGGAGCGCGCAGCGAAAGACATTAGCGGTCCGCTGGTGAGCCGTCAGCTTTCGGCCTGACGCTCAACCTGCCCCCTTACTCTGCGGCTCTCCAACGAGTAAGGGAGGCGTTCCCCTGCAAAAATAACCTCATTACCATGCCCCCTTTAATTATCATTAAAAATTGCCGCTTTTAGATACCAGCCGTTGAGTAAAAAAATAGCGCTCAACAATTATCCTACATGATTTTCACATTTCTAAGCAGGCAGTGACGTGGATAAACACCGTTTCATTAAAGATCTCCAAAAACATGCAAAATCTCTGGCCAAATACAAACTTAATTTAGACATCGACAATATTAAGAATACTTTAATCGCAGGCCAGCAACATATAGAGGAGAATGAACAATCTGTCACCTTGATCAATAACCTTATACCGCTCACGACAAGAGATATCACTGAAAAAGATGTAGAGGTTATTCTTCCTATAATTTCAGAATACTGGATGACGCTCCTGCAATCCGCGCAATATAAGATTTTCTTTTATGGCACCCATAGTCATTATCTCAGTTTTAGTACCATTATCGCGGATCGTTTTCAGTCACAACTTGTACATATCGACATCACCGCTGACGTTGAACTCTGTATTCAGACTATCAACCATCCGTCAACCTATGATGCAACTAACATTCTCATCTATGATGATGAAGGAAGCCATATTTTAAGAAGAAAATTCGACTGTGCGAATGTTTTCTCTTACATCTACTATAGTCCACTACGGGTGGACTGTGGGACTAACAAAAAGTATGCCATGTATCTGGAATATGAATACAACAAATACAATACACAGATTATTGATAATGTCGTTACGGGGTCATCTTATGCCTGGTGGGGTGTACCAACACAATTGACTACCTGTACAGCCAATATGTCCGTTAAAAGTGGTGATACTGCCTTTGCCCTGGCTATCACTGAACATCTGGCTCAGAGTGGCCAGTTAAAAAACCATATTCATATCACGAGTTTCTTTGATTTACACCATGAATTAGCCAGAAGTAAAAGCACCTTTAACAGTGGCGTATTTAAGGAGCTTAAATTTTTCGCCAAAAAAAACAATATCCCATACATTCAATACGATGAAGAAATTTTCACCAGCAATCATGATGAGATATACCAACCTGCATCAATTAGCAGTAGCATTGAAAAAAACCTGTTAAATTTATTTATATCTGAAGCAAAGTTAATAGCCGCGATAACAGATATTGTTAACCAAAAATATCACAACTTTGACTTTCATACGTTAATTGGTGAACAAAAAAATGAAAGTTCAATGTGTGAAGAGGAAATGGATAAACTCAGCATACAGCGCGGTACCAATCACTCAAAACTTTTTCGTTATAAGGAATCATTGAAATCAAATTCGCGTAATCTCGAGAAAATGGTCCACAATACCGAGATAAATAAATACGCCATGTATATAGTATTCGCCCCTCAGCCGCAGAAGTATATAGAAAACATTGATAAAGAAATGCTCAATGAGGCTTTTTCATTTTACCAACAAATCACATTCAATAAGAAAAATATTGTACTCATCGACATGAGTAGTGACCCGGACTTTACTCGTCACGACTTTCAGGATGGCGATCACTTAAACTTTAAGGGTGCGATTAAATTTATACAGAAGCTTCAGGCCTATGGCATCACTATCTAGATAAAAAAAAGAGTCTGGACATTGCCCAGACTCCTTTTGTTTACAGCATGATGTATTACATCAGCGGTGTCGCTAACTGCACAATGCTGATCAGCGGTTGCGGATAGATACCCAGCACCAGCACCAACAGAGCAGAAATCAGCACCACGATCCCGCCCGCGCTGTACTGCCAGTTAGACGGCGCATCGCGGTTCAGCTGTTGCGGAGCGCTCAGGTACAGGCTCACGGCAACGCGCAGGTAGTAGTACAAACCAATCGCGGAACCGACCACCACGGCAGCAACCAGCCACCACAGGTTAGCCTGCACACCGACCGCCAGTACATAGAACTTACCGATAAAGCCCAGCGTCATCGGGATACCCGCCAGAGACAGCATCATCACCGTCATCACTGCCGCGAGGATAGGACGATGCCAGAACAGACCACGGTAGGAGAACAGAGAATCTGCATCCGGGCCGCGGTACGGGCTGGACATCAGGCTGACCACACCGAACGCGCCGAGGCTGCTGAACAGATAACCGGCCAGGTACACGCCAACCGCTTCCATCGACATCTCCCCGCTCTGCAGGGCAATTAACGCCACCAGCAGATAGCCGAGGTGAGAGATGGAGGAGTAACCGAGCAGACGCTTAATGTTGGTCTGGCTCAGCGCCATCAGGTTACCGAAGATGATGGAAGCAAAGGCAATGATGCCCAGCACGATACGCACCGCTTCGCTGTCGCCAACCGGCGCATACAGGAACAGACGCATCACCACGCCGAAGATAGCGATTTTGCTCGCCGTCGCCAGGAAGGTAGAAACCGGAGCCGGAGCACCCTGGTATACGTCTGGCGTCCACAGGTGGAACGGAACCAGCGAGAGTTTAAAGCCGAGGCCAACAATCATCAGACCGAAGCCCGCCAGCAGCAGCGGTTCATGCAGCATGCCGTCGCCAAGGCTCTTACCGAGCGCAACAAACGACAGGTTGCCAGACTGCGCGTACACCAGCGCCATACCGAACAGCAGGAAGGAAGACGCTGCGGCAGACAGAATGGTGTATTTGATACTGGCTTCCAGCGAACGTTTCTGACGGAACGCATAGCCAACCAGACCAAACAGCGGTAGAGAAATCAGTTCGATACCGAGGAACAGCGCCGCCAGATGGTTAGCATTTGCCAGCAGAATACCGCCGAGCGCGGCAATCAACACCAGCAGGTAAAACTCTTCCCGGTTGTCGTCGTAGCCTTCCAGCCACGGGTAAGCAAAGGTACAGGTGGCAAGACTCGCCAGCAGCACCAGCCCGGTGTAGAGCATGGCGAAACCGTCAACCCGCATCAGCGGGGTGACGTCCATGGCGCCCGCCTGGCCAACAAACCAGAGCGAAACCAGCGCGGCGTTAAGCCCAATGACCGACAGCGTGGCATTGAGGAAGTGATTGCGTCGCCACGCAATGGAGAGCATCACAACCACCACCGTCAAGCCGACGATCAGCAGCGGTAGCAGCGCAATCAGGTGTTGTGGAGTTATTGTCATGGCGATTTACGGCCTTGTAGTAGTAACGGAATTAACAAACCACTGCTGGATGTTGCTCATCGCAGAATGCGAGGTATCCAGAATCGGCTGCGGATAGAAGCCAAGCAGTACCAGAAGCACGACCAGCAACAGGATGATAAACAGCTCACGCAGCGACATCCCTGGCAGTTCTACACTGGCAATCTGGCTCTTCGCCTTACCAAAGTAAGCGCGATGCAGCATCGCCAGCGAGTATACAGAGGCAAACACCAGACCAAAGGTCGAGATCACGGTAATGACCGGAACCACCTGGTAGCTGCCGAACAGAATCATAAATTCGCCAACGAAGTTACCTGTACCCGGCATACCCAGCGTACATACTGCGAAGAACATGGACAGCGCAGGCAACCATTTCATTTTGCCCCACAGACCGCCCATCATACGCATGTCACGCGTGTGCAGACGTTCGTACAGCTGACCACACAGGATGAACAGACCGGCTGCGGACAGACCGTGCGCGATCATCTGGATAACCGCGCCCTGGTAAGCCAGTTGGCTGCCGGTGTAGATAGCAATCAGCACGAAGCCCATGTGGGATACGGAGGTGTAGGCAATCAGACGTTTGATGTCGTACTGATTGAAGGCCATCCACGCGCCGTAGAAGATACCGATTACGCCAAGCCACATTGCGATAGGCGCAAACTCCGCCGACGCGTTCGGGAACAGCGGCAGGGAGAAACGCAGCAGACCGTAGGCTGCGGTTTTCAGCAAGATCCCCGCAAGGTCAACGGAACCTGCGGTCGGTGCCTGGGAGTGCGCATCCGGTAACCAGCCATGCAGCGGAACCACCGGCATTTTCACCGCGAAGGCGATGAAGAAGCCCAGCATCAGCAGATATTCCACGCCGTGGGACATCGGGGTGTTCAGCAGCTCTTCATAGTTGAAGGTCCACACGCCGGTCGCTTTATAGTGCACAAACACCAGCGCCAGGATGGCAATCAACATCACCAGACCACTCGCCTGGGTGTAAATGAAGAACTTGGTTGCCGCCGTGATACGCGTTTTACCGTCAGAGGCTTTATGCCCCCACAGCGCGATCAGGAAGTACATCGGCACCAGCATCATTTCCCAGAAGAAGAAGAACAGGAACATGTCGATGGCCAGGAACACGCCGATGACGCCGCCCAGAATCCACATCAGGTTCAGGTGGAAGAAGCCCTGGTATTTTTCGATTTCATTCCAGGAGCAAAGGACCGCCAGAACACCGAGCAGACCGGTCAGCACCACCATCAGCAGCGACAAGCCGTCGATTGCTAAATGGATAGAGATGCCAAAGCGTGGGATCCACGGCAGAACAAACTCAGACTGCCACTGCGGAATACCCGCGGATTGCGTCAGTGAATAGCCGCCCTGCAACCACAGTTGCAGGCCAAGCGCCAGCGTCAGTCCCATGGTAATCAGCGCGATCCAGCGCGGCACCTTCACGCCAAAGCGTTCGGTCTGCCAGCACAGGAAGCCACCGATAAAGGGAATCAATATTAGCCAGGGTAGTAACATGGCGATTTTTATTCCTTTTTAAGGCCTCTGACAGAGGCCTGATTTTCAACGAATTTGGATAAAATTCACTTTACGATCAACGCAGTACCATCAACAGTGCCAGCACAACGACAGCGCCAATGCTCATTGATGCCACATACCAGCGCAGATAACCGTTCTCGCTTAACAGCAGGCCTTTACCTGCAAAGCGGGAAAGGATCGCCGGAATGTTCATCAGGGCGTTAAGCGGATCGCTTTTCAGCAGCCAGGCAACGCCAAGGAACGGCTTAACGAACACTTTGTCGTACAGCCAGTCGAAGCCCCATGCGTTATACCACCAGGTACCCAGCAGGCGGCCCGGCGCACTGTTGGCAATCGACGTCACCAGCGTACGTTTACCCAGCCACAGCCACGCGGCGATCAGGATGCCCGCAATCGCTACGATGCCGGAGGTAATTTCCAGCGTCATGACGCGACCATGCTCAAGTTCGGTCGTTGCAGGCAGTACGCCCTGCAGCGGCGGCACAATCAGCGCGCCAACAAAGGTAGACAGGATCATCAGCACAATCAGCGGCAGATGATGGGTAATCCCCTTCCCGGCGTGAGCGTGAATTTGTTCTTTACCGTGGAACACGATGAAAATCATACGGAAGGTGTACAGCGAGGTCATAAACGCACCGACCAGACCTGCAACCATCAGATTGATATGACCGTTCGCCATCGCACCGGCCAGAATCTCATCCTTACTGAAGAAGCCCGCGGTGATCAGCGGCAGAGCCGACAGCGCCGCGCCACCAATCAGGAAGCAGAGATACACCAGCGGAATAGACTTACGCAGGCCGCCCATCTTGAAGATGTTCTGTTCGTGATGGCAGGCCAGGATAACCGAGCCGGACGCCAGGAACAGCAGCGCTTTAAAGAAGGCGTGCGTCATCAGGTGGAAAATCGCCGCATCCCATGCCTGAACGCCGAGCGCCAGGAACATGTAGCCAATCTGGCTCATGGTGGAGTAAGCGAGAACGCGTTTGATGTCGGTCTGTACCAGCGCGGCAAAACCCGCCAGCACCAGCGTGATTGCACCGATAATCCCCACCAGATGCAGGATTTCCGGGGTCATCAGGAACAGACCGTGGGTACGTGCAATCAGGTAGACACCGGCGGTAACCATCGTCGCGGCGTGGATCAGCGCGGAGACAGGCGTCGGGCCGGCCATCGCATCAGCAAGCCAAGTCTGCAACGGCAGCTGCGCGGATTTACCTACCGCACCACCCAGCAGCATCAGGGTTGCCCACATCAGCATGTTGTTACCCGCTTCGAAGTGCGCAGGTGCCAGTTCGACCATCTCGCGGAAGTTCAACGTGCCCAGCTCGTTGTAGAGGATGAACAGCGCGAAGGCGAGGAACACGTCACCGACACGGGTCACCACGAAGGCTTTCATTGCCGCAGCGCCATTCTTCGGATCGGTGTAATAGAAACCGATCAGCAGATAGGAACACAGGCCCACACCTTCCCAACCGAGGTACATCAGCAGCAGGTTATCCGCCAGTACCAGAACCACCATGCTGGCGATAAACAGGTTGGTGTAAGCGAAGAAACGAGAGTAGCCCTCTTCTCCGCGCATATACCAGGAGGCGAACATGTGGATCAGGAAACCGACGCCGGTTACCACGCTGAGCATAGTCAGCGACAGGCCGTCCAGCACCAGGTTGAAGCCGATGTTGAAGTCACCGACAGACATCCACGTCCACAGCGGCTGGCTGTAGGCTTGTTGACCATTAGCAAAGAAGTCAACGCCAACAAACGCCGTCACCAGCGCAGCCAGGCCAATAGAGCCAACGCCCACGGTAGCGGACAGATTTTCTGACCAACGACCGCGAGAGAATGCCAGCAATACAAAGCCAATAAATGGCAGAATTATGGTTAAGGCAAGCATGTTCATCCACGCATCTCACTTACTGAATCGATGTTCAGGTTCTGGCGACGGCGATGAAGTTGCAGCAACAGCGCAAGTCCAATGCTCGCTTCCGCAGCCGCAAGGCTGATGGCGAGAATGTACATCACCTGACCATCGGTCTGGCCCCAGTAGCTTCCGGCGACCACAAAGGCCAGCGCGGAGGCGTTAATCATGATTTCCAGCCCAATCAGCATAAACAGCAGATTGCGGCGGATAACCAGACCGGTTAAGCCCAGCACGAATAAGACAGCCGCGAGGATCAGTCCATGTTGTAAGGGGATCATGCGTGCTCCTCCGTTTTTCTTTTCGCACGGTCATCGGTGCGATTGCTCAACACTTCACCTGAACGCTCTTCGCGACCAACGTGGAAGGCCACAACCAGGCCCGCCAGCAGCAGCATCGAAGCCAGTTCGACCGCCAGTACATACGGTCCGAACAGGGTAATACCGACTGCTTTCGCGCTAATTGGCGTCCCGTCGATGCCCTGATCGTTAACACCCAGAATGGCGTACACAATCACCACCAGCATGATGGCCGACAGAATCGCCGGACCAATCCACACCTGCGGTTTCAGCCATTGGCGTTCCTGTTCAATTTCAGAGCCACCGAGGTTGAGCATCATTACCACGAACACGAACAGCACCATGATGGCACCCGCGTAGACGATAATTTCCAGCGCACCGGCGAAGTAAGCGCCTAACGAGAAGAACACCCCGGAAATCGCCAGCAGCGAAATAATCAGATACAGCAGTGCGTGTACCGGATTGGTGTGGGTGATCACCCGCAAGGTTGCGAGAATGGCTATCAGGCCACAGATATAAAAAGCGAACTCCATTGCCCCTCTCCTTACGGTAACAGGCTCTTGACGTCGATAGGCTTGGCTTCGTTCTCTGCTTCGCCCTTATCTTTGCCGTCGATTGCCATACCTGCCATCCGGTAGAAGTTATATTCCGGGTATTTGCCCGGACCGGAGATCAGCAGATCCTCTTTCTCGTAAACCAGGTCCTGGCGCTTGTACTCACCCAGCTCGAAATCTGGAGTCAGCTGAATAGCCGTTGTCGGACAGGCTTCTTCGCACAGGCCGCAGAAAATGCAGCGTGAGAAGTTAATGCGGAAAAACTCCGGATACCAGCGGCCGTCTTTGGTCTCGGCTTTTTGCAGAGAGATACAGCCTACCGGACACGCTACCGCACACAGGTTACAGGCAACGCAGCGCTCTTCACCGTCCGGATCGCGGGTCAGAACGATACGACCACGAAAACGGGGCGGTAGATAGACCGGCTCTTCCGGATACATCTGCGTTTCGCGTTTCGCGAACGCATGCAGGCCGATCATCCAGATACTACGTACCTGGGTGCCGAAACCTACGAACAATTCTTTTAAGGTCATGGTCTTTGTGTCCCTTATTGCGCCTGCCACAGAATGACAGCCGCCGTTACCAACAAGTTGACGAGCGTCAGCGGCAGACAGACTTTCCAGCCGAAGGACATTACCTGGTCATAACGAGGACGCGGTAACGACGCACGAATCAAAATGAACATCATCATGAAGAACGCGGTTTTCAGCGCGAACCAGACGAATGGCGGTAAGAACGGGCCATGCCAGCCACCGAAGAACAGGGTAACCATCAGTGCAGAAATGGTGACGATACCGATGTACTCGCCCACGAAGAACAGACCGAATTTCATACCGGAATATTCAATGTGGTAACCGTCGGCCAGTTCCTGCTCGGCTTCTGGCTGGTCAAACGGGTGACGGTGACACACCGCCACGCCCGCGATAGCAAAGGTGACAAAACCAAAGAACTGCGGAATAACGTTCCAGATATCAGCCTGGTTATTGACGATGTCGGTCATGTTGAATGAACCGGCTTGCGCCACCACGCCCATCAGGGACAGTCCGAGGAACACTTCGTAGCTCAGCGTCTGCGCAGAAGCACGCATCGCCCCCAGCAGCGAGTATTTGTTGTTGCTCGACCAACCGGCGAACAGTACCGCGTATACCGCGAGACCAGCCATCATCAGGAAGAACAGGATGCCGATGTTCAGGTCAGCCACGACCCAGTTTGGACTCACCGGCACGATGGCGAAAGCCAGCAGCAGCGAGGTAAAGGCGATCATCGGCGCCAGGGTAAAGATGACACGATCCGAGAATTTTGGGATCCAGTCTTCTTTAAAGAACATCTTGATCATGTCCGCAACCAGTTGGAGCGAACCGCCCCAGCCAACACGGTTCGGTCCGTAACGGTTCTGGAACAGACCCAGCAGACGACGTTCGCCAAAGCTCATGAATGCCCCGCAGGTGACCACCACCAGCAGAATCACCACCGCTTTGAGAATGCTCAGCAGGATCTCAATCAGATCGGGTGTAATCCAACTCATTGCTGTGCCTCCTGCAGATCCTCAAGACGCGCACCTGCCAGAACCGGCGCGATGCCAGGCATACCCATCGGTAAACCAACCTGCCCTGCCGTTAATCCTTCAGCGATTTCAACCGGCAGCGTGACCGTATTGCCATCGTAGCTGAAAGAAACGCGGGTACCGGCATTAACACCCAATTTCGCGGCGTCTGCCGGGTTAAGTTTGATGTACGGCTGCGGCATACGGGTCTGGAAGACCGGCGCACGCTGGGACAATTCGTCGCTGCCAAACAGATGGTAGTACGGCGCGATACGCCACTGACCATCCTGAGCCTCGAAGCTCGCCGGAACGGTAGTGAAGTAATCCATACCGCCAGCAGAGGCTTCAATCAGACGCACGCCCGGATCGCCATGACGCAGTTTACCGCCCACTTCATCCTGGAACTTGTTCCACGCCTGTGGGGAGTTCCAGCCCGGAGCCCAGGCAAAAGGAATTTGTGAACGCGGCGCAGACGGCTGGTTGTTCCCTTCCATCGAGAAGGCGAACATGGTGTCTTTGTCCTGCGGCTGACGTGGTTCATGGACGCTGATGTTGGCGCGCATTGCGGTACGACCGCTGTAGCGGTGCGGCTCACGCGCCAGTTTCTGTCCACGGATACGGAAGCTTGCATCCGGTGCGGCATCTTTGATCCCAGCCAGTTGCGGCAGCTTCTCAACAACCGCGTCGATAACGTGGTCGAGCTGCGTCCAGTCCACTTCCCGGCTCTGCACGGTACTGTGCAGCGAGTGCAGCCAGCGCCAGCTTTCCAGCATCACGGTGTTGCTGTCGTAGTATGACGGGTCATAGACCTGGAAGAAGCGCTGCGCGCGGCCTTCGTTGTTAATCACCGTCCCATCGCTTTCGGCAAAGCTTGCGGCGGAAAGCACCAGATGGGCGTTTTCCATAATTGCCGTGCGCTGATGGTCAACAACCAGTACCAGCGGCGCTTTCGCCAGCGCGGCATTAACACGCGTTGCTGAAGCATGGCGATGCAGGTCATTTTCCAGCACCACGACGGCGTCAGCACGACCTGTTTCCAGCTCGGTCAGCGCGTCGTCAAGAGAACCACCGCCAATCATACCCAGGCCCATGCTGTTAACAGAGCGCGCAATCATGGTGATGCCGACGTCAGCGCCACGACCTTTCAGCGCCTTCGCCACGTTGGCAGCAGCCTGAATCACTTCGGCGCTACCGGCGTTGGTGCCGGAAATAATCAGTGGTTTCTTCGCTCCGGCTAATGCCTGAACGATCACGTCAATTTTGTTCTGCAGGTCACGATCGATACCGTCAACCGCCGGGGCGTTGTTATCCAGCGCGTGGGCGATAGCGAAACCTAAACGCGCCTGATCTTCAACCGGCGCACGGTAGGTCCATGCAGCGATGTCATCCAGACGGGTGTTATCGACGTTAGTCACAAACAGCGGGTGCTTAGCACGCTGGCCAATGTTAAGGATGGCCGCAATCTGCCAGTCGGCCACTTTCTGCGCCGCCGCCATTTCGCGTGCTTTACCTTTCACCGCCTGACGCACCGCCAGTGCAACGCGCGCGCCGGTCTGGGTGACGTCTTCGCCCAGCACCAGAACCGCATCGTAAGACTCGATTTCGCGCAGTGCCGGGGTATGAATACCGCCGTCACGCAGCACGCTCAGCGCCAGCTGCAGACGTTCCTGCTCACCCTGGGCGATACCGGTATAGAAGTTATCCGCCCCGACCAGTTCACGCAGTGCGAAGTTGCTTTCAACGCTGGCGCGCGGGGAGCCGATACCAATCACTTTCTTCGACTGGCGCAGAATATCCGCCGCGCCCTGCATCGCCTGTTCGGCGTTGAGCGTGATCAGGTCATCGCCACGACGCTGTACCGGCTGACGCGGACGGTCTTTCAGGTTCACGTAACCATAGCCAAAACGACCACGGTCGCAGAGGAAGTAGTGGTTAACGGTACCGTTGTAGCGGTTTTCGATACGACGCAGTTCACCATAGCGCTCGCCCGGACTGGTATTACAGCCAATGGAACACTGCTGGCAGATGCTCGGCGCAAACTGCATGTCCCACTTACGGTTGTAGCGCTCGGAGTGCGTTTTATCGGTGAAAACGCCGGTCGGGCAAATCTCGACCAGGTTACCGGAGAATTCGCTTTCCAGCGTACCGTCTTCCGGGCGACCGAAGTAGACGTTGTCATGCGCGCCATACACGCCCAGATCCGCACCATCGGCGTAATCTTTGTAGTAACGTACGCAGCGATAGCAGGCGATGCAGCGGTTCATTTCGTGAGAGATGAACGGCCCCAGATCCTGGTTGCGGTGCGTACGCTTCGTGAAACGAAAGCGACGGAAGCTATGACCGGTCATGACGGTCATATCCTGCAGGTGGCAGTTACCGCCCTCTTCGCAGACCGGACAGTCGTGCGGGTGGTTAGTCATCAACCACTCCACAACGCTTTCGCGGAACTGTTTCGCTTCTTCGTCATCAATTGAAATAAAGGTGCCTTCGGTGGCTGGTGTCATACAAGACATCACCAGGCGACCACGCGTATCTTCCGCGTTTTGATATTGCTTCACCGCACACTGGCGGCAAGCACCGACGCTGCCCAGCGCCGGGTGCCAGCAAAAGTACGGAATATCAAGGCCGAGAGACAGACAAGCTTCCAGCAGGTTGTCCGCTCCGTTGACCTCATATTCTTTGCCGTCTACATGAATCGTAGCCATAGTCAGCATGCTTCCAGTTGGCTTAGTCAGTGACTAAGCGTTAATCGAATTACTTATCGCGATGCAGGGGTTAACCTGCAATTACCAGCGCTCTTTCAGCAGGTTCGGCTGAATACCACCAATAGCGTGGGTATTGCTGAAGGTCTGCTTGATGCCAGCTTCGAATTCTTCGCGGAAATATTTAATGGCGCTCTGTAGCGGCTCCACCGCGCCCGGTGCGTGTGCACAGAAGGTTTTACCCGGGCCGAGGAAACGACACAGTTGCTCAAGTGTCTCGATATCCCCAGGCTGGCCTTCGCCACGCTCCAGCGCACGCAGAATTTTTACGCTCCACGGCAGACCGTCACGGCACGGCGTACACCAGCCGCAGGACTCGCGGGCAAAGAACTCTTCGAGGTTACGCACCAGCGGTACCATGCCAATCTCGTGGTCAACGGCCATTGCCAGCGCGGTACCCAGACGGCTGCCCGCTTTACCGATGCTTTCGAACTCCATCGGCAGGTCGAGATGCGCTTCGGTCAGGAAGTCAGTTCCCGCGCCGCCCGGCTGCCAGGCCTTGAATTTCAGGCCATCACGCATACCGCCCGCGTAGTCTTCGAGGATCTCACGCGCGGTGGTGCCAAACGGCAGTTCCCACAGGCCAGGGTTCTTCACGCGACCGGAGAAGCCCATCAGCTTGGTGCCCGCATCTTTGCTCTTCGAGATGTTCTGGTACCACTCCACGCCGTTGGCGAGGATTGCCGGTACGTTACACAGCGTTTCGACGTTGTTTACGCAGGTCGGCTTACCCCATGCGCCAGAGCTTGCCGGGAACGGCGGCTTGGAGCGCGGGTTAGCGCGACGACCTTCGAGGGAGTTAATCAGCGCGGTTTCTTCACCGCAGATGTAACGCCCTGCCCCGGTGTGGACAAACAGTTCGAAGTCGAAACCGGTGCCCATGATGTTTTTGCCAAGCAGGCCGGCTTCGGTGGCTTCGGCGATCGCACGGCGCAGATGCACAGCCGCCTCGATATATTCACCGCGCAGGAAGATGTAACCACGGTATGCTTTCAGCGCAAACGCGGAAATCAGCATGCCTTCCACCAGCAGGTGCGGCAGCTGTTCCATCAGCAGGCGGTCTTTATAGGTGCCCGGTTCCATTTCATCGGCGTTACACAGCAGGTAACGGATGTTCATGGATTCGTCTTTCGGCATCAGGCTCCACTTCAGACCGGTGGAAAAGCCCGCGCCGCCGCGCCCTTTCAGGCCAGCGTCTTTTACCTGATTGACGATTTCGTCCGGTGACAGGCCGGTCAGGGCCTTACGCGCACCTTCGTAACCGTTTTTGCTACGGTATTCGTCCAGCCAGACCGGCTGTTTGTCATCACGCAGACGCCAGGTCAGCGGATGTGTTTCGGGAGTACGGATAATGTCTTTCATTTATACCGCTCCAGCAGTTCAGGAATGCCTTCCGGGGTCAGGTGAGCATGAGTATCGTCATCGATCATCATGTTCGGCCCTTTATCGCAGTTCCCCAGGCAGCAGGTCGGCAGCAGCGTAAAGCGACCGTCAAAGGTCGTCTGCCCCGGCTTGATGTTGAGTTTTTTCTCCAGCGCCGCCTGGATCCCCTGATAACCGTTGATATGGCACACCACGCTGTCGCAATAGCGGATCACGTGGCGACCTACCGGCTGGCGGAAGATCTGGCTATAGAACGTGGCAACACCTTCTACGTCGCTCGCCGGGATACCCAGCACATCCGCGATCGCATAGATCGCCCCATCCGGCACCCAGCCACGCTGCTTCTGAACGATTTTCAGCGCTTCAATGGACGCCGCACGCGGGTCTTCGTAGTGGTGCTTCTCGTGCTCAATCGCTTCACGCTCAGCCGCACTCAGCTCAAAAGCCTCGGTTTGTGGTTGTTGATTCTCGTGCATAATTAGCGGTCCACATCTGACATAACAAAATCAATACTACCCAGATGGACGATAAGGTCGGACACCAGGCTGCCGCGTACCGCTACCGGGATCTGCTGCAGGTGCGCATAGCTCGGGGTACGGATACGAGTACGGTAACTCATGGTGCTGCCATCGCTGGTCAGGTAGTAACTGTTGATACCCTTGGTCGCTTCCACCATCTGGAAGGACTCGTTTGCCGGCATAACCGGTCCCCACGAAACCTGCAGGAAGTGGGTGATCAGGGTTTCGATATGTTGCAGCGTGCGCTCTTTCGGCGGCGGCGTAGTCAGCGGGTGATCCGCTTTGAACGGGCCTTCCGGCATGTTGTTGAGGCACTGCTCAAGGATGCGCAGACTCTGGCGCAGCTCTTCAACTTTCAGCATTACGCGGGTATAGCAGTCGGACACGCCACCGCCAACCGGAACTTCAAAGTCAAAGTTTTCGTAGCCAGAGTATGGACGGGCTTTACGCACGTCGAAATCAATACCGGTCGCACGCAGCGCAGCACCGGTACAACCCCAGTCCAGCGCTTCTTTCTTGCCATAGGCGGCAACGCCCTGGGAACGACCTTTCAGGATGGTGTTACGCAGTGCGGCTTTCTCGTAGGAATCCAGACGTTTTGGCATCCAGTCGAGGAAGTCACGCAGCAGTTTGTCCCAGCCGCGCGGCAGATCGTGTGCGACACCGCCGATACGGAACCAGGCCGGGTGCATACGGAAACCGGTAATCGCTTCTACGACGTCATAGATTTTCTGACGGTCGGTAAAGGCGAAAAAGACCGGCGTCATCGCGCCGACGTCCTGAATAAACGTGGAGATGTACAGCAGGTGGCTGTTGATGCGGAACAGTTCAGACAACATCACGCGAATCACGTTGACGCGATCCGGCGTGGTGATGCCCGCCAGTTTCTCAACGGCCAGCACGTAAGGCATTTCGTTGACGCAGCCGCCGAGGTATTCGATACGGTCAGTGTACGGAATGTAGCTGTGCCAGGACTGACGTTCACCCATCTTTTCAGCGCCACGGTGGTGGTAGCCGATGTCAGGTACACAGTCGACGATTTCTTCGCCATCAAGCTGCAGCACAATACGGAACGCACCGTGAGAAGACGGGTGGTTAGGACCGAGGTTGAGGAACATGAAGTCCTCGTTTTCGGTGCTACGCTTCATGCCCCAATCTTCCGGTTTGAAGGTCAGCGATTCCATTTCCAGATCCTGTTTGGCTTTGGTCAGCTCAAACGGATCGAATTCGGTCGCACGCGCCGGGTAGTCTTTACGCAGCGGGTGGCCTTGCCAGGTATGCGGCATCAGCAGGCGCGTCAGGTGCGGGTGACCTTCGATATCAATGCCAAACATTTCCCAGGTTTCACGCTCATACCAGTTGGCGTTCGGGAACAGTTTGGTGAACGTCGGTACGCGCAGATCGTTTTCAGACAAAGCCACCTTGAGCATGATATCGCGATTGCGTTCAATGGAAATCAGGTGATAGAAAACGGAAAAATCCGCGGCAGGTAACCCTTCGCGGTGCGTACGCAGACGTTCGTCCATGCCGTGTAAGTCAAACAGCATGACGTAAGGTTTTGGCAGTCTCTTTAAGAAATCGCCAACTTCCAGTAATTGTTCACGCTTGACCCAAACAACGGGTACCCCGGTGCGAGTCGCCTGAACGGTAAAGGCATCCGGCCCAAAATGGTTGCGCAGTTCGCCAATGACCGGGTCATCAAGGTGATCCCGTGTTTGCCATACAGCGTCTTGCGCGGTTAAGTCGGTCATATTGTTCACCATTGCAAATGGTCCGTGGTAGTCGGCAGTGCTTCGCGCTATTTATGTAGTGATAAGCGAAGGAAGGGCTGCTGCCGACAGGCGCAAATTAAATCTCGTCTGGTGTACGAAGATTCGTTACAGCAATACGTTCGCCGCGTTTACGCTCGCGTTCTGACTGCATATTGGCGCGATAAACGCCCTGATCGCCAACCACCCAGGAGAGCGGACGGCGTTCTTTGCCAATGGAGTCCTGCAGCAGCATCAGAGCCTGCATATACGCTTCTGGACGCGGCGGGCATCCCGGGATGTACACATCGACCGGAATAAATTTATCAACGCCCTGCACCACAGAATAGATGTCGTACATACCGCCGGAGTTGGCGCATGCGCCCATGGAAATAACCCATTTTGGTTCCAGCATCTGATCGTAGAGGCGCTGAATAACCGGTGCCATTTTGGTAAAGCAGGTTCCAGCCACGACCATCAGGTCAGCCTGACGCGGCGAGGCGCGCAGTACTTCCGCACCAAAACGGGCCACATCGTGCACGGCGGTAAACGAGGTCACCATCTCAACGTAGCAGCAGGAAAGGCCAAAGTTATATGGCCAAATTGAGTTTTTACGGCCCCAGTTAACCATGTCATGGAGCTTGCCCATGAACACGTTTTTATTAACTTCTTGCTCCAGGGGGTCGGTTACGATCTCCTGTTTTTGCAGGGGGTAACGGTCGTTCTCACCGTTAGGATCTATGCGGGTGAGCGTATAATCCATCTTAATGCCTCGCGGTTAGCGTTGACGATTAGCGATACTGTTCGTTTCCGGGTTCATACGCTCGCGGCGTGAACGCGCGGGCGTCCAGTCCAGCGCGCCAATACGCACCAGATAAACCAGACCAGCCAGTAACACAAAAATAAAAATTGCAGCTTCCACAAAGCCAATCCAACCGCTTTCACGGATAGATGTTGACCATGCGAACAGATACAGCGCTTCAACGTCGAAGATAACGAAGAACATGGCTACCAGATAAAACTTGGCAGACAGGCGCAAGCGGGCGGTGCCGACCGAGTCGATACCTGATTCAAACGGCACGTTTTTAGATCTCGCGCGCGCGCGACCACCTAAAAACCAGCCGCCGACGAGCATCAGGCAGCACAGGCCAATGGCGACAATAAGAAAGATAGCGAATGCCCAGTGATGAGCGATGATTTCAGTGGATGTTGACATACTCATTGCTTACTCATCAAAAGTAGCGCCAAATTCTCTGCTCTTTTCGGCAGATGAACGCCACATCGATTCATGGGGAGGAATAAAAAAAACCTTACAATCACTGTAGAAAACCAATTTATACAGCCAATTGATGGGGTTTTTTACTCCTTTCTATAACCTTTTGTCAACTTTAACAAAAGTTTCCTCACATTATTTTACACTGTTCCAACGTCATTAACATAAAGTGCTGTTTAGACCCATTTCGATCGCATCATCGGTCTTTTTTAATGTTGTTGAATCGTGTCCGTAGTGAAGTAAAAAAGATAATACACGTCTATTTTGACAGGAATTCACACTAATGCCTCCCCCTAAATGGGAGTATTTTCTTGATCTGTGACACGCTTTTGTTAATTCACCATAAAAAACAGCAACAATTTCTCTAGTTTTTTAACATGGAAACAATTAACACCTCTGCTGATTATTTTTCACCCTATTTGCAGGCTGTTTTTTTACCCACTGATTTTGTTAAGTTTTAGTATAGCAAATGACATAAACCAATGTTATTTGCATAAAAAAAGAGCCGCTGAATGTTTTTTCATCATTAGCGGCTCTTTTTTTACACTTACATTTTAAAACGTTTTTTGTGACGCGTTACTCGAAGTCGCCTTCAACAAGGAGCGAATCATCTCCCCCTTCGGGGGTAAACTGATTGTATTGCCAAGGATTTTGATAAGTCTGCATCGAGTTAAAGATAACCTGAGCTAATTCATTTTTCGTAGTCGGATCGCAGCACAACAGATACTCTGTATCAGGCAATGGCGGTAATCCGTCCGCCGCGCCCAGTACGCGCAAATCAGGACTCATCATTTCAACGGGACGCGCAGTGACGCCCAGACCTGCTTTGACCGCAGCACGAACCGCAGGCAATGTTGACGCAACATAGGCTAAGCGCCACGGGATCTGCGCAGCATTCAGCGTTGCCAACACCATATCGCGGAACGGGCTCGGATCGTCCAACAAAACCAACGGGACCGGCTCACCTTTTTGCAGGATATATTCGGCCGCACAATACCAGTGCGTCGGTGAAGTGCGCAGATTCAGACATTCAAAATCGCCCGGACGGTTAGTCGTTACCACCAAATCCACTTCTTGCGACTTCAGCATATCCACCATATAGGCGTTGCGCTTGACCCTCACATCCAATGCAAGCTTCGGATAAACCGAGCTTATACGGTTGAGCAGGAAAGGCAGTATAGTATCGGCAGATTCATCAGAAGCTCCGATAGTTAACACTCCCTGAAGATTGTTAAACATTAATGATGAGCATGCCTCATCATTAAAACGCAAGATTTTTCTGGCGTAACCCAACAGCTGTATACCATGTTCGGTCAGCAGTTTGTTGCGTCCATGGCGCGCGAACAACTCTTTCCCCACGAGTTGCTCAAGACGCTGCATTTGCTGACTCACCGCAGACTGAGTGCGACATACCGCAGCTGCCGCAGCCGCGAAGGTATTCAGGTCGGCAACAGCAACGAAGGTTCTCAGCAGATCGAGGTCGAGGTTAATTATCGGACGATTTGCATTTATCATAGTTTTTCACTTACTCGCGGGTCATACCGGGTTAATGCTGTGCATTCAGAATCAAACAACTCCATTTGTTATCTGCCTTCCTTGCAGTTTCGCTTAGTGTAACCAAGTGAAAATAAGGATGTATTTGGTTTAACAAACGAAACAATTCTCTTTCTACGCTATATAATAACCGTGACACTCATCGGAATATAGCAACGAGAAAGGGCCATATTTTTAGCTGCTGGATGATTCTGACTAATGGAAAACATGTAAATTTTGTAAATTTAAAAAAAGTTAACGAACAATAATTTACACATTAAAAACTAACTTTTCAGTACGTTAGGAACAACCAACAAACATTTGAATTATCGTAAAATTCTTACTACGCACCATTTCATGAGACTTATCTTAACCTAAAACCACTATATTTATAAGTGTTATCGCGAATAATTCGAGGTAACAAGGCGTTATGTCAGAGCTGCGGTTTTCGTATTATTAGGCCATTCAATTTAATGCGATTTAAATATTAAATAATAATTAATTAAGAATCCCTCAATTCATTAATTATGCTTAACAATGAATTCACACCGTACCACGCACGGATCAGGCCGATAACAGCCCTCGCAGATAAAACCTCAGTATTTTCGAATGACGTCATACCGCTTAAGTATCGGTTACCTATTGCTTTCCAGACTTAAGTTTTTTTGACCAGACAAACCACCACACCAAAACCCAACGAGCAAAACACACAACCTATAAAATACATTTTCTTAGATTATTATTCTGTGATAATTGATTTATTTAGATATTAACAGTTAATTATAACTTCATAGATTTTCAAAATCTTCTACCAAAGACCCTTCAAAACTTACCGTCGTGGGAGTACATTGTGCTGGGCTGACTTCCATGGCAGGGAGTGGCATTCACAGCTAAAAAGGTCAACGTTCATGTCCCCCATTGAAAAATCCAGCAAATTAGAAAACGTCTGTTATGACATTCGCGGCCCGGTTCTGAAGGAAGCAAAGCGCCTGGAAGAAGAAGGCAATAAAGTTCTGAAACTGAACATCGGCAACCCAGCGCCATTTGGGTTTGAAGCGCCAGATGAAATTCTGGTTGATGTGATCCGCAATTTGCCAACAGCGCAAGGATATTGCGACTCAAAAGGTCTTTATTCAGCCCGTAAAGCGATCATGCAGCATTACCAGGCCCGCGGGATGCGCGATGTAACCGTGGAAGATATCTATATCGGTAATGGCGTTTCCGAATTGATTGTGCAGGCGATGCAGGCATTGCTGAACAGTGGGGACGAGATGCTCGTTCCGGCACCTGATTACCCGCTGTGGACGGCGGCGGTATCGCTCTCCGGCGGTAATGCCGTGCACTACCTGTGTGACGAATCATCTGACTGGTTCCCGGATCTGGACGACATTCGCGCCAAAATTACCCCGCGTACGCGTGGGATCGTCATCATTAACCCCAACAACCCAACCGGCGCTGTTTATTCCAAAGAGCTGCTGATGGAGATTGTTGAAATTGCTCGCCAGAACAATCTCATCATTTTTGCGGATGAGATTTACGACAAAATTCTCTACGATGATGCTGAACACCACTCGATCGCCGCAATGGCTCCGGACCTGCTGACTATCACCTTCAACGGCCTGTCAAAAACCTATCGCGTTGCCGGTTTCCGTCAGGGCTGGATGGTGCTGAATGGGCCGAAGAAACATGCCAAAGGGTACATCGAAGGTCTTGAGATGCTGGCCTCGATGCGCTTATGCGCCAACGTTCCGGCGCAACATGCGATTCAGACCGCACTGGGCGGATACCAGAGCATCAGTGAATTTATCATGCCTGGCGGGCGCCTGTATGAACAACGCAACCGTGCCTGGGAGTTACTCAATGATATTCCCGGCGTCTCCTGTGTGAAACCGCGCGGCGCGCTGTATATGTTCCCGAAAATCGACGCTAAACGCTTCAACATTCATGACGACCAGAAAATGGTGCTCGACTTCCTGTTGCAGGAAAAAGTGCTGCTGGTTCAGGGGACGGCGTTCAACTGGCCGTGGCCGGATCATTTCCGCATCGTCACGCTCCCGCGCATTGACGATATCGAAATGTCGCTGAGTAAATTTGAGCGCTTCCTGTCAGGGTATCATCAACTTTAATTAAACACGGGCTGTTGGATCAGTATGACGAGTATTTGCATCTGACAGCCTTCTCTGCGCACAATGACTCTCAGGTTGCCATCATATAAGGGTCGTTATGAAGCAGAGCCATTTTTTTGCCCACCTCTCCCGCTTAAAGCTCATTAACCGCTGGCCGCTCATGCGCAACGTGCGCACCGAAAATGTGTCCGAGCATAGTTTGCAAGTTGCCATGGTCGCCCATGCGCTGGCGGCGATCAAAAACCGTAAATTTGATGGTCAGCTTAATGCAGAGCGCATTGCCCTGTTGGCAATGTACCATGACGCTTCAGAGGTACTGACCGGTGACCTCCCTACCCCGGTAAAATACTTCAACTCGCAAATAGCCCAGGAATATAAAGCGATAGAGAAAATTGCCCAGCAAAAGCTGGTCGATATGGTTCCCGACGAGTTGCGCGATATTTTTGCTCCGCTGATTGATGAACATGCTTACAGCGAAGAAGAGAAATCTATCGTCAAACAGGCCGATGCGCTGTGCGCCTATCTGAAGTGTCTGGAGGAACTTTCGGCGGGCAATAATGAGTTCTTGTTGGCGAAAACGAGACTGGAAAAAACGCTGGAGTCGCGGCGCAGCGAAGAGATGGACTACTTTATGGACGTATTTGTCCCGAGCTTCCATCTTTCTCTGGATGAAATTAGCCAGGATTCACCGCTTTAAACGATTTTGCCGGATGGCGGCGAGCGTCTTATCCGGCCTACAAGTCGCGTGATATCCGTAGATACTGTTATTGCCTGCAAGCCTTTTCACGTTTCGCGGTTACGGATTGCAGGCACGACCAGTCACAGCGCCG
>NZ_JBRYHT010000020.1:0-58469 GCF_053309355.1 Citrobacter freundii complex sp. 2025EL-00176 | reverse complement strand
GTAATCCGTTGTTCCGTGTCAGTGGAGGCGCATTATAGGGAGTTATTTCAGGCTGACAAGGGGAAATTTAAAATAATCTTCCGAGTGCGCGTTTTTTCATCAAAACCGATTAAACCGCCAGTTTTTCGAGCGTTTTGAAGCCATAACGTTGCAGCACGGGCAATAATTGTTCGGCTTCTGTCGTCATTGCCATACAGAATGCGACATTCTCATCGGTTGATTTCGCGTCCGGCGCTTCATGTTCTAATAACCAGGCCGTGCGACGCGCAATCGCGGCACCCGAATCCACCAATCGCGTCCCCTCGGGCAGGACCTGTAAAAGCTCTTCCTGTAATAGAGGGAAATGGGTGCACCCCAGCACCACCGTGTCGGGTGGTTCCGACATCCGCAGCCACGGACGCAGAATGCGGCGCAACTCTTCCAGAGAGACCGTTTCGCCGTGCAGCTTCGCTTCCGCCAGTTCCACCAGCTCGGCGGAACCCAACATTGCAATCTGACATTCGTTAGCAAACCGCGCAATCAACTCATGGGTATACGAGCGCTTCACCGTCGCACGTGTAGCCAGCAGTCCCACAATGCCATTCGCCGTGAGTCGCGCTGCTGGTTTAATAGCAGGAACGACGCCCACAACCGGGAAGGCAAATTTCTCACGTAATGCAGGAAGCGACACGGTGCTTGCAGTATTACACGCGATGACCGCAAGAGAGAGGGGATAGCGCTGCTGGACCGCAGTCACAATCTCAACAACACGCTCGACGATAAATTCCTCGCTCTTCTCACCATAAGGAAAGGCGACGTTATCAAAAGCGTATATATAGTGGAGATCCGGCAGGAGATTCCGGATCTCATTGTAGACCGACAACCCACCGACGCCGGAATCAAACACCAGCACGGTGGGACGTGGATCAGAAGGTGTAGCTGCCAGACAAGGTGTATTCCCGCCCTGCAGTTGCGTAGCCATAAACTGTCTCGTAATCTTTATCGAACAGGTTGGCGATTTTACCACGAACAGTCAGCTGTGAGGTGATTGGATATGCCACTGTCAGATCCCACACGCTTACTCCACCCATTTTTACCGGCTGATTGGTGACGAAGTCCTTGTCGTATCGCGTTCCTAAATACTGATACGTTAAACCCCAGTCAAAATCGTAAACCTGCCAGTCAAGCTGATACTTCACCTGCTGCTTTGAACGACGCGCCAGGGGTTTATCGGTAATCGCATTGCGTGCGTCAACGTAATCGTAGCTCAGCGTGTGCGCCAACGGCCCAGTGTCGAAGTTCGCTGTAGCCTCAATACCTTTAATACGTACTTTGCCTTCGTTATAGTATTTTTTGGTGTGGGGGTTGTAATCGATCATGTTATCGATATCGTTGCGATATCCTGACAAACGCCAGTTCACATCCGCTGTTAGCCCTTCAAATGCCCCTTCCCACTGTTTGCTCTCTTCAGGATCCAGATGGGAATTTCCGTACATGCCATACAGTTGTCCCAGATTAGGTGCCTTATAAGAGGTGCCGTAGGAGGCAATAAAACGATAGCCTTCGACAAACTCCCATCCGGCGCTGGTTTGCCATGTGCCATGCCGCCCAAATTGGGAATTGTCATCACTGCGCGCCGCGCCTTCGAACGTGAAATCACCCAGTTGCTGTAATCCCGTCAAGTAGAGACCGGTATTCCGCTGGTCGTAACCGTCCGTGACATACCCGGTGCCAGGCTCTGTAGTTTGCTTTTGCCAGTCTACACCAGCGCCCACGTTACCGTGACCAACCACCATACTGTTTGACCACTGCACATTATATTGCTTCATCTCATCCAGTGTGGCCGACGAGTCATAGCGGCCATAATCCGGATCATAGTTGTAGTCTTTACTGTGGCTATAGCTGGAAACCAGCTGCGACTGGATCAACTCACCATTGAATCGCAGTCCGGCATCCCAGCTTTGGCTGTAGAGTTTCCGGGTATCCACTAACGGCGTCCCCGGATAATAACCCGAGTCATAATCTGTTCGGTTATCATAACCGTAACCGCGAACAAACCCGCTCCAGGTGTCAGAGAAGTTGTGTTCCAGCGCGCCATACAGCGTCTTACTTAAGAAACCGTCTTTGTCGGGTTGAGCCTGCAAACCGGTACTACCGTAAGCCACAACATCAAAGCCTTTGGTATAGGCATAATCGCCCATCAACGTGACGCGCGTATTCTCACCTAACTGTTGTTGGGTTGAGACATCGTAATTCTGGTAGCCATTGCTTCCCACGCCAGCGGTCAGTTCCGTCCCCGGCTTTTCGCGCGTCGTAATGATATTCACCACGCCGCCAATCGCATCAGAACCATAAATAGCCGAACGTGGCCCACGAATGTACTCAATACGTTGTACCAACGATACCGGGAACTGGCTAAGGTCGGCTGCGCCGCTGACCCCTGCCAGATTCAGGCGCACACCGTCAATCAGCACCAGAACATGGCTGGCGTTAGTGCCGCGAATAGAAATAGACGAATTTTGTCCCATACCACCGTATTGGGCGATATCCACGCCTGGCAGGCGACGAAGCACATCATTCACGGAGGTGGATTGCCAGCGATCGATATCCTGACGCGTAACAACGGTGATAGGGGCAAGTACTGCGCTACGAGGCTGCTGAAAACGGTTGGCAGTGACGACGAGAGTATCTGGGCTAGCATCCTGTGCCCAACCAGAAAATGCCGTGACGGAAAGCGCCGTCCACAGCAACGATTTTTTAATCATTGTAAAGCATCCACAATATAAGAAGGATGCCGCAGGTCCCACCGATAGTACGCGATGATGAAAACCAGATGCGACGTTAGCCGGCAGGTCTTCGGGCTTGGAGGCGACTTAAAGAGACGATGACTTCCCACGGCAAGCCGCAGTGTCTGCACCAGGTGCGCTCATCTCCTACCTTCCTTACCGCTGCGCGTCAGCTCCAGATTCACACTGGATTCCCTTTTAACTCACAGGACCGGAAAACGGATGCTACAGTTTGTTACAACCCACTGTCCAGACTGTGTATCACAATATCGGAAATCATCAATGACTGGACATCTGTTGAGCAATCCCTACAATCCCCGCGTACTTTTATTTTTCAGGACGCATCATGACCCCCGAACATCTTCCGACAGAACAGTACGACGCGCAGTTAGCTGAAAAAGTGGTGCGTCTGCAGAGCTTAATGACACCGTTTTATACACAGGCTCCGGAAGTGTTTCGCTCACCGGTCAGTCACTACCGTATGCGTGCCGAATTCCGGCTGTGGCATGACGGTGATGACCTGTACCACATCATGTTCGATCAACAGACGAAAAGTCGTATTCGCGTCGACAGCTTCCCGGCGGCCAGCGAGCTTATCAACACGCTGATGACGGCAATGATTGAAGGGGTACGCGATAACCGTGTCCTGCGCCACAAACTGTTCCAGATTGATTACCTCACCACCCTGAGCGATCAAGCGGTCGTTACGATGCTGTACCATAAAAAGCTGGATGACGAATGGCGTCAGGAAGCCGAAGCGCTACGGGACGCGCTGCGTGCGCAAAACCTGAACGTGCATCTGATTGGCCGTGCCACCAAAACCAAAATCGAGCTGGACCAGGACTATATTGATGAACGCTTGCCAGTCGCGGGTAAAGAGATCATCTACCGCCAGGTTGAGAACAGCTTCACCCAGCCCAATGCCGCAATGAATATTCAGATGCTGGAATGGGCGATTGATGTCACCAAAGGTTCCCAGGGCGACCTGCTTGAGCTGTACTGCGGTAATGGCAACTTCTCATTAGCTCTGGCGCCAAACTTCAACCGCGTGCTGGCGACTGAAATCGCCAAACCATCCGTTGCAGCAGCCCAGTACAACATTGCGGCAAACCATATTGATAACGTCCAAATTATCCGCATGGCGGCAGAAGAGTTTACTCAGGCGATGAATGGAGTTCGCGAGTTCAACCGTTTGCAGGGGATCGATCTGAAGAGTTACCAGTGTGAAACTATTTTCGTTGACCCACCGCGTAGCGGTCTGGACAGCGAAACGGAGAAAATGGTGCAGGCGTATCCGCGGATTCTGTACATCTCCTGCAACCCGGAAACGCTGTGTAAGAATCTGGAAACGTTAAGCCAGACGCACAATGTTTCACGTCTGGCTCTGTTCGATCAGTTCCCGTATACGCACCATATGGAGTGTGGCGTGTTACTGACCGCGAAGTAAGTGATGTCCTGGCCGGGTGCGTTTCGCTTGCCCGGCCTACAAATATTATTCCGCAATTTCCTGCTTACGGTTACGCACTTTAAAGCCGATCCAGAACACCAGAATCACCGACAGTACCGCCGGGAAGAAGTTAGAGCCAATATCCGGATATTCAGCGCGTACCACGGTGCTGTACAACAGAACGCCGAGAATAAAACAGGCGGCGGCCAGGCCTGGTAACCCCACAGGCATGGTGCGGTTCTGATAGCGTTGATGCAGACAATAAACCGTCAGCACCAGCGAAATAATCGGGAATACTGAGAATGGCACAATGGAGCTAAACAGCGCCGCAAATGTGCCATTGATCGATAAGCCAGCAACCAGCGCCAGCAGCAGCGTACCTTTATCTTGACCTGACTGTTTCATTGCTCGTCCTTCTCGTTACTCGGAGTGGTGCGTCATCTTCTCTTGTTCACGGCGGTACCAATAAAATGCGCCTTTCGCGATCATGCGTAGTTGCAATACCAGCCGCTCTTCCAGCTGTCGACGCTGTTCAGCGCCAACATCCAGTGCTTCTGCCCCGGCGCTGAACACAATCGTTACCATGGCTTCGGCCTGCGCTTCAGTAAACGCACGAGGCATATGGTTTTCGAGTTCCAGATAGTCCGCAAGTTCCGCAATGAAGTGCTGAATTTCACGTGCGACCGCTGCACGAAACGCTGCGGAGGTTCCCGAACGCTCGCGCAATAATAAACGGAAGGCGTTGGGATTGTTGCCGATGAACTCCATAAATGTTGAGACCGAGGTACGGATCACACTCCCGCCTTTGGCGATACGCTGACGCGCCTGACGCATCAACTGACGCAGCATCAGACCGCTTTCGTCCACCATCGTCAGCCCGAGCTCATCCACATCGCGGAAATGGCGATAAAACGAGGTTGGCGCAATGCCCGCTTCACGAGCAACTTCTCGTAAACTGAGACTGGCAAAACTACGCTCAGCACTGAGTTGACTAAATGCAGCCTCTACCAGCGAACGCCGGGTTTTCTCTTTTTGTTGCGCTCTAACGCCCATCACGATGTCTGAATCCTTCCACATACCTTGCTGGCACTATACCAGAGATTAGGCGGTTGGCATGGCTTTGTTAATGATTGTTTACGCGCAGTTTGTGCTTCGACTTCGCAAAAAAGCACAACGATAATTGGGTTATCCCGACAACGATGTTACTATTCTGTTGCTTTTATGTATAAGAACAGGTAAGCCTGACCATGTCACATTCCTACGATTACGATGCAATAGTAATAGGTTCCGGTCCCGGCGGCGAAGGCGCTGCAATGGGTCTGGTTAAACAGGGAGCGCGCGTCGCGGTGATTGAGCGCTATCATAACGTCGGCGGAGGCTGTACCCACTGGGGCACCATCCCGTCGAAAGCACTCCGCCACGCCGTCAGCCGCATTATTGAATTCAATCAGAACCCACTTTACAGCGACCATTCCCGACTTCTCCGTTCTTCCTTCGCCGATATTCTCAATCATGCTGATAACGTGATTAATCAGCAAACGCGCATGCGGCAAGGTTTTTACGAGCGTAATCACTGCGAGATTTTGCAGGGGAATGCCCGTTTTGTTGATGAACACACGATTGCCCTGGAATGCCACGACGGCACGGTGGAAACGCTGACCGCGGATAAATTCGTGATCGCCTGCGGTTCACGCCCTTATCGCCCTGTTGACGTCGACTTTTCGCATCCCCGGGTTTATGACAGCGACTCCATCCTGAGCCTGCACCACGAACCTCGCCACGTTCTGATTTACGGCGCGGGGGTCATTGGCTGTGAATATGCGTCGATCTTCCGTGGAATGGACGTCAAAGTTGATTTAATCAACACCCGCGATCGTCTGCTGGCGTTTCTTGATCAAGAGATGTCCGACTCGCTCTCTTACCACTTCTGGAATAGCGGTGTGGTTATTCGCCACAACGAAGAGTACGAGAAGATTGAAGGTTGCGATGACGGCGTTATCATGCACCTGAAATCCGGTAAAAAGCTGAAGGCTGACTGTCTGCTGTACGCCAATGGCCGCACCGGTAATACCGATTCGCTGGCGCTGGAAAACATTGGTCTGAAAACCGACAGCCGTGGGCAGCTCAAAGTGAATAGCATGTACCAGACGGCGCTACCGCATGTGTATGCCGTAGGGGATGTGATCGGCTATCCGAGTCTGGCATCGGCGGCCTACGATCAGGGGCGTATTGCCGCCCAGGCCCTGGTGAAAGGCGAAGCCACCGCGCATCTGATCGAGGATATCCCCACCGGGATTTATACCATTCCTGAAATCAGCTCCGTTGGTAAAACCGAACAGCAGCTTACGGCGATGAAAGTCCCATACGAAGTCGGCCGCGCCCAGTTTAAACATCTGGCACGTGCGCAAATCGTAGGCATGAGTGTCGGAACGTTGAAGATTCTGTTCCATCGCGAAACCAAAGAGATTCTGGGGATCCACTGCTTTGGGGAACGCGCGGCCGAAATTATTCACATCGGTCAGGCGATAATGGAGCAAAAAGGTGGTGGTAACACCATCGAGTACTTCGTTAACACCACCTTTAACTACCCAACCATGGCGGAAGCCTATCGGGTAGCGGCGCTAAATGGCTTAAACCGCCTGTTTTAACGCACTGTCGAAATGGCCATCCATTGATCCACGGATGGCCTCTGCCAGCTGTTCATAACGGCTGCGCAGCGGCGAACCTGGACGATACACCAGGCCAATCGTGCGGCGCGGTTCTGGCTTAATGCATGGCAGATAGACCACACCATCACGCTTACGCTCCGACGGAACAGCCAGCGCAGGCAGTAACGTAATACCGCTACCTGCCGCCACCATATTGCGCAGCGTTTCCAGACTGGTTGCCCGGAAATGGGTATCTTCATCAGCACCTGCTTCAAAGCAGAAGCCCATGGCCTGATCGCGCAGGCAGTGACCATCTTCCAGCATCAGCAGTTTTTCACCCGCCAGATCGGACATCGGTACACAGTCACGGTTTGCCCACGGATGATCTTCATAGATCGCCAGCATCATAGGCTCATCAAATAACGGCACTTCGATGAATGCCTCACTCTCTTTCACCAGCGCCAGAATCACGCAGTCGAGCTTACCGCTATCCAGTTGCGCCAACAGCTGATGCGTCTGCGCCTCATGCAGATACATTTCCAGTTTTGGGAAGGTCTGGTGCAACATAGGAATAATATGCGGCAGCAGGTATGGCCCCACCGTTGGGATCAAACCAATATGCAGCGGGCCAGACATCGTCTCGCCTTGTTGGCTTGCCATCTCCTTGAGCACTTTGACCTCGCGCAGCACGGTGCGCGCCTGATCCACCAGCAGCAGACCTGCCTGAGTGAACAGCACCTTGCGACTCGTACGCTCCAGCAGCATGACGCCCAGCTCGTCTTCCAGCTTACGGATCTGTCCGCTCAGCGTTGGCTGACTCACGTGGCAGGAGTCTGCCGCCCGTCGGAAGTGACGATGTTCGGCAAGCGCCACCAGGTATTCAAGATCACGAATATTCATTATTCATCCTCCATCGCCACGATAGTTCGTAGCGATAGGTAGCATAGCAACGAACGATTATCCCTATCAAGCTTTCTGTTTAATAATGCACCACAGAAACGGAACGGTACCCCTTTAACCCTTGAAGCTACTGTCCGTTTAGAGAGTTTCTCTCATACTCGAAATAACTAAAGCCAACGTGAACTTTTGCGGACCTTGCGTCCGCATTTTTTTTGCATAAAAAAGCCCGGCGTGATGCCAGGCTCTGATAACTGTTTGCCTGATGGCGCTACGCTTATCAGGCCTACAAGACAAAGGTTACGCCAGACGCGCCTTCGCGTAATCAATCGCCTGTGCGACCTGCTGTGGCGACACGCCGCCTTTCGCCGCACGTTTGTCCAGACACGATTGTAGAGAAAGGATCGGGTAAACGTCATCGCCAATGACCGGACTGAACTTCTGTAAGTCGGTCAGCGACAGCGCTTCCAGCGGTTTGCCCTGACGAATCGCCTCAACCACCGTCTCGCCCACAATATGGTGTGCTTCGCGGAACGGAACGCCTTTCGCTACCAGATAATCCGCCAGCTCAGTGGCGTTGGCATAACCCTGCTGCGCCGCTTCCTGACAACGCGGACGTTTCACCTGAATGCCATCCAGCACCAGCGCGGCCATATGCAGACAATCCAGCCAGGTATCGAGCGCATCGAACAGCCCTTCTTTGTCTTCCTGCATATCTTTGTTATACGCCAGCGGTAGGCCTTTTAAGGTCATCAACATGCCGGTCAACGCACCCTGCACGCGACCGCATTTGCCACGGATCAGCTCCAGCGCATCCGGGTTTTTCTTCTGCGGCATCAGGGATGAACCCGAGGTCACACGATCGGACAGCTCGACAAAGCCCGCTTCACCGGTATTAAAGAAAATCAGATCTTCAGCAAAACGCGACAGGTGCACCATGCCGATAGAGGCGTCGGACAGTAACTCCAGCACGTGGTCGCGATCGGAAACGCTGTCCAGACTGTTACGCGTTGCCGAAGTAAAGCCCAACCAACCAGCCAGTTGTTCGCGATCGATTTCATATGCCGTACCCGCCAGCGCACCGCAGCCCAGAGGACTGACGTCCAGACGCTTAAGCGCATCCTGCAGACGGCTTTCATCACGCGCCAGCATTTCGACATAGGCCAGACACCAATGGGCAAACGTCACCGGCTGCGCACGTTGCAGGTGGGTGTAACCCGGCATCACGGCATCCTGGTTATTCTCCGCCGTCACCACCAGCGCGCTTTGCAACTGGCGGTTGGCGGAGAGTAATTCAATAACCGTGTCTTTACACCACAGTTTAAGATCGGTCGCCACCTGATCATTACGGCTACGCCCGGTATGCAGTTTTTTACCAAGCTGGCCGACTTTATCAATCAGCTTACCTTCCACCCAACTGTGAATATCTTCGGCATCGCTTTGCAGGATCTGTTGCGGATTGGCACGAACTTCTTCCAGCAGCGTGTTCAGCGCCTCTTCCAGTTGCAGCTGTTCATCGGCAGTCAGTACGCCGACCGTTACCAACGCTTTGGACCAGGCCACAGAGCCGACAATATCCTGTTCTGCCAGGCGGTAGTCAAAACGCAACGAGTCGTTGAACTGTTTGAACCGCTGATCTGCTGCCTGTGTAAAACGCCCACCCCAAAGTGCCATAACATGCTTCCTTAATATCTTGAATTTCAATGCCGGATGGCGCTTCGCTTATCCGGCCTACAGGTTCGGTTCACATACACCGGATAAGGCGAAGCCGCCATCCGGCACATTAATAGTTAAGCCAGAATACGTGTACCGATCGGCGTGCCGTTAAACAACGCCGGGAGTTGCTCTGCATGACGCCAGGAGGCGATATCCACCGGACGGCCCAGCGTGCGCGCGGCATCCAGCGCCGCATTGACCTTCACGATCATGCCATCGGTAATAATCCCCTGGTCGATCAGTTGCTCCGCTTTCGCGGCGGTCATTTCGGCGATGCGCTGGCCTTTACCATCCAGAATACCGCTCACGTCAGAGAGCAGAATCAGATCCGCACCCAACGTTGCCGCCAACGCTGTTGCCGCCTGATCGGCGTTAACGTTCATCAGCAGTCCATCTTCAGTGACGCCAATGGAGCTGACCACCGGCAGAAAACCGCTTTCCAGCAGCGTGTTAATTAGCTTAGGCGAACCCGGTTGCGCGAGTCCAACATGACCCAGCTCTTTATCGAGCGGCGTCACTGTTACGCTGTCGCCATCGCCAAGATACAGGCCCACAGAGGCGATTTGATGTTTTTTCGCCCAGGCCAGCAAGGTTTTATTCGCCGTGCCCGCCAGGGCGCCAGTGATAATGTCAATCTGATCGGCAGGGGTGACGCGCAAACCGTTTTTCTTTTTGACCGGCAGATTCAACTGCTTCATTAGTTCATCAACCACGCAGCCGCCACCGTGCACAATGATCAGCGGACGCTGATGCGACTCACGATAATTCACCAGGGCGGTAAACAGTCGCTCCAGCGCCTCTTCGCTATCCAGTAAAACGCCGCCCAGCTTGATAATTAATGGATTCATTGTTGCACCCTTAAATAAGAGACTGCGTTTCAGCAAAGCCGAAACGGATATTTGCGCACTGCATCGCCTGTGCCGCCGCGCCTTTCAATAAGTTATCTTCGGTCGCCACCACGATCAGGTGCTCTCCCTGCACGGCAAACCCGATATCACAAAACGGTAAGCCCACCACATTCTTCAGGGCCGGAACTCCTTTGTCGTACAGGCGTACCAGTGGTTTATCACCATACGCTTGTTGCAACGTCTGGGCCACCTGCGCATGGGTTACGCCCGCTTTCAAACGGCAGGTGATCGTTTCCAGAATTCCGCGCGGGAAGTTGCCCAGATGCGGAGTGAAGATCACTTCCGCGCCGAGGTGAGTGGCGATTTCCGGCTGATGACGATGGGTAAACACGCCATAGGGCTGCAGGCTCACTTCGCAAAAGCTGTTCGAGATAGCCGCTTTACGTCCCGCACCGCTGACGCCACTGGTCGCGTTAATCACCGGCCACTGGCTGAGATCCAGAAGTCCGGCGTCAATCAGTGGTTTCAGCGACAACTGCGCCGCCGTCGGATAACAACCCGGTACAGCAACCAGATTCGCTTCTTTCAGTTGCGCTGCGCTCCACTCCGCCAGACCGTACACCGCCTGCTCCAGCAGTTCGGGGTGCTGATGGGTAAAGCCATAATATTTTTCATAGAACGCGCTATCGTTAACACGAAACGCGCCTGAGAGATCAAACACCACACATCCGGCCTGCAAAAACTGCGGGGCCAGGTCATGACTGACCTCATGCGCTGTGGCGAGGAACACAACGTCCACCCCTGCGCTAAACTCGCTGATATCCGACATTGGCTGCAACGGTAAATCGACAATGCCTTTCAACTGCGGATGCAAATCGGAGATGAGTTTTCCTGCATCATTGCTTTGCGCTGAGACGGTCAAAGCGGTTATGTTCATATCAGGATGGCGATTTACATAGGTCACAAGCTCTGCGCCGGCATAGCCGCTGGCGCCCACAATCAGCGTATTCAACATCGGGGCAGCTCACCTTCTTAGATTCTGTTGCCAGGTATAAGCCTTTATCACCTCACCTTACACTTGGTGGGTTTTATTACGCTCAACGTTAATGTATTTTTATTCACAAATACTGCATGAATATTGATACTATCATGACCCGAGGTGTGTCAACAATGAAAAACAATTTACCGCCATTTATCGAGATTTACCGCGCTCTGATTGCCACGCCATCGATTAGCGCCACCGAAGAAGCGTTGGATCAAAGCAATGCAGGTTTAATCACTCTGCTGGCGGGCTGGTTCAAAGATTTAGGCTTCAATGTAGAGGTTCAGCCGGTTCCCGATACGCGAAATAAATTCAACCTGCTGGCAAGCATTGGACAAGGGGCTGGCGGTCTGTTGTTGGCAGGTCATACCGATACCGTGCCGTTTGACGACGGGCGCTGGACGCGCGATCCGTTCACCCTGACCGAGCATGACAATAAGCTCTACGGTCTGGGTACGGCAGATATGAAAGGCTTCTTCGCTTTTATCCTCGACGCGCTGCGTGATGTCGACGTAACGAAGCTGAAAAAGCCCCTGTACATTCTGGCCACTGCCGACGAAGAGACCAGCATGGCGGGAGCGCGTTATTTCTCTGAAACTACCGCTCTGCGTCCGGACTGCGCGATCATTGGCGAGCCCACCTCCCTGCAACCGGTGCGTGCGCACAAAGGGCATATCTCTAATGCCATTCGCATCTTGGGGCAATCGGGACACTCAAGCGATCCGGCGCGTGGCGTCAATGCGATTGAACTGATGCATGATGCTATCGGCCATATCATGACTCTGCGTGATGACCTGAAAGAACGCTATCATCATGACGCTTTTACCGTTCCGTACCCAACCTTAAACCTGGGTCACATCCACGGCGGCGACGCCGCCAACCGAATCTGCGCCTGCTGCGAGCTGCATATGGATATTCGCCCGCTGCCCGGCATGACGCTCAACGATCTTAATGGTTTACTTAACGATGCGCTGGCCCCTGTCAGCGAGCGCTGGCCGGGTCGCCTGACGGTGTCGGAACTGCATCCGCCTATTCCAGGCTATGAGTGTCCGCCGGACCATCAGTTGGTCGAAGTCGTTGAAAAACTGCTGGGAGCGCAAACGGAAGTGGTGAACTACTGCACTGAAGCGCCGTTTATCCAGACGCTTTGCCCGACGCTGGTGTTGGGGCCTGGCTCCATTAATCAGGCGCATCAGCCAGATGAATACCTGGAAACACGCTTTATTAAGCCAACCCGTGAATTGATCACCCAGGTTGTGCATCATTTCTGCTGGCATTAATCGTTTATAACCTTGCTCATCCTTCAGCGGTGAGCAAGGTCATTTATTAACATTTTCATAAGCACAGCTTATTTGATTCGATGTGAATTAAATAACGTAAATTCCCGCCATTTTTTCGTTTGCTGAACCGATTTCGCAGCAATTGACGTCACGAGTTTTACGTGGCTTTATAAAAGACGGCGAAAAAATTAAGTCCGAGAGATTTCGTGTCACAGCCAACGCCGCGGTGGTGCGAAAGATACAGGACGCACAAATTAAAGATGGGGTGTCTGGGTTAATGAACGAACAATATTCCGCGTTGCGTAGTAATGTCAGTATGCTCGGCAAAGTGCTGGGAGAGACCATTAAGGATGCGCTGGGAGAGCACATTCTTGATCGCGTAGAAACAATCCGTAAGCTGTCCAAATCATCCCGCGCTGGCAATGAAGTTAATCGCCAGGAGCTACTTACGACGCTGCAAAACCTGTCTAACGACGAGCTGCTGCCGGTTGCCCGTGCGTTTAGCCAGTTCCTGAACCTGGCTAACACCGCCGAGCAATACCACAGCATTTCGCCCAAAGGCGAAGCAGCCAGCAACCCGGAAGTGATTGCTCGCACTCTGCGTAAACTGAAAGACCAGCCCAACCTCGATGAAGCCACCATCAAGAAAGCCGTGGAATCACTCTCCCTGGAGCTGGTCCTGACCGCCCACCCGACTGAAATCACCCGTCGTACGCTGATCCATAAAATGGGTGAAGTTAACGCCTGTCTCAAACAGCTTGATAACAAGGATCTCGTCGATTACGAACGCCATCAACTGATGCGCCGTCTGCGCCAGTTAATTGCTCAGTCCTGGCATACGGATGAGATCCGCAAGATACGCCCAAGCCCGGTTGATGAAGCCAAATGGGGCTTCGCCGTGGTCGAAAACAGCCTATGGGAAGGCGTGCCGAACTATCTACGCGAGCTGAACGAACAGTTGGAAGATAATCTGGGCTATAAGCTGCCCGTTGATTTTGTTCCGGTTCGGTTTACCTCCTGGATGGGCGGAGACCGCGACGGCAACCCGAACGTGACGGCGGATATCACCCGTCACGTGCTACTGCTCAGCCGCTGGAAAGCCACCGACCTGTTCCTGAAAGACATTCAGTTTCTGATCTCTGAACTGTCGATGGTGGATGCCACGCCGGAACTGCTGGCGCTGGTAGGCGAAGAAGGCGCAGCAGAACCTTACCGCTATCTGATGAAAACCCTGCGTTCACGTCTGATGGCAACTCAAGCCTGGCTGGAAGCCCGTCTGAAAGGCGAGAAATTACCGAAACCTGCCGGCCTTCTCACCCAAAACGAACAGCTCTGGGATCCGTTGTACGCGTGTTACCAGTCCCTGCAGGCCTGTGGCATGGGCATCATCGCCAATGGCGAACTGCTCGACACCCTTAGACGCGTGAAATGTTTCGGCGTACCGCTGGTACGTATTGATATTCGTCAGGAAAGCACCCGTCACACTGAAGCGCTGGGCGAACTGACCCGTTATTTGGGCATTGGCGACTACGAAAACTGGTCAGAAGCGGATAAACAGGCCTTCTTGATCCGCGAACTGAACTCCAAGCGTCCGCTTCTGCCACGTAACTGGGAACCGAGCAACGACACCCGCGAAGTACTCGACACCTGCCGCGTCATTGCCGAAGCCCCGCATGGCTCCATTGCCGCCTATGTTATCTCGATGGCGAAAACGCCGTCAGATGTATTGGCCGTGCATCTGCTGCTGAAAGAAGCCGGGATCGGTTTTGCTATGCCGGTTGCGCCGCTGTTTGAAACGCTGGACGACCTCAACAATGCTGATGACGTCATGTCCCAGCTCTTGAATATCGACTGGTACCGCGGCTTTATTCAGGGCAAACAGATGGTCATGATTGGCTACTCTGATTCCGCAAAAGACGCGGGCGTGATGGCGGCCTCCTGGGCGCAATATCAGGCCCAGGACGCGCTTATCAAAACCTGTGAAAAAGCCGGTATCGAGTTGACGCTGTTCCACGGTCGCGGTGGTTCCATTGGCCGCGGTGGCGCGCCTGCGCATGCGGCACTGCTCTCTCAACCGCCTGGCAGCCTGAAAGGTGGCCTGCGTGTGACGGAACAAGGTGAGATGATCCGCTTTAAGTACGGCCTGCCGGAAGTGACCATCAGCAGCCTGTCGCTTTATACCGCAGCCATCCTGGAGGCCAACCTGTTACCGCCGCCAGAGCCGAAGGATAACTGGCGTCATATCATGGATGAGCTTTCCGATATTTCGTGTGAGCTCTACCGTGGATATGTACGCGAAAACAAAGACTTCGTCCCTTACTTCCGCTCCGCGACTCCAGAGCAGGAACTGGGTAAATTGCCGCTCGGCTCCCGTCCGGCAAAACGCCGTCCGACTGGTGGGGTAGAGTCTCTGCGCGCCATTCCATGGATCTTTGCCTGGACGCAGAACCGCCTGATGCTTCCGGCATGGCTGGGGGCAGGCACCGCGCTGCAAAAAGTGGTGGAAGACGGTAAGCAAAGCGAACTCGAAGCAATGTGCCGCGACTGGCCATTCTTCTCCACACGCCTTGGCATGCTGGAAATGGTTTTCGCTAAAGCCGATCTGTGGCTGGCTGAATACTACGATCAACGTCTGGTCAAAAAGGAGTTGTGGCCGCTCGGCGAAGAACTGCGTCAGCGTCTGGAAGCCGATATCGACGTCGTGCTGGCGATTGCCAATGACTCACATTTGATGGCCGACCTGCCGTGGATTGCCGAGTCCATTCAGTTAAGGAATGTTTATACCGATCCGCTGAACGTTTTACAGGCTGAGCTGTTACACCGCTCGCGCCTGGCTGAAGAGCAAGGCAATGCGCCAGATCCACGCGTTGAACAAGCGCTGATGGTGACCATCGCAGGTGTTGCTGCCGGTATGCGCAATACTGGCTAACGTCCCCTCCCGTCGCCTTCGTGCTATTGCGCGAAGGCGACATCAAAAATCGCTGTTATAACTGCTTCATTTTCAATATATTCCCGCCTGTATATATTTACCCAATAAATATATAAACAACAGAACACGATACTAACATCGTGATGCTTCAGTTCCTCTTAAGGTTTAGCCGCTACTCTTGGCGCTACGATTAAAGACAGGCTCACACTATGCAATCCTTACAACTCCAGTCTAAACCCGCATTTAGCTGGAAAGCCCTGGGTTGGGCGCTCCTCTATTTTTGGTTCTTTTCTTCATTACTGCAGGCGGTTATCTATTTCAGTGGCTACAGCGGATCTACCGGTTTACGCGATTCCTTGCTGTTCAGTTCACTGTGGTTGATCCCCGTATTCTTATTCCCAAATCGTATCCGTATTATTGCTGCCGTTATTGGCGTTATGTTATGGGCTGCCTCTTTAGCCGCTCTGAGTTATTACGTCATCTACGGGCAAGAGTTCTCGCAAAGCGTTCTGTACGTGATGTTTGAAACGAATGCGAACGAAGCCAGCGAATATCTGAGCCAATATTTCAGCCTGAAAATTGTGTTAATTGCGCTGGCGTATACGGTAATGGCGATTCTGCTGTGGACGCGTCTGCGCCCTGTTCATATTCCATCGCCCTGGCGCTATCTGGTGTCGTTTGCGCTGTTATACGGCTTGATTCTGCACCCAATGGCGGTTAATACGTTCATCAAACATAAACCGTTTGAAAAAACGTTGGACGGTCTCGCTTCGCGTATGGAGCCAGCCGCACCGTGGCAATTTATCTCCGGGTATTATCAGTATCGTCAGCAGTTGACCTCGCTCAATAGCCTGCTGAATGAAAACAATGCCCTGCCGCCGCTGGCCAACTTTAAAGACCATTCCGGTGACGCACCGCGTACGCTGGTACTGGTGATTGGCGAGTCAACGCAGCGTGGTCGTATGAGCCTGTATGGTTACCCGCGCGAAACCACACCGGAACTGGATGCGCTGCATAAAACCGATCCTAACTTCACCGTTTTCAATAATGTCGTGACCTCCCGTCCGTATACCATTGAAATCCTGCAGCAGGCGCTGACCTTTGCCAACGAGAAGAACCCGGATCTGTATCTGACCCAGCCATCCCTGATGAACATGATGAAGCAGGCGGGTTATAAAACCTTCTGGATCACCAATCAGCAGACAATGACTGCCCGCAACACCATGCTGACGGTGTTCTCTAAGCAGACAGATAAGCAGTTCTATATGAACCAGCAGCGTACGCAAAGCGCGCGCGAATATGACAGCAATGTGCTGGCGCCATTTAAAGAAGTCCTGGCCGACCCGGCGCCGAAAAAATTCATCATCGTTCACCTGCTGGGTACCCATATTAAGTACAAATTCCGTTATCCGGATGGTCAGGGCAAATTCGACAACAATATCGACAATGTTCCCGCCGGTCTGGGTAATGATGAGCTGGAAGCCTACAACGATTACGACAGCGCGAATGTCTACAATGACCACATCATTGCCAGCCTGATCAAAGACTACAAAGCGACCGATCCGAATGGTTTCCTGCTGTATTTCTCCGATCACGGTGAAGAGGTGTACGACACGCCGCCACATAAAACGCAGGGCCGTAATGAAGACAATCCGACACGCCATATGTATACGGTGCCGTTCTTATTGTGGACCTCGGAAAAATGGCAGGCCGCGCATCCTCGGGACTTCTCACAGGATGTGAATCGTAAATACAGCAGCTCAGAGCTAATCCACACCTGGTCTGATTTAGCTGGCTTCACTTACGATGGCTTCGATCCAACCCGTGCCATTACCAGCCCGCAGTTTAAAGAGACGACTCGCTGGATTGGCAATCCATACAAGAAGAATGCCCTGATAGATTACGATACCTTGCCTTACGGCGATCAAATCGGTAATCAATAATCCCACACAGGCCACTTTTAAGAGTGGCCTTTTTTTATGATGGCGGTTACTGTTCCCCTGTCTGCTGCCTGCAAGGGATTAACATGTATCACGACGTCAGCCATCTTCTCGCCCGCCTGATTAACGGCCCCACACCGCTACGCCAGATTTACTTTGCCAGCACCAGTAGCTCAATGCCGGAACTGGCATATCAGGTTGATTTCCCCCGGCTGGAGATTGTGCTGGAAGGTGAGTTCACCGATCACGGGGTTGCCGGCGCATCCGCAACGTTACGACCTGGTGATGTCCTGTACGTTCCGGCCGGCGGCTGGAACTTTCCGCAATGGCTTACACCGGTCACCACGCTCAGCGTTCTGTTCAGCAAGCAGCAGTTGGGTTTCAACGTCGTTCAGTGGGACGGCAAGCAATATCAAAGCCTCGTCAAACAGCATGTCGCACGGCGTGGACCGCGTATTGGTTCCTTCTTGCTGCAAACGCTTAATGAAATGCAGATGCAACCGCAGGAGCAGCAAACGGCCAGGCTGATCGTCGCAAGCTTGCTGAGCCATTGTCGCGATCTGCTCGGCAGCCAAATACAGACCGCATCGCGCAGTCAGGCGCTGTTCGAAGCCATTCGCGACTATATTGACGAACGCTACGCTTCACCGCTTACCCGGGAATCGGTCGCGCAAGCGTTCTACATCTCGCCCAATTACCTCTCCCATCTGTTTCAAAAAACGGGCGCTATCGGTTTTAACGAATACCTGAACCACACGCGGCTTGAACACGCGAAGACGCTGCTGAAGGGTTACGAGCTGAAGATCAAAGACGTGGCGCACACCTGTGGTTTTGTTGACAGCAACTACTTCTGCCGCCTGTTTCGCAAGAATACCGAACGTTCCCCCTCAGAATATCGTCGGCAATATCACAGCCAGTTGACGGAGAAAGAGATCCGTCAGTAGTAAAGAAGACAAAAATAACATTTACTGGATTTTTGTAATATAAAAAACCAACTCATGGCCCAAACCACCTGAATAAGCCTCACCTGTAGCTGACATGTGAAGTAAGTCTCACTTTTATCGACACATTACATTTATCCAGCTTTTGACAGATTTGTCAGATAGCGCGACGCGGTGAAACGCTCTTATCCTGTGCACAACAACGCATTCCGGCAACGGGCTGCTCACGCAAAATTAAGAGGGTGTTTTGTATGGAACTTTATCTTGATACCGCCAACGTCGCGGAAGTCGAACGTCTGGCCCGCATCTTCCCTATCGCTGGCGTAACCACCAACCCAAGTATTATCGCCGCCAGCAAAGAATCCATCTGGGATGTGCTGCCGCGCCTGCAAAACGCCATTGGCGAAGAGGGTATTCTGTTTGCCCAGACCATGAGCCGCGACGCGCAGGGGATGGTGGAAGAAGCCAAACGTCTGAGTAATGCCGTACCGGGTATCGTGGTGAAAATCCCCGTCACTGCTGAAGGTCTGGCCGCTATCAAATTACTGAAAAAAGAGGGTATCACCACCCTGGGAACCGCCGTGTACAGTGCTTCTCAAGGTCTACTGGCCGCGCTGGCTGGCGCAAAATATATCGCCCCTTACGTTAACCGCATTGACGCTCAGGGTGGCGACGGGATCCGCACGGTACAGGAACTGCAAACGCTACTGGAACTGCATGCGCCAAACAGCATGGTACTGGCGGCCAGCTTTAAAACGCCGCGTCAGGCGTTGGATTGCTTACTGGCAGGATGTGAAGCAATCACCATGCCCTTAGACGTAGCGCAACAAATGCTCAATACCCCTGCGGTAGAGTCAGCAATAGAGAAGTTTGAGCAGGACTGGAACAACGCATTTGGTCACATCAACCTGTGAGGGAAATAAAGTATGGATCGCATTATTCAATCACCTGGTAAGTACATCCAGGGTGCCGATGTTATTACCCGTCTTGGCAGCTACCTCAAACCACTGGCAGCGCGCTGGCTGGTCGTTGGGGACAAGTTTGTCTTAGGCTTCGCACAATCCGCGCTGGAAAAAAGCTTCCAGGATGCCGGACTGGCGCTGGAGATCGCGCCTTTTGGCGGTGAATGTTCGCAAAACGAAATCGACCGTTTGCGCGGCGTGGCGGAAAAAGCGCAGTGTGGCGCAGTACTCGGTATTGGCGGCGGGAAAACGCTGGATACCGCCAAAGCGCTGGCGCATTTTATGGGCGTGCCTGTCGCTATTGCGCCAACCATCGCCTCTACCGATGCACCGTGCAGCGCGCTGTCCGTCATTTACACCGATGCGGGTGAATTCGATCGCTATCTGCTACTGCCGAACAACCCGGACAGGGTCATTGTTGATACTAAAATTGTCGCGGGCGCACCGGCGCGTCTGTTAGCCGCAGGCATCGGCGATGCGCTGGCGACCTGGTTCGAAGCACGCGCCTGTTCACGCAGCGGCGCAACCACCATGGCGGGTGGTCAGTGCACCCAGGCGGCGCTGGCACTGGCTGAGCTATGCTTCAATACGTTGATAGAAGAAGGTGAAAAAGCGATGCTGGCAGCCGAGCAGCACGTGGTTACGCCTGCGCTGGAGCGCGTTATTGAAGCCAATACCTATCTTAGCGGCGTCGGTTTTGAAAGCGGTGGTCTGGCAGCGGCTCACGCCATTCATAACGGCCTGACGGCGATCCCGGATGCACATCACTACTACCATGGCGAGAAAGTGGCGTTTGGCACGCTGACTCAGTTGGTGCTGGAAAACGCGCCGGTCGATGAAATCGAAACCGTGGCGGCGCTGTGTCATTCCGTTGGTCTACCGATTACCCTGGCGCAACTGGATATCAAACAGGATATCCCGGCGAAAATGCGCATTGTGGCAGAAGCGGCCTGTGCTGAAGGCGAAACCATCCACAACATGCCTGGCGGCGCAACGCCGGACCAGGTGTATGCCGCGTTGCTGGTCGCTGACCAGTATGGGCAGCGTTATCTGCAAGAGTGGGAATAACGTAAGAATGCCGGATGGCGGCTTCGCCTGATCCGGCCTACAAACGGCAACATTGTACCGATACTGTAGGCCGGATGAGCGTCAGCGCCATCCGGCGTTTTTGTTTACAGCAGATCGAAACGATCCAGGTTCATTACTTTCACCCATGCCGCCACAAAGTCCTTCACGAACTTCTCGTGGGCATCGCTGCAGGCATAAACTTCAGCCACTGCACGCAGTACAGAGTTAGAACCAAACACCAGATCGGCGCGAGTTGCGGTGTATTTTACTTCGCCGCTCAGACGGTCACGACCTTCAAACAGCTCTTGTGACTCATCAACCGCTTTCCATTCGTTACGCATATCCAGCAAATTGACGAAGAAGTCAGTGCTGAGTACGCCAGGACGATCGGTAAAGACGCCGTGCTGACTACCATCGAAGTTGGTGCCCAGTACGCGCATACCACCCACCAGCACGGTCATTTCCGGTGCGGTTAGCGTCAGCTGCTGCGCTTTATCAATCAACAGAGACTCAGTGGTTGAAACGTCAGGGCGAGAACGATAGTTACGGAACCCGTCCGCAATTGGCTTGAGCAGCTCAAACATCTCAATATCCGTTTGATCCTGACGCGCATCCACGCGGCCCGGCGCAAAAGGAACATTGATGCTGACACCCGCAGCGCTTGCGGCCTGCTCCACGCCTACAACACCAGCCAGCACGATAATATCGGCCAACGACGCAGTATGGGCTGATTTATAGATGCCCTCTAACACTGGCAGTACGCGTGCCGCGGTAGCATTCACATCCCAACCACGCTGTGGGTCGAGCGCCAGACGAGCGCCATTCGCGCCGCCACGTTTATCTCCGCCGCGGAAGGTCGATGCAGAGGCCCATGCCACCGAAACCAGCTCGCCTACGGACAGCCCGGAAGCCGCAATGGTCGCCTTCAAATTAAGAATATCTTCTTCGCTTGGGTTGAAGAACGCATGCGGCAGCGGATCTTGCCAAATCAGATCTTCTTTTGGCACTTCCGGTCCGATGTAACGCGCTTTCGGCCCCATATCGCGGTGCGTCAGTTTAAACCATGCACGAGCAAAGGCTTCGTTGAACGCCTGCGGATCGTTGAGGAAACGACGAGAGATCTTCTCGAACTCAGGATCGAAACGCAGCGTCAGGTCGGTGACCAGCATTGTCGGCTTGCGTTTTTTCTCAGGATCAAACGGATCGGGGATAATCTCCGGCGCATCCACCGCTTCGAACTGGATAGCACCTGCCGGGCTGCGAGTCTGTACCCACTCATATTTGAACAGGTTCTCGAAGAAATAGTTGCTCCACTGGGTCGGCGTTTGCGTCCAGACCACTTCCAGGCCGGAAGTAATCGCGTCTGCACCCGCGCCGCTACCGTAGCTGCTGGCCCAGCCTAAGCCTTGCGCTTCAATCGGCGCGGATTCAGGATCGGCCCCTACGTGTGAAGCAGGTGCTGCGCCGTGAGTTTTACCTAATGTATGACCGCCGCCAATCAGCGCCACGGTTTCTTCGTCGTTCATCCCCATGTTACCGAAGGTCGCGCGAATCGCCGCGGCCGCAGAAAGCGGTTCGCCACTGTGATCCGGCCCTTCCGGGTTAACATAGATAAGACCCATTTCGGTTGCGCCCAACGGCGCTTTTGCCAGCTCTTCAGGATGACGGTGGGTTAGCCAGGCCTTTTCATCACCCCAGTTTACGTCGAGGTCCGGTTCCCAGACATCTTCACGACCCGCGCCAAAACCGAAGGTACGGAAGCCTGAGTTTTCCAGCGCCACGTTACCGGCGAGAATAAACAGGTCGGCCCAGGAGATTTTCTGACCATATTTCTGCTTGATTGGCCACAGCAGACGACGCGCTTTATCAAGACTCACGTTGTCCGGCCAGGAATTCAGTGGTGCAAAACGCTGCTGTCCACGACCCGCGCCACCGCGTCCATCGATGGAACGATAGGTCCCTGCGCCGTGCCATGCCATACGGATAAACAAACCGGCATAAGAGCCCCAGTCAGCAGGCCACCACGGTTGAGATTCGGACAGAAGGGCTCTGAGATCCCCTTTCAGGGCAGAGTAGTCAAGTTTGCTAAATTCTTTGCGGTAGTCGAAGTCCTCACCCAGCGGGTTCGAACGATTGGAATGTTGGTTCAAAAGATCAACGCGGAGTTGATTAGGCCACCAGTCGCGGTTATTTCTTCCTGCTCCCGCGCTGTGATCCGGCCCGCCCTGATGGAAAGGACACTTACCGGCAGTTGATGCGTTCTGGCTATCGTCGGACATGCTCATCTATATGCTCCCTTTACAGTGTTCTGACTACGATATACACCACCAGAGATTAGATATAGTCGAAATAACCCACAGATTCGATAGCCAGATCCTTTTATATTTTTAGTTACAGAGATGTAGATCAAAATGATCAATAAAAAACCCTCCGTAGAGGGCTGATGGACTGATTATGCCGGTCTTACTCCCAGCGTGTGACAAATTGCGTAGCTCATTTCGGCGCGATTGAGAGTATAGAAATGGAAATCTTTCACCCCTTCGCGGCTGAGAATTTTCACCATATCCATGGCGATGTTTGCGCCCACCAGCTTGCGGGTTTCCGCATCGTCATCCAGGCCAGCAAACATGGTCGACATCCACGCCGGAATGCGGACGTTGGTCATGTCAGCAAATTTTTTCGCCTGTTTAAAGTTAGATACCGGCAGGATACCCGGAATAATTTCCACATCGATACCCGCAGACACGCAGCGATCGCGAAAACGCAGATAGCTTTCTACATCGAAGAAAAATTGGGTGATCGCGCGATTCGCTCCGGCATCAACTTTACGCTTCAGGTTCAGCAGATCGGCCTGAGCGCTCTTCGCTTCCGGGTGCACTTCCGGGTAAGCCGCAACGGAGATATCAAAGTCCGCCACGTCTTTCAGCAGAGTCACCAGATCGGCAGCATACATATCCGGTTTGCCACCACCCGGCGGCAGGTCACCACGCAGGGCAACAATATGACGAATACCGTTATTCCAGTAATCCTGAGCAATGGTACGCAGTTCATCGCGGGTCGCATCAATACAGGTCAGGTGCGGCGCCGCTTCAAGCCCGGTACGATCCTTAATCCCTTTAATAATGCTATGCGTGCGGTCGCGCTCACCAGAGTTTGCACCGTAAGTGACCGAAACAAATTTCGGCTTCAGGCTGCTCAGGCGATCGATAGAGTTCCACAGGGTTTGCTCCATTTCACTGGTGCGCGGCGGGAAAAATTCGAAAGAAACGTTAATCTGCCCCTGTACTTCGGCCAGACTCTGATTCAGCGCTTCCCGCTGGTTGGCGTGAAAAAAGCTCATACCTTACCTCATCAATCTTTTGTCGTTATATGTTGTGTTGTGAACTGCTATACGTTTAGACGTCTAGATGTAAAAATGACGGAAAAGCACGCTGGCGTCAACACAAAAATCATCGTTAAAGGTGAGGAATACTCAGTCAACGTGAAAAAAATTCACATCAACCTGAAAGACCGAGGGATTGGTTCACAACCGTCTGCAACCACTGCAACGTTGCTTCGCTCTCAGGCAGCATCACCAATCCCACGTGGATACGCAATTCGGAATCGGTAAGCGGCAGAAATATCACGCCCTGACGCTGGATCGCGGAAAACGAGGCCGGGAGTAAACTCAGACCGTCGCCATGCGCGATCCGCGCCAGCAGCACGTCATGTTCCAGCGGCTCTTCGATACAGGCGGGAGAGTAACCGGCGCGGCGAAAAATATGTCGGGTGTAATCAAAAAAGGCAGGGTTCCGTTCGCGTTTAAACCAGAACAGTGGTCGGTGGTTCAGCGTCGTTAATGAGAGTGACGGCAGGCTCGCCTCTGGCCAGATCGCGGGTAATGCGGCAATCAACGGCTCTTGCCAGCCGAGTTGCATGACGGTAAGCCCGGGAGCCTCAAGCGGTAGCGCCACCAGCGCTGCATCCAGTTTTCCCCGACGAACCTGACGCACCAGCTCAGGCGAACCATGACGAACAATATGTAACTTCTCCGTCCGCCGGTTTAGCTGCGATTCAAGCGAAGCAAAAATACCTTGCTCAAACGCCGTACTTAGCCCCAGGCGTAGAGAGTGCTCCCCAGCTTGCGCTAACTGACTCAACGTCGCGCAGGTTTCTTCGTACATCGTCAGCAGCGGACGCACGATTTCCAATACGCGCAGACCGTCTTCCGTCAGCGTCAGTCCACGGGTATGACGGACAAAAAGCGGCATCCCCAGACGTTCTTCAAGCTGGCGAATATGGCGACTCAGCGGCGGCTGCGACATAAATAAACGCTGCGCCGCCCGGCTCATATTGTTCTCTTCCGCCACTACGGAAAAGTAACGCAGCAGGCGAATATCCAGAGAGTGCAAAGGCGATGTTGTCATACCGAAAAGGTATCACGGAAACGGTATTATCCCAATCATTCTGCACGCTCTATCCTCAGGCCATATACCAGACAAATGAGGAAGAGATTATGCATTCAGAACGCTTTATTACCGGTCAGAAGATGCTGCAAAAAGTCGATGGAAAAGGGGGCGATGCGGTCGTCGAAAGTCTGCAAGATATTGCGCCAGACTTCGCTCGCTACCTGCTCGAATTTCCTTTTGGCGACATCTATTCAAGACCGGGTCTGGATTTACGCAGTAGAGAGATTGCTACCGTCGCGGCGTTAACGGCGCTGGGCAATGCCGCCCCGCAATTGAAGGTGCATATTGGCGCGGCATTACACGTAGGCTTAACGCAGGATGAGATCGTTGAAGTGATTATGCAAATGGCCGTATACGCTGGCTTCCCCGCGGCACTCAACGGCTTGTTCGCCGCAAAAGAGGTGTTTGCCTCCCACAGAGGCTAAAACAACAGGCCAGCGGATATTCTGCTGGCCTGAACGCGTTACTTTTTCACATCTTCCACACGCATACCTTTCAGTTGTTCATCCGTCAGCGTATTTCCCGCTTTGAAATAATCAACGACGGCATTAGAGACATAGTAACCGCCGGATGTATTACGCGCTGTGCCTTCGGTGAAGGCCGTAAAACCATCACCGCCGTCTGCCAGGAAGCTATTGGTGGCAATGTGATAAACCACAGCATCCTCAATTGGCTTACCGTTAAGCGTCAATACGGTGACCCGCTGGCCAACCGGTTTGCTGCTGTCGTACTTCATCTCAAACCCTTTGGAGACCTGCAGTACGCCATTGCTTAACCCCGCGCCGTGCTCCATCAAACTACGCAGCTGCTTACCGGTAAGATCCATCGTAGACAGCTCGTTCGGGAACGGGAAGGTACTAATAACTGCGCCCATCGTAATCGCACCTGACGGGATTTCATTCCGAATGCCACCTGAGTTTGTAAGCGCTAACTGGGTATCTTTACCCGCCGCAGCCAGTAATGCATCTGCGGCCAGATTTCCCAACGAGGAGGATTCCCCGTAAGCACGCGTCAGCTCAACCGGAGAGTTGGCAACCGTCTGCTGCACAACCTCATCAAGCTTTTTATTCCAGCCATCAATCACCTGTTTCGTCTGCGGATCGGGTTTCCACTCATCGGCGTAGATAGTTTTCAGCTCGAAATTTTTCACGGTAAATTGATGCGGCTTTTGTTGGTAATCCAATACCAGTTTACCGACATCAATACCGCCGCTGTCGGTAGAGAGAATCAAGGTATTACCGACTTTAATCGGCTCTGGCGTGCCCACATGCGCATGGCCGGTGATCAGGATATCCAGGCCATGCACCTGGCCTGCAGTCTGGATATCTTTATCCAGCGCACGACGCACATCTGTACTTCCCTGGCTGGACTGACGCGCCGGCGTACCTTCGTGGATCAACGCCACCGTCAGATCCACCTTACCTTTTAATTCATCGATATAACGTTGCAGCCACTTCACCTCATCTCGCGCCTCAATGCCCACGCGCGTCGAAGCAGAAACCGTATCATCAAAAGCAAACACGCCGTGCAGGCCAATAACGCCAATCTTCACGCCATCTTTTTCAATGATGGTCCAGGGCTTATCCCAGAACATTTTGCTGCTGTTCTGGTAAAAGATATTGCCCTGCACAATGGGGAATTTCGCCTGACTCAGTTGCAACAACGTATTATCCCAGCCGTGATCGAACTCATGATTACCCATGGTGACGGCATCGAAATTCATCGTATTCATGATATCGATAATCGCCTTGCCCTTTGTCAGGCTGCTGATGTACGGCCCGGTGAAGTAATCACCCGCGTCAAAGAACCAGGTCGCGCTATTTTTCGCTTTTTCCTGCTTCACCATCGTCGTGATATTGGCCCAACCGCCAATATCGCGTGTGCCATTAGCAATCCACGGGACTTTATAAGGTTCGACGTGGGCATGGAGATCGTTGGTATAGATAATCGTGACATCTTTCGCTGACGCCCATAACGGCAGCGATACCAGAACACCGACAGCAAGCATTTTTAACTTCATAATCAATCCCTTTCAGTCATATAAAGAATCGCTACGTTACGTTCTGAAAGGTTTTTTTATGTGAGAAGACTCACACCCATCGGTAATAGTTGCAGGGCAAAATCAACGACCATTAAAAATCGTTGGTAATGCGATGACTTCTCTGTTCACCATCAACTGTTGCAAGTCTTTTGGCTGCAAAAATCTGGGGTTGGCAAACTCGGTTGATTACAGCTGGCCCGATTACCGGCTGGGCTACGCCGCTCTGCACTGCCAGGCATGCGGCAGTTATCCCCCGCTGTTTAACGCTGAACATTTCCGCGCCTGGTTGGCCGCCTGTTTTACGCATTTTGCGGTTAACAGTGGTCTTTTTTGCCCAAATTGCTACCAACGGGCACCGATCCGATATGGACATAACCCACAGGGAACCCAGCGCGTACAGTGCCGGAGCTGTAGAAAAGTGTGGACCCCCAGACAACCGCCATCGACGGCCATTGAGCCGCCAGAACAAATAGTGACGGTGCCGCTGATCGTCCCTTTTCAGGGCGCAAGTGCAGATCAGAAACTGTATGTATTATTCAGTTTTGATGCTATTCGCGGCAATATTTTGCATATTTCCAGCAACTTCACTCCTCATTCTGTTGGCGATTCATTAGTTTACCGCTGGCGTGGTATGGTCGAGGCCACAGCGAATCATGATGATGTTATCCAGCGTGTAAATCAGCGAGAAACGCAGTTTTTACGCCGTAGCCAATTTGACGAAATTCAGTACGGCAGCGCGATGCTCAAACGTAACGCCAGCGGTGAGATTTTACGCCCGGTCATTACTGCGCATGGGCATTTCCGCGTCCTGAGCCATCTCTGGCCAACGGTTAAAACGCACATCATCGCCCACGAATGCTTTCTGCGCGGCGCTGTGATTACCGCATGGTCGGAACAGTTTCGCGAACATCACGCCTCGCTTTGGTTTGTGGATGAAGAAATGGGTGACGATCAACACACCAGGTCCTGGCAATTACTGGGCAAAAGTTATCAGGGATGGTGGCAAAACCAGTGGCAGATTTGGCAACAGAGCAACAGGCGTAAAATGGTGTGTTTGTTAACGGAGGGGCTGGTTGAAAAAGGGGCCTCGATAACGCTGAGGGCAAGTCATCATTTTATCGCCTGGCTACAGCAACAGCCGGAATTTCGGGATAGCGCCCGTTACTCAGCCCATGCGGTGTTTCAGACGATAAGGACGCTGACGGAGAAATACAACATCCTGCTCACCCAGTGCGATGTGCCCGGTGGCGCTACCGCTTCCCGGGCCTACGGTTCGTGTCATAGCCAGACCGGATAAGCGTAAGCGCCATCCGGCAACGCAAACTACAGCAGTTGCGCCAGACGGTTGATGTCAGACTGGATGGCTCCGGCGGTCACGTCGCGGCCTGCTCCAGGTCCGCGGATCACCAGCGGGTTATCGCGATACCAGCGGCTTTCAATGGCGAACACATTATCGCACGGCAACAATGCCGCCAGCGGATGCTCAGGACGTACCGCTTCAACACCCACACGTGCTTTACCGTTAGCGTCAAAACGCGCCACATAGCGCAGCACCAGCCCCATTTCACGCGCCGCCTCCAGACGCTGCACCATCTGCTCGTTCAGTTCATCGCCATTTTCAAAGAAATGGTCAATCGAGCCTTCTTCGCAATGCGCAGGCACCAGCGACTCCACGCGAACCTGATCCGGCTCGATGTCGTAACCCGCTTCACGCGCCAGAATCACCAGCTTGCGCATCACATCCTTGCCGGAAAGATCCACCCGCGGGTCTGGTTCGGTCAGCCCCTGCTGCCACGCCTGATCCACCAGGTCGGTGAACGGCACCGTGCCATCAAATTGCAGGAACAGCCACGACAACGTGCCAGAGAAGATCCCGCTGATCGACAGAATGGTATCTCCGCTATCAATCAGATCGCGCACGGTATGGTTGATCGGCAAACCTGCGCCCACGGTGGCGTTATACAGCCAGTGACGACCGGTTTTTTCAAACGCATCATGGATTTGGCGATACTTATTACTGCTGCTCGCACCCGCCAGTTTGTTGGCGCTGATAACATGAAAACCGTGGCTGGCGAAATCCAGATATTGATCCGCCAACTGCTCGCTGGCGGTTACGTCCAGCACCACTAAATCATCATACGGGTGGGCGCGCATCCACAGGAACAGCGACTCTTCATCCTGTTCCACTGCCTCATCATCAAAGAAGGCCAACGCGCGGCTGGCATCCAGTCCTTCATAATTCAGCAGGCTACGGCGGCTATCGACCACGCCCGCCAGCACGAACTCTAATCCGGTACGCGCCGAGAGCGTACTTTGCTCACGGGCGAATAGCTCCAGCCAACGTGATCCAATATTCCCCTTCCCGAACAACACCAGGCCAATACGTTTTTCCGCGCGGAAAATTGACTGATGCAGACCCTGAATCAGGCTCTCCGTCGGTCCGGTACGCAGTACGGCGACCAGGCTGATGCCCTCCTCCGACTGCCAGGTGAATTCGACCGGCTGACCTTTCAGTTGCTGCCAGAAGCGGTGGCAGTGCAGCGGGTTACGGGTGACGCCCGCCCCGACCATCGCCACCAGCGCCAGCCCTTGACGCAGACGCAGCTCGCCCGGCAATCCGGCCTCATCAAGAATTCTCAACGCGCCGTCAGCGACTTCGGAGGTATAGCAAAATTGCAGCAGTTGGCGATCGGGATGCACACCAACCGCCAGCGGACGCACCTGGGTGCGTTTTAAAATCTGGTCTACCTCTTTGTGGGCCAGCTTAAAGTCCTGACCGCTGGGAACCTGAAACTCAATCAGGCAGACGTCATCATGACTGGTCACGATACGCGCCCCGGTGCCTGAAGCCAGCACGCGTTCAATACGCGTTGAACCTTGCTCAGGCGTATAGCTACAACGCAACTGGAGATCGATATCACTGCCGGAAACCGGCTGTAGGGTACGGGCATGGAGGACCGGAGCCGCCAGACGCGCCAGCTCGCTGGCTTCATCCAGACGCAGCAGCGGCAGCAGGCAGGCATCTTTCACTTTACGCGGATCCGCGCTGTAAACCCCGGCGACATCGCTCCAGATGGTTACGCGGGACACCCCGGCCAGCGCGCCAACCTGGGTCGCCGAGTAGTCAGAGCCATTACGTCCCAGCAGTACCGTTTCACCGGCGTTGTTCCGGCTAATAAAGCCGGTAACGACCAGGCGTTTACCCGGATGTTGCGCCAGCAGTTGCTGCAGCAATGGGTAAGAAAGCCCCTCATCCACCTGCGGCTGAGCGCTACGCTCCGCCCGTAAAAAATCGCGCGCATCCAGCCAGGCCGATTCCAGACCTTGTTGGTTAAGGACGGCAGACATCAAACGCGCCGACCACACCTCACCGTGTCCGACGACTTCGGCATAGACGGCATCGTTCACCCCACTGTCGAGTAACCCGGCCAGACGCTCCAGATCGTGAATAAACGCACCGATCAGGCCGTCGGCCACTTCTGGTGGTAACAAACCGCTAATCAGCTCGCTCTGATAGCGACGTAACGTCTGCTGAACCTGATGCGCAGAAAGACGATCGGTCTGGCTTAACTTCAGCCAGCTAATCAACTGGTTAGTGGTACTGCCTGCGGCTGAAACAACCATCATGTCATCAGGCTGCGAGTACTCCGCCATAATGCCTGCGACGCGCAAATAACATTTCACATCAGCCAGACTACTACCACCAAATTTGTGCAGTTGACGACCCTTCGCCCCTGCCTGCGCAATCACACTCATGTTTACCCCTTGTTTGCAGCCCGGAAGCCATTTTCCAGGTCGGCAATTAAATCTTCGCCATCTTCAATACCGGTGGAGATACGCAGCAGCGTTTCCGAAATCCCTGCTGCCGCGCGCGCTTCTGGTGCCATTCCCGCGTGTGTCATGGTTGCGGCGTGGGAGATCAGACTTTCAACGCCTCCTAACGATTCCGCCAGCGTAAACAATGACAGCCCGCCAAGGAAGCGGCGCAGCGTTTGCTCATCGCCATCCAGTTCAAAACTCAGCATCGCGCCAAAGCCTTTTTGCTGACGAGCAGCAATCTCATGCCCCTGGTTATCCGGCAATGATGGGTGATACAGTTTTTTCACCAGCGGCTGCGTTTGCAGATAATCGACAATCGCCTGAGCATTACGTTGCGCCACCTCCATACGAGGTGACAGAGTACGCAGGCCGCGCAACAGCAGATAACTATCAAACGCGCCGCCGGTCACGCCAATATTATTCGCCCACCATGCCAGTTCAGTGACCGTTTCCGGATCTTTCGCTATCACCACACCAGCCACCACGTCTGAGTGACCGTTTAAATATTTCGTGCATGAATGCAACACCAGATCGGCGCCCAATGCCAGTGGATTTTGCAGTGCCGGGCTTAAAAAAGTGTTGTCTACCACGCTGACTGCACCAGCTTCACGCGCCAATTGACAGATTTTCGCAATATCCACCACGCGTAGTAGTGGGTTGCTTGGGCTTTCTACCAGCACCAGCTTTGGTTTTTCCGCCAGCGCCGCCTGCAAAGCCCGCTCATCGCCTTGATCGACAAACAGAACGCGATAACAGCCACGCTTTGCCAGACTGTCAAACAGGCGATAGCTGCCGCCGTAACAGTCGTGCGGCGCGACCAGCAGATCGCCAGGCTTCAGGAATACCGTGGTTACCAGATGAATCGCCGACATGCCGGTATTGGTCAGTACCGCGCCCGCGCCCCCTTCCAGTTCTGCCAACGCGCGCTGAACGACATCGCGCGTCGGGTTACCGCGGCGTGAATAGTCATGGGCGCGAGGCTCATTAAAACCGGTAAAGTTATAGGTACTGGAGAGGTGAATCGGTGGGACAACGCAACCGTACTGTTCGTCGTCATTTAATCCGCTACGCACTGCGATGGTGGCCTGTTTACGCGTCATATTGAGGAGATCCTGGCTGAGTCGGTGAAAAGTCAGGCACCAGATTAATCATAGTTACGATAGCCGTCAATACATCTGGACATCTAAACTTCTTTGCGTATAGATTGAGCAAACCGCAAATAGCCGTTAAAATTATATGCATTAGCGTACATCCGCGTCGGCTTACTTCGTGTCAGGGCCGCGCCACTACGATAAACTACGCGCAATTATGGTCCGGGCTCAGGTTCTGGCCTCAATATTAATGACGAAGAGGATTAGGTATCTCATGGCTGAATGGAGCGGCGAATATATCAGCCCATACGCTGAGCACGGTAAGAAGAGTGAGCAAGTCAAAAAAATTACGGTTTCCATTCCTCTGAAAGTGTTAAAAATCCTTACCGATGAACGCACGCGTCGTCAGGTGAACAACCTGCGCCACGCCACCAACAGCGAACTGCTGTGTGAAGCGTTTCTGCATGCTTTTACCGGGCAACCATTACCCAACGATGACGACCTGCGTAAAGAGCGCAGTGATGAAATCCCGGAAGAAGCAAAGGTAATCATGCGTGAACTGGGTATCAACCCGGAAACGTGGGAATACTGATTGTTGAAGACAGATGAGAAAAGGCGGGATTGCTCCCGCCGTTTCTCGCTGAGTTACTTACTGATACCATTGATTTTATTCAATGTCTCTTCCATTTTAAGCGTTTCTTTACGGTTCAATGGATAGCAATAAATCAGAATAACCGCCGCCAAAAACAGACACAAAGCCGGCAGGAGATTCGCCATCGTATAAATATTTTCCTGCACGATGCTGGTTTGCACAGCACCACCCGTTGAGGAAGATTGATAACCAATGATGGCTAGCATAAAGCCGCCAATAGCCCCGGCGCACGCCTGACCAACCTTGCGGGCAAAGAAGTTCACGCCATAAACGGTACCATCCTCACGATCGCCGGTGACATACTGGTGATAATCACAAACATCGGTCATAAACGCCCATATCATCAGGTTGAATAACCCCGCCCCCAGCGTCGCCAGGAACAGGAAAACCAAATAGACTTTCGCGTCGGTAATGTGGACGAAGTACATAATCAGATACATCGCTACCGCAAAGAGCAGCGCGCCTACGCTAGCTTCTTTTTTACCAAACCGCTTCGTGAGCCAGGATGCCGATGGTGCCAGCAAAACCAGGGAACCAAAGGTAAACAGCAACGCGACTGACATCGCCTCTTTATTGTGGAAATAGTCATTAAACAGGTAAGTCATGTTGGTACCAGACAACCCCTGATTAATCACGATCAGCAGATCCACTACAACCAGAACAATCAGTGCCTTGTTGCGTAACAACCCCTTCAGCAGTACCGACACGGGCATGCTCTCTTTTCTTTCCACACGTACGCGTTCTGTCGTTAGCTGACAGGTCAGGGTTAAAAAGATAAAGCCCAGCACTGCGCAACCAATAGCAATCCAGAAGAAATGCTGCCCGGAAATCACCTGGCTTCCGTCCACCAGGGTGGTGTACATCAGGATTGGAATAAAAAAGCCGGTTGCCCCGCCGCCGATCGCAGACCCAACGCTGCGCCAGGTTGAGAGCGAAACACGATCTTCCGGGTTCGAGCTAATCGCCGCAGACATGGCACCATACGGAATACTGACCGTCGATAATAATGAACCGTAGATAAAATAGGAGCAGCAGATGTAGATAATTTTTGCCGTATAAGAGAAATCATTCACAAATGGCAGAAACAGGACGACCGCAATAATGCAGAACGGATACTTCATACGGCGCACCCACGGGTTAAACCGTCCATGTATCGTTAGTTTAGAGGTATCACATAAACGCCCGACGCCAACGTCGACAAACGCATCAAAGAGTTTGGTCACAAAATAGAGCGAGCCTACAATAACGCCGGAAATACCGAGTACGTTGGTGTAATAAATCATTAAAAAACTGTTTACCAGTCCAAGAATAAAACAGGTTCCGAGGTCGCCACACAAATAACCAAATTTATCTCTTAATCCGAAAGGCCTGACAGCAATAGTTTGATTACTTCCGATTATCGTTCCATCATTAGACATGATGTCAACTCCTTAGACTCATTATTCACGCAAACTATATGTATATACCGATACTCAGCGTAATAAACTGCAATGCAGAATATTAACGGTCAGAAGTTATAACCGAGGCCGACACGATAACGAGTCTGGCGATCGTCTGTGGTGGTGGTATTATAACCGGAGGAAACGTTACCAACCTCAACAAATGGAATCCAGGAACCTATGTTATAAGCCACACGGAAGTTATATTCATAATCATCTTTCCGGTTGTTATATAAGTCTTCGCTATCGGCAATTTTATAAATCCCGTTAAGCTCAAACATCCAGTCATGAATGTTATAACCGAGCCATGCTTCCGGACGGTAGACCATGCGGTCATCCTTGCCGTCAGTGTTTCGACGCGTGTACTCCTGACGATAGCGGAACGCAGTCCACCAGCGGTCATTGATATTGTACTGCACGCGGATATAAGGTTTATAAATCGTGATGTTATCGCCCGTTTCGATCGCAATACCCGGCTGCCAGATAAGATCCCGCCAGGTAAACTGGTAGCTTGCCGTATACTCGTTGCCATTACTTTCCATATTATTCCACGCATCATTAGATTGCGTATCTTCGGAACGTGAAATGGCTTCGACTGCTACACCAAAACCAGTTGCAAAACGATGAGACATATAAACACGATCGTAATTACGCCCATCGTCATAATATTCATGACGATAATCAACATAACCCGCTTGCGCGGTCACAGAGAATAATGGAATCAGTAATAACGCAGATTTAAATTTCATGACAATCCCTCTTCACACTAAATCAAGAAAATTACCCATCTCGTTCCGTCCATTAATGGGAAACGATGAAGGATTAAGAATAATTTTATATTTCCACGAAAGTGTATTTTAGAAAGAAAGCAGAAACCTTTGGTATTTTGCCAACAATTGGCATGAGTGGCAGAAATCAGAAGATAAAAATGACGCAGATCACCAGTAGAAACATTTTACCTAAAAAATAAAAACGCTGTTTTATTTATTAAATAAAAGACACTATTCAACAAATCAATATAAATTTCAGTCTTCAAGCGCAGATACAAAAAAAGCGCCATAAGGCGCTTTTTTCTGACAGCTGAAACTTATTTGCTGCCTGGGATGCTGAAACGCTTGTTGAAGCGATCAACACGGCCACCGGTAGCAACATCACGCTGCTTGCCAGTATAGAACGGGTGGCACTGACCGCACACGTCCAGGTTCAGATCGTGACCGACGGTAGAGCGGATTTTCATGACGTTACCGCAAGAGCAGTTTGCAGTAATTTCTTCGTATTTCGGGTGAATATCTTTTTTCATGGGAAAACCTCGGTTTAAGGCCGCGTCGCTCTTCCAGCCCTAACGCCAGACACCACGCGATGTTAATAGTATAGTTTTGACGCAATCAATTTGCATCAAAGGCGGCGAATCATACAGAAATTAACCTGCTCATGCAAACTGATCCGCATTCTACCCTCCACTAATGTGTATACTAACCCGCCAGATTTCAAGTCAGGATGATTCAATGCCCGTTGCGCACGTTGCCTTACCCGTTCCGCTACCTCGCACCTTTGACTACCTCCTGCCCGAAGGCATGAGCGCCAAAGCCGGGTGTCGTGTACGCGTGCCTTTTGGCAAGCAGCAGGAGCGCGTGGGCATCGTCCTTTCCGTCAGCGAGCACAGCGAACTGCCGCGGAGCGAATTAAAAGCCGTTCTCGAAGTGCTGGACAGCGAACCGGTCTATTCGACCTCCGTCTGGCGTCTGCTGTTGTGGGCAGCTGACTATTATCATCATCCTATTGGCGACGTGCTGTTTCATGCCCTGCCGATTCTGCTACGCCAGGGACGCCCGGCTAGCAACGCGCCTATGTGGTACTGGTTTGCCACTGAAGAGGGCCAGGTTATTGATCTCAACGGCCTGAAGCGCTCTCCCAAGCAGCAGCAGGCGCTGGCAGCATTACGCCAGGGAAAAATCTGGCGCGACCAGGTGGCAGAGCTGGAATTTAATGACGCCGCCTTGCAGGCGCTGCGTAAAAAAGGCCTGTGCGATCTGGCAAGCGAAACGCCAGGCTTTAGCGACTGGCGTACGCACTACGCGGTTTCCGGTGAGCGTCTGCGGCTGAACACCGAGCAGGCTACCGCCGTCGGGGCGATCCACAGCGCCTCGGACAGTTTTAGCGCCTGGCTATTAGCGGGCGTGACGGGATCGGGTAAAACAGAAGTCTATTTAAGCGTACTGGAAAATGTGCTCGCCCAGGGCAAACAGGCACTGGTAATGGTGCCGGAGATTGGCCTGACGCCGCAAACTATTGCCCGTTTTCGCGAGCGCTTCAATGCGCCGGTAGAAGTCCTGCACTCTGGTTTAAATGACAGTGAACGTCTTTCGGCATGGCTGAAGGCGAAAAATGGCGAAGCGGCGATTGTTATTGGCACGCGCTCGTCGCTGTTTACGCCGTTTAAAAATCTGGGCGTGATTGTCATCGACGAAGAGCACGACAGCTCTTATAAACAGCAGGAAGGCTGGCGCTATCATGCGCGAGACCTCGCGGTTTACCGCGCCCATAGCGAACAAATTCCCATCATTCTCGGCTCAGCCACCCCAGCGCTGGAAACACTGTGCAACGTGCGGCAGAAAAAATACCGCATGCTGCGCCTGACGCGCCGCGCCGGGAATGCGCGTCCAGCCACCCAGCACGTGCTGGATCTGAAAGGTCAGCAGGTGCAGGCCGGACTCGCCCCTGCGCTTATCACTCGTATGCGTCAGCACTTGCAGGCGGATAACCAGGTGATCCTGTTTTTAAACCGCCGGGGCTTTGCTCCTGCCCTGCTGTGCCACGACTGTGGCTGGATTGCTGAATGCCCGCGCTGCGATCACTACTACACGCTGCATCAGGCGCAGCACCATCTGCGCTGCCACCACTGCGACAGTCAACGTCCGATACCGCGTCAGTGCCCTTCCTGCGGCTCAACGCATATGGTTCCGGTAGGACTCGGCACCGAACAGCTTGAGCAAGCTCTGGCGCCTTTTTTCCCCGGCGTGCCAATCTCACGCATCGATCGCGACACGACCAGCCGTAAAGGCTCGCTGGAGCAGCATCTGGCGGAAGTACACCGCGGCGGCGCGCGAATCCTGATCGGCACGCAAATGCTGGCAAAAGGCCACCATTTCCCGGACGTCACCCTGGTGGCGCTGCTGGACGTTGACGGCGCGCTGTTCTCCGCAGATTTCCGGTCGGCAGAACGCTTCGCCCAGCTTTATACGCAGGTTTCCGGGCGTGCCGGGCGCGCCGGGAAACAGGGCGAAGTGGTGCTGCAAACGCACCACCCTGAACATCCGCTGCTGCAAACCTTGCTGTATAAAGGTTATGACGCATTTGCTGAGCAAGCGCTGGCCGAGCGGCAAACGCTCCAGCTTCCCCCATGGACCAGCCATGTCATCGTGCGGGCAGAAGATCACAACAACCAGCATGCGCCGATGTTCTTGCAGCAGTTGCGAAATCTGATTCAGGCCAGTCCGCTGGCCGATGAAAAACTGTGGGTGTTAGGCCCGGTTCCCGCGCTGGCCCCCAAACGTGGCGGTCGCTATCGCTGGCAAATTTTGTTGCAGCACCCGTCGCGAATTCGCCTGCAGCATATCGTCAGCGGCACGCTGGCGCTGATCAATACGTTACCCGATGCACGTAAGGTTAAATGGGTGCTGGATGTCGATCCCATCGAGGGATAATCCCTCACGATGCGAGGCGGATCGTAAAATTAAATATCCATCACACTTTTTATGAAAATTCTGTAACCGCTTCCATTCACTATCTGATAAAAATGTTTCAGATGAAGGTTATCCAGGGACGAGTCTGTGCCAGCCGCCCTGGCGAGGAGAAAGAGTGAAACCGAATAAGCAGGTTGCCGCCGCTACGATGAAAGATGTTGCTCTGAAGGCGAAAGTCTCAACGGCAACCGTATCCCGCGCATTAATGAACCCAGACAAAGTTTCGCAGTCAACCCGTAACAAGGTTGAGCAGGCTGCTCTGGAAGTGGGATATCTACCTCAATCGATGGGACGCAACGTAAAGCGTAATGAGTCACGTACCATCCTGGTGATTGTGCCCGATATCTGCGATCCTTTTTTTAGCGAAGTCATTCGTGGCATAGAAGTCACCGCCGCAGAACAGGGATATCTGGTGCTTATCGGCGATTGCGCGCACCAGAATCAGCAGGAAAAGACCTTTCTTAACCTCATTATCACCAAGCAGATCGATGGTATGGTGCTGCTCAGCTCGCGCCTGCCGTTTGATGCCAGCGTGGAAGAGCAGCGTAATTTACCGCCGATGGTTATGTCCAACGAGTTCGCGCCAGAGCTGGAACTCCCCACCGTGCACATTGATAACCTCACCGCCGCCTTTAACGCGATGAACTATCTGCTGGAACTGGGACATAAACGCATTGGCTGTATCGCCGGACCAGAGGATATGCCGCTGTGCCATTACCGTCTGCAAGGTTACGTTCAGGCACTGCGCCGCAACGGAATTACGGTCGATCCGCATTTCATCGCGCGCGGGGACTTTACCTATGAAGCGGGAGCCAATGCGCTTAAACAGCTCCTGGCGCTACCACAGCCGCCTACCGCGGTCTTTTGTCACAGCGATGTCATGGCGCTTGGTGCCCTCTCTTACGCCAAACGTCAGGGCCTGAAGGTGCCCGACGATTTATCGATCATTGGCTTTGATAACATTTCGCTCGCGGAATTTTGTGATCCACCCCTGACAACCGTCGCACAGCCGCGTTTCGATATCGGACGTGAAGCTATGCTGTTACTGCTCGATCAATTACAAGGCCAGAACGTCAGCAGTGGCTCACGTTTACTGGACTGCGAGCTTATTATTCGGGGTACAACCCGGGCACTGACGTAAAGTAAAGTGCTTTCGGACTCCCCTGTCTGGTCAAAGGCCCGCCGCTTAAGTAACATGGCGGGCTGACGAACGAATAAATACAGCGAAACGATAGTGGCACAACGAGATTATGTACGTCGCGGCCAACCGGCACCTTCGCGGCGCAAAAAGAGCACATCACGGAAAAAACAACGCAATACACCTGCGGTATCGCCCGCTATGGTTGCTATTGCTGCAGCCGTACTCGTGACCTTTATCGGTGGTCTGTACTTCATTACGCATCACAAGAAAGAAGAGTCCGAAACGCTGCAAAACCAGAAAGTCACCGGCAATGGCATTCCACCAAAACCGGAAGAGCGCTGGCGATACATCAAAGAGCTGGAAAGCCGTCAGCCTGGCGTACGCGCGCCTACCGAACCGTCCGCCGGCGGCGAGGTGCTGAACGCCGACCAGTTAACCAATGAGCAGCGCCAGTTGTTGGCGCAGATGCAGGCTGATATGCGTCAACAGCCAACGCAGCTCAACGAAGTACCATGGAACGAACAAACGCCTGAGCAACGCCAGCAAACGCTGCAGCGTCAGCGTCAGGTGCAACAGCAGCAGTGGAACACTACGCAGCAGCAGGCTCAACAGCCACGCCAACGGGCAACGGAACAGCCGTACCAGCAGCCGCAAACGCGTACGGCGCAAACCGCACCGGTACAACAGCCGAAACCGCAGCCAAAACCGGCGGCGCAACAGCCGTATCAGGATCTGCTGCAAACGCCTGCGCATACCACCGCCGCTCAGCCGAAAACGCAACCGGCCGCGCCAATAACGAATGAAACGCAACCACCAAAACAGACGGCTGAGAAAAAAGATGAACGCCGCTGGATGGTTCAGTGCGGGTCATTTAAAGGCGCTGAGCAGGCAGAAACCGTGCGCGCACAGCTGGCCTTCGAAGGATTCAACTCGCGTATCACCACCAACAACGGCTGGAATCGCGTGGTCATTGGTCCGGTCAAAGGCAAAGAGAATGCTGACAACACCATCAGCCGCCTCAAGGTTGCTGGTCACACAAACTGCATTCGACTCGCTACTGGGGGTTGAAACCCCCAAAATCCCCCCCATCTATACTTGCATTACGCCCCGCATCCTGTGCGGGGCCTGTATTCTGCATTTGTAACCAAGGGGTCTGCTCGTGACAACAATAGTAAGCGTACGCCGTAACGGCCATGTGGTAATCGCCGGTGATGGTCAGGCCACACTGGGTAACACCGTAATGAAAGGCAACGTGAAGAAAGTCCGCCGTCTGTATAACGACAAAGTCATTGCGGGCTTTGCGGGCGGTACTGCGGATGCATTCACGCTGTTCGAACTGTTCGAACGCAAGCTGGAAATGCACCAGGGTCACCTGGTGAAAGCGGCCGTTGAACTGGCCAAAGACTGGCGTACCGACCGTATGCTGCGCAAACTCGAAGCGCTGCTGGCCGTCGCAGATGAAACGGCATCACTCATCATCACCGGTAACGGCGACGTCATCCAGCCAGAAAACGATCTGATTGCCATCGGCTCCGGCGGTCCCTACGCCCAGGCTGCTGCACGCGCTCTGCTGGAAAACACCGAGCTTGGCGCGCGCGAGATTGCTGAGAAAGCGTTGGATATTGCAGGGGATATCTGCATTTATACCAACCACTTCCATACCATCGAAGAATTGAACTCCAAAGCGTAAGGATCCCCCATGTCTGAAATGACCCCACGCGAAATTGTCAGCGAACTGAACAAACACATCATTGGCCAGGATAACGCTAAGCGTTCCGTGGCGATTGCCCTGCGTAACCGCTGGCGCCGTATGCAGCTCAACGAAGAGTTGCGCCATGAAGTGACGCCGAAAAATATTCTGATGATTGGCCCGACCGGCGTCGGTAAAACCGAAATCGCCCGTCGTCTGGCAAAACTGGCCAACGCGCCATTCATCAAAGTTGAAGCAACCAAATTCACCGAAGTTGGCTATGTTGGTAAAGAAGTTGACTCGATCATCCGCGATCTGACAGATGCTGCCATTAAGATGGTTCGCGTTCAGGCAATCGAGAAAAACCGCTTCCGCGCTGAAGAGATGGCGGAAGAGCGCATTCTCGACGTGCTAATCCCACCGGCTAAAAATAACTGGGGACAGTCTGAGCAGCCGCAAGAACCTTCTGCTGCGCGTCAGGCGTTCCGTAAAAAACTGCGCGAAGGCCAGCTCGACGATAAAGAGATCGAAATCGATCTCGCCGCCGCACCGATGGGCGTTGAAATCATGGCGCCTCCGGGTATGGAAGAGATGACCAGCCAGCTGCAGTCCATGTTCCAGAACCTGGGCGGTCAGAAGCAAAAACCGCGTAAGCTGAAAATCAAAGACGCGATGAAGCTGCTGATTGAAGAAGAAGCGGCCAAACTGGTCAACCCGGAAGAGCTGAAACAGGAAGCAATCGACGCCGTTGAGCAGCACGGGATCGTGTTTATCGATGAAATCGACAAAATCTGTAAGCGCGGCGAATCCTCTGGTCCGGACGTGTCCCGTGAAGGCGTACAGCGCGACCTGCTGCCGCTGGTTGAAGGCTGCACGGTCTCTACCAAGCACGGCATGGTGAAAACCGATCACATTCTGTTTATCGCTTCTGGCGCATTCCAGGTCGCTAAACCGTCTGACCTGATTCCGGAACTGCAGGGTCGTCTGCCGATTCGCGTTGAACTCCAGGCGCTGACCACCAGCGATTTTGAGCGTATCCTGACCGAACCGAATGCCTCCATCACCGTTCAGTACAAAGCGCTGATGGCGACCGAGGGTGTGGACATTAACTTCACCGAATCGGGCATTAAACGCATTGCTGAAGCGGCCTGGCAGGTTAACGAGACCACCGAAAACATCGGTGCGCGTCGTCTGCACACCGTTCTCGAGCGTCTGATGGAAGATATTTCCTATGATGCGAGCGATTTGAACGGCCAAAGCATCACAATTGATGCCGAATATGTGAGCAAACATCTGGATGCGCTGGTCGCAGATGAAGATCTGAGCCGTTTTATCCTATAATCGCGTTCAATGCATTTTCATCACTGTTGATGGGGCTGATAAAGCCCCATTTTTATTGGCGCTAAATATGACTGAACAACAACAAATTAGCCGCTCACAAGCCTGGCTGGAAAGTTTACGACCTAAGACCTTACCGCTCGCCTTCGCGGCGATCATCGTCGGTACGGCATTAGCATGGTGGCAAGGATACTTCGATCCGCTGGTTGCTCTGCTGGCATTAATTACGGCGGGACTGCTGCAAATTCTGTCCAATCTCGCTAACGACTATGGCGATGCCGTCAAAGGCAGCGACAAGCCCGACCGCATTGGACCGCTGCGCGGTATGCAAAAAGGGGTTATCACCCAACAGCAGATGAAGCGCGCGCTGATTGTCACCGTGGTGTTGATCTGTCTGTCGGGTCTGGCCCTGGTTGCTGTGGCCTGTCACACGCTGGCGGATTTTGTCGGTTTCCTGGTGCTCGGGGGCCTGTCGATTATCGCCGCGATCACTTACACCGTGGGTAATCGCCCTTACGGATATATCGGTCTGGGCGATATTTCCGTGCTGGTATTCTTCGGCTGGCTCAGCGTGATGGGAAGCTGGTATTTGCAGGCACATACGCTGATTCCGGCGCTGATTCTGCCTGCCACCGCCTGCGGCCTGCTGGCAACCGCCGTGCTCAACGTCAACAATCTGCGCGATATCAACAGCGACAGGGAGAATGGCAAGAACACGCTGGTCGTGCGTTTAGGCGCCGTCAATGCCCGCCGATATCATGCCTGCCTGCTGATGGGTACGCTGGTCTGCCTGGCGCTGTTTAACCTGTTCTCGCTGCAAAGCCTGTGGGGATGGCTGTTTATTCTTGCCGCTCCGCTGCTTTTCAAACAGGCACGTTACGTGATGCGTGAGATGAACCCTGAGGCAATGCGCCCGATGCTGGAACGCACCGTAAAAGCGGCACTATTAACTAACCTGCTGTTTGTCGTTGGGATTTTCTTAAGTCAGTGGTCTCTTTAACTGACAAATATCAATTAACAATTTCAATTTTTAGAATCGCATAACACCTCGCAACCCTTACAAATAGAGGGGCGCGAGGTTTTTCCATGTTTTTTATATTTTCCGGGGATACCAACGAACGGTAAACACCGTGACCTATAAGTCCTAAAATCAGCGTTTCCCAGCTTACTTAACCGATCACGGGGTCTGACGCCCAACCGTACGATCTCGTACAGTTGCTCCCCAAACCAGGGGCTTAACGCTAGAAGCGGCGTAACCGCAGTTTGTAACAATTTCGGATATTTCCCGCATTTTTTAACACGGAAAAATTTACTTTAAGGCGTATTAAGGTGTTTTTACCAATGGATGATGTCTCCAATGATAATGGAAATGAACGATATAGACCGGGGCGGGTTACGACTGTTAACGCTTGGTGAGATTAACCTGGCCCGTACCCTCTACGCTTTCACCCTCCGCTATAACGAAGTCTGGATCCACCGCAGCAGCTATCTACCTTTCAACCTCCAAAAGAACGACTACGCCATGACGCCCAACGGCGAATTGTACTTTCAGGAAGGTACTTATGAGCCTGACTTTTCACAGCCGCATGTTAATAACGATCGCGTTGGTGGGCAGCATCTTTTTTTACATGAAATGATGCACGTCTGGCAGCATCAGCGCGGGATGATGGTAAGGATGCGGGGACTGTTCTCTTGGGCAGTTGATTACTATTACACGTTGGATAAGGCCATACTCTTGGATTACGGCTTAGAGCAGCAGGCTGCAATGGTGGCTGATTATTGGCTGCTTAAAACGTATGAATTCGGCAACCGCTCTGATTTGTATCGCCTCAAGGATTACGATCCATCTGAGCCTGTCCTTAGCCTCATATCCCGCTATGAGAAAGTATTAGGGAGGTTCCCGCATTGAAACACTACTTTCTCATTCCTGCCTTTTTTGCGCTGGCTGGGTGTGGCGCTGGCGACAGCGTTCCCCCATGGCGTAGTTTCCCTATTATAAATAATTCGCTTTGCTTCTCTGTTAATAAATCGGACGTTCTGAGCCGATACGGCGTTTATTCTGAGCAGGGGAATGAATACAAGACATTGGCGGAAAATTCGCATGTAGCACTCTCCTATCCTGAAACGTGCTTAAAAATACCGATAACGCCGGGCTATATCTATGCGGCTTCATACACGTTGAACGGAAAGAATTACCGTTACAACTTTTTCATTGACAGAAACGGGCAAATATTAAGCACAAAATGACGAGATCTATATAATGTCATTACCAGCTTATATGTATATTTATGATGAAAATGGACAGCTGATCAAAGGCAGTTGCATGGCGCTGGGCCGTGAGGGTGCAATTGAAATCATGAACAGCAGTTACGGTGTGTACCAAAACACATGCCGCAACACTGGTAAGCTGATGGGTTCGCGCGAACACAACGCTTTTACCCTGCACAAAGAGAGCGATAAGACCTCGCCATATTTTGCGGTTGCAGTCTGCCAAAGTAAGCAGCTGCAAAAGGCAGTAATCCACTATTACGACATCAACGAGGCGGGTGTCGAATACGAGATTTACCGAATTACGCTTAACAACATCGTAATCATGTCCGTCAATGCTGCTCATGCTTATATGCCGGGTTCCCACACTCCGGGCATAATGGAAAATATCGCCATCACCTACTCAGGCATTGAGTGGTTTTATATCGAAGGGAATATCAAATACGATGATGACTGGAGCCGCCCGGTTGGTTACAACCAGCAGCAGAGGTAAATCGAATTGGCAGGCAGAGATGCTGAAATAAAGACCACTTAGCAGACTGCCTGCAATACTCGTCGCTATTCCCGAACACGCTTACTTGCAATACGAGCGTACTTGGCCATCAAATCAACGTAAATCAAACCAATAATTAAACAATTTTATAGAGTTAAATCATAAGGTTACTTTCTTAGCGTACATTTCCGTACGGTTGGGCTTCCCCCCATCAACACATCAGTTTTATAGCCTGCTATAGCCCATTGTCTTACGGTATCAAGGACCTTGAGCCAGTTGCCTAAATCATTATTTCTGATTTTAGTTGTTCTCCGTGTATTTCCATTCCAAAGCATTTTTGTACTTAAAATGGTTGTGGGCGGATCCAGTAACAATCTCCCACCATCTTTATCACGGTAGCTATCATATGCATAGCGATAGACAGCACGCAGAACACGTGCCCATAAATCTGGGCTTTACTGCCTTTTTCTTCACGCCTGAACGGGCCACCAAACCATATGCCCGCTCTCTGGCCTGCTCAATAGTCATATCCGGGAACTTGCCCAACGTCACACGGTAAAATTTTCCGTCACGCTTTGGGACACACAAAAACTTTTGCTGCCACTAGACGTAACGCGCAGCCGCAACCCATTAACGACACTATCAGCATATTCAAGGCGTTTGCCGGCATCAGGAACGGGGGAGTTCCATCAGCACGGCTTTGGTGAATCTGATCGTTCTCATAGGGCTTTCTTTTATGCTCCAGCAATCTTCCGGAGATACCTCGGGGATACTTTACAGAGGGGACATACGGGTAATTGTAGGTCATTATCGGCTGTTTTAAAAATCAGTGATTACCTGTTTTTCAATGAAAAATACGAATAGTTATTGATCTGGACACTAATTAACAATTGATGATTTTGCCAACAGTACACATAGCGCGATATACTAAAAATTCTCGCAGCAACTAAACGTTAAGCCTATGAAATACGATACATCCGAGCTTTGTGACATCTATCAGGAAGATGTCAACGTCGTGGAACCGCTGTTCTCTAACTTTGGGGGACGGTCGTCGTTTGGCGGACAAATCATCACGGTAAAATGTTTCGAGGACAACGGGTTGCTGTACGATCTGCTCGAACAAAACGGCCGTGGTCGCATTCTGCTGGTCGATGGCGGCGGTTCTGTCCGTCGTGCGCTGGTCGATGCCGAACTGGCGCGGCTGGCCGTACAGAATGAATGGGAAGGTCTGGTCATCTACGGCTCAGTACGCCAGGTAGACGATCTGGAAGAACTGGATATTGGCATTCAGGCGATTGCCGCAATTCCGGTAGGCGCTTCAGGTGAAGGCATTGGGGAAAGCGATGTGCGCGTCAACTTTGGCGGCGTGACGTTCTTCTCCGGCGACCACCTGTACGCCGACAACACCGGGATAATCCTCTCCGAAGACCCGCTCGATATCGAGTGATCAAAAAGGCACCGCAAGGTGCCTTTTTTATACGTTGTCGCTGATTGCCGGATGTCGGCTTACGCCTTATCCGGCCTACAAAGAGGAGCGATTACGCGAAAGATTTCGTGTTGTAGCAAGGCGGCAAACGAAGGTATCCCCAGGAACGTAGTAAACTACGTGACTGGGGTAACTGAGCGCAGCCAACACAGCTACGGCGCGAAAGATGAAGCGTAATTAGACTTCTTCCATACGACCTAAAAGGGCATGCAGACGATCCTGCCAGCCGTTCTGCTGTTCTTTCAGATTGTTGTTCTCACGCTCCAGTTCTTCACGCTGCTGCTGTGCAGACTGAACTTCCTGCGACAGTGAGTTGTTCTTTTCTTTCAGCTCTTCGATTTCCATCTGCAACAGCGTGATGGTATCAATCGCCTGCTGTACTTTTGCTTCCAGTTTCTCAAACACTTCTAATGACATCGTCATACCTCTCCTGAATTGCAAGGCGTTGATGGATAAAAATCCTCGTCCCGATAACCGGCGACGCCTTAATAAAAACGAGCGCACTCTACTTAACACCGATTGTATGAAGCCGCGTCATCCCTGTCCAGCGGCATCCCGCGCAGATTGCGGTTTGCAACACTTTTAGTCTTTCTCCTGGTGACATGACTGTCATAACGCTTAAGTGTTAAGAGATTGTTCGGTGAAATGATTCAGCTCACACTATTTTTGTATAACAAATACCGCGGAATGGCGCGAAAACGCTCATTTTGTTGATGCAGTACACACATTTTAATTTCGATATTTCTCGTTTTTGAGCGTTAACGATAAATTAACAGTGTGCCTACCGGCTCCGGGGATGTCAGTGACCTTCTCGCACACAATAAACATTAAACTCTCTTCAGGATCCGATTATGAGTCAAACATCAACCTTAAAAGGCCAGTGCATTGCTGAATTCCTCGGTACCGGGTTGTTGATTTTCTTCGGTGTGGGCTGTGTCGCTGCACTCAAAGTGGCCGGGGCTACTTTTGGTCAGTGGGAAATCAGCATCATCTGGGGTCTGGGGGTAGCGATGGCTATCTATCTGACCGCAGGCGTTTCTGGTGCACACCTGAATCCAGCGGTCACCATCGCACTCTGGCTGTTTGCCTGTTTTGATAAACGCAAAGTCGTCCCTTTTATTATTTCGCAAATTGCCGGCGCCTTTTGCGCAGCGGCACTGGTTTACGGGCTTTATTACAATCTTTTCCTCGATTTCGAACAAACCAACCATATCGTGCGTGGCAGTACGGAAAGCCTGGGTCTGGCAGGTACTTTCTCCACCTATCCGAACCCGCATATCAATTTTGTGCAGGCCTTCGCGGTTGAAATGGTCATTACCGCTATTCTAATGGGGCTTATTCTGGCCCTGACCGACGATGGTAACGGTGTACCTCGTGGTCCGCTGGCACCACTGCTGATCGGCTTACTGATTGCCGTTATTGGTGCTTCCATGGGTCCGCTAACCGGTTTTGCGATGAACCCGGCGCGTGACTTCGGACCGAAACTCTTCGCCGGACTGGCCGGATGGGGTGAGATTGCCTTCACCGGTGGTCGTGATATCCCTTACTTCCTGGTACCGGTGTTTGGCCCAATTACCGGCGCAATTTTAGGCGCATGGGCCTACCGCAAACTGATTGGTCGTCATTTGCCGTGCGATGTCTGCGCGATTGAAGAAAAAGACGTTGCGGCCAACACTCAACAAAAAGCTTCGCAGTAATGTGACTACGGGACAAAAAATTATGACTGAAAAAAAATATATCGTTGCGCTCGACCAGGGCACCACCAGCTCCCGCGCGGTCGTAATGGACCACGATGCGAATATCGTTGCCGTTTCACAGCGCGAATTCGAGCAAATCTACCCGAAAGCCGGTTGGGTAGAACACGACCCAATGGAAATTTGGGCAACCCAAAGCTCCACGCTGGTAGAAGTGCTGGCGAAAGCCGATATCAGTTCCGATGAAATTGCCGCGATCGGTATTACCAACCAGCGTGAAACCACCATCGTCTGGGAACGTGAGACCGGTAAACCTATCTATAACGCCATTGTGTGGCAGTGTCGTCGTACCGCGGATATCTGCGAAAAGCTCAAGCGCGACGGTATGGAAGAGTACATCCGTAACAACACGGGCCTGGTGATTGACCCGTACTTCTCCGGTACCAAAGTGAAGTGGATCCTCGACCACGTAGAAGGCTCGCGTGAGCGCGCTCGTCGCGGCGAACTGCTGTTCGGTACCGTAGATACCTGGCTTATCTGGAAAATGACTCAGGGACGCGTACACGTCACGGATTACACCAACGCCTCACGTACCATGCTGTTCAACATCCACTCCCTGGACTGGGATGACACGATGCTGGATGCGCTGGATATTCCGCGTGCCATGCTGCCAGAAGTGCGTCGTTCTTCTGAAGTGTACGGCCAGACCAACATCGGTGGTAAGGGTGGCATTCGTATTCCTATCTCCGGTATCGCCGGTGACCAGCAGGCGGCGCTGTTCGGCCAGCTGTGCGTGAAGGAAGGGATGGCGAAAAACACCTACGGTACCGGCTGCTTCATGCTGATGAACACTGGCGAGAAAGCCGTTAAGTCCGAAAACGGGCTGCTGACCACCATCGCCTGCGGACCGACCGGGGAAGTGAACTACGCGCTGGAAGGCGCAGTGTTTATGGCGGGTGCCTCTATCCAGTGGCTACGTGATGAAATGAAACTCATCAGCGATGCATTCGACTCTGAGTATTTCGCCACCAAAGTGAAAGACACCAACGGCGTATACGTCGTTCCGGCATTCACCGGTCTGGGCGCACCGTACTGGGACCCGTATGCGCGTGGCGCCATCTTCGGTCTGACCCGTGGTGTAAACTCCAATCACATCATTCGCGCAACGCTTGAGTCTATCGCTTACCAGACCCGTGACGTACTGGAAGCGATGCAGGCTGACTCCGGCATTCGTCTGCACGCCCTGCGCGTCGATGGTGGTGCGGTCGCTAACAACTTCCTGATGCAGTTCCAGTCGGATATTCTCGGCACGCGCGTTGAGCGCCCGGAAGTCCGCGAAGTCACTGCGCTGGGTGCGGCGTACCTCGCCGGTCTGGCGGTCGGCTTCTGGCAAAACCTGGATGAGCTGCAGGAAAAAGCGGTCATCGAGCGTGAATTCCGTCCTGGCATCGAAACCACCGAACGTAACTTCCGTTACAGCGGGTGGAAAAAAGCCGTCAAACGCGCCATGGCGTGGGAAGATCACGACGAGTAATACGTCATTGCCGGATAGCGACTTTGCCTTATCCGGCAATCTCTTCGTGCGGGGTAACCCCGCACACACATCAATAATCGAGTCCCCTCCCCTGTGCTACACTTCGCGCCATTCCTTTCAGCTACGAGTTTGCAATGAGACGAGAACTTGCCATTGAATTTTCACGCGTGACCGAAGCGGCCGCGCTGGCTGGCTATAAATGGCTGGGCCGCGGCGATAAAAATACCGCTGACGGCGCGGCGGTGAACGCCATGCGTATTATGCTTAACCAGGTCAACATCGACGGCACCATCGTCATTGGCGAAGGTGAAATCGATGAAGCGCCGATGCTGTTTATCGGTGAGAAAGTCGGTACGGGGCTTGGTGATGCGGTAGACATTGCTGTCGATCCCATCGAAGGCACGCGTATGACGGCAATGGGCCAGGCAAATGCGCTGGCGGTACTGGCCGTGGGCGACAAAGGCTGCTTCCTGAACGCGCCGGACATGTATATGGAAAAGCTGATTGTCGGCCCAGGCGCAAAAGGGTCCATTGACCTGAACCTGTCGCTGGAAGCCAACCTGCGTAACATTGCCGCCGCGCTGAACAAACCCCTGAGCGACCTGACCGTCACTATTCTGGCGAAACCTCGCCATGATGACGTTATCGCAGAGATGACCAAACTGGGCGTGCGCGTATTCGCTATTCCCGATGGCGACGTCGCGGCCTCCATTCTGACCTGCATGCCTGACAGCGAAGTTGACGTGCTGTACGGCATTGGCGGCGCACCGGAAGGCGTGGTCTCCGCCGCCGTTATCCGCGCGCTGGATGGCGATATGCAGGGCCGTCTGTTGGCGCGTCATGACGTCAAAGGCGACAGCGAAGAAAACCGCCGTATTGGCGAACAGGAACTGGCCCGCTGCACCGCGATGGGCATTGAGGCGGGCAAAGCGCTGCGTCTGGACGAAATGGCGCGCAGCGACAATGTCATTTTCTCTGCCACCGGCATCACCAAAGGCGATCTGCTGGAAGGCATTAGCCGCAAAGGCAATATCGCCACCACCGAAACGCTGCTGATCCGCGGCAAATCGCGCACAATCCGCCGCATTCAGTCGATTCACTATCTCGATCGCAAAGATCCCGATGTGCAGGCGCACATCCTGTAATTGATTTGATCAATAGAGCCTTCCAGCCCATCCGGGCTGGAAATCTTTCGTCCAACGAACGAAGATAAGGCAATCAAAGCAGACAGGAGAAAACCATGGCAGATTGGGTAACAGGCAAAGTCACAAAGGTGCAGAACTGGACCGATGCCTTATTTAGTTTGACCGTGCGAGCTCCGGTTCTTCCTTTCACTGCGGGTCAGTTTACCAAGCTTGGCCTTGAAATCGACGGCGAGCGCGTCCAGCGCGCCTATTCCTACGTGAATGCGCCCGACAATCCCGATTTAGAGTTTTATCTGGTGACGGTTCCCGACGGCAAACTCAGCCCGCGTTTGGCCGCGCTGAAGCCTGGCGATGACGTTCAGGTGGTAAGTGAAGCCGCTGGCTTCTTCGTGCTGGATGAGGTCCCCGACTGCGACACGCTGTGGATGCTGGCGACCGGCACGGCTATCGGCCCATATTTGTCGATTCTGCAGTTAGGCAAAGATCTGGATCGGTTTAAAAATCTGGTGCTGGTCCACGCCGCGCGCTATGCCGCCGATTTGAGCTATCTGCCGTTGATGCAGGCGCTGGAAAAGCGCTACGAAGGTAAATTACGTATCCAGACCGTTGTTAGCCGTGAAACTGCGGCAAATTCGCTGACCGGGCGAGTGCCTGCGCTGATTGAAAGCGGTGAGCTGGAAAAAGCGGTAGGTTTGCCAATGGATAAAGAAACCAGCCACGTAATGCTGTGTGGCAATCCACAAATGGTACGCGACACGCAGCAACTGTTGAAAGAGACCCGGCAAATGACCAAACACCTGCGCCGTCGACCAGGCCATATGACCGCTGAACACTACTGGTAAGGGCTTGCCGGATGGCGCTTACGCTTATCCGGCCTACGAGTCAGCTCTGTACTTTACGTCCTGCGTATCTTTACCATATTTATTTTCGTCCTGGGTGCCGACAAACGCGCCCAGATCGATAAGCATACCGACCAGAATCAGCGTCGGAAGAAAACGGCCTACAGCCCATTGCCAGACGCCAGGTAACATCGCCCAGTTTCCGGCCAGCAGCATCCACGCCAGAATCATCAATAACGCCCACGCTCCTGAACGTCCCCGATCGTGCAGACGCTTTACCGTCACCGCCGCCGTCGGCCATAGCAGACACACCAGACAAAATGCCGCGGTTTGAATATCGAGTAATTGCTTACTCGCCAGGGAGAACAACGCCAGCATACTGACGATCCACAGACCTATCCAAATCCAGAAATCACGGCGTCCAATACGCCCTTTAAATGAGAATAACCACTGCTGTATGGTCATGTAGGTTCCTTTATTATTACCTTCCAGGACAGTTTACCCTTTTGACAAGCCGGACGGTTACCGTTTTAATCGTGAGCAGTCATAAAGAAAGGTACGATTGATGAAGCAAGGATTTACACTGTTTTTATTACTGTTTTCAGCCTTAACCGTAAGCACTACGGCGCAGGCGGAAGAGCCATCGACGGCAATCACGGCCCCCTATTTGCTGGCGGGCGCGCCGACTTTTGATCTATCGATTAGCCAGTTTCGTGAAAACTTTAATACGCAGAATCCGAAGCTTATCCTCAATGAATTCCGCGCCATCGACAGCAGCCGCGATCGGGCGAATCTCACCCGTGCCGCCAGCAAAATCAACGAAAATCTGTATGCGTCATCCGCGCTTGAACGCGGTACATTGAAAATAAAAAGTATGCAGATCACCTGGCTGCCGATTCAGGGGCCTGAACAAAAAGCAGCGAAAGCGAAAGCGCTGGAATACATGACCGCCGTCATTCACACCGTCGCGCCGCTGCTGACAAAAGAACAAAGTCAGAAAAAGCTGCAAAAATTGCTCGCCGCCGGCAAAGGTAAACACTATTACGCCGAAACAGAAGGCGCTATTCGCTATGTCATAGCAGATAACGGTGAAAAGGGGCTGACCTTCGCTGTTGAACCGATTAAGCTGGCTCTATCTGAAAACCTCGAAGGGTCGAATAAGTGACAAAAAGCAAAGCCTTTCTGGGGATGAATCTCTATACTGTTTCACAGACCATGCTGCCCTGACGGGCGGCCATATTCCTTAATTCGCTGACAAGCGTGGAGAAATGAAATGCGACATCCTTTAGTGATGGGTAACTGGAAACTGAACGGCAGCCGCCATATGGTAAACGAACTGGTTGCTAATCTGCGTAAAGAACTGGCTGGCGTTGCTGGCTGTGCAGTAGCGATTGCTCCGCCGGAAATGTATATCGACCTGGCGAAACACGCCGCTGCCGGTAGCCACATCATCCTGGGCGCGCAGAACGTTGACCTGAACCTGTCTGGCGCATTCACCGGTGAAACCAGCGCTGAAATGCTGAAAGATATCGGCGCGCAGTACATCATTATCGGTCACTCTGAGCGTCGTACTTACCACAAAGAGTCTGACGAGCTGATCGCGAAGAAATTTGCTGTGCTGAAAGAGCAGGGTCTGACTCCCGTTCTGTGCATCGGTGAAACCGAAGCAGAAAACGAAGCGGGCAAAACTGAAGAAGTCTGCGCACGTCAAATCGACGCCGTTCTGAAAACTCAGGGCGCTGCGGCATTCGAAGGCGTAGTCATCGCTTACGAACCAGTATGGGCTATCGGTACCGGTAAATCTGCAACTCCGGCTCAGGCTCAGGCTGTTCACAAATTCATCCGTGACCACATTGCTAAAGCTGACGCGAAAATCGCTGAACAAGTTATCATCCAGTACGGCGGTTCCGTAAACGCGGGCAACGCAGCAGAACTGTTCGCTCAGCCGGACATCGACGGCGCGCTGGTTGGCGGTGCTTCTCTGAAAGCAGACGCCTTCGCAGTCATCGTTAAAGCAGCAGAAGCCGCTAAACAGGCTTAAGTTGTATGGCGGGAGGAGTACTCCTCCCGTCGCATTAGGTTTACCAGTATCCCAGCCAGTGCCACCAGAAGGCGCCGGTTACCCCCCAAATGGTCAGGTTGACCACGCTCATTACCAGCCCCGTTTTCCACCACTCCGCCAGCGTGACATAGCCTGAACCAAAGATGATAGGCGCAGTACCCGTGCCATAGTGCGTGAGCGACATCATCAGGGAAGAAGAGAAACCGAGCATCAACCCAAGCAGCGCCGGCGGCGCGCCCAGGCCTAATCCTGCGGCGAAGAACGCAGCGAACATCGCCGTAATATGCGCAGTTGTACTGGCGAAAAAGTAGTGCGAGTAGACGTAAAGCAGGATCAGCAGTAGCGTCGCGATACTCCAGTGCACCCCAAGATGGTCGATGGCGCTACCCACGCTGGTTGCCAGCCATCCCACCAGCCCCAGTTTGCTGAGAAAATCCGCCATCATCACCAGCGCGGCGAACCAGACTATGGTATCCCACGCGCCACGGCACTTAAGAATGTCATCCCAGCTTAATACGCCCGCCATCAACAGAATCGACAAACCAATTAACGCGGCGCTGGTAGGATTTACACCCCAGCCGCTGCCCATCAACATTGCAGGAACGCCCGCCCACAGGCAGAGCAGCAAAATGAAGACGGCCAGGGTAATTTTCTCTGCCAGTGAAAGCGGACCTAGCGCCTCCAGTTTTTGCCGTGCGAACTGAGGCGCATTTGGCGTGCGAGTGATGGCTGGCGGGTAGAGCCACCAGATAACAATCGGCATGACGACCAGCGAGACCACCGCGGGAAGCAGCGCCGCAATAGCCCACATTCCCCAGGTCATGTTCAGCACACCATCCGTCCCCTTCGTTAAAAAGCTAACGATTAAAGGGTTAGGCGCGGTCGCGGTGATGAACATTGCCGAGCTGATGGGGTTAATGTTGTAATTCACCAGCGCCAGATAGCGACCCGTTGAGCCATTCTCGTTGTTGCCCGGTTGCGATCCGAGGCTTTCCGCAATCGCGCGCATTACCGGGTGGATAATACCGCCGCCACGTGCCGTGTTGCTTGGCGTAACCGGCGCAATCAGCGTTTCCGCAAGGGTTAATGCCCACGCAATCCCCAGCGTTCTTTTACCAAACAACGCAATAAACCCGTAGCCAATACGCGCGCCCAACCCGGTTTTTAACAGGCTTTGCGACAGCATGATGGATAAACCAATCAGCCAAATCAGTTGATTAGAGAAGCCGCTCAAGGCATCGTTCAGCGCAGCCGAAGGTTTACCGGGGTTGGTGACGCCGGTCATCGCCACCAGCATAATCGCCACAACCGCAATGGCGCCAATGGGCATGGCTTTACCGATAATCGCTGCGATCGTACCAATGAACAACGCCAGCAGATGCCACGCTTGCGGAGTGACGTCAGGCGGACACGGGATAACAAACCAGATGGTCAGCGTGATCGCGAGCGAAATGATGGCAGGCCAACAGCGGATAGGGGTCAAACTGTCCATGAATCAATCCTTGAGTTTCCAGTGCGCAAATCTGCGCCCCGGTATTAACCGCCATCAGCCCAAATAAAACAATTCATCATCTCACAAAACAAAAAATTAACATTTAGATACAGTTATAATTTACCCAGCATACCGAACCAGAGGTAATCCAACGGCAGAAGCACCAGATATGTTGCCGCCGCCAGCGCAATACACAGCAGCATCCCCGCCCTCGCAGGCACTTTCCCAAGCGCCATCGCCACAACAATGGGTGAAGCCTGATACGGCAGCAGCGGTGTGGAATATCCCAGCACCTGAATCATAATCACCGACAGCAGCGGGAATCCCGTCGCATCGGCAAAGCTTTGTGCCAGCGTGGTATACAGCGCCGGAACGCCGTTTGCCGTCATAATAAAATTGAGTGCGGTGGTAATGCCGGTCAGGGCGAGGAAACTGGTAAACGGTTTTTCCGCGTCCAGCGGCATCACCTGTAACAGCGCCTCGCCCACCGCACTGCCAATACCGGTCTGCGTGACGGTGATCGCCAGCCCCAGAATACCCGCCACGTAGATACAGGTACGGATATTGACCCCACTGGAAAACTCCTCGCCATTAATAAAGCCAACCCGAGGTAGCAGCGTGATCACCGCCGCCGCCAGTCCGGTCCACGCCGGACCAATGCCGTGCCAGCTTTCGCTTACCCACAAAAACAACACCACCGCTAACATCCATGCCAGACGTTTTTCATCCCGGCTCATCGGCTCAGGCGGCGTCAGATCGCGCGGCGCATGGGGATTGCCAGGAAACAGCCAGCAGATAAGTACGATGAGTATCGCGCCTTTGAGCCAGCCCAGAACCGGCGTATGCAACAGTAAATAGGGCAGATAATTCAGGTGGATACCGTAAGACCCTTCCGCTGCGCCGCTCATCACCAGATTCGGCACGTTAGCGGGTAAAATCGTCGCAGAAAGCTGGAACGTCCCAAACCCGACGGCCAGCGCCAGACCATACCAGGCTCGCGTGCCGTCGTTAATTCCCGCCCGTTTCGCCATCGCCGCAACAATCGGCATCAGCAGCGCAATGCGCCCCATGTTGGACGGCATTACAAACGCCAGCGCATAACTTAGCAGTACCACACTCGCTACCATTAACGGCCAGGAGTCGGTCAATCGCGATGACAGCGCCCTCGCCGCCCTGTCCGCTAATCCCGTTTTACGAATCGCGATACCCAGTACGAATCCACTGAAGACCAGCCAGAACGCCGACGACGCAAAGCCGCCAAAAATCACATCCGGCGGCGCGATTTTGGCCACCATCGCCACGGCAAAGAACAGCAGCGCCGTTATAAATTCCGGCAGCAGCGACGTCGCCCAGAGAATAATGGTGATGCCAACCACCAGAGAAGGAATAAACAGAGGGTGTGAAAGCCAGAGCGACATGCCTGTCTCCTGTTGTTTTTTTCAACAAGAATACGGGGACAGGCATGTGGAGTAAACGCCAGATTAGGTAGGGTTAGCGCAGAATATCACATTGATGATCCTGAATTTCCTCAGCAGAGGCGAGATTCAGCGACAGCAAGTTACGCTGGGTCGCCAGCAGGACAAAGGACTCATCGCTCTGGCGCACCATCGCCAGCGCATAGCTGCCCATATGCTCTCGCGCATCCGGTACTTCTTCCGCCAGCATCATAAACGGGCTGCGTTGCGCCAGTTCGTTTTCCGTGACGCGACGCGCCAGATATTCATGCCCGCGTAATCCACCCGGCAAAGGCAACCAGCGGGTGCTGATTTTCGCCATGTTGTCATCCAGTTGCTTTCTGACATCGGTCCGCAGGCAGGAGATATGAATGTGCAGGTGATTTTGCGTACGCCCACTACGCGAGTTAATGGTCAGTGATACCGCTTTGTCAGGGATCTCCTGACCGTATTTTTGGCTCATAAAGCTACGCGCCTGCCAGGCCAGCCAGAAAAAGTTCGGCGTGCCTGATTCCAACAGCAGCGGGCTTTCCGTACCATTGATACGGTAACTCGGCATCAACAGATATTGCAGCGGACCGTTACGATCTTTGAACACCACATATCCGGCGTCTGGCTTCACTTCCACGCACGGTGCGGGATCCTGCTGCTGCAACTGGTGCGGTATGCATTGCTGAAGAACAATCTGGCGTAACGCGTCCGGGTTGCCGGTGAATTTCCAGTAACCAATGCCAGCAGCGGCAGCCACCACAATCACCGCCAGTAAAAGATAGCCTGCTTTTTTCATTACGCGTTCCCTGTATCCTATTGAGGGGCAAGAGTAACGCAAAACCATGACAAATAAAAAACCCGGTCGCGTTATGCCACCGGGTTGGTAACTCACAGATTTATTTAGCGCTTGCTGATCTGGTCGAACGTACCGCCGTTAGAGAAGTGCTCTTTCTGTGCTTTCGTCCAGCCGCCAAACTCTTCGTCAATGGTGAACAGCTTCAGCTTCGGAAAGGCATTTTCGTATTTCTTCGCCACTTCAGCATCACGCGGACGGTAGAAGTTTTTCGCTGCTATCTCCTGACCTTCCGGCGAGTAGAGATACTTCAGGTAGGCTTCCGCTACCGCTTTGGTATCTTTCTTTTCGACCACTTTGTCGACCACGGAAACAGTCGGCTCCGCGAGAATAGATTCACTCGGGGTGACTATCTCGAATTTATCTTTACCCAGTTCGTTCGTCGCCAGTAGCGCTTCGTTTTCCCAGGCGATCAGCACATCACCGATACCGCGTTCAACGAAGGTATTGGTTGAACCACGCGCACCGGAGTCCAGCACTTCAACGTTTTTAAACAAGGCTTTGACGAAGTCTTGCGCTTTGGCCTGATCGTTATTGTTGTGATGCAGGGCGTAGCCCCATGCTGCCAGATAGTTCCAGCGTGCGCCGCCTGAGCTTTTCGGGTTTGGCGTAATGACGGACACGCCCGGTTTGATCAGATCGTTCCAGTCATGAATTTGTTTTGGATTGCCTTTGCGAACCAGGAAAACGATGGTGGAGGTGTAAGGTGCTGAGTTATCCGGCAGACGTTTGATCCAGTTTTTATCGATACGACCACGTTCAGCAATAGCATCCACATCGTAAGCCAGCGCCAGCGTCACGACATCGGCTTCAATGCCGTTAATGACGGAAGTCGCCTGTTTACCCGAGCCGCCGTGCGATTGGCGGATCACGACGTTGTCGCCGGTTTCCTGCTTCCAGTGCGCGCTAAAAGCTTTGTTGTACTGCTCGTACAGTTCACGCGTTGGATCGTACGATACGTTAAGTAACTGAATATCCTTTGCCAGAACGCTGGTCGATGCCAGCAATAATGTTAACCCTACGCCCCATTTGTTCATCGCCCAGCTCTCTTATGTGGTGTTGTGATGAGCAAAGCGTGCCAGAAAGCGATCCAAACATTAAAGAATAAAAAAAGATTTGCTATAACTTCGAGGAATAAATCTGAGGGATTGCCGGATGGCGGCCAGCGCCTAATCCGGCCTACAAGTCTCTGCAACCTGTAGATACTGTTATTGCCTGCAAGCCTTTTCACGTTTCGCGGTTACGGATTGCAGGCACGACCAGTCACAGCGCC
>NZ_JBRYHT010000019.1:0-69013 GCF_053309355.1 Citrobacter freundii complex sp. 2025EL-00176 | reverse complement strand
TACGGCATGCGGGCTGCATGGCAGAAAGAACTGGCCGGTTCTCTCTGCACAGAAAGGATAATACAAGGCCTGATAAGCGTAGCACCATCAGGCGCGCAAAAAACAATCAGTACAGTTTTTTCGCGCAGTCCAGCCAGTCACCTTTGAACGGACGCTTCATGTTTTCGATAGCGTCGATGATGTCATGGTGAACCAGTTTTTCGTTCTGAATACCTACGCAACGGCCACCGTGACCTTCCAGCAGCAGTTCGATGGCATACGCACCCATGCGGGACGCCAGAATACGGTCATAAGGAACCGGAGAACCACCACGCTGGATGTGACCCAGTACGGTTGAACGCGTTTCACGGCCCGTTTCTTTCTCGATGTAATGCGCCAGTTCGTCTACGTCACACATATGCTCGGTGATCGCCACAATCGCGTGCTTCTTACCTTTCGCGATACCGGCTTTGATTTCAGCAACCAGATCGTCACGGCTGAATTCTACTTCCGGAACCACTACGAACTCACAACCGCCGGCAATCGCTGCCGCCAGGGTCAGGTCACCACAGTAGCGGCCCATCACTTCAACGATAGAAATACGCTGGTGAGAAGAAGAGGTATCACGCAGACGGTCAATCGCTTCTACTACGGTACCCAGAGCGGTGAAGTAACCGATGGTGTAGTCGGTGCCCTTGATATCGTTGTCGATAGTGCCCGGCAGACCGATGCACGGGAAGCCCATTTCAGTCAGGCGTTTCGCACCCATGTAAGAACCGTCACCGCCGATAACAACCAGGGCGTCGATGCCACGCTTCTTCAGGTTTTCGATAGCCACCGCACGCACGTTTTCGTCGCGGAATTCCGGGAAGCGGGCAGAACCAAGGAAGGTACCGCCACGGTTGATCATGTCGGACACGCTATAGCGGTCGAGCTGGACCATACGGTCTTCATACAAACCCAGGTAGCCATCATGGATCCCCATGACTTCCAGCCCTTCCGTCAACGCTGCACGTACAACACCACGGATTGCTGCGTTCATGCCCGGCGCATCACCGCCGCTTGTCAACACACCGATTTTCTTAATCATGACTACCTCTGAACTTTGGAATGCAAAATGAAATCTGCTGCCGGAAGTCGATTCCGCATATCGAAACGATCCAACGAATATGCAGATAGTATAACAATCACTTCCTGCTGAATTGATTCAGGTCAGGCCAAATGGTGGTAATTTATACACAAAATGCTGGCCTGGCTCACTTTTTTTACAACGAATTATGAAAGCTCAAACATCTTGCCTTCCTTGGGTACGACGGAACAGGGATCCTGATGAATGATGACATCCGATCCCGGGAAACGTCGCAAAATTGCCTGCTCGACCTGCTCAGCCACTACATGCGCCTGAACGAGCGGCAGATTATCTTCCATTTCCAAATGAATCTGAATAAAGCGGGTCGGCCCTGACTGCCGCGTGCGAAGATCGTGAGCGCCGCTGACTCCCGGCCATGACGTCACGATATCAATAATTTCCTGACGTTCTTCATCGGGTAAAGCGCGATCCAGCAATGACTGCACCGCCTCATACCCCATGCGTAATGCGCTATATAAAATATAGATGCCAATTCCGAGCGCAAACAAGGCATCTGCGCGATGCCAGCCGTACCATGCCAGCCCAAGCGCAATGAGAATCGCACCGTTCATCATAACATCAGACTGATAATGAAGCATATCCGCCCTAACAGCCTGACTTTGCGTACGCTTCACCACCCAGCGCTGAAACGAGACCAGTATGATGGTGCATACTAACGCAATGATAGTGACAATCACCCCGACGCCGGGATCTTTCATCGGCGTGGGTTGGATAAGATGCTGAATCCCGGTCAGGAATAAAAACAGCGCTGAGCCGGAAATAAACATGCTCTGCGCCAACGCCGCCAATGATTCCGCTTTACCGTGTCCGAACGTGTGTTCATCATCGGCCGGTTGCAATGAATAGCGCACCACCAACAGGTTGGTGAGTGACGCCGCAATGTCGACCAGAGAATCCACCAACGCAGCCAGAATACTGACCGATCCGGTGTACCACCACGCAAAAATTTTGATCAAAAGTAACAGCGATGCCATCACGGTCGCCGCGATTGCCGCCCGGCTAACCAGCCGCCCATAGGTTTGATTCATAAACACTCCTGCCAGGATATGCCGCTAGTATAACGGATGAAGTAAAACAGTCAGGCAATTACCGAGTGACAAATTTTGGGCAAAAAAAACCCCCACATCATGTGGGGGAAGACAGGGATGGTGTCTATGGCAAGGAAAACAGGGTTACTACTGGGAACGTGAGTTGCTACTACTCAATAAATTCAACGAGGCGCTTTTTTTCCAGTGCGCGACATCGCGCAGTTGCTCCATTCGTTGTTCATGTTTCTCATTTAAAACCGCTTGCTGCTCGGGCGTTAACAGGCGATACATCTGGTTGCGAACCTTGGCTATTTCAACCTGGCGGGCAACCTGTTCTTGCGCCATTCTTTCTGCCTGAGCGCGCACAGCGCTTTCATCAAATTTCTCTGCGGTGACAAGGCGATGCATTGTCTCCATTTCGCTAACATTAACAGGAGGCTGTTCGTGTCTTGCCTGCTGCATTAAATCTCGCATCTGTTGACGTTGATGTTCGGTTAAACTGATACCGTCAAACATGTGGCTCTGTACGCTGCGTTGCGAGGAGCCTTCACCCAGGTGCCAGTGATCGCCTGTGACGACTTCAGCTGCATGGCTTAAGGTACTGAATGCCAGCGTTGAGGCCATGACGGCAGCGGTAACTTTGCCCATCACTTGCTCCCAAAATCTTTTCTGTCGCGATTCAACGAGAGACAGTTTACGATTCGGGCTGCAAACATGCGTCAGGGGGTGTAAAACAACGTAAAGTCATAGATTAGCGACGCCTGATGACGTAATTTCTGCCTCGGAGGTACGTAAACAATGAATAAAATCCTGTTAGTTGATGATGACCGAGAGCTGACTTCCCTGTTAAAGGAGTTGCTCGAAATGGAAGGTTTCGATGTGCTGGTTGCCCATGATGGGGAACAAGCGCTCGAGCTTCTGGATGACAGCATCGATTTACTTTTGCTCGACGTCATGATGCCAAAGAAAAACGGCATCGATACACTGAAAGCGCTTCGCCAGACACACCAGACACCCGTAATCATGCTGACCGCTCGCGGCAGCGAATTGGATCGCGTTCTCGGCCTTGAACTGGGCGCGGATGACTATTTACCTAAACCGTTTAACGACCGCGAACTGGTCGCGCGCATCCGCGCTATTCTGCGTCGCTCGCACTGGAGCGAACAGCAGCAGAACAGCGACAACGGCTCGCCTACCCTGGAAGTGGATGCGTTAAGCCTTAACCCGGGTCGCCAGGAAGCCAGCTTCGACGGGCAAACTCTGGAGCTAACCGGCACCGAATTCACCCTGCTCTATTTGCTGGCGCAGCATCTCGGCCAGGTGGTTTCGCGTGAACATCTGAGCCAGGAAGTGCTGGGCAAACGCCTGACGCCATTCGATCGCGCGATCGACATGCATATCTCGAACCTGCGTCGTAAGCTGCCAGAGCGTAAAGACGGGCATCCGTGGTTTAAAACGCTGCGCGGTCGCGGCTACCTGATGGTTTCCGCTTCATGATAGGGAGTTTAACCGCACGCATCTTTGCCATCTTCTGGTTGACGCTGGCACTGGTGTTGATGTTGGTACTGATGCTACCCAAGCTCGACTCACGTCAGATGACCGAGCTACTGGACAGCGAGCAGCGCCAGGGGTTGATGATTGAGCAACACGTTGAAGCTGAACTGGCGAACGATCCACCCAACGATTTGATGTGGTGGCGTCGCTTGTTTCGGGCAATAGACAAGTGGGCGCCGCCAGGACAGCGGTTATTACTTGTTACCACGGAAGGACGCGTGATCGGCGCAGAACGTAACGAAATGCAGATCATTCGTAACTTTATTGGTCAGGCCGATAACGCCGACCATCCGCAAAAGAAAAAATACGGTCGCGTTGAGATGGTCGGGCCTTTTTCCGTCAGAGACGGCGAAGATAACTACCAATTGTATCTCATTCGACCTGCCAGCAGCTCGCAATCTGACTTTATCAACCTGCTGTTCGACCGACCGCTGTTGTTGCTGATCGTCACCATGTTAGTCAGCTCTCCGTTATTGCTCTGGCTTGCCTGGAGTCTGGCGAAACCGGCGCGTAAGTTGAAAAACGCGGCAGATGAAGTGGCCCAGGGCAACCTGCGCCAGCATCCGGAACTGGAAGCCGGTCCGCAGGAGTTTCTGGCGGCGGGCGCCAGCTTTAACCAGATGGTGACGGCGCTGGAGCGGATGATGACCACGCAGCAACGCCTGCTGTCGGACATTTCTCACGAGTTGAGAACGCCGTTGACGCGTCTGCAACTGGGCACTGCCCTGCTGCGTCGTCGTAGTGGCGAGAGCAAGGAGCTGGAGCGCATTGAAACGGAAGCGCATCGGCTGGACAGCATGATCAACGACCTGCTGGTGATGTCACGTAATCAGCAGAAAAACGCGCTGGTCAGTGAAACGGTGAAAGCCAATCAGCTTTGGGGCGAAGTGCTGGATAACGCCGCCTTTGAAGCCGAGCAGATGGGTAAATCGCTCACGGTGAATTTCCCGCCGGGTCCGTGGCCGCTGTACGGTAACCCAAATGCGCTGGAAAGCGCACTGGAAAACATTGTGCGCAACGCCCTGCGCTATTCACACACGCAGATTGAAGTAGGCTTTGCGGTGGATAAAGATGGAATCACCATCACCGTGGACGACGATGGCCCGGGCGTTAGCCCTGAAGACCGGGAGCAGATTTTCCGTCCGTTCTATCGTACCGATGAGGCACGCGATCGCGAGTCTGGCGGAACAGGTCTGGGTCTGGCGATTGTGGAAACCGCGATCCAGCAGCATCGTGGCTGGGTGAAGGCCGAAGACAGCCCGCTGGGTGGTTTACGGCTGGTGATTTGGTTACCGCTGTATAAACGCGCTTAACAGGCTTCCCCGGTCACGTATCGCCGGGGAAGCACTCACGTTATGCTGCTGCGGTCGCAGCCGCTAGCTTTTGCTTTTTAATCCGCTTCACCAGAATTGTCGAACAGATAAAGCCCATTAAGCTGAACGCAATCATCACGCTAAAGACATAGTTGTAGCCTGTGATGCCGCTATTGGTGTCCAGCAAATAGCCATATAACGTGTACGCAAACATGGCTGGCATATAACCGATGATGCAGCCAAACGCCATTGCCGAACCGGCATACTCACGTGGCGTACCAATTTCATCCATCGGTGCGAAGAAAATCGCACGCTGTGAGAAGATAATCGCCCCAAATCCTAATGTCGCGGCCATACCGATATACACGTTCATTGTTTGATGCGGCAACTGCATGAAAACAAGCATCGCAACGGCAGAGATCAGAAAGGTCCATTTCAGGTACACCGTCGGCGATTTAGCAACCTTATCCGCCAGCAGCCCACCAATCGGCCCTCCTACCATTTTTAACGCATACTGGTTGATGATGCCGTACGCGCCGACCAGTGCGACTGGCAACATGTAGATGTCTTTTAAGAAGGGAATAAAGTAAGTCAGCCCACAATATGCGGCGTAAACAAAGAAAATCCCTAAAGAAGCCAACCAGACGTTAGGGCAGGACAACACATGTTTGATCCCCTTTAACACTTCCATGTTGGCACTGGTTTTCTCGCCGCCTTTCACTTTGTCGTCATCGACAATAAAGTACGTCACAATACCTGCCGCAAGCGTAATGACCGTATAAAACAGCAGACCCGCCTGCATCCCTGCTTTACCTTCACCAAACTGAACGAAGACAAACAGAGCGCCAGAAGCGACGATGACATCCACCACGCCGCGTCCGGCTTCTAAAAAGCCAAACATGCGGCCTTGTTCTTCTTTCGTACCCAGCAGACGCACGGCTTTCAGCAATACCGGCCAATACACCACATCAGCAAAGAACGCCATTGCGGCAAAGCAAATGAGATAACCGGTAAATGACGGTAGCGTTGCCAAATATAAGCCGCATAGCCCAACGCCGATCAGACCAAAGGGTAATAATATTTTCTTAGAATAACGGTCTGCAATATAGAGCGAAAGAAACAGTCCGGTTGTCTGAACAATTGTATAAACCGTAAAACTCAAGCCAATCTGCGTATTGGTTAAACCCCAGTCATTTTGCATTGGCACATAGAAAACATCTTTCATACTTGAAAGTTTGAATATTGTGCCGCCGCCTAAAATCAAAAAACAAAGCCTTGCCCATTTATTCATGAACATGAGTAAACCCTCATTGCTTGTTGAGAGAAATATTTAGATTAATTTATATAATTAATAAAACTGTAGAGTTATTTTCATAACCCTTTTCGCATTTAGTAAAATTTTAAAAAATTATTGTTTACCTATAAATTTATTACACAAGTCACGAATATATTGTATTTGAGCCAAAGCATGTTCTTTTTCCTGCGCCAGTCGCGCATCAATCATGTCAGCGTCGGGTAAAGGTGTATAACTTGCATCGCGCCATGGGATCCAGGGATTATCGCCTTCATCATCAAAACGAAATGCCGGAGCATAATATTCAACTTCTTCTTCCAGACCAAAAGCATGTACTTGCGGTTTATCTTCACCTAAGAGTAATAATGCCTTGAGCATCTCTTCCATGGGTAAGTCGCCGTATCCAGAACGACAAGCCTCATGCCCCCAGCCTTTACCTTCTTTAATAATTTTAGCGTCTTTGATATGTACCTGAGTGATCAGAGGAGACATAATCTCTAATGCAGAAAGCGGCTGCTCATTGGCATTAATCATGTTGCCAAAATCAAACAGAATAGAGAGATTCTTCATTCCACTGTTCTTAACCAGCGTCACCAGCTCATGACCTTGCAGATCTTCATGCTGTTCGATGGTAAAGCTTAGGCCGCAATCATCATACTGGGACAACCACGCAATATCATTGGCAATCTTCGCCATAACATCGTTGAGATGCCCTTCATAGCGCGGGTAGAAACGAACTGACGTTGCGCCAGTTGCCACGGCAATACGGATCGCATCCGTCAACGTCGCCTTGTCCGATGCGCTCGTTTCAATATGCACATCCAGATTATATTTCTTAGCCTTTTCTTTAAAATCGTGTAGCTGCCGATCGTTCAGTTTCTGCAGTGACTGGGATTCGCCATCCTCAACATGTATTTTTACACCTTTTAATTTTTGCTGATATGCAATATCCAGAAGATCGCCAGGAAGGACTCTCTCATAGCGCATATTCAGATGAAAGGCATAAGCATGTAGGTACAGCGGTATATTTCTCGCGCGTTCAGCGAGAAGTTCTTGGTTATATTTTCCCATAGTTTTCTCATTCATCACGAATAACAAGTTCTACTGATTCAAGTCGCCAGTATTCAAAATCAACCTGAACCACTTTTTTGTCTCGGGTTGCCCTATGTTTTTCTACTAAAATTCCATATGTATTAGGCGCAACGCCCAGCTCTTTGCAGGCCACTTCCGGCATATTTACCGGCTTAAAAATCATTTCTTTGATATTTAAAACATGACCGAACGCATCCTCCCAGACGCTGGCAAAAGACTGATTGCCAAGTTTGTTTATGAATCCTGGCGCAACATCGGCATCAATATAGGACTCATGGTAAAACACTTTATGTGAATCAAGGCCACACCAGCCGGTAACTAAATAGCGATCGCCGGAGGAGAGAAACACATCATCAACATGGTGCGGAACCGTCTCAATCGTTTCTTTGGTCAAATAATCCCAAAAAGGTTTACGCCCCTGGGCACAGGCTTCGGCATTGAAGCTGGAAAGTGATTTCGGGTTATAAATAAATCGCTTCGATGAAATAAACCACCCACTACGGTTCTTTCTGAAGATACGCGCATCAATCTCCAGCTCAATCAGAACCTGACGTAAGGTCATGCGCTTCGCATCCAGCAACTCACATAACTCCCTTTCCGAGGGCAATTTGGAACCTGCTGGCAAATTATTTTCGTTTAACCAGCTTTCAAAGCGCTCTCTGAGCACATCAACATTGTTTTTCTTTTTCATCTCGCTCAATCTGGTTTAAACCAATTTGAAGCTAAGATATTTGAGTGCACGAAATACTCAAGTTTTTTTTCAACGCAGCGTTTCTTTTTGTGGGCCAGGTATCAAGAATGGCCTGGAAACATGGCGCGACAGGCAGGTTTTAGTACGTGAGAAGATGATCCACGAGGAAGATAAATCAGGTGTTGCCACCTGATTTAATGGCAAGCTAAAGGTAGGGTTATTTCCCCCACAAACGGCGGGAATTATCTTCGATCTTGCCGCTTAAACGACGCTTCTGCATTGTTCTGGTCCAGCTTTTCGATAAGCCGGCAGCCGACAGTAAACGGTGATACTGAGCGTCATCAAACGGCATATGCCAGGCAATGGCAATCGCCTCCCGTACGCTGACGTCGCTCACGCGTGACGCCAGGATCAACGGCGCGTCCGCCGACACCTGACCGGGAGCGATGACGCTACACAGCCAGCCCGTCTTGCCCGCATCCTGCATCTGACTGGCCATATCGCTGATGCCAAAATGGAAATTCAGCTTAAAACACGGCGAGCGCGGCTGTGTGACCTGAATCAGCGCGTCTCCCCACTGGAAAATGTCGCCAATATACACATTCTCTTCCGTCAACCCCTCAGTGGAGAGGTTCTCGCCAAAAGCGGGCGCGACAAACAACTCCGCCTGCTCCGGAAACGCTTGTCGCCAGTGCTGATAGTGTTCACGCGGATAGTGGCACAGCGCGCGATCCGGCCCACCGTGAATTTTCGTTTCCGCCTGTTCATCACCCGTCAGGCCCAGTTCGGTCAGCATCAGCTCACCATCGACCTGAACTTTAGCAATCGCGCTGGGACGGCTTCCCGTATAGTCCCGAATCTTGCCTGTAAAAACATCGACCGGATATCGCATCTGTTCCCTCTCCCGATAAATTTCTCCCCATTACACCATATTTATTTTATCCCAGTCGCTCAAAATGAGAGCACGGTTCACATGAAGCTTAGGGACACATGCTATCAATGTAAGCTGGTTTTGAAACATCATTTCAAATAAGGAGTCGACTACGTGACTGGTCAATCGCAATTTGCTGGCGTCTGGTGCCCTGCCATTACGCCAATGGACAATGATGGCAAGATCGATCTCAACGGTCTGAGCCAGCATCTTAAACGCCTTACCGAGGCCAAAATCGACGTGATTTTGCTGATGGGCAGCATCGGGGAGTTTGCTTCCTTTACGCTCGAAGAACGACTGCTGCTGATCCGTGAGGCCCGAGCCATGAGCTCGCTGAAGATGGTCGCCAACGTCTCATCCACCTGCCAGAATGATGTTCTGTTGATGGCGCAGGAAGCGTATCGCGCAGGATATGATGCCGTGATGATCCTGCCGCCTTACTACTACGGACAAACGGCGAAACAGCTGCTGAGCTACTTCCGCCAGTTGGGGCAGAAACTCAGCGGGAAATGGTTTGCCTATAATTTCCCGGCGCGTACCGGCTGTGATTTAACGCCGGAACTGGTTGCCACCCTCGCTGCCGAGTTCCCAAATTTCGCAGGCATTAAAGATACTGTCGACTGTCAGTCACATACCCGCAGTATGATTCAGACAACGCGCGCCGTGCGGGAAGATTTTGCCGTACTGTCCGGTTATGACGAATACTACATTCCTAACCTGCTGGCAGGCGGGGCGGGGATTATTTCAGGGTTGAACAACGTCATGCCGGAACTGTTTGTCAGCGCGCGGGAAGCGTTTAAGCAGGGCGACCTGGCGACGCTTCGCGATATTCAGGACCAGATTGGCACCTATATGTCCATTTACGCCATTGGCGAAGATTTTGTCACCACCATCAAAACCGTGGTATCGCGTAAGTTTGGCTACTGCACCGGCGTGTCACGTAATGCTGGCGGAGAGTTGAATGAGGGGGAATGTCGGACTATCGATGAGGTGTTCGTCGTCAAAGGTTAACGCGTTAAGCCGGATGGTGCAGACCATCCGGCAAAAGAGGCTTACTTCACGGTACCGCGAAGATCAATTTCCGTGGCCCTGGCTTTGGCCTTTTTCGACCAGATGGACGTGATAATCGGCACCAGAATGGAGGTCACAATCACCGAGGTCGCCACCAGAGAGGTTGCCGCTGGCGCCATCGGTTTAAATGCCGGAACCATTTCAGCAATCAGTACCGGTGTAGCAACCGCCGCACCTGCTGAGCTGGAGGCCGCAATCCCCGCCGTACCATCGCCGCCGCCAATCAGTTTATCAGCGATAATCAATGGGATACCGGTGATGATAATCACCGCCACGCCTAGCAGAATCCCCAGCACGCCGGTTTGCGCAATCACGCTTAAATCAATGGTGTTACCCAGCGCGAAGGCGAAGAACGGGATCAGCGTCTGCACCGCTTTACTGAAGAACTCCCGCAGTTCAGGGTCCAGATTACCCAGCGCAAAGCCAATCAGGAACGGCAATACTGCCCCCACAAACACGTGTGGTTCAAACGAAGCAATCCCGGCGGTACCCAGAATCACCATGGTCATCAGCGGGCCTGATTCCAGAGACATCAGAACAAATGCCCCGGCCTCTTCTTTGGTGCCGTACTGCTGCATAATCGAGGCGTATAGCCCACCGTTGGTCATATCCATGGCGGCCACCAGCGCCAACGTGGACAACCCGGCGAAGAACCCGACTTCCACGCCATGTTCCGGCAGGATGCGTGAGGCAATTGCCGCCACTACCCACGCCACCAGAATTTTGGTGATGACTAACGTGCCTGATTTACGCAGCACGGTGCCGGTTGCGCTTAGCTTAATCGACGCGCCCATACAAAAGAACCAGACCGCCAAAATAGGCACCGTACCGGTGATCATACCGTTGGTAAATGAGCCGAAATATTTCCCGGCGCCGGGTGAAAAGGTGTGACATAACGCGCCGAGGAAAAGCGGCACCAGCATCATCCCGCCAGGGATTCTCTCTATCGTACGTTTGATCTGCATTTCCATCACCTGTAGACATAAAAATGGGGCAATTTTTATGGGCGATTGCATCTTGCTTTTGAGATGCGCCCGTCTTGATGAACAGAAGATAGACATTCAGAGGAATTATAAAAGTGATCCCACCCGCACAATAAAACATTGTTTCAATTTAAATGGATCAATGTTCCTATGTTGATTTTGATCACAAAAAAGCCCCCACAAGCAGCGCTTGCAGGGGCGTTATTTAAGCGTAGAACTTATTTTTTAGCGGCGAAACGCGCAGCAGCTTCATCCCAGTTCACCACGTTCCAGAACTCTTTAATGTAGTCCGGACGGCGGTTCTGGAATTTCAGGTAGTAAGCGTGTTCCCACACGTCCAGACCGACGATCGGGAAGCCGGAAGCGCCAGAGATAGCTTCGCCCATCAGCGGGGAATCCTGGTTAGCGGTGGAAACGACGGCCAGTTTGTCACCTTGCAGAACCAGCCACGCCCAGCCGGAACCGAAACGGGTTGCCGCTGCTTTTTCAAATTCAGCTTTGAAGTTGTCAACGGAGCCGAAATCACGTTCGATAGCCGCTTTCAGGTCGCCCTGCAGCGTAGTGCCGGTTTTCAGGCCTTTCCAGAACAGGCTGTGGTTAGCGTGACCGCCCGCGTTGTTACGCAGTACGGTTTTTTTGTCCGCTGGCAGTTGATCCAGTTTGGTGATCAACTCTTCAGCCGACAGGCTGGCGAATTCAGGCAGGCTTTCCAGCGCAGCGTTTGCGTTGTTTACGTAAGTCTGGTGGTGTTTGGTATGGTGAATTTCCATCGTCTGCTTATCGAAGTGCGGTTCAAGGGCATCATAAGCGTACGGCAGGGATGGCAGTGTATAACTCATAATCATCTCCAGTATTGTCGGGCGGCCAGTGTTAACGCCGCGTAAGCAGTTGGGTCATTATAGTTAATTAAATGATATTGAAAATGATTATCAATGCCGTACTTTTTACAAGGTTTTAATCGTGCCGTCTATTGCAAAAGTTGTGAACCGAATCACCCACTTAACGTGATGATTGCCAACATGCGCAAAATGGCGGCAATCGTTAAAAGGTTAACATCCTGCGTAATTTTTAAACTCGTTAGGTCGGAGGGGTCATTACCGACGATAAAAAATAACGAGGATTAAGTCATGAGTAACGCGATTACGATGGGTATCTTTTGGCATTTGATAGGCGCAGCCAGTGCAGCCTGTTTCTATGCCCCGTTCAAGCAGGTCAAACATTGGTCATGGGAAACGATGTGGTCGGTGGGCGGGATCGTCTCCTGGCTTATCCTTCCGTGGACCATCAGCGCGATGTTACTTCCCAACTTCTGGGCCTATTTCAGCTCCTTCAGCCTTTCCACACTGGCCCCGGTATTTCTTTTCGGTGCGATGTGGGGGATTGGTAACATTAACTATGGCCTGACCATGCGCTATCTCGGTATGTCGATGGGTATCGGCATTGCGATAGGTATTACGCTGATTGTCGGCACGTTGATGACCCCGATTATTAACGGCAACTTTGATGTGTTGATCAACACCTCCGGCGGACGCATGACGCTGCTTGGCGTGCTGGTCGCACTGATTGGCGTGGGCATTGTGACCCGTGCGGGTCAATTAAAAGAACGCAAAATGGGCATCAAAGCCGAAGAGTTCAACCTGAAAAAAGGGTTAGTTCTGGCGGTCATGTGCGGCATTTTCTCCGCGGGGATGTCATTTGCGATGAACGCCGCTAAACCGATGCACGATGCCGCCGCCGCGTTGGGTGTAGACCCGCTGTATGTCGCCCTGCCTAGCTATGTGGTTATCATGGGCGGCGGTGCGCTAGTCAACCTGGGTTTTTGCTTCATTCGTCTGGCAAAAGTGAAGAACTTGTCGATAAAAGCCGACTTCTCGCTGGCTAAACCGCTGATCATCAGCAACGTGCTGCTCTCCGCGCTCGGTGGCTTGATGTGGTATCTGCAATTTTTCTTCTACGCCTGGGGCCACGCGCGAATCCCGGCACAGTATGACTATGTAAGCTGGATGCTGCACATGAGTTTCTATGTCCTGTGCGGCGGGATTGTTGGTCTGGTACTGAAAGAGTGGAAAAACGCGGGTCGCCGTCCGGTCAGCGTACTGAGCCTCGGCTGCGTGGTAATTATTGTCGCGGCAAATATTGTTGGTCTGGGCATGGCCAGTTAGTCATGCTGGGTACTGAGATGACGCCACTGGCTCGGCGTCATCCCGGTTTCCCGCATAAACACCACCGAAAAGTAGTTACTGTCCTCAAAGCCACAACGCATGGAAATCTCACCGATCATTAACCGGCTATGCTTGAGCAGATACTGAGCATGGCAGACCCGCACCTGGCGGAGATACTGGTTGATGGTCATCCCGGTCTGGCTGCGAAACTGCTGGCGCAAAACGCGTTCGCTACACTGTTCACGCTCGCAAAATTTATTCAGTTCGAAAGCATGCTCATGACTCCCGGCTAACGCGGTAATGAGTTTATCCAACAGCGTTTCACTCGACGTTGCCGGGAGCGTATCCGTGGCGTAACGATGGCGTTTAAGGAGCGTCACCAGTTGCCCGAATAGCAGTTCCGCCATGTTAAAAGCCTGCGCATCGCGTTGATTACTTTCATGCTCAAGCTGGCTTATCACCTGCCGGGCCTGCGTCATGCCAACGCTGCCGAGTCGCCAATGCGGCTGCCGCGGCGCACCGTTAAATCCAGGGATCGCCCCTTCCCAGTCAACATTCAGCGTCAACCGCTCCGGGCAATAGATGATATTTTGCAACACAAGGTCGTTTACGGAAGTGTAGGAATGTTTGTCTTCGGCGCGAATGTAAAACAGATCGCCACGGGTTATTCGGTACGGACGATCGTTAAGGACGTGTAGACCATTGCCGCGCCAGACCAGGACCAGCTCGCAAAATTCATGGGTATGCTCCGCAAAGACGTCCTGCGGATAACGGTCAGCCACGGCGACAGCCTGCTGCTCATGCGCAAAAAAGTCTGATTTCAGAAGGATTAGCTGATTCGCCACCGCATTACCTCAACCTGGACGCTTGCCGGATAAGGCGCAGCCGCCATCCGGCATGAAAGGGTATGATTATCAGCAAACGGGCGGTAAAAAACGTTGATAGCTTTCGCGTTACTGCAGGCTGCTTCCCGCCATGAGATCGCGCCCCTGACGAATATCGCGGGGCGACCACTCGAACTCACGGCGAAATAGCGTCGAAAAGTGATTACTGTCGCCGAAACCGCAGAGATATGCGATATCGGTCACGCTGTCATCACTGTGGCGAAGCAGATGCCTCGCTTTTATAAGCCGCAGGCGGTTAAGGTAGCGCTGGGGCGTCAATCCCGTTTGTTGTTTAAGCTGGCGGTGCAGCGTGCGCAAAGAGAGCGAAAACTTCTCGGCCAACGCCTCCCAACACACCTCGTCAGCAAAGTTATCTTCCAGCCAAGCCATCAGAAGGTTAAGCCGCGCGTCGTTATCGGTTGCCGCTGCCATCAGACTGCTTTTACGCAACACGACCAGTAGCTGCATAAACAGAATTTCACGATTCGCCGCCGTCGGCGTATCCATCCCGTCACCAAGCGCTTCCATTTGCCCCACCAGCTGTCGGACCTGCTGTAATACCCCCTGGTTTACCCGCCAATGGGATGGATACTGCCCATTCTGTTCCTGAGGTAAAAGCTGATTCAGCCCCGCTAAAAATTGAAACGCATCCGGGGATCGATACAGGACGTTGGTCAGACACAAATTGTCCGTATGTTCATATAAATGCCGGTCATGATCGCGGACGAAACACACTGTACCACCGCTGATGGTGTAAGGCTGTCCGTTGAACACATGAATCCCCGTGCCATGTTCGACCACCACAATTTCATGAAAATCATGATGGTGTTCAGGAAACGCGGGTTGAGGAAGCCGCGGCTCAATAGCCACTGGCGCTTTACCTGTCGGAAAAAAGTCTACGCAATGCAGTACAGTCATGACGGCTCCCCCTGTTTAGCGAATATGGCTGAATAGTAATTAAGGGTTACTACCCTCACCTTAAATTTTTGACGCCAAAGTGCGTAAACACGGTCAATTCTTCAAGATAAGGCGGGAAAGATCGGGAATTGCGGAAGGCGTCACATCTGCCCGAATCCGCCCTATGAGTAGAAACTGTGAACATCATCACGTTCACCTTTGCCATGTTGCCAACCGCTAATTGTGCCTGTCACTGTTAAGAAGGTACGTCATATCGGGGGTTCTTAGACTGAGTGCAATAAAACTCAGAAGGACCTCGCTATGACTTTTCGCCATTGTGTCGCAGTCGATCTCGGCGCATCCAGCGGGCGCGTAATGCTGGCGCGTTACGACAGTGAACACCGCACCCTGACGCTGCGTGAAATCCACCGCTTCACTAACTGCCTGCAAAAAACGGACGGTTTTGACACCTGGGACATCGACAGCCTGGAAAACGACATTCGTCAGGGTCTGAAGAAAGTCTGCGATGAAGGCATTCGGATAGACAGCATCGGCATTGATACCTGGGGGGTGGATTACGTGCTGGTCGATAACGCCGGTCAGCGCGTCGGTCTACCGGTTTCTTACCGTGACAACCGCACGACAGGCATTATGTCGCAGGCGATGGTGCAACCGGGTAAAAACGAGATTTACCGTCGGAGCGGTATTCAATTTCTCCCCTTTAACACCTTGTATCAGCTGCGCGCGCTGGTTGAACAGCAGCCAGAACTGATTCCGCAGGTAGCGCATGCCCTGCTGATCCCCGACTACTTCAGCTTTCGCCTGACCGGTGAAATGAACTGGGAATACACCAACGCCACCACCACCCAGTTAGTTAATATCAATACCGACGACTGGGATGACACGCTGCTGGCGTGGACCGGGGCAGACAAAGCCTGGTTTGGTCGCCCGACGCATCCGGGGAACGTTATTGGCTACTGGATTTGCCCGCAGAAAAATCAAATTCCGGTCGTGGCGGTTGCCAGTCACGACACAGCCAGCGCGGTCATTGCTTCGCCGCTCGCCGATAAAAACAGCGCGTATCTCTCTTCCGGCACCTGGTCGCTGATGGGGTTCGAGAGCAGAACACCGTATACCAACGATGCGGCGCTGGCGGCGAATATCACCAACGAAGGCGGCGCGGAAGGGCGCTACCGGGTACTGAAAAATATCATGGGACTGTGGCTGCTCCAGCGCGTATTAAAAGAGCGCCAGATCGACGACCTGCCAACGCTTATCGCCGAAACGCAAGCGCTGCCGGCCTGCCAGTTCCTGATCAACCCAAACGACGATCGCTTTATCAACCCCGACGATATGAGTGCGGAAATTCAGGCGGCCTGTCGTGAATCGGGCCAACCTGTTCCTCTGCAAAACGCCGAACTGGCGCGCTGTATCTTCGACAGCCTGGCGCTGCTGTATGCCGACATTCTGCAAGAACTGGCAGACCTGCGTGGCACAGCGTTTAGTCAGTTGCACATTGTCGGTGGCGGTTGCCAGAACGCGTTACTCAACCAGCTGTGCGCGGATGCCTGCGGTATTCGCGTTATGTCCGGGCCGATTGAGGCCTCCACGCTCGGCAACATCGGCATCCAGTTGATGACGCTGGACGAGCTTAACAACGTCGATGATTTCCGTCAGGTAGTGCGCGCCAACTACGACCTGACCACCTTCATTCCCAATCCGGAAAGTGAAATTGCCCGCTACCAGGCGCAGTTTCAATCACTACGACAGACAAAGGAGCTTTGCGCATGACCACTCAACTTGAACAAGCCTGGGAACTGGCAAAACTGCGTTTCGCCGCGGTAGGTATTGATGTCGAGGCGGCCTTACGCCAGCTCGATCGTCTGCCGGTCTCCATGCACTGCTGGCAGGGCGATGACGTCGCCGGTTTCGAAAACCCGGAAGGCTCGCTCACTGGCGGAATTCAGGCTACCGGCAACTATCCGGGCAAAGCGCGCAACGCGACCGAACTGCGTGCCGATCTGGAGCAGGCGCTGAGCCTGATACCGGGACCAAAACGTCTGAACCTGCATGCGATCTATCTGGAATCCGATACGCCGGTTGCCCGCGACCAAATCAAACCGGAACACTTCAAAAACTGGGTTGAGTGGGCGAAAGCAAACCAGTTAGGGTTGGATTTCAACCCGTCCTGCTTCTCGCATCCGCTGAGCGCCGACGGTTTCACGCTGGCCCACGCCGATGACCACATTCGCCAGTTCTGGATTGACCACTGCAAAGCCAGCCGTCGCGTCTCGGCGTATTTTGGCGAGCAGTTGGGGACGCCATCGGTGATGAACATCTGGATCCCGGACGGTATGAAAGATATCACCGTTGACCGTTTAGCGCCGCGCCAGCGCCTGCTGGAAGCACTGGACGAAGTGATCAGCGAGAAACTCGACCCGGCACACCATATCGACGCCGTTGAGAGCAAGCTGTTTGGCATCGGCGCCGAAAGCTACACCGTCGGCTCCAACGAGTTCTATATGGGCTACGCCACCAGCCGCCAGACCGCGCTGTGCCTGGATGCGGGACATTTCCATCCGACTGAAGTGATTTCCGACAAAATCTCCGCCGCCATGCTGTATGTACCGCGCCTGCTGCTGCACGTCAGTCGTCCGGTGCGCTGGGACAGCGATCACGTGGTGCTGCTGGATGATGAAACTCAGGCGATTGCCAGCGAGATCGTCCGCCACAACCTGTTTGACCGCGTACACATCGGTCTCGACTTCTTCGACGCCTCCATTAACCGCATCGCCGCGTGGGTTATCGGCACCCGCAATATGAAAAAAGCCCTGCTGCGCGCGCTGTTAGAACCAACTGAGCAACTGCGCCAGCTCGAAGCCAGCGGCGACTACACCGCACGTCTGGCCCTGCTGGAAGAGCAAAAATCACTGCCATGGCAGGCCGTCTGGGAAATGTATTGCCAGCGTCACGATACGCCAGCGGGCAGCCAGTGGCTGGACAGCGTTCGCGCCTATGAAAAAGAGATCCTGAGCAAACGTAGCTGATAGCGACACCTGATCTGTAGGCCGGATAAGACGCCCCGCGTCGCTATCCGGCAATAAATGAACCACGATTGCCGGATGGCGCTGCGCTTATCCGGCCTACGTAAGACCCGATAACCTTCGGGCAATAAATGGGAGCACTGAACATGCAGAACATTACTCATTCCTGGTTCGTCCAGGGGATGATCAAAGCCACATCCGATGCGTGGTTGAAAGGCTGGGATGAACGTAACGGCGGCAACCTGACGCTGCGCCTGGACGAAGCAGATATCGCGCCATTTAACGCCGATTTCCACGAAAAACCGCGCTATATTGCGCTGAGTCAGCCCATGCCGTTGCTGGCGAATACGGCGTTTATCGTTACCGGATCGGGTAAATTTTTCCGTAACGTTCAGCTCGATCCGGCAGCAAATTTAGGCGTAGTAAAAGTGGACAGCGACGGTGCGGGTTATCACATCCTTTGGGGCCTGACCCACGAAGCGGTGCCTACCTCCGAATTACCGGCTCACTTCCTCTCTCACTGTGAACGTATTAAAGCGACGAACGGCAAAGACCGCGTGATCATGCACTGCCACGCCACCAACCTGATCGCCCTGACCTATGTGCTGGAAAACAACACCGCGCTGATCACCCGCAAACTGTGGGAAGGCAGCACCGAGTGCCTGGTGGTGTTCCCGGATGGCGTCGGCATTTTGCCGTGGATGGTGCCGGGTACGGATGAAATCGGCCAGGCGACCGCGCAAGAAATGCAGAAACATTCGCTTGTTCTGTGGCCGTTCCATGGCGTGTTCGGCAGCGGCCCCTCCCTCGATGAAGCATTCGGTTTGATCGATACCGCAGAGAAATCCGCTGAGGTTTTAGTCAAAATCTATTCGATGGGCGGTATGAAGCAGACCATCACGCGTGAAGAACTGATCGCACTCGGCAAACGTTTTGGCGTGACTCCGCTGGCAAGCGCACTGGCATTATAAGGAAAATAGTGATGAGCTTTATGTTGGCACTACCCAAAATTAGTCTGCATGGCGCTGGAGCGATTGCCGATATGGTGAACCTCGTGGCGAATAAGCAATGGGGCAAAGCGCTGATCGTTACCGATGGTCAATTGGTGAAGCTGGGCCTGCTGGATAGCCTGTTTAGCGCGCTGGATGAACATCAAATGTCTTACCACCTGTTTGATGAGGTGTTCCCAAACCCGACTGAAGAGCTGGTGCAGAAAGGTTTTGCGGCGTATCAGAGCGCAGAATGTGACTACATTATTGCCTTCGGCGGCGGCAGCCCGATCGATACCGCTAAAGCGGTGAAAATCCTGACCGCTAACCCAGGTCCTTCTACCGCATACTCCGGCGTGGGCAAAGTGAAAAACGCTGGCGTTCCGCTGGTCGCCATCAATACTACCGCCGGTACAGCTGCAGAAATGACCAGCAATGCGGTGATTATCGACTCTGCTCGCAGGGTTAAAGAGGTGATCATCGACCCGAACATCATCCCGGATATCGCCGTGGATGATGCCAGCGTGATGCTGGAAATCCCGGCTTCCGTCACCGCCGCAACCGGTATGGACGCCCTGACCCACGCGGTGGAAGCCTATGTTTCCGTCGGCGCGCACCCACTCACCGACGCCAACGCGCTGGAAGCGATTCGCTTAATCAATCTGTGGCTACCGAAAGCAGTCGACGATGGCCATAACCTCGAAGCCCGTGAGCAAATGGCATTTGGTCAGTATCTGGCGGGTATGGCATTTAACAGCGCCGGGCTTGGTCTGGTGCATGCGCTGGCGCACCAGCCGGGCGCAACCCACAACCTGCCGCACGGCGTCTGCAATGCCATCCTGCTGCCAGTAATCGAAAACTTTAACCGCCCGAACGCCGAGGCTCGCTTTGCCCGCGTGGCGCAGGCGATGGGCGTCGATACCCGTGGCATGAGTGATAAAGCGGCAAGCATGGAAGCCATCAACGCCATTCGCGCTCTGAGCAAACGTGTCGGTATTCCAGCCGGTTTCAGCCAGCTTGGCGTGACCAAAGAGGATATTGAAGGCTGGTTAGATAAAGCGTTGGCCGATCCATGTGCGCCGTGTAACCCACGCACTGCCAGCCGCGATGAAGTCCGCGAGCTGTATCTGGAGGCATTATGATCCGCAAAGCGTTTGTGATGCAGGTGAATGCCGACGCGCACGTTGAGTACCAGCGTCGTCATAATCCCATTTGGCCGGAGCTGGCAGCCGTATTAAAAGAGCATGGCGCCCATCACTACGCGATTTATCTCGATCAGGAGCGCAATCTGCTGTTCGCTACCGTGGAGATTGAGTCCGAGGAGCGCTGGAATGCCGTTGCCAGCACCGACGTTTGCCAGCGTTGGTGGAAACATATGCATGACGTTATGCCAGCAAACCCGGACAACAGCCCGGTCAGCGCAGAGCTAAAAGAGGTGTTTTATTTACCGTAGTCTTGTAGGCCGGATAAGGCGCTAACGCGCCGCATCCGGCACAACGCAACATAACAGTTAGTTCTGTTCAGAAACCAGAATCGCCTGGGTGTCTGGTTCCAGCGCTTTAAAGATATGCGCCCGATCGGCGGGGTAACAAATGTAGTCGCCCTCACCTAGCTCTTCCGGCGCTTCCGTCAATCCCACCATCGCCTTACCTTGCGTCACGATAATATGTTCAACCGATCCCGGTGGATGCGGCTGTGAAATACGATCCGCGCCCGGCTGCGTCAGCAACAAATAGATATCCCGCCGCGCGCCCGGTGGGCAGGCGGCCAGTAAAATGGCCTGATAGTGGGCCTGTTCCGCCACCACTTTTGTCCCTTCGCCGCGGCGAATCACCTGCGTTTTTTGTTCCTGCGGCTCCAGCAGGCGCGCGAAAGGGATATCCAAAGCCACACACAGCGACCACAGCGTTTCCAGGCTAGGATTGCCATTACCCGCTTCCAACTGTGAAAGCGTCGATTTAGCAATCCCCGCGCGACGGGCAATCTCCGCCAGTGACAAACCGGTGCGCTGGCGCTCACGCACCAGGCTTTTCGCGATCATACTGATGGGCTGGGTCATTCACGACTCCATGTTTTTTATATCGAACGAATCGTTCGACTTGTAAAGTCAAATGGTTGCGTTCATTATAATGGAAATTCGTTCGATATGGCTAAATTGGTATGAAACATTATTTTTCCTGTCTCAAAGGCGACACGCTAAAAGCAATATTTCTCGTCTGTCTGGCCGTCGGCGTCGTGGGCATGTCATATGGCTCGCTGGCGATGGCTTACGGTTTCCCGCTGTGGGTACCGTTTGTGCTTTCTATTACGGTGCTGGCGGGCGCATCCGAGTTTATGTTTATTGGCATCGTCGCCAGCGGCGGTAACCCACTGGCGGCGGCTGCTGCCGGTTTACTGGTGAACGCCCGACACGTACCGTTTGGCGTCACGGTGCGTGACCTGGTGGGCTCCAGGGCCGCCAGCTTCCTCGGCTGCCATATCATGAACGACGAAAGCGTGGTGTTTGGCCTGTCGCAAAAAACACCCGAACAACGTAAAGCCGCCTACTGGCTATGCGGTCTGGGCGTCGCCCTATTCTGGCCGATTGGCACACTGATTGGCGCAGGTGTTGGCAAACTGCTCCCGGCTCCAGAAACTATCGGTCTGGATGCCGTTTTCCCGGCCATTTTGTTGGCCTTAGTGGTCCCGGCCTTTAAAAACCGCACCACGCTGATCCGCGCCTGCAGCGGTGCCGCGCTGTCGCTTGCCGCCATTCCCTTTGCGCCGGTCGGTTTACCGGTTCTGCTTTCACTGTTTGGCTTACTGACGAGGAAAAAATAATGGGCAACATGACGCTGTTTATCGTTGGTATCGCCGTGTTATCTCTGGGAACGTATCTCATGCGTTTAGGCGGGGCAAAACTGGGGAGTCGTTTAGCGTTCTCGGAACGCTCACAGGCGCTGCTTTCTGATGCCGCAACGGTATTGCTGTTCTCCGTCGCGCTGGCGACCACCTTTTATGAAGGTGAACACTTTGCTGGAATGGCGCGTGTTCTTGGGGTTGGCTTCGCGGTCTTTCTCGCCTGGCGTAAAATGCCGTTAATCGTGGTGATCGTTGCCGCCGCGGTGGTAACCGCGCTGTTGAGGATGGTGGGAATACACTAATAATATACCTACCCTGACGAAATATTCATCAGGGTAATCGCCTGTAGCATTGTGTGTTTTACCCCACAAAACCACGCGCTAACTCAGCCTCAAATTGTCACGCCACGCTGACATATTGCCGCTCATCTCTTCGCCATCTCGCCGTTAGAATCAGATCAAATAGTTTTAACGGAGCCCCCACATGACAACCCTTACAGCTAGCTGCATTGACCTGAATATTCAGGGAAATAGCGTTTATGCCATCCTTAAGCAACTGGCGAATATGGCGTTTCAGAATGGCTATGTCTCCGATCGCAGCGCCTACCTGCAAACGTTATTGATGCGCGAAAAGCTGCACTCCACCGGCTTTGGTTCGGGCATTGCCGTCCCACACGGCAAAAGCGCCTGCATCAGGCAGCCCTTCGTCCTGTTCGCACGTAAATCAGAAAACGTGGACTGGAAAGCCAGCGACGGCGAGGACGTTAATTGCTGGATTTGCCTCGGCGTGCCACAAACCGGTGAGGATGATCAGGTCAAAATTATCGGCACCCTGTGTCGCAAAATTATCCATCAGGATTTCATCAACCAGCTGAAACAAGGCGGCCCTGATCAGGTGCTCGCTCTGCTCAATCAGACCTTAACCTCATAAGGAAGCGGCTATGGAGTCATCCTTACGTTTAGTGGCGATCACCAACTGTCCGGCGGGTATCGCCCACACTTATATGGTCGCGGAGGCGCTGGAGCAAAAAGCTCGCTCGCTCGGCCACACGATTAAAGTTGAAACTCAAGGCTCAAGCGGCGTTGAAAACCGCCTGACTACTGAAGAGATTGCCACGGCTGATTACGTTATTTTAGCCATCGGCCGTGGATTAAGCGGCGAAGACCGTGCGCGTTTCGCCGGGAAAAAAGTCTATGAAATCGCTATTTCCCAGGCGCTAAAAAATGTCGACCTGATTTTTACGCAACTACCGACTCATTCACAGCTTTTTGCCACAGAGAGCAGCGTGAAGCTAGGTAAACAACAGGTCCAGCAGGGCAGCGTGATGAGCCATCTGATGGCCGGCGTTTCCGCCGCGCTGCCGTTTGTTATCGGCGGCGGTATCCTGGTCGCCATCGCTAATATGCTGGTGCAGTTCGGTTTGCCTTACACTGATATGTCGAAAGGCGCGCCCTCGTTCACCTGGATTGTTGAATCCATCGGCTATCTGGGCTTCACCTTTATGATCCCCATTATGGGGGCATATATAGCGTGGTCGATTGCCGACAAGCCCGCGTTTGCCCCGGCATTTCTGGTGTGCTACCTGGCGAACGATAAAGGCCTGTTAGGTACGCAGTCCGGCGCGGGATTTCTTGGCGCGGTCGTACTCGGACTGGCGATTGGCTACTTTGTGCTGTGGTTTCGCAAGGTCCGTCTCGGCAAAGCGCTGCAACCGCTGCTCGGCTCCATGTTGATACCGTTTGTCACTTTGCTGGTGTTTGGCGTACTGACTTATTACGTCATCGGCCCGGTGATGTCCGATATCATGGGCGGTCTGTTGCACTTCCTGAACACCATTCCGCCATCAATGAAAATGGGCGCAGCCTTTCTCGTTGGCGCAATGCTGGCGTTTGATATGGGCGGGCCAATCAATAAAACAGCCTGGTTCTTCTGCTTCTCACTGCTGGAAAAACATATCTATGACTGGTACGCCATCGTTGGCGTGGTGGCGCTGATGCCGCCCGTCGCGGCAGGTATCGCGACCTATTTAGCGCCGAAATTGTTTACCCAGCAGGAGAAGGCCGCCGCCAGCAGCGCAATTGTCGTCGGCGCCACCGTCGCCACCGAACCGGCAATCCCTTATGCGCTGGCCGCGCCGCTGCCAATGATTACCGCCAATACACTCTCCGGCGGTATTACCGGCATGCTGGTTATCGCCTTTGGAATCAAACGGCTCGCGCCGGGTTTAGGTATCTTTGATCCACTGATTGGCCTGATGTCTCCGGTGGGGTCATTTTACCTGGTACTGGCTATCGGTCTGGTGCTGAACATTTCGTTAATTATCATCCTGAAAGGATTGTGGCTAAAACGTAAAGCCACACAGCAGGAGCTTGTCCATGAACATTGAGTTACTTCAGCAGTTATGCGAAGCCAGCGCCGTCAGCGGCGATGAGCAGGAAGTTCGTACTCTTCTCATTAATGCACTGAAATCCAGCGTCGATGAAATCACTTTCGACGGCCTCGGCAGCTTTGTCGCACGCAAAGGTAACCGCGGACCAAAGGTTGCCATCGTTGGGCACATGGATGAAGTGGGCTTTATGGTCACGCACATCGACGATAGCGGTTTTTTGCGCTTCACCACCATTGGCGGCTGGTGGAGCCAGTCGATGCTCAACCACCGGGTCGCCATTCGAACCCGCAAAGGCGTTAAAATTCCTGGCATAATCGGCTCCGTAGCACCACACGCCTTAACAGATAAGCAGAAACAGCAGCCGCTGACATTTGACGAGATGTTTATCGATATTGGCGCCAACAGCCGCAAAGAGGTTGAAAAACGCGGGATTGCAATCGGCGATTTCGTTAGCCCGGAAGCCAATTTTGCCCGCTGGGGCGAAGATAAGATCGTCGGCAAAGCGCTGGATAATCGCATCGGCTGCGCCCTGATGGCCGAGCTTTTACAAACCGTGGATAACCCTGATATTACTCTGTACGGCGTGGGCAGCGTGGAAGAAGAGGTTGGACTACGCGGGGCACAAACCTCAGCGGAGCATATCAAGCCCGACGTGGTGATCGTGCTGGATACTGCAGTTGCGGGCGATGTCCCCGGAATCGACGGCATCAAATACCCGCTCAAGCTTGGTGAGGGTCCTGGTCTGATGCTATTCGATAAGCGCTATTTCCCTAATCAGCAGTTGGTTGCCACATTAAAAGAGTGTGCAGAAAGCAGCGGTGCGTCAATGCAGTTTTGCACCATGAAAACCGGGGCGACGGACGGTGGGCGCTATAACGTGATGGGCGGCGGTCGTCCGGTGGCGGCGCTATGCCTGCCGACTCGCTATCTCCACGCCAATAGCGGCATGATTTCCGCATCGGATTACGACGCACTGTTTACGCTAGTGCGCGAACTGCTCGCCACGCTGACGGTCGAAAAAGTTCGCGCGTTCACAGACTTTAGTCAGGTGAGTTAATGCTATCGGAACGCCAGTTAAAACTTGTGGATATTCTTGAACAGCAGCCGTGTTCGCTGGGCGAGCTGGCGCGACAAACTGGCGTTTCGAGCAGAACCATCCTGCGCGATATTGATTACCTCAATTTTACCCTTAGCGGTAAGGCCCGCATCCTGCCCGGTGGCAGTACGGGCTATCAGTTGGAAATTGTTGACAGACGCGGTTATTTTCAGCTTCTGCAACGCCATGATAATGATGACCGATTGCTGGCCTTTCTTCTGCTCAATGCCTTTACGCCCCGCGTACAGCTGGCTGCGGCGCTCAATTTACCTGAAACCTGGGTGGCCGAGCGTCTCCCGCGTTTGAAACAGCGCTATGAGCGCGCCTTTTGCCTTTCCAGCCGCCCGGGCGTGGGTCATTTCATTGATGAACCGGAAGAAAAACGCATTATCCTGTTGGCGAATCTGCTAAAAAAAGATCCACTGTTAATTCCACTGCCTGGTATTACCCGAGCCAATATCGACAGGCTCAATGTAGCATGTGAAAAACTTAATGAATTCCCACTCATTTCGGGAGAGTATCTGGCAAGTCTGGTGCTGGCAGTCTACGCCCTGCGTAATCAGCTCTGCGGATCATGGCCGGAGTGTCGGTATGCATCACTGAAAAATGCGGTGGAACAAGGCGGTGTTTACCTGGGTGAGAACGCCTTCAGAACGCTGATCGGCCTTCTGGAAATCAGACAACGGCAGGCAATGACCATCTCGGCCGCAGCGGTGACCTCTTTGCTGAAAAGTGTTCCCGGCATCGACGCGTTAAACGTTATCGATACTCAACTGGTTGATAATATTACCGGTCACCTGCTGAGATGCGTCTCTGCCCCAGTCTGGGTACCGGAACATCGCCAGAGCAGTATGCATAACCTGAAGTCTACCTGGCCTGCCGCTTTCGATTTGAGTCTGCGTTTTATCGCCCTGTTGCGCGAAAAACTGGATATCCCGCTGTTCGATAGCGACCTCATTGGGCTTTACTTTGCCTGTGCGCTGGAGCGGCATCAAAACGAACGTCAGCCGGTCATTTTGTTATCCGACCAGAATGCTATCGCCACCATCAACCAACAGGCCATTGAACGAGATGTCCTGAATTGTCGGGTAATCATTGCGCGAAACATGAGTGAAGTCAGCGCTATCAGTGAAGAAATCACCCCACTGTTGGTCATCAACAATAGTCACTACTTACTTGATGAATCTATAAAAAATACCTTAACCATCAAGAATATTATCACCGCGGCGGGTACCGAGCAGATTAAACACTTCCTCGCGACAGCCTTTATCCGTCAGCAGCCCGAACGTTTCTTTTTACAGCAGGGCAGTTTCCATTACGCCAATATGAAGGCCGAAAGCTGGCAACGTATCATTGGCCGGATCTGCGGCCAACTTGTGGCACAGGGCCACATCACCGAGGACGAGGCGCTGCGCATTTGCGCCCGGGAACATGAAGGTGAAAATCTGATAGTGAATCGCCTGGCGATTCCTCATTGCTGGAGTGAACAGGAGCGTCGCTTTCGTGGCTTCTTTATCACCCTCGCGCACCCTATTTTGGTGAACAACGAACCGGTCAGCCATGTCCTGATCGCCTGTGCCGCTGCCGAAGCGCGACATGAACTAAAAATCTTCAGTTATTTATCCAGCGTGTTGAGCAGCCATCCGGCAGAGATTATTGCGGGGTTGAAAGACTATAAAGCGTTTATCGCATTGCTCAGGCAGTGAATGCCGGAAATGAAAAAAGCGCCTCAAAGGCGCTCTTTCTACAGTACTGAGGTCTCTTATTTCAGCAGTTCAGCGGTCATGTGCACGCGGTTACCGGTGTAAGCCTGGGTGATTTTATAATCGCTGGCGCCTGCACGTTCAGCCTGAGCGGCAATGTTTGCTTCAGCGCTTTCCAGTGTAGAACCGGTTGCGGTAACAGTCTGAGCAGCGAATGAACCGAAAGAAGTAGCCAGAGCGATAACTGCGACAAAAGTTTTGATGCTTTTCATGATATAAACCCTTTAACTTAGTTGTTTGAGTAAGGCACCGTGCCTTGATGTGATAAATAATAGCCATCTCATCACACAACTAAAAGCGGAAGGATTTGCCTATCTTATTCAAATTATTTGAATTCAAGTCACTCTACAATCAAACGCTCCGGATGCGTATAGATCGTCGCCCTGCCCGGTTTACAAAAACCTACCAGCGTCAGGTTACAGCGTTCCGCGACTTCCACCGCGAGCGTTGTCGCCGCAGAAACGGCAAACAAAATCTCCACGCCGCACATTGCCGACTTCTGCACCATCTCGTAGCTGGCGCGGCTGGAAACTAATACCGCACCCTGTTGCCAGGTCTCCCCTTCGATTGCACGTCGTCCCAGCAGTTTATCCAGCGCGACATGACGCCCAACGTCTTCATGCCCGCCCGCCAGATGACCTGACGGCTGTACCCATGCCGCCGCGTGCGTGCAGCCGGTTAGTTGTCCCACGGGCTGGTAGTCATGGAGATGCCTTAAGGCGTTATCGAGGAGCGCCAGATCAAATGTCTGGGTAAATGCCAGAGGCTGGACCGGCTTGCCAATATCATTGAGCTGCTCCACGCCGCAAACGCCACAACCAGTGCGCCCGGCCAGTGCGCGACGACGCTCCTTCAACCCCATAAAACGACGGCTGGACAGCTCAACCTGAACTTCTAATCCGTTGCAGGAAGGAACCACGTCCATCCCGTAAATATCCTGCGGGGACTCAATAATGCCTTCAGAAAGTGAAAAACCCATCGCGAAATGCTCAAGATCTTTCGGTGACGACATCATCACCACGTGCGAGATTCCGTTATAGACCAGCGCAACAGGCACTTCTTCAGCGACTTCATCAGGCTGAGGATGTTGCAAATCCTCGCGCTTCCAGAGAGTCAATTGGCGCGATCCTGTCGGAGATGTCACATTCTTAATATTTTCTTGAATAATCTTATTCACTTTCTTTTAACCATATTGGAACACGCGTACCAACATTGTGGTATTCTTTACAAATCCCTCCTGGACGGAGGGAAATTCACCCAATTCTGGACCTTTGCGGTCCCGTCCGCAAAGAAAAATAACAACCACTTCCCACGCGTTGGCATGGCAGAAATGCGCAGGGAACGTGACAATGTCGAAACAAGGAGCAAACCATGCAGGTCAGCAGAAGGCAGTTCTTTAAGATCTGCGCTGGCGGTATGGCAGGCACCACGGCAGCGGCACTGGGCTTTGCACCCGGCGTAGCGCTCGCGGAAACACGGCAATATAAACTGCTGCGCACCCGCGAAACCCGTAACACCTGCACCTACTGTTCCGTTGGCTGTGGACTGTTAATGTACAGTCTCGGTGACGGTGCAAAAAACGCCAAAGCATCCATCTTCCATATTGAAGGGGACCCGGATCACCCGGTGAACCGCGGCGCGCTGTGCCCGAAAGGGGCTGGTCTTGTGGACTTTATCCACTCCGAAAGTCGTTTGAAATTCCCGGAATACCGCGCACCAGGCTCGGACAAGTGGCAGCAAATTAGTTGGGATGAGGCATTCGACCGCATCGCTAAGCTGATGAAAGAAGACCGCGACGCTAACTACGTTGCACAAAACGCCGAAGGCGTAACCGTTAACCGCTGGCTTTCCACCGGGATGCTGTGTGCATCCGCTTCCAGTAACGAAACCGGCTATTTAACGCAAAAATTCTCCCGCGCGCTGGGTATGCTCGCGGTCGACAACCAGGCGCGTGTCTGACACGGACCAACGGTAGCAAGTCTTGCTCCAACATTTGGTCGCGGTGCGATGACCAACCACTGGGTCGACATTAAAAACGCCAACCTCGTTGTGGTGATGGGCGGTAACGCCGCTGAAGCTCACCCGGTCGGGTTCCGCTGGGCGATGGAAGCGAAAATTCACAACGGCGCGAAGCTGATTGTTATCGACCCTCGCTTTACGCGAACCGCAGCGGTGGCTGATTTCTATGCCCCCATTCGTTCCGGTACTGACATTGCCTTCCTGTCAGGCGTCATGCTGTACCTGCTGAATAACGAAAAATTCAACCGCGAATATACCGAGGCCTACACCAACGCCAGCCTGATCGTGCGTGAGGATTATGGCTTCGAAGATGGCCTGTTTACCGGCTACGACGCGGACAAACGCAAGTACGACAAAACCAGTTGGAACTATGAGCTGGATGAAAACGGCTTCGCCAAACGTGATGTGACTCTGCAACATCCGCGCTGTGTATGGAACTTGCTCAAACAGCACGTCTCCCGCTATACGCCGGACGTCGTAGAGAATATCTGCGGTACGCCGAAGGCCGATTTCCTGAAGGTCTGTGAATACATCGCAGAAACCAGCGCCAAAGACAAAACCGCATCGTTCCTGTACGCGCTGGGCTGGACGCAGCACTCCGTTGGTGCACAAAACATCCGTACGATGGCGATGATCCAGTTGCTGCTGGGCAATATGGGCATGGCCGGCGGCGGTGTTAACGCCCTGCGTGGTCACTCCAACATTCAGGGACTGACCGACCTTGGTCTGCTGTCACAGAGCCTGCCGGGCTATCTGACGCTGCCAAGCGAAAAACAGACCGACCTGCAAACCTACCTTGCCGCCAACACGCCAAAACCATTGCTGGAAGGTCAGGTAAACTACTGGGGCAACTATCCGAAATTCTTCGTTTCGATGATGAAAGCCTTCTTTGGCGATAAAGCGACAGCGGAAAACAGCTGGGGCTTCGACTGGCTGCCGAAGTGGGATAAAGGGTACGACGTCCTGCAGTACTTCGAGATGATGAACCAGGGCAAAGTGAATGGCTATATCTGCCAGGGCTTTAACCCGGTCGCCTCATTCCCGAACAAAAACAAGGTCGTAGCTTCACTGTCCAAACTGAAGTATCTGATCACTATCGACCCGCTCAACACGGAGACCTCCACCTTCTGGCAGAACCATGGTGAGTCCAACGATGTTGATCCGTCGAAAATCCAGACTGAAGTATTCCGTCTGCCGTCCACCTGCTTCGCCGAAGAGAACGGTTCGATCGTCAACTCGGGTCGCTGGCTGCAGTGGCACTGGAAAGGCGCGGATGCCCCAGGGATTGCCGCAACCGATGGCGAAATCCTCGCCGGTATCTTCCTGCGCCTGCGCAAGATGTACGCCGAACAAGGTGGTGCGAACCCGGAACAGGTGCTGAGCATGACCTGGAACTACTCCACACCGCATGAACCGGCTTCGGAAGAAGTGGCGATGGAGAGCAACGGTAAAGCGCTAGCTGATATTACCGACCCGGCAACCGGCGCGGTAATCGTCAAGAAAGGCCAACAGCTCAGCTCGTTCGCCCAACTGCGCGATGACGGCACGACCTCCAGCGGCTGCTGGATTTTTGCCGGTAGCTGGACACCGGAAGGCAACATGATGGCGCGTCGCGATAACGCCGATCCGTCTGGCCTTGGCAATACGCTGGGTTGGGCCTGGGCGTGGCCGCTTAACCGCCGCATTCTTTATAACCGTGCTTCCGCAGACCCGCAGGGGAATCCGTGGGATCCAAAACGTCAAATCCTGAAATGGGATGGCGCGAAATGGAGCGGGATGGATATTCCAGACTACAGCGCCGCCGCACCGGGTACTGACGTCGGGCCGTTCATCATGCAGCCGGAAGGGATGGGACGCCTGTTTGCTATCGATAAGATGGCGGAAGGGCCGTTCCCGGAACACTACGAGCCATTTGAAACGCCGCTCGGCACTAACCCGCTGCACCCGAACGTTATCTCTAACCCTGCCGCGCGTATCTTTAAAGGTGACGCGGAGGCGCTGGGTAAAGCGGATAAATTCCCGTATGTCGGCACAACTTATCGTCTGACCGAGCACTTCCACTACTGGACCAAGCATGCGCTGCTAAACGCCATCGCCCAGCCGGAACAGTTTGTGGAAATTGGCGAGAAGCTGGCGAATAAGCTCGGTATCTCTCATGGCGATACCGTCAAAGTCTCCTCTAACCGCGGCTACATTAAAGCCAAAGCAGTGGTGACCAAACGTATTCGCACGTTGAAGGCCAATGGTAAGGATATCGACACAATCGGTATTCCGATTCACTGGGGCTACGAAGGTGTGGCGAAAAAAGGCTTTATCGCTAACACGTTAACGCCATTCGTCGGTGATGCGAATACGCAGACGCCGGAATTTAAGTCCTTCCTCGTGAACGTGGAAAAGGTGTAACGGAGACGACCTATGGCTTATCAATCGCAAGACATCATTCGTCGATCCGCCACTAACGGTTTCACCCCCGCGCCTCAGGCGCGGGATCACCAGGAAGAGGTGGCGAAACTTATCGACGTCACTACCTGCATCGGCTGTAAAGCCTGTCAGGTGGCGTGTTCCGAGTGGAATGACATCCGTGATGAGGTGGGCAACAACGTTGGGGTGTATGACAACCCGGCTGATTTGACCGCCAAATCCTGGACGGTGATGCGCTTCTCGGAAGTGGAACAGAACGACAAACTTGAGTGGCTGATCCGCAAGGATGGCTGTATGCACTGCGCCGATCCGGGCTGCCTGAAGGCGTGCCCGGCTGAAGGCGCAATCATTCAGTATGCCAACGGTATCGTCGACTTTCAGTCCGAGCAGTGCATCGGCTGCGGCTACTGCATTGCTGGCTGCCCGTTCGATGTGCCGCGCCTTAACCCGGAAGACAACCGCGTCTACAAATGTACGCTGTGCGTCGACCGTGTTGTGGTCGGGCAAGAACCAGCCTGCGTGAAAACCTGCCCAACCGGGGCGATTCATTTCGGCACCAAAGAGTCGATGAAAACGCTGGCCGGTGAACGCGTGGCGGAGTTGAAAACGCGTGGTTACGATAACGCGGGGCTGTACGATCCAGCGGGCGTTGGCGGTACGCACGTGATGTATGTGCTACACCATGCCGACAAGCCGAATCTGTATCACGGTCTGCCGGAGAACCCAGAAATCAGCGCCACCGTGAAGTTTTGGAAAGGCATCTGGAAACCGTTGGCAGCAGTCGGCTTCGCAGCGACATTTGCGGCCAGTATCTTCCACTACGTCGGTGTGGGTCCAAACCGTGCGGAAGAGGAAGAAGACAATCTGCATGAAGAGAAAGACGAGGTGCGCAAATGAAACGACGTGACACCATCGTGCGCTACACGGCGCCGGAACGCATCAACCACTGGGTAACCGCCTTCTGCTTTATTCTGGCGGCAGTGAGCGGGATGGGTTTTCTCTTCCCGTCTTTTAACTGGCTGATGCACATTATGGGCACACCGCAACTGGCGCGAATTGTGCACCCGTTTGTCGGTGTAATCATGTTTGCCTCGTTTATCATCATGTTTTTCCGTTACTGGCACCATAATCTAATCAATCGGGATGATATCTTTTGGGCGAAGAATATTCGTAAGATTGTCGTCAACGAGGAAGTAGGTGACACGGGACGTTATAACTTCGGCCAGAAATGCGTATTCTGGGCGGCGATTATCTTCCTGGTCCTGTTGCTGGTGAGCGGAGTGATCATCTGGCGTCCGTATTTTGCGCCTGCTTTCTCAATCCCGGTGATCCGATTCGCGTTAATGCTGCATTCATTTGCCGCAGTGGCGTTAATTGTGGTTATCATGGTGCACATTTACGCCGCCCTTTGGGTGAAAGGCACCATTACCGCGATGGTGGAAGGATGGGTTACTAAATCGTGGGCGAAGAAACATCACCCACGCTGGTACCGAGAAGTCCGCCAGAAACAGGAAAAGTCATCTGAATGAGTATTCGCATAATCCCGCAAGATGAGCTGGGTTCGAGCGAGAAACGCACGGCGGATATGATTCCGCCGTTATTGTTCCCCAGACTCAAAAATTTGTATAACCGCCGTGCTGAACGTCTGCGCGAGCTGGCCGAAAACAACCCGTTGGGCGATTATCTGCGCTTTGCCGCGCTGATCGCCCACGCACAGGAAGTGGTACTGTACGATCATCCGCTGCAGATGGATCTGACCGCTCGTATCAAAGAAGCGAACGATCAGGGCAAGCCGCCGCTGGATATCCACGTCCTGCCACGCGACAAACACTGGCAAAAACTGCTGCAATCGCTAATTGCTGAGCTGAAGCCGGAGATGAGCGGTCCTGCACTGGCCGTGATCGAGAATCTGGAAAAAGCCTCTGAGCAGGAACTGGAGCTGATGGCCAGCGCGCTGTTTGCCTCAGATTTTGCCTCCGTTAGCAGCGACAAAGCCCCGTTCATTTGGGCCGCACTGTCGCTCTACTGGGCGCAGATGGCAAGCCTCATCCCCGGTAAAGCGCGCGCTGAGTACGGCGAACAACGCCAGTTCTGCCCGGTATGCGGTTCGATGCCGGTCTCCAGCATGGTGCAAATCGGCACGACTCAGGGGTTGCGTTATTTGCACTGCAATCTGTGCGAAACCGAGTGGCATGTGGTGCGCGTGAAGTGCAGCAACTGCGAACAGAGCCGTGATTTGAACTACTGGTCGCTGGATAACGAGCAGGCGGCAATTAAAGCTGAAAGCTGCGGCGACTGCGGGACTTACCTGAAGATTCTCTACCAGGAAAAAGACCCGAAAGTCGAAGCCGTGGCCGACGACCTCGCGTCACTGATGCTGGACGCACACATGGAGCAAGAAGGCTTTGCCCGCAGCTCCATCAACCCGTTCCTGTTCCCGGGTGAAGGGGAGTAAAACCCCAGTACTGCCGGGCGACGCTGGTCGCCCGGACTATAACGTATACGGCGTTACCACGCCGGATATGCCTGCAAAATCTTTGGTATTACGCGTAACCAGCGTAAGACGATGAATCTGCGCAGTAGCTAAAATAATGGCATCCGGCAATTTGATCCCGTGCTCCTGCCTGATACTCACGCTTCGTTCAGCAATATCCTGTGAAACACCGATCACGTTAAAAGCGCTTAGCGCAACGCGCGTTCGGGCTTCCTGATTGTATTTTTTCGCGCCCACCATCACCTCCATCCAGGTAATGAGGCTGATTGCATTCTGTGGCTGCCATGTTTCTATCGCCAGTTTTGCTTCACTTCGCCCGCTAAACAGGTCGATGAGGATATTGGTATCAAAAAGCGCAGCTCCTTTGACCATTACCACTCCTCACGCAGCTTGCGCTGATATTCAACACCATCTTCCTCACAGCCTTGCCAGAGCCCCAGTGCATTCGAAATTGTGATCTCAGCCCGATCCTGCCTTTCAAGATACTGCTCAACGGCCTCCCGCAAGAGCTCAGCTCGCGGCAGGTTGCGCTGCACCTTGAGATCATCAAGGCGTTTAATCACGTCGTCTGATAAATCGAGTAAAATTCTGCCCATATCCATCCCAGCCATCATACTCACATATACCTCCAGTATATCATCGGCGCTTATTTTTCAAACAACATACACCTGAGACTGACGAGAAAATAGTTATTACGCGAACGATTTTTATTTTTGCGAGCCGCTTTCCAGAATCGTACACAGCCTAACTTTCCCATTTTCATTCGTACCAAATCGGGTTATAACCCTGTATATCCATACAGACAAAGGCAATGAAAAATGGCACTGGAAAGCGGGATTGCGCAGTTAGTGGAGGAATTTATCGCGGCAGGGCGCCCCTCTTCTCGCGAGCAGAATATTGATGACCGGAGAGCAGGCTACATCGCCAGTACGGTGCTGGCAGGGGAAATAGAAAACCGCGTCCAGGTTGAAGATATTGAACTCGATGCCATGACGTTTCGCGTGGTTTCGCCGCTCAATGCCACAGGAAAATTACCCTGCGTCATTTATTATCATGGTGGCTGCTTTGTCAGCGGCGGTTTTGCCACTCACGATAACCAGTTAAGGCAGTTAGCTTTTTACAGTAATTGTCGCGTGATTGCCGTGCAGTACCGACTTGCGCCAGAGCACACCTTCCCGGCCGCACATAACGATGCCGAAACCGGAGCCAATACTATCTGGAAATATGCCCAGAAACTGGGGATAGACCGCGCGAACATTACGCTTGCCGGCGATAGCGCGGGCGGGCATCTGGCACTGGTCACTGCGCTACGCCTGAAAGCCGCCCGTCAATGGCAACCAGCACAGCTGCTGCTGATCTATCCGATGCTGGACGAAACCGCCAGATTTGAGAGCTACGCCCGTAACGGGCAGGATTACATTATCACGCGTGACACGCTGCTTTCTGGCTACGAGATGTATATGCCGCAAACCGATCCACTGCATCCTGAAGTCAGTCCGCTGTGGCGTGAAGACTTCACCGGTCTGCCACCCACGCACATCATTACTGCCGAATTCGACCCACTGCGCGATGAGGGCGAGGCCCTGTATCAGCGGTTTCAGGAGCAAGGCGTGACGTGCACCTGTCAGCGCTATCTCGGTGTCATCCATGGCTTTTTCCAACTCGGAGGTGTGAGCCAGGCGGCACGAAGCGCCATGCGAGATGTGGCCTGGCGTGTTGTAAGTCCATCAACAGGGAAAATGATCTAAAATTCAATTTAGTTTTCAACTTGAAAACCTGATGATGCTGCACTAAATTGTTTTCAGGTTGAAAACTTTGTAATGGAACTACATCGTGCATGTTATCAGCCGAAAACCATTCAATGAGGCGATGCTCATGTATCCAATCCATGGGCTTGCTCTCGCTGAGTTGCTGAATGTTCTGGAGAAAAAAACATTCACTCTGCCTAAAGAGATGAGGCAGTTTATTCCTTCACTGGATAATTTTAAGTACAGAGATAAATGGTGGGTGATTGATGTTTCTGGTAATAGCCTAAGACTCATCTCCTACATAGATTTCAGGTCACATAAGATATTTGTCAAACATATCGTTTCCCATGCCGAATATGACAAACTGACAGCATATTATCGGGGTAATAAAGAATGAGAACGCATCGTCAGTTGGATGCCGCCAGCGCAAAAAAGATCGTTGATACTTTCAGCGATGCGGTAAAAAACCTCCCACTGTTGGGGGAAGAACGAAATGACACTGAGTATCGCAGGGCACTAGCGCTAGTAGAGTTTCTGATTGACCACGACGATCTCGAAAACCCCCTATTCGAATTACTCAGTGCCCGAATCAGTGAATACGAAAAACATGCGCCTGAATTCAAAGCACTCAACCAACACCTGGAGAAAACTCCCTCTGGCGTTTCAGTATTGCGAACGCTCATGGATCAGTACGGTCTCAAAGCAGCCGATCTTGCCAACGAACTCGGTTCAAAATCGAACGTCAGCAACATCTTAAATGGCCGTAGATCACTGACGGTAAGCCATATAAAAGCGCTTACAGAACGCTTTAAACTACCAGCGGATGCATTCATCGAGTAGTCGGATACTTCTATCTACTCTTCCTCATTCCCGCCCTCTTCATACGCGCCAAACGGTTTCGCGGGTAGGACAATATACGTGCCTTCAAACACGACGCCCGGCGAGTCATCACCAAATACCTCAACCTGCATCTTCACACGTGCCTTACGGCCTCTCGCCAGACGGTCAAGATCGCCACTCAGCGATCCCAAGTCGGCGATGGCGGTCGGCTTCCCGGTGATTGGCCTGCTGTAGCGGATATGCGCATCGGCAAGGATAATGGTTCCCCCCAGATGACGTTCACGCAGCATCAGCCAGATCAGCCCCCAACCCGTTAACGTGGCCAGAGAAAACAGGCTCCCGGCAAACAGAGTATGGTGCGGATTCTGATTACCCGTCTCGGGCATCGTCGTAATAAATTTCTGCCCGGTATACTGTTGAATACGCACGCCCATTTTCTCACTCAAGGGAATATGTTCGTACCAGGCTTGCTGTAACTGTCCGCACCAGTCGCCGCGATGGAGAATATCGTCCAACGTCGCGATGGGCTTAATCATCAAAAAGTGGCGCACCGGCGTGGTTTGCGGTGTGGTGATCTCTCCCTGGCTCACAAACCCCAGTTTGGCGAAAAATTCGACCGCATCTTCACGGGCGCTACAGGTTACGCGCTTTACCCCTTCCTGACGCGCGACAGACTCCAGGGTCATCGCCATCAGCGTACCCAGTCCTTTCTCCTGCACGGAAGGGTCAACGGCCATAAAGCGTATGGAGGCTTCGTTATCCGCATTGATATACAGACGTCCTACCGCGACCAGATTACCCTCTTCGTCCACCACCATCTGATGATGCGCCATTGCGTCCCAGGCATCCCGTTCAGAGCCTTTTGGCTGGTGCAATGGTTTACGCAGCATCTCCCAGCGAAACTGGTAGTAACGCTCCAATTCTTCTTCTGTTTGCGGTACTCGAAGGTGATACATAGCTGTACTCTCTCTTGTTGCCCGCGGCCACACCGGTAGCTGGTTCATACTTGTAACCAGAACGTCACGGGGCCATCATTAACCAGCGAAACCTGCATATCCGCAGCGAATCGACCGGTTTGCGTATTCATTTCCTGTTGGCGGCAACGCTCAACAAAGTACTCATACAGTGCTTCTGCCCGATCGGGCGCGGCACCTTTTGAAAACCCCGGGCGCATACCACGCTCAGTATCTGCCGCCAACGTAAATTGCGAGACCACCAGCACGCTGCCGCCTGACTGCTGCACATTCAGGTTCATTTTGCCTTCGGCATCGCTAAAGATTCGATAGCCGAGTACGCGTTCGCACAGGCGGTTCGCTTTTTGTTCGTCATCATCCCTTTCGACACCTAACAGGACCAAAAGTCCTGGGCCAATTTCACCCGTCACCTCGCCCTCCACGGTGACGCTGGCACGGGTTACGCGCTGAATTAATGCAATCATGGTTGCTCTGCTTCTTCTTGTTCTGCGGCTTGTTTAAGTTTGCGGTATTCCCCGAGAGTGACAGTTATTTCCGCGCCTAGCAAGACGATACACCACGTCCAGTACACCCAGACAAATAAAATGGGGATCACCGCAAGGACACCGTAAATGAGCTGATAAGACGGGAACATCGTGATATAGAGCGCAAATCCTTTCTTTCCGGCCTCGAACAATACGGCGGCCACAAAGGCGCCAATAACCGCATCCCGGTTAGGTACGCGCGTGGTCGGTACGATGCTATAAAGCAGCCAGAACGAGAGCCAGGAAAGTACCAGCGGGAAAATACGCAGAATATTATCAATCACCGTGTTGAGATCGCTGGCCCAGCGCAATGACAACAGATAAGAGCTGATCGCCAGGCTGGCCCCCGCCAGTAGAGGTCCCAGCGTTAAAATCATCCAGTAAACGGCAAAAGAGTAAACTTTGGGCCGAGTGCGCTTACTACGCCAGATAGTATTCAGAGCGTTATCAATGGAATACATCAGTAATAACGCCGTTACAATCAGCCCACATGCCCCGACGGCCGTCATTTTGTTCGAGTTGGCGACAAACTGTTCGATATAACGTTGGATGACGTCTCCCGTCGCCGGGATAAAGTTCGCAAAAATAAAATGGCGTAACTGGACACTGACGTCGGAAAACATCGGAAATGCGGCGAAAAGTGCAAAAACAACAGCAATAAGCGGCACTAATGAGAGCAATGAAACGTAGGCAAGATTCCCTGCCAACGTCGTCATGTTGTCCTCATCAATGCGCTGCCATAGCAGCTTCAGCCAGGCTCGTACGGGCCGCGTATGATGCCTGGCTTGTTGCTGAACATTTTTTAGCATAACAACTTCGCGAAATAGTCAGGAATGGTCGCTTTATCGGTGACCTGGATACTGGTAATACCTAACCGGTTAGCCCCTTCAATATTATCGGCGTTGTCGTCAAAAAAGACCGCATCGTGCGCAGAAAAACCTTCAGCCTGCAGGACATGCTGGTAAATCCGCGCTTCCGGTTTACGCATGCCCAGATCCTGGGAAAGATAAATATGGTCAGCGGCCTGACGGATCTCGGGGTATTCATCCGGCCAAAACGTTGTGTGCAGACGGTTGGTATTCGACAAGACGACTACCCGATGGCCCTGCTCACGCAGCTTATGCATGATGTCGATCACTTCAGGACGCAAGGCGACAAAAACGGCCTGCCAGCCGTGGGAAAACTGCTCGTAGCTTAGCGGCAGCGCCATCTCATGGCATAGCGCTTCAGCAAACGCTTCATCCGTTATTTCACCTCGCTCATGCTGGTGAAAAGCCTCACCCATGCTGAAACTTTGCTTTAGCGACGCTAGCGGTACACGGCTCAGATCGCTCCATGTGCCTAACACGCGATTGAAGTCGATATCGACAATCACATTACCCAAATCAAAGATATAGAGCATGCCCTTCTCCTTATTCGCCGTGGATGAATAACTGTAGCGGGAAAGGAGAAGTTTGACTATGCGCGAATGATGGCTGCGAATTTACCGAGCCATCATTGGAGAGAATTACACAGCCAGAGCATCATCCTGTGACGGACTCACCTGCACAATTTCCACCTGCTGAGACTGGAGTAAATTATGCAATGCGGGGCCAGGGTATTCATCGGTAAACAGCGCGGTCACCTGAGACACATTGCCAATCTCTACCGCGGCAGAAGCCGTGTATTTCGTATGATCCGCAGCCAACAGAATATGCCTTGAATGGGCCATCATCGTTTTCACGACGCTGGCTTCGTTGACATCAAACTCCAGCAACGCGCCATCGCTTTCAATCGCGCCTACGCTGGTTACCAGGTAATCAGCGCGAAAATCAGCGACAAATGACGTGGCGGAAGGACCGATAATGCCACTGTTATGCGGGCGTAATGTTCCCCCTGGCACCATAACTTCAAAACGTGGATTGTTATACAGAATGTGTGCCACACGCAGGCTGTTAGTGATAATGCGCAAATGATTATGGTTTAACAGCGCGCGGGCCACCTGCTCAACGGTGGTGCCAATAGTAATAAACACCGTTGACCCATCAGGAATGTAGTCAGCCACCGCTTCCGCGATAGCTTTTTTCTCTTCCGTCCAGGAGACTTCACGCTGCTCGAACGCCGTATTCACCACGCTGGAGGCTCTGCCCGCGCCGCCATGATGACGCGTAATTAATCCCTGCTCGCTGAGTTTACGAATATCACGACGCACGGTCTGCGTGGACACATCCAGCAGGCTAGCCAGCTCATCAATATTCATATAACCGCGCTCGCTAATCAGCATCAGTAGCTGATCGTGTCGCGGATTACCGGTCAGTTCGGTAAGACTCATGAAATTTCCTCGAAAAACCATTGCCCTGGCATTTTATACAAAAAGTGACAGAAAAGATCGGGTTTGATCACAGTCAGGGATTCCGGCCCGTCCTCCCGGACGCGTGCATTTTAGCGCCGCAACGCCACTGGCGAACCTGACAGCGTCTTCCGGGGTATTTCCGTTAGCCAGACTGAACGCGAGCGCACCGTGAAAAACATCTCCGGCCCCGGTGGTGTCAACAACGTCGACGGTAAAACCAGATTGATGCTGCAACGTATTATTTTCTATCCAGTCGCAACCTTCACGCCCCCGCGTCACATAAACATGTCCATTTGTGAGCGTTTGTGTTTTTTTCAGTCCAGCAACAGGATCGTTTATCCCGGTCATGCGCGCCAGACCCGGTTCAGAGAACGCGGCATGATCGCTTAACGCCACCAGCTCACGGATATCCTGCGGCGTTACGTCACCATCCAGGACCGTCATGACTCCCGCCCGACGTGCCAGTGTGAACGCCTGTTTGGTCCCCTCGTGCCAACGAACATCCGCCAACACCACATCCCACTGGGAAAAATCGATCTCATTAAGCCAGTCAGCGTCATGCAGTAAATCCGGGCTGGGATAGTTAACGATAATTCGTTCCCCTTGTGCATCAACCAGAATTGCCGATTGGGAGGATTGCGCCCCCACATAGCGTCGGGTGTAGCGGGTATTCACCCCCAGGGATTCCAGCTCCGCCAGCAGGCTATTTCCGGTGTCATCGTCGCCCACACGGCCAATAAAATCCACCTGCGCGCCCAACTTCGCTGCAGCCACAGCGGCCGTTGCCGCAGGCCCGCCGCCCACTTCCGTATAACGCTTCGCCACATATTTACCTCCTTCAGTCGGTAACTCCTCCACGTAATAGATGCGATCCATTACGGCAATCCCTACACAAGCAATACGAATCATGGTCATTCCTTAGGCGTTTCAAGATGGGATCATTTTAATTTCACAAAATGTTTAAAAAGTGACGGCTGTCAATTTTTTGACCATAAATTACAAATACGATCAAAAACAGACAAAAACAAACGACCTTAAATGACAAAAAATGACATCCACGTCTCAGGAGAACGTTATGGCAGTTATAGCATTTATCGGATTAGGTCAGATGGGTTCACCCATGGCGAGCAACTTGCTGAAGCAGGGCCATCAACTCAGCGTCTTTGACGTTAACCCGGATGCCGTTCAGCGCCTGGTGGAAAAAGGAGCACAGCCTGCCATCAGCCCGGCTCAGGCAGCAAAAGAGGCAGAATTTGTCATCACGATGCTCCCCAACGGCGATCTGGTGCGCAGCGTACTGTTCGGCGAACAGGGAGTCTGCGAAAGCCTCTCCCCACAGGCGTTGGTGATTGATATGTCCACCATTCACCCGCTGCAAACCGACAAACTGATTACCGATATGCGTGCCAAAGGCTTCGACATGATGGATTGCCCGGTTGGACGCACCTCCGATCACGCCGTCGCGGGAACGCTGCTGCTGCTGGCGGGCGGAACATCAGAGCAGGTGGAACGCGCCACACCGGTTCTGATGGCGATGGGTAATGAACTGATCAACGCAGGGGGGCCTGGCATGGGGATCCGCGTGAAGCTCATCAACAATTACATGAGTATCGCGCTGAACGCCCTGTCAGCTGAAGCCGCCGTGTTATGCGAAGCGCTCGGCCTCTCCTTCGATGTGGCTCTGAAGGTAATGAGCGGTACTCCTGCCGGAAAAGGCCATTTCACTACCTCCTGGCCGAACAAAGTGCTGAAAGGCGATCTTTCTCCCGCCTTCATGATCGATTTAGCTCACAAAGATCTTGGCATCGCGCTGGACGTTGCCAACCAGCTGCATGTGCCAATGCCGCTCGGCGCTGCCTCCCGCGAAGTTTATAACCAGGCCCGCGCCGCAGGCCGTGGCCGGGAAGACTGGACCGCAATTCTTGAGCAGGTTCGGGCGTCTGCCGGATTAAATCACCAATTTTAATAAGTAAAAGGACTGAACAATGACGAAGTACACCCTGAAAGATATCACCCGAGCTTCCGGCGGTTTTGCCATGCTGGCAGTCGATCAGCGCGAGGCCATGCGCTTAATGTTTGCCGCAGCGGGTGCAAAATCGCCGGTCTGTGACAGCGTGCTGACTGACTTTAAAGTCAATGCGGCGAAGATCCTTTCCCCCTATGCATCCGCCATTCTGGTCGATCAGCAGTTCTGCTACCGCCAGGTCGTAGAGCAAAACGCGGTCGCCAAAAGTTGCGCCATGATTGTTGCCGCTGATGACTTTATTCCGGGTAACGGCATTCCGGTCGATAGCGTGGTGATTGATAAAAAAATTAACCCGCAGGCCGTGAAGCAAGATGGCGCCAAGGCTCTCAAACTGCTGGTGCTGTGGCGTAGCGATGAAGATGCCCAGCAGCGCCTGGATATGGTGAAAGAATTCAATGCGCTATGCCATTCCAATGGCTTGCTGAGCATCATCGAGCCGGTTGTTCGTCCACCGCGCCGTGGCGATAAGTTCGATCGCGAACAGGCCATTATCGATGCCGCGAAAGAGCTGGGCGATAGCGGTGCCGATCTCTACAAGGTCGAGATGCCGCTGTACGGTAAAGGGACCCAACAGGAATTGCTCAGCGCCTCTCAGCGCCTGAATGAAAACATCAACATGCCGTGGGTCATCCTCTCCTCTGGCGTGGATGAAAAACTGTTCCCGCGCGCAGTCAGCGTAGCAATGACCGCAGGCGCATCTGGCTTCCTGGCCGGACGTGCTGTCTGGTCATCAGTTATTGGCCTGCCGGACACTGAACTGATGCTGCGCGACGTTTCCGCACCTAAGTTGCAGCGTCTGGGCGATATCGTCGACGAAATGATGGCCCGCCGTTAATCGAGGATCAAAGCATGAAATGGTTTAACACCTTAAGCCACAACCGCTGGCTGGAGCAGGAAACTGACCGCATTTTTAACTTTGGTAAAAATGCTGCTGTCCCTACCGGTTTTGGCTGGCTGGGAAATAGTGGCCAGGTCAGAGCGGATATGGGTACGCATCTGTGGATCACCGCCCGCATGCTACACGTTTACTCCGTTGCGGCATCCATGGGTCGCCCCGGCGCATATCAGTTAGTCGATCACGGAATTAAGGCGCTGAACGGCGCGCTACGCGACACACGTTACGGCGGCTGGTACGCCTGCGTAAATGACGAAGGCGTGATGGATGCCTCCAAACAGGGCTATCAGCATTTCTTCGTCTTACTTGGCGCTGCCAGCGCGGTCACTACCGGCCATCCGCAGGCCAGACAATTACTGGATGACGCTATCGACGTGATTGAGAAGTACTTCTGGAGCGAAGATGAGCAGATGTGTCTGGAGTCCTGGGACGAAGCCTTCAGCCAGACGGAAGATTACCGCGGCGGCAACGCCAACATGCACGCGGTTGAAGCTTTCCTGATCGTTTATGACGTTACTCATGACCGCAAATGGCTCGATCGCGCGCTGCGTATCGCATCGGTCATTATTCACGACGTGGCTCGCAGCGGGGAATATCGCGTCAACGAACACTTCGATTCACAGTGGAACCCAATCCGCGATTACAACAAAGATAATCCAGCGCATCGTTTCCGCGCCTACGGCGGCACGCCGGGCCACTGGATCGAGTGGGGCCGCCTGATGCTGCATCTGCATGCCGCGCTGGAGGCCCGTTTTGAAACGCCTCCCGCCTGGTTGCTGGAAGATGCCAAGGGTCTGTTCCACGCCACCATCCGCGATGCCTGGGCGCCGGACGGCGCAGACGGCTTTGTCTACTCGGTAGACTGGGACGGAAAACCCATCGTGCGCGAAAGAGTGCGTTGGCCGATAGTCGAGGCCATGGGCACCGCTTACGCCCTCTACACCCTCACCGGCGACAGCCAGTACGAAGCCTGGTATCAGAAGTGGTGGGATTACTGCATCACGTATCTGATGGACTACGAGACCGGTTCGTGGTGGCAGGAGCTGGATACCGATAACAAGGTGACCACCAAAGTCTGGGACGGTAAGCAGGATATTTACCATCTGCTGCACTGCCTCGTGATCCCACGTTTGCCGCTGGCTCCGGGTCTTGCACCGGCAGTTGCAGCCGGTCTGCTGGATATCAACGCCAAATAAGTCACGAGGTGAGCTGTCATGCATAGCGGTGGAAAAACCCTTCATCTTCAGGCTGGCCATTACCAGGCGAAAATCGTCACGGTTGGCGCTGGGTTAGCAGAATTGACGCACCTTGGGCGTCACGTCGTTATTCCACATCAGCCGGAAGAGATGCCGCTGGCACATTTGGGAAAAGTGTTAATTCCCTGGCCAAACCGTATTGCAGACGGCTGCTATCAACATAACGGCAAGATCTTTCAGCTTGCCGTTAACGACCTTGTTTCGCATACCGCCATTCATGGATTACTGGCCTGGCGAGACTGGCAGATTAACCAACTGTCAAACACGGAAGTGTCGCTGACGATTTTTCTACCGCCTTCTTATGGTTATCCCTTCGCGCTGCATTCAGAGGTGATTTACCGGCTGGATGCTGCCCGCGGACTGCACGTCTTTATTCGTACACAGAATGTGGGTGACGAAATCGCCCCGTATGGCGCGGGAGCACATCCCTACCTGACCTGCAATTTGCAACCCATCGATAGCTGTGAATTAACGCTCCCGGCGAGTGAAGAAACCTGTGATGAACGCAATTTCACAACGCCGCGCTTAATCGCGCAAACCACTCTCGATCAGACGTTCAGGACCTTACAGCCTGACGCTGAGTGGGAGGTAAGGATGACAAGTCCCGCTCAAAACATGTCGACGTATTTACGCAGCCACCAGCCCTGGCTGCAGGTGTATACCGGCGAAAAATTAGCACGGCGCGGCCTGGCAGTAGAACCGATGACCTGCCCGCCCGACGCCTTTAACTCCGGGGTAAGCCTGATTCATCTCGCGCCCGGAGAAACGCATCAAATGCATTTTTTAATCGGCAGTGAATAACAGATTTCCGACAAATTACCGAAATACCCTATTTTTACGGAGACGAAAATGAATTCGCTACAACAACGGTCCACCGCATTAGAACTGACGACGTTACAAAATGGATTTACGCTGACGTACCACCAGCGCCTGATCTTACGTCACAGCGCAGAGACCCCTTGCCTGTGGATCGGCGCTGGCGTTGCCGACATTGATATGTTCCGCGGTAACTTCAGCATTAAAGACAAGCTCAATGAGAAGATTGCCCTGACCGACGCCACGGTCAGTGAGACGCCTGAGGGCTGGCGGGTCGATTTCAGCCGCGGTAATACCATCAACGCCACGCTGCACATCTCCACCGATGAACAGGGTCGTTTGAAGCTCGATCTCCATAACGAGGAACACAGCCATAACCGTATCTGGCTGCGCCTGGCCGCCAGGCCGGACGATCATATTTACGGCTGCGGCGAACAGTTCTCTTATTTCGATTTGCGCGGTAAGCCATTCCCACTGTGGACCAGCGAACAGGGCGTGGGCCGCAACAAAAACAGCTATGTCACGTGGCAGGCCGACTGCAAAGAAAATGCCGGCGGTGACTACTACTGGACCTTCTTCCCGCAGCCAACCTTTGTCAGTACACAGAAGTATTATTGCCACGTTGATAACAGCTGCTATATGAATTTCGACTTCAGCGCACCGGAGTATCACGAACTCGCTCTGTGGGAAGACAAAACGACTCTGCGTATTGAGTGCGCCGAAACCTACATCTCTCTTTTGGAAAAACTGACCGCGCTGTTAGGCCGCCAGCCGGAGCTGCCGGACTGGATTTACGACGGCGTCACGCTCGGTATTCAGGGCGGGACTGAGGTTTGTCAGAACAAACTGGACACCATGCGTAACGCTGGCGTGAAGGTAAACGGCATCTGGGCGCAGGACTGGTCCGGGATCCGCATGACTTCCTTTGGCAAGCGCGTAATGTGGAACTGGAAGTGGAACAGCGACAACTACCCGCAACTGGACAGTCGTATTAAGCAGTGGAAAGAAGAAGGCGTGCAGTTCCTCTCCTATATCAACCCGTACGTCGCCAGCGACAAAGATCTCTGCGCCGAAGCAGCCAAACACGGTTATCTGGCGAAAGATGCTTCGGGCGATGACTATCTGGTTGAGTTCGGCGAGTTTTACGGCGGCGTGGTCGATCTGACCAACCCCGAAGCCTACGCCTGGTTCAAAGAAGTCATCAAAAAGAACATGATCGCGCTGGGCTGCGGCGGCTGGATGGCCGACTTTGGCGAATACCTGCCAACTGACACTTACCTGCACAACGGCGTCAGTGCCGAAATTATGCATAATGCGTGGCCCGCACTGTGGGCGAAATGTAACTACGAAGCGCTACAGGAGACCGGCAAGCTCGGCGAGATCCTGTTCTTTATGCGTGCGGGCTACACCGGCAGCCAGAAGTACTCCACCATGATGTGGGCAGGCGATCAGAACGTGGACTGGAGCCTTGATGATGGACTGGCTTCGGTCGTTCCTGCCGCACTGTCGCTGGCGATGACCGGTCACGGTCTGCACCACAGCGATATCGGCGGTTACACCACGTTGTTTGACATGAAACGCAGCAAAGAGCTGTTGCTACGCTGGTGTGATTTCAGCGCATTCACCCCGATGATGCGCACCCATGAAGGTAACCGCCCTGGCGATAACTGGCAGTTTGATGGTGATGCGGAAACCATTGCCCACTTTGCCCGCATGACCACCGTCTTTACCACCCTGAAACCGTATCTCAAACAGGCCGTCGCGCAAAACAGCGCTACCGGTCTGCCGGTAATGCGCCCGCTGTTCCTGCATTACGAAGACGATGCGCGCACCTACACCCTGAAGTATCAGTACCTACTGGGACAAGATCTGCTGGTGGCGCCGGTTCACGAACAGGACCAGCAAAACTGGACGCTGTATCTGCCAGAGGATAGCTGGGTCCACGTCTGGACCGGGGAAACTTACCAGGGAGGTGAAATTACCGTTGATGCGCCGATTGGCCAGCCTCCGGTGTTTTATCGCGCGAAGAGTGAATGGGCGTCACTGTTTGCCACTTTACGCAACATCTAACACGGCTCGCCCGCGGGGCAACTCGCGGGCACATGGAGAATAATAATGAGTCAGACTTCCTCTAATCCGGCAACCCTACGCTTGCCGTTCAAAGAAAAACTCGCCTATGGGATGGGTGATTTAGGCTCCAATATCCTGCTGGATATTGGGACGCTCTATTTACTCAAGTTTTATACCGATGTCCTTGGTTTACCGGGAACTTATGGCGGTATCATTTTCCTTATTGCCAAGTTTTTTACCGCGTTTACCGATATGGGCACCGGGATTATGCTCGATTCGCGCCGTAAAATAGGCCCGAAAGGGAAATTCCGTCCATTCGTCCTTTATGCCGCATTTCCGGTTACCTTGCTGGCGATTGCCAACTTTGTCGGAACACCGTTTGAAGTCACTGGTAAAACGGTCATGGCAACGGTGCTGTTTATGCTGTACGGACTGTTCTTCAGCATGATGAACTGCTCTTACGGCGCGATGGTGCCTGCAATCACGAAAAACCCGGACGAACGCGCGTCGCTGGCTGCCTGGCGACAAGGAGGCGCAACGCTCGGCCTGCTGCTGTGCACCGTCGGCTTTGTCCCGGTGATGAACCTGATCGAAGGCAATTCACAGCTGGCTTATATTTTCGCCGCCACGTTGTTCTCGCTGTTTGGCCTGTTATTTATGTGGCTGTGCTATGCCGGGGTTAAAGAACGCTACGTGGAAGTGAAACCCGTGGATGCCGCGCAAAAACCGGGATTACTGCAATCCTTCCGCGCCATCGCCGGTAACCGACCGCTATTTATTCTGTGCGTTGCCAACCTTTGCACGCTGGGCGCATTCAACGTCAAGCTGGCGATTCAGGTCTATTACACCCAGTACGTACTGAACGATCCGATCCTCCTTTCCTGGATGGGCTTTTTCAGCATGGGCTGTATCTTCATTGGCGTCTTCCTGATGCCTGGGATGGTCAGACGTTTTGGCAAGAAGAAGGTTTATATTGGCGGGCTGCTGATTTGGGTCGCGGGCGATCTGCTTAACTACTTCTTTGGCGGCGGCTCAGTCAGCTTTGTCGCCTTCTCTTGTCTGGCGTTCTTCGGCTCAGCCTTCGTCAACAGCCTGAACTGGGCGCTGGTTTCCGATACGGTGGAATATGGCGAATGGCGTACCGGCGTACGTTCTGAAGGCACGGTATACACTGGCTTCACCTTCTTCCGTAAAGTTTCACAGGCGCTGGCAGGCTTCTTCCCTGGCTGGATGCTGACGCAAATCGGCTACGTCCCCAACGTGGTGCAATCTGCGAATACGGTCGAAGGTTTGCGTCAGCTGATCTTTATTTATCCGTGTGCCCTGGCAGTCATCACCATCGTCGCAATGGGCTGTTTCTACAATCTCAACGAAAAGATGTATGTCCGCATCGTTGAAGAGATAGAAGCACGTAAACAACCCGTTTGATAATAATAATGAATAGCGCTCTGCGGGGCGCTATTGAGGAGCGATTATGTCTTTTCATGATCCGCTAACGCTAAAACTGAGCCTGCGTGAAAAATTCGCCTACGGAGTGGGTGACTTCGGCTCAAATTTGATGCTGTGTATCGGCACGCTGTATCTGCTTAAATTTTATACCGATGAACTAGGGATGCCTGCATATTACGGCGGGATTATCTTTCTGGTGGCGAAATTCTTCACCGCCTTTACCGATATGCTGACCGGTGTATTGCTGGACTCAAGGCGAAATATTGGCGCAAAAGGGAAATTCAGGCCCTTTATTTTGTATGCGTCATTTCCTGTCGCCGTCGTGGCCAGCGCGCAGTTTTTAGCTACAGATTTTACGCTCACGGTGAAAACCGGGCTGGCGACGGTGTTGTTCATGCTGTTCGGTCTGTTCTATAGCCTGATGAACTGCTCCTACGGCGCGATGGTGCCTGCAATCACGAAAAATCCACATGAACGTGCTCAGCTCGCCGCCTGGCGTCAGGGCGGCGCCACCATTGGCCTGTTATTGTGTACCGTTGGCTTTATGCCGATTCAGGCGCTATTTGTCAGTTCCCCCTCATTGGGTTATCTGATTGCCGCACTGATCTTTTCGGTCTGCGGACTGTTCAGCATGTGGTGGTGCTTTAGCGGTGTGAAAGAACGCTATATCGAAATCGTGCCGGACCACCATAAGCCCAGTATTCTCAAATCATTCTGTGCCATTTTCCGTAACCCCCCGTTGCTGGTGCTGTGTGTTGCCAACCTGTGCACGTTGGCCGCATTCAACATCAAGCTGGCAATCCAGGTGTATTACACCCAGTACGTGCTCAACGATATTCATCTGCTGTCGTGGATGGGTTTTTTCAGCATGGGATGCATTTTGGTCGGTGTGCTGCTGGTTCCTGCGGCCGTGAAACGCTTCGGTAAAAAGCAGGTTTATCTCGGCGGTCTGGCATTATGGGCTATTGGCGATGTACTGAACTTTTTCTGGGGCAGTACGTCATTTTTATTCGTGACGTTCTCCTGTATGGCTTTCTTCGGGACAGCATTCGTAAACAGCCTGAACTGGGCGCTGGTTCCGGATACGGTCGATTATGGCGAATGGAAAACGGGGATCCGCGCGGAAGGCTCGGTGTATACGGGTTACACCTTTTCTCGCAAAATTTCCGCTGCGCTCGCGGGCTTCCTGCCAGGCATCATGCTGACGCAAATCGGTTATATCCCCAACATAGCCCAGAGCGATGCCACCCTGCTCGGTTTGCGTCAGCTTATTTTCCTGTGGCCATGCGGACTTGCGATTATTGCAGCACTCACGATGGGTTTATTTTATAAACTCAATGAAACTCGTTTTGCTTTTATTATTGAGGAAATCAGCCAACGGAAGAAAAAGAACACTCAAGCGGATCCTGTTACCACTAAAAATAATACCTCTGCTGTAAACGTATAAAAATAATTGCCGCTTATTCCATCTTAATGGATGGCGGCCTCCCTACGCTTAAAAAATGGATTTATTATGAAAAAGTTAACGACAATAATTCTCTTATCCTCTGTTGTGTCCACTTCTGTTTTTGCCGGTGCCTATGTCGAGAACCGCGAGGCATATAATCTGGCATCCGATCAGATAGAAGTGATGATGCGTGTTGGCTATAACTCCGATATGGGCGCAGGTATCATGCTCACCAACACCTACACCATGCAACGCAAGGATGAGTTAAAACACGGCTATAACGAAATAGAAGGCTGGTATCCTTTATATAAACCGACGGACAAATTAACTATTCAGCCCGGTGGGTTGATCAACGATAAGAGTACGGGTTCCGGTGGCGCTGCCTACCTGGATGTTAACTATAAATTTACCCCGTGGTTTAATCTTACCGTGCGTAACCGTTATAACCATAATAACTATAGTTCAACCGATCTAAACGGTGACCTGGACAATAATGATACCTATGAAATAGGTAACTACTGGAATTTTACTATCACCGATAAATTTTCCTATACTTTCGAGCCGCACTATTTTATACGAGTCAATGACTTCAACAGCAGTAACGGAAAAGATCATCACTGGGAAATTACGAATACCTTTAAGTATCGTATCAATGAACACTGGTTGCCCTACCTGGAATTACGCTGGTTAGATCGTAATGTGGAACCCTATCATCGCGAACAAAATCAGATTCGTGTTGGGGCAAAGTATTTCTTCTGATACTCCCGAGATAAAAAAAGCCGCTGATAATCAGCGGCTTTTTTATGCTTACCTGAGAAAGAGCGTTAATTACTCTTCTTTTGCGCCACGCATTGCACGGCGACGATCGTTTTCAGTCAGGTGACGCTTACGGATACGGATAGAGGTTGGAGTCACTTCTACCAGTTCGTCGTCATCGATGAATTCCAGAGCCTGCTCCAGAGTCATCTTAACCGGCGGAACCAGAACCGTTGCTTCATCAGTACCGGACGCACGCATGTTGGTCAGTTTCTTACCGGTCAGGCAGTTTACGGTCAGGTCGTTAGAGCGGCTGTGAATACCGATGATCTGGCCTTCGTAAACTTCAGCACCGTGACCCAGGAACAGCTTACCGCGGTCCTGCAGGCTGAACAGTGCGAACGCAACTGCTTTACCCTGGCCGTTGGAGATCAGTACGCCGTTCTGACGCTGACCCACATCACCCGCACGAACGTCGTCGTAATGGCTGAAGGTGGAATACAGCAGACCGGTACCGGAGGTCATGGTCATGAATTCTGAACGGAAGCCGATCAGACCACGGCTTGGGATCACGTAGTCGAGACGTACGCGGCCTTTGCCATCTGGATTCATGTTTTTCAGATCGCCTTTACGCTCACCCAGAGCCTGCATCACAGAACCCTGATGCTGCTCTTCAACGTCCAGCGTTACGTTTTCGAACGGCTCTTGTTTACGGCCATCGATTTCGCGGAAGATAACTTTCGGACGGGAAACCGCCATTTCGAAACCTTCACGACGCATGTTTTCGATCAGAACAGACAAGTGCAACTCACCACGACCGGATACACGGAACGCATCCGCATCTTCGGTTTCTTCAACGCGCAGCGCAACGTTGTGCACCAGCTCTTTGTTCAGGCGGTCAAGGATCTGACGAGAGGTAACATATTTACCTTCTTTACCACAGAACGGAGAGGTGTTTACGCAGAAGAACATGGTTACGGTCGGTTCATCAACGGACAGAGCCGGCAGCGCTTCGACATTCTGCGGGTCGCAGATGGTGTCAGAGATGTTCAGTTCGCCCAGACCGGTGATCGCGATGATATCGCCTGCTTCGGCAATATCACTCTCGATACGTTCCAGACCCAGGTGGGTCAGAACTTTACCGACTTTACCGTTACGGGTTTTGCCTTCGCTATCAATGATAGTGATCTGCTGGTTCGGTTTAACTTTACCGCGTTTGATACGGCCGATACCGATAACACCAACGTAGTTGTTGTAGTCCAGCTGAGAGATTTGCATCTGCAGCGGGCCATCAAGGTCTACGCTCGGAGCCGGTACGCGATCAACGATGGTCTGATACAGCGGAGTCATGTCTTCCGCCATATCTTCGTGATCCAGACCTGCGATACCATTCAGCGCGGAAGCGTAAACGATCGGGAAGTCCAGCTGCTCGTCGGTAGCGTCGAGGTTAACGAACAGGTCGAATACCTGATCAACAACCCAGTCAGGACGCGCGCCAGGACGGTCAACTTTGTTGATAACAACAATTGGCTTCAGGCCATGGGCAAAGGCTTTTTTGGTCACGAAGCGCGTCTGCGGCATCGGACCATCCATTGCATCCACCACCAGCAGCACGGAGTCGACCATGGACATTACACGTTCAACTTCACCACCGAAGTCGGCGTGCCCCGGGGTGTCAACGATGTTGATACGGTAGTCATTCCATTTGATAGCGGTGTTTTTAGCGAGGATGGTAATCCCACGCTCTTTCTCCAAATCGTTGGAGTCCATCACGCGCTCTTGGGTTTCAGCACGTGCATCGAACGTACCGGATTGTTGGAGCAGCTTGTCTACCAGGGTCGTTTTACCATGGTCTACGTGCGCGATGATGGCGATGTTACGCAAATTTTCGATCACAACTTTGCCTCAGGCATTTTAGAAATAGCGCGTTATTGTACACGGATTAATCGCAGTACAAAACAGGATCACAAACATCCTCCGCAAACAAGTATTGCAGAGTTTCTTTGTGATCACATTCACGGAGCGTTAAAAGGGGTAATCTGGGGTGCGTTGCACCAATATGGTGCTTAATGTTCACATTAAAGCACTATAATGGTGCAATACATCCTTCATGGTGCAGCCCCTTTGCACGATAGTGCGCATGATAACGCCTTTTAGGGGCAATTTAAAAGTTGGCACAGATTTCGCTTTATATTTTTTACGGCGACACGGCCAATTTTTTGCAGAATTGAAGACTTCGTTACCACGACGACCATGACCAATCCGGGAGAGTAAGTATGTCCGCTGAACACGTTTTGACGATGCTGAACGAACACGAAGTGAAGTTTGTTGATTTGCGCTTCACTGATACCAAAGGTAAAGAACAGCACGTCACTATTCCTGCTCATCAGGTAAATGCCGAATTCTTTGAAGAAGGCAAAATGTTTGACGGCTCCTCAATCGGTGGCTGGAAAGGCATTAACGAATCAGACATGGTTCTGATGCCAGATGCGTCTACTGCACTCATCGACCCGTTCTATGAAGAGTCTACCCTGATCATCCGTTGCGATATCCTGGAACCCGGTACGCTGCAGGGCTACGACCGCGACCCGCGCTCCATCGCTAAACGCGCTGAAGAGTACCTGCGTTCTACCGGCATCGCAGACACCGTGCTGTTCGGGCCAGAGCCAGAGTTCTTCCTGTTTGACGACATCCGCTTCGGCGCATCCATTTCCGGTTCCCACGTCGCTATCGATGATATCGAAGGCGCATGGAACTCTTCCACCAAATACGAAGGTGGTAACAAAGGTCACCGTCCTGGCGTGAAAGGTGGTTACTTCCCGGTTCCTCCGGTAGATTCTTCTCAGGACATCCGTTCTACCATGTGTCTGATCATGGAAGAAATGGGTCTGGTCGTTGAAGCGCATCACCACGAAGTGGCAACCGCAGGCCAGAACGAAATCGCGACCCGCTTTAACACCATGACCAAAAAAGCGGACGAAATTCAGATCTACAAATATGTGGTTCACAACGTTGCGCACCGCTTCGGTAAGACCGCGACCTTTATGCCAAAACCGATGTTCGGCGATAACGGTTCCGGCATGCACTGCCACATGTCCCTGTCCAAGAACGGCGTAAACCTGTTCTCCGGTGACAAATACGCGGGTCTGTCTGAGCAGGCGCTGTACTACATCGGCGGCGTAATCAAACACGCTAAAGCCATCAACGCCCTGGCTAACCCGACCACCAACTCCTACAAGCGTCTGGTCCCGGGTTACGAAGCGCCGGTCATGCTGGCTTACTCTGCCCGTAACCGTTCTGCTTCCATCCGTATTCCGGTGGTGGCTTCTCCGAAAGCGCGTCGTATCGAAGTGCGTTTCCCGGACCCGGCTGCTAACCCGTACCTGTGCTTCGCCGCGCTGCTGATGGCCGGCCTTGACGGTATCAAGAACAAGATCCACCCGGGCGAAGCGATGGACAAAAACCTGTACGACCTGCCGCCTGAAGAAGCGAAAGAGATCCCACAGGTTGCGGGTTCTTTGGAAGAAGCACTGAAAGAACTGGATCTGGACCGTGAGTTCCTGACTGCAGGCGGCGTGTTCACCAATGAAGCGATCGATGCGTACATTACGCTGCGTCGTGAAGAAGATGACCGTGTGCGCATGACGCCGCACCCGGTAGAGTTTGAGCTGTACTACAGCGTTTAATTTAACTTTTACACTCTCACATAAAAACGTGCAGAGGGTGTAATAACCAATGGATTTCTTGCTACAGCAAGGCGGCAATTGAGTGAATCCCCGGGAGCTTACATAAGTAAGTGACTGGGGTGAGCGAAAGCAGCCAACACAGCTGTAGGGAGAAAGACGAAGGTTTTAGTTGCCGTGGAACTTTTAGCCCATCTCTGGATGGGCTTTTTTCTCCACTAACAACCTGCTTTCTCGCGCTTTTTATCCATAAAAAGCTATAATGCACTAAAATGGTGCAACACTTTTCAGGAGACTGCTGAATGGCAACCGGCACGCTGCCCGATGCTGGGCAGATCCTCAATTCTTTAATCAATAGCATCTTACTCGTCGACGATGAGCTGTCGATACATTACGCCAACCCGGCGGCACAGCAGTTGCTCGCTCAAAGCTCCCGCAAACTGTTTGGTACACCGCTGCCCGATCTGTTGAGTTATTTCTCGTTAAACATCGGACTGATGCGTGAGAGCCTGGAAGCCGGTCAGGGCTTTACGGATAACGAAGTGACGCTGGTGATAGACAGCCACTCACATATCCTCTCTGTGACCGCCCAGAGGCTGCCTGATGGCCTTATCCTGCTGGAGATGGCGCCAATGGATAACCAGCGCCGTCTGAGTCAGGAACAGCTCCAGCATGCCCAGCAAATTGCCGCCCGCGATCTGGTCCGCGGTCTGGCGCATGAAATTAAAAACCCGCTGGGCGGGTTACGCGGCGCGGCGCAGCTTCTCAGTAAAGCGCTCCCGGACCCGGCGCTGACCGAATATACCAAAGTCATTATTGAGCAGGCCGACCGCCTGCGTAATCTGGTCGACCGTCTGTTAGGACCGCAACAACCGGGCATGCACGTCACGGAAAGTATTCACAAAGTGGCGGAGCGTGTAGTGGCGCTGGTTTCGATGGAAGTGCCAGAAAACGTAACGCTAATTCGTGATTACGATCCGAGCCTGCCTGAGTTATTGCACGACCCGGACCAGATAGAACAGGTTCTGCTGAATATCGTGCGCAATGCCCTGCAAGCGTTAGGGCCGGAAGGCGGAGAGATCGTACTACGTACCCGCACTGCGTTTCAGCTCACGCTGCACGGCGTGCGTTACCGTCTGGCGGCGCGGATCGATGTTGAGGATAACGGCCCGGGTATTCCCTCTCATTTACAGGACACGCTGTTCTACCCAATGGTCAGCGGTCGCGAGGGCGGTACCGGCCTTGGGTTATCCATCGCCCGTAATTTAATTGATCAGCATTCCGGCAAAATTGAATTTACCAGTTGGCCGGGTCATACCGAGTTCTCGGTTTACCTGCCTATCAGGAAATAAAGGTGACGTTTATGCAACGAGGAATAGTCTGGGTTGTTGATGACGATAGTTCCATCCGTTGGGTGCTAGAACGTGCGCTCGCAGGGGCTGGTCTGAGCTGTACCGCATTTGAAAGCGGTAAAGAGGTGCTGGACGCGCTGGCCAGCAAAACACCGGACGTACTGTTGTCAGACATTCGCATGCCGGGTATGGACGGTCTGACGCTGTTAAAACAGATTAAACAGCGTCATCCGATGCTTCCGGTCATCATAATGACGGCGCATTCCGATCTGGATGCCGCCGTCAGCGCCTACCAGCAAGGGGCGTTTGATTATCTGCCCAAACCTTTTGATATTGACGAAGCCGTGGCGCTGGTCGAACGCGCCATCAGTCATTATCAGGAACAGCAGCAGCCGCGTAATGTACAAATCCACGGTCCAACGACCGACATCATTGGCGAAGCGCCGGCGATGCAGGATGTTTTTCGCATTATTGGCCGGCTTTCCCGTTCTTCAATCAGCGTATTGATTAATGGCGAGTCCGGGACCGGTAAAGAGCTGGTCGCTCATGCCCTACACCGCCACAGCCCACGCGTCAAAGCGCCGTTTATCGCGCTGAACATGGCGGCGATCCCGAAAGATTTGATCGAGTCTGAACTGTTCGGTCATGAGAAAGGGGCGTTTACCGGGGCAAATACCATTCGTCAGGGACGTTTTGAGCAGGCTGACGGTGGTACGCTGTTCCTCGATGAAATCGGCGATATGCCGCTGGACGTGCAAACGCGTTTACTGCGCGTATTAGCCGATGGACAGTTTTACCGTGTGGGCGGTTATGCGCCGGTGAAAGTGGATGTTCGCATCATCGCCGCCACGCACCAGAATCTGGAACTGCGCGTACAGGAAGGCAAATTCCGTGAGGATTTATTCCACCGTCTGAACGTCATTCGCGTGCATTTGCCCCCGCTGCGTGAACGTCGGGAAGACATCCCTCGCCTGGCACGTCATTTCCTGCAGGAAGCCGCCCGCGAACTGGGGGTGGAAGCCAAGCAATTACATCCCGAAACCGAGGCAGCGCTTACGCGTCTGGCCTGGCCGGGCAACGTACGCCAGCTTGAAAACACCTGCCGCTGGTTAACCGTCATGGCTGCCGGACAGGAAGTATTGATTCAGGACTTGCCGGCCGAGCTTTTTGAAACCAGCGTGCCAGACGCGCCGTCCCCTATGCAGCCGGACAGTTGGGCAACGCTGTTAGCACAGTGGGCAGACCGGGCATTACGTTCCGGTCATCAAAACTTGCTTTCTGAAGCTCAACCAGAAATGGAGCGCACGCTATTGACCACCGCGCTACGTCATACCCAAGGGCATAAACAGGAAGCCGCGCGCCTGCTCGGCTGGGGCCGTAATACCTTGACGCGTAAGTTAAAAGAACTCGGAATGGAGTGACGCTCGGTCACAGTGTAAAGATTGATAATTGAGCGCAAATTGCTGCTATTTTGCGCTTTACTGTTCCGATGAGTTAAGTATGATCGTGCCCGGCTAACGGGGGGAAGTCATCATGCTGGAATCAATGATTAATCTGCTGTCGAGCGGTGCGGTCGAAAGCCATACGCCACAAACTGCGGTTGCCGCAGTGCTGTGCGCGGCGCTGGTTGGACTGTTCAGCTAACGATGTGCCGAATGGCGCTAGCGCTTACCCGATCTACGGATTGATATTTCGTAGGCCCGGTAAGCGCAGCGCCACCGGGCAACCCAGTTAAATGACGCGCGAGAACTGCTGCATTCGCGCTTTCTGGCGCAGATACGCATCGAAGCACATGCAAATATTCCGAATCAGCAGGCGGCCCTTAGGCGTAACCTGAATTCCCTTCTCATTCACATCCACCAGCCCATCTTTCGCCAGCGGCGCCAGCAGTTTCAGGTCTTCGACAAAATAGTCAGCAAAATTCAGATCCCATTGCTGTTCCACGGCGGCGTAGTCGAGGCGGAAATTGCAGATCAAAAGCTTAATCACATCCCGACGAATACAGTCATCACGGGTCAGAGCAATGCCTCGCCATAACGCGTTTCCCTGCTCGTCTACCTGCTGATAATAGCGCTTCAGCTCTTTCTGGTTCTGCGCGTAGTTGTCGCCAATCATACTGATGGCCGATACGCCCATCCCCAGCAGGTCGGTATCGCCCTGGGTGGTATACCCCTGGAAATTACGATGCAGCACACCTTTGCGTTGAGCAATCGCCAGTTCGTCATCCGGGCGAGCAAAGTGATCCATGCCAATGAACTGATAACCTGTTTCAGTCAGTGAAGAGATGGTCTCCTGCAGGATATCCAGCTTTTGTTGCGCGCTGGGCAGGTCGGCATCTTTGATTTTGCGCTGAGCAGCAAACAGCGTTGGCAGGTGCGCATAGTTAAAGACGCTAAGTCGGTCTGGATTCAGTTCAGCCACACGTTTCAGGGTAAAGGCAAAGCTCTCCGGCGTCTGTTTTGGCAAGCCATAAATCAGATCGATGTTCGTCGAGGTAAAGCCAATCTCCCGCGCATGATTCAGCAGCGCAAAGATAAATTCTTCATCCTGCTCACGGTTAACCAGACGCTGCACTTCTTTATTGAAATCCTGTACGCCCATGCTCAGGCGGTTAAAACCTTCAGCACGTAAATGATCGAGTACATCCAGTTCAATTTCACGCGGATCAACTTCGATCGAGATTTCCGCATCCGCGTTAAAGTTGAAGTTGCCACGCAGCAACGACATCAAACGGCTGATTTGCGCTTTATTCAGATACGTTGGTGTGCCGCCGCCCCAGTGCAGTTGGCTGACATGGCGTCCGGCAAACAGCGGTGCGCGATGAATGATTTCTTGTTCTAAGACATCGAGGTATTGATCGGCTTTATGCTGCTGACGCGTCACAACCTTGTTGCAGCCGCAGAAGTAACACAGTTTGTGGCAGAACGGGATGTGAACGTACAACGAGAGCGGACGCTCAGGGTAACGCGCCACAGCGTTTAAAAACGCCTCGGCGCCGTAGTCTTCAGAAAACTCCAGCGCGGTTGGGTACGAGGTATATCGTGGCCCGGAATAGTTATATTTCTGGATCAGGGCCAGGTCCCAGTCTATTAGCTGCTCTGACATGCTCACTCCTTCCGATGGCGTCTCTGGCGGGTACGGCGTACCGGCTTAACCCCTGTGCGGGTAATAAGCCGGTTGCGCAGCCACTTCTGTCGCCGCGACAACCGCTGTAGTTTAACGAATAACCACACCAGATAACATATAACCGGAAGGGTTATAAGCAGGACGGGAAGACCCACGGTGTAAAACCGTTAGTTGCCGCCTTTCAGCAGGCGCATCATGTCTTCCGGTTTTTCTTCTTCTTCCTCTTCTTCCTCGTCATCGTAAGAGAGACCCAGCTTTTGCATCAGTTCATCAATGCGATCCAGCTTGGCATCAACCCAGGTCTGATCTTCCGCACTCAGGGTTTCTCCTGCTTCAAGACGCTCCAGCAGCGCATCCAGGCGCTCATCCGTTTCCAGTAAATCCAACTCAGCCTGTGGTGAAAGCATAGGTTTCTCACTCTTCGGTTTGTGCTGTTTGGTGACTTTTTCGGTCACGCCCAATGGAATGGGGGTTTTACTGCCAATACGAGGATCTTGTTGCTTATTTTGCTTTCCGCCACCAGATGCGCCATCGCTACCGGACGCACGGCTACCCGCCGCATGGCCACGGTGTTTTTTCTGGCGCTTACGGTCGCGAGCTTCCTGGTTAATTTCTTCGCGTGTTTTACGACGCGCTTTTGCAGGACCTTTACCGCGTGGTGTAGAAGTTGGTTTCATCATGATTCGTCTTTGGCTGTTTTAATTCAGTATATATTTGCGCCGGAATCTAGCAGAAATAAAGAAAAAAGGCGACAGAGTAATCTGTCGCCTTTTTTCCTGACTCTCAACCCTTACGGGCTCTACTATCCCTGTTGGCTATCAACACACCCTGTTTTTCCCTTAGCCTGAAACATTCCGTGTTGTTTCCATTTCCTTTTACTAACGTCTCCGGACGTTTGTCTTCCTGACAATCCTGTGTCTTCGCCTCCTGGCGCTCCTGACCCTCATCCTGAGTCGTCTATCCTGTCAGCTTCCTCGCTATGGGCACTACTTTAACGTTTTGGTTTAAACGTACAAGTAACCAAGGCAACAATTTCGGATTTTAAGAATAGTGCCTAACCGTAACGCTATGATTTATTTAGGCCATGTCATTTTTTACACTGTCATCTCGTATAGATACTATCGGCAATGTCTCACAAAGTGCGAGGTTTTTACTTACACAGGCCACGCGTCGAAAAACCAGCCTTTTGCTGGTGTTCAGGTATAATCGCTGCAAAGCCTTGATTGATGGAGAGGACCGCTTTGACTAACTTGAATTATCAACAGACGCATTTTGTGATGAGTGCGCCTGATATTCGCCACCTACCTTCCGATACCGGAATCGAAGTGGCTTTTGCTGGCCGTTCCAACGCAGGCAAATCCAGTGCGCTAAATACCCTGACTAATCAAAAGAGTCTGGCACGTACATCTAAAACACCGGGCCGTACTCAGCTCATCAACCTGTTTGAAGTCGTTGACGGCAAACGCCTGGTTGACCTGCCGGGGTACGGTTACGCCGAAGTGCCGGAAGAGATGAAGCGCAAATGGCAGCGCGCACTGGCTGAATATCTGGAAAAACGTCAGAGCCTGCAAGGTCTGGTGGTACTGATGGATATTCGTCACCCGCTTAAGGATCTGGATCAGCAGATGATCCTGTGGGCGGTAGAGAGCAACGTTCAGGTTCTGGTGCTACTGACTAAAGCAGACAAGCTGGCCAGCGGCGCGCGCAAAGCTCAACTGAATATGGTACGTGAAGCCGTGCTGGCGTTTAATGGTGATGTGCAGGTAGAAGCCTTTTCATCACTGAAAAAGCTGGGCGTAGACAAATTGCGTCAGAAGCTGGATAGCTGGTTTAGTGAACTGGCACCGGTTGAAGAGATTCAGGACGGGGAATAAACCCCCCGCTATGCCGGATGGCGCCGCTGCGCGTCTTATCCGGCCTACGGCGTGAGCGAAACTTTTCTTGCGCACAATAAAAAACGCCCCAGTCATTACTGACTGGGGCGGCTAAAATATTCAGCCAAATCCGATTACGTGAAGTAAAAGGTCTGAAAGATAGAACATCTTACCTCTGTACCCTACGTGAATAACTTTACTCTTTTTTGAGCAGCTCAGAAAGCACTTTTTGTAATTTTTTTTCATTCCTTACAGAGGGAATTCTAATGAACATCACAAAAAGTTCTATCTTATGTTGCTTAGTTACGAAAAAAGGCCGTTATTCAGTAAACCCTTAGTGCGCTTGATCCCAGTTTTCACCACTACCGACTTCCACTAATAGCGGCACGTCAATCTGGGTCTCGTTTTCCATCAGTTGATGGATCTTTTTAGACACACTTTCCAGGTCATCTTTGTGCACTTCAAACACCAGTTCATCGTGAACTTGCATGATCATGCGCACGCGCGGTTGCTCGGTTTGCAGCCATCCGTCTACGGCTATCATGGCTCGCTTAATAATGTCTGCGGCAGTACCTTGCATCGGGGCGTTGATCGCGGCACGTTCAGCACCTGCACGACGAGCGCCATTACTGGATTTAATATCCGGCAAATAGAGGCGACGCCCTTCCAGCGTTTCAACGTAACCCTGCTCTTTTGCCTGTGCGCGTGTGCGTTCCATATATTCCAGCACGCCAGGGTAGCGTTCGAAGTACAGATCCATGTACTTCTGTGCTTCTTTGCGCGGAATATTTAACTGGCGAGCAAGACCAAAGGCGCTCATCCCGTAGATTAAACCGAAGTTGATAGCTTTCGCGCTGCGGCGTTGTTCGTTAGTTACTGAATCCAGCGGTAAGCCAAAGACTTCAGCGGCGGTTGCGCGGTGAATATCTTTCCCTTCGGCAAATGCGGTAAGCAAACCTTTATCACGCGAGAGATGCGCCATGATACGCAGTTCAATCTGCGAGTAGTCCGCGGAAACAATCACGTAGTCTTCCGGTGCAATAAACGCCTGGCGAATACGACGACCTTCGTCATTACGTACCGGGATGTTTTGCAGGTTCGGATCCGTTGAAGACAAGCGCCCGGTCGCGGTAACCGCCTGATGATAAGAGGTATGTACGCGCCCGGTTTTCTTGTTAATCATCAACGGAAGCTTGTCCGTATAGGTCGACTTCAGTTTTGCCAACCCGCGATATTCCAGGATCACTTTCGGCAACGGGTAATCCAACGCGAGCTCTTCCAGTACCTCTTCCGACGTCGATGGCGCGCCGCCTGGCGTTTTCTTCAGCGGCTTAATGCCCTGCTTTTCAAACAGGATGGTTTGCAGTTGCTTGGTGGAAGAGAGGTTAAACGCTTCTCCGGCAATCTCGTGCGCTTTTTGCTCCAGCTCGTTCAAACGCAGCGTCAGCTCTTCTGAATGTTTGTGCAGAACAGCCGGATCGATTTTCACACCGTTGCGCTCAACGCGAGACAGAACCGGCACCAGCGGCATGTCGATATTTTCAAAGACGTTCAGCGGCCCTTTGTGCTGTTGCAATTCCGGCCACATTTTCAGGTGCAGCTGTAGCGTAACGTCGGCATCTTCCGCGGCATAACGACCAGCCTCTTCCAGCGCTATCTGGTTAAAGGTCAGCTGGTTTTTGCCCTTTCCGGCAATCTCTTCAAAGGTAATGGTTTTATGTTTCAGCCAGCGATCGGACAGGCTGTCCATATCGTGTCGACCAGCAACACTGTTAAGAATGTAGGACTCGAGCATGGTGTCAAAGACGATGCCGCGCAGTTCGATATCGTAATTCGCCAGAATGCCGCGATCGTACTTCAGGTTTTGTCCCACTTTATGCGCGTTTTCGTCTTCCAACAGCGGCTTCAGCAGCGCCAGCGCACGGTCGCGAGTGATCTGATCGGGAGCATCCAGGTAGTCATGGGCAACAGGGACATAGGCAGCCACGCCCGGTTCAATGGCAAAAGACAGTCCAACCAGATTCGCAGAGATATTGTCCAGGCTGTCAGTTTCTGTATCAAAAGCGAAGACGGGCGCTTTTTTCAGCTTCGCGATCCACTCTTCCAGCGTCGCTTCATCCAGAATCGTCACGTAGTTATCGTACGAAAGAGCCGTCGCCGGTTCTTCCGGCGTAGCCTCGACGACGATGGTTTCCTGCGGTTTAGCCGCCGGCTTCGTTCCTTTCGCCTGTAGCCATTTACCGGCTTCTACGTCTGCAACCCAACGCTTAAACTCATACTGTTTAAACAGGCCAAGCAGTTCATCTGCTGCGGGCTGCTTCACTTCCAGTTGCTCGCAGGTTAACTCCAGCTCAACATCTGTTTTAATGGTCGCTAATTGATAAGAGAGGTACGCCACCTCTTTATTTTGCTCAAGCTTGCCCGCCATGGTTTTCGCACCACGGAAAGTCAGCCCCGCAATTTTGTCAGATTCAGCATAAAGGGTATCCAGCCCCCCCAAGCCCTGGAGCAGGGCCTGAGCGGTTTTTTCACCCACGCCAGGTACGCCAGGAATGTTATCGGAGGAGTCGCCCATCAGCGCCAGGAAATCAATGATCAGCTCAGGTGGCACACCGTACTTATTCACCACTTCATCCGGGCCGAGGATCGTATTGGTCATGGTGTTAATCAGGGTGATGTTCGGTGTCACCAACTGAGCCATGTCTTTATCACCGGTACTGATCAGCACCGGACGACCAACCTTTTCCGCTTCACGCGCCAGCGTACCGATAACATCATCCGCTTCCACGCCTGAAACAGCCAGTAATGGCAGCCCCATCGCTTTTACCATCGCATGTAGAGGTTCAATCTGCGCACGCAGATCGTCAGGCATTGGCGGGCGGTGTGACTTGTAATGCTCGAATAATTCATCACGGAAGGTTTTACCCTTAGCGTCAAATACCACAGCAGCATGGGTCGGTTGATATTGTAAAATCAAGCTACGCAGCATGTTGAGAACACCGTACATCGCACCAGTAGGTTCTCCTGCGCTGTTAGTCAGCGGCGGAAAAGCGTGATATGCGCGATAAAGGTAAGATGAGCCATCTACAAGGATAAGTGGGTTTTCTGGGATCTGAACCATAATGTCCGTGCCTGTTTATCAGATTATGGGTAAAGGATGCCACAGACGGGATGAAAACATGAGTTTTTCGCCGTTTTTGTCGAAAAACTTTTGCAGTTCTTCTGCTTTGCTCGCAAATAAGACTGTGGATAACTTTGTGAATAAATAATTTTCAGCTCTTTAAATATAGCAAGATAATTATTGATTCATTATATTTTTATATGTATTTCATCAGGTTAAATAAATTCGCAGCATTTTATTCCATTTTTATCGCTTGTACCCTGATGTGGATAGATATTCCTTTTTTTTCTATTCAGTGAAGATCCATCATTTGGCTCGTTTTCTGATAAAATCAGCCCCTTGCGCCTTTTTAGCGCACTGTCTATGGCTAACCTTTTGAATAATTTAATTATGACAAGAATACTCGCTGCGATAACGCTGTTGCTGAGTATCGTATTGACCATATTGGTCACGATTTTTTGTTCTGTGCCGATCATCCTTGCCGGGGTGATAAAACTCCTTTTGCCTGTTCCTGTCGTCTGGCGCAAGGTTTCCATCTTCTGTAATTTCATGATGTATTGCTGGTGTGAAGGTCTGGCGCTACTGCTGCACCTTAATCCACGACTGAAGTGGGACGTCGAAGGGCTGGAAGGTCTTAGCAAAAAAAACTGGTATCTGCTCATTTGTAATCATTACAGCTGGGCCGATATCGTTGTGCTTTGCGTTCTGTTCCGTAAGCATATCCCAATGAATAAATATTTTCTCAAGCAACAGCTGGCTTGGGTGCCGTTTATTGGCCTGGCCTGCTGGGCGCTGGATATGCCGTTTATGAAACGTTATTCACGCGGCTACCTGCTCCGTCACCCGGAACGGCGCGGTAAAGACGTGGAAACAACGCGTCGCTCCTGCGAGAAATTTCGCGTACACCCGACAACTATCGTGAATTTTGTCGAAGGTTCACGCTTTACTCATGCGAAACGTGAGCAAACCCGCTCCCCCTATCAAAACCTGCTCCCACCTAAGGCGGCCGGTATCGCTATGGCATTGAATGTGCTGGGGTCGCAGTTTGATAAGTTGCTGAACGTCACGCTGTGCTACCCGGAAAATAGCAGCCGCCCTTTCTACGATATGCTGAGCGGCAAATTAACGCGTATTGTCGTGCGGGTGAACCTGGAGCAAATTCAAGAAGAGTTGCACGGTGATTACGTGAACGATAAGGGGTTCAAACGTCGGTTTCAGCTATGGTTGAATACGCTCTGGAGCGAGAAAGACGCGCAAATAGATGCGATTAAAGCCACAAACAAAAAAGCCGGTCAATGACCGGCTTTCACTTTTACTTCTGACTAACCAGGAATTTCACGGTATCCGCATACTGTTGTACAAAGATATCCATGCTGCTGGTATCCATGCCCTGCGGGTTTACCTGATATTTGCCATTCACGAACATTGCCGGAACGCCCTGCAACTGCAAATCAGCCGCCGCTTTTTCCTGCTGCGCCACGAGTGATTTCACCACGAAGCTGTTCCATGCCGCATCGTAGTCTTCGCCTTTAATACCCGCGTCGACAAACACTTTACGGATATCTGCAACAGACTGAACGGTCTGGGTTTTCTGCACAGCTTCAAACAACGGAACAGTGACCTTATCTTCAACGCCAAGTGCCATAGCAACAGCCCAGGCCTGAGTCAGATCTTTACCCAAAGGCCCAAGAAACTCGACGTGGTATTTGGTCATCTTGGTGCCTTCCGGCAGTTTTTTCTTCACGTTATCAGACACATGAAGTACTTCTTCAAACTGGTAGCAATGCGGGCAGTAGAAGGAGAAGAACTCCAACACTTGCGGTTCACCCGCAATAGGCTTTTCCAGAGTGATGTACTGTTTGCCATCCTGGAACTGCGCTGCAGATGCGCTAAAAGCTAAAACCATACCAGCCAGCGCCAGCCATATTTTTTTCATGTTCAAGTTTCTCCGATTAATACATTGGCGTTAATTGTAAGGGGGGACCTTGCAGAATTTTTGCCTGCTCAATAAAAGTTGCGGTCTGACGATGCCAGTAATCTTCCCCGGTTAACCACGGGAAGTTTTTTGGAAACGCAGGGTCAGCCCAACGTCGAATCAGCCATGCAAGATAATAAACTAAACGCATAGCACGTAAAGGTTCGATCAGTCCGATTTCTGTCGTGTCGAACTCACTAAACTCTTCATAAGCCTCGATAATGGTTTCAAGCTGCATGCGTTGTTCAGCTTTATCGCCGTTGAGAAGCATCCATAAATCCTGAACAGCCGGGCCATTGCGGGCATCATCTAAATCGACAAACATTGGACCGTCACGCCACAGAATATTGCCGGCATGACAATCGCCGTGCAGGCGTAACGTGGCAAAACGCGTATGCCAGCGTTCCGTAACCACTGTAATAAGTGCATCCGTTGCTTTCAGGAAGGCCGCTTTTTGCCCTGATGGAATAAGTTGGGCCTGTTCAAACAGTTTACGCGGTTCGGTCAGATACTCTTCAAGGCCAATCGTGGGGCGGAAAGCGAAATTGCGCTTGCCGCCGGTCTGGTGCATACGCCCCAGATAGCGCCCAACCGCCTCCATCTGATCGATGTTATCTGCCTCAAACTGGCGTCCGCCGACGCTTGGGAAAATAGCATAATGGAAACCCTGATGGCTTAACAACGTTTGGCCGTTCAGTACCAGCGGTGCAGCAACCGGCACTTCATCGCTCACCAGTTCCAGAGCAAACTGGTGCTCTTCCTGGATCTGATCGACGGACCAACGCTCAGGGCGATAAAACTTAACGACAAAGCGTCGGCGGTCTTCGTCCTGAAACTGATAGACACGGTTTTCATAGCTGTTAAGCGGGGTAAGCCCGGAGTCCACCCGGATCCCCTGCTCAAACAGTGCATCCATGATGGTATCCGGGTGTAGCGTCTGGAAAGTAAAAGCGTTGTCGTTCATCCCATCATCCGGAAAATACTACGAATGATTCAGGATATCATTTCGCAGCGCTTTCGGTGGCGGCGATTACAAGCTTTTACTCTTTAATTACGCCACGTGCGCGGAGAAGGGCAGTTTTAAAATCTTCTTCATAATCTTTCTGAATACCTGGGATGACGGCGTCTTTCGCCGAGTCACGCATTTTCAGGTGATAGATCAGAATGTCATCAGTTAAATCCGCCAGTTCACCGTCAAAACCTGACTCTTGCGCCAGTTTCTGTAAAAATTGCATCAGGTTAAGATCGGGTTCTTTCTGCCAGGCTGGCTGGAGGAGTTCAATAACTTCATTCAGGCGTTTACATTTCATGGTTGTGCTCCTTAGGCTCAATACGGATACGTTAGCAGGGTCAATCCCACATTAAAAGAGGCGATATCAGTGATTCTGGATAGTGCAATAACAGGGGTTGTACTGGCGGGCGGTAAGGCCAGACGAATGGGCGGAACGGATAAAGGTCTGCTTGAGCTGGACGGTAAACCGCTTTGGCGGCATGTAGCCGATACCCTCGCTTTGCAGGTCGAAACCGTAGTAGTGAATGCCAATCGCCACCGGGATATCTACCAACAAAGCGGCCTGAAAGTTATTCCCGATACCCTGGCCGATTTCCCTGGCCCATTGGCCGGGATGCTGTCGGTATTCCTGCAGCAAGCGGGGGACTGGTTTTTGTTCTGCCCGTGCGATATGCCCTATATTCCTCACGATCTGGTCTCTCGTTTAAAAGAGCAGCGCAAAGCTGCACCAATCGTCTGGGTGCATGATGGGGAAAGAGATCACCCGACAATTGCCCTGATGCACCGCTCCTTGCAGCCCTTGCTACAGGATTATCTTCAGTCAGGTGAACGACGCGTCATGGTGTTTATGCGTCAGGCTGGCGGTCATGCCGTCGATTTCAGCGATCATAAAGATGCATTCGTAAACGTGAACACGCCTGAAGAACTCGCAAAATGGCAGGAAAAATCATGATCCCATTACTTGCCATTGCGGCATGGAGCGGCACAGGGAAAACCACGCTGCTTAAGAAACTGATCCCTGAGCTGCGCGTCAGAGGTATTCGACCCGGATTGATTAAGCATACTCATCACAATATGGATGTCGACAAGCCCGGCAAGGATAGCTATGAGCTGCGTAAGGCAGGCGCGGCGCAAACACTGGTCGCCAGCCAGCAACGTTGGGCGTTAATGGTAGAAACACCGGAAGAACCCGAACTGGATTTAGCGTATCTGGTAAGCAGGATGGATGCTTCGACGTTGGATATGGTACTGGTTGAGGGATTTAAGCATGAACCTGTCGCGAAAATCCTGCTTTTTCGCGAGGGCTGCGGACATAGCCCAGAAGAGTTGGTGATGGATGAGTTTGTTATCGCGGTTGCCAGTGATGTTCCGTTACCTGTGGATGTTCCATTATTAGATATTAATGATATACAGCAAGTTGCAGAATTTGTTACGCAGTGGGCAAGACGATAACTGCGGTGTGGTGATGCGCCTGATGCGCTTTGGTAAGCCGGATAAGGCGGAACGCCGTATCCGGCAGGTTTCATTTCGCACAGACGCAAAAAAGCCCATCCGGCAGGATGGGCTTCTTCACTTATTTGATGCCTGGCAGTTCCCTACTCTCGCATGGGGAGACCCCACACTACCATCGGCGCTACGGCGTTTCACTTCTG
>NZ_JBRYHT010000018.1:0-82978 GCF_053309355.1 Citrobacter freundii complex sp. 2025EL-00176 | reverse complement strand
TAATAACGATTATTTCAGTAGAATCGAAAATGCCCCATGTTTCTACGAAACCTCAAGATAGCAAGAACGGGCCATGAGCAAGAAGAACAAGCTACTCAGCGTCCTATCCGACGCCGAACAGGAGGCCTTGTATGGCCTGCCGGAGTTCGATGATGCGCAGCAGCTGGAATATCTGGCTGTGACAGAAACCGAGTTGGCGCTTGCCAACAGCCGGCCCAGTCTTCATGCCAAGGTCTATTGCCTCTTGCAGATCGGCTACTTCAAGGCCAAGCATGCCTTCTTCAGTTTCGACTGGGACGAAGTCGAGGACGATTGCGCTTTCGTGCTGAGCCGCTATTTCCACGGCGAGGTGTTCGAACCCAAGGCGATCACCAAGCATGAACGCTACACCCAGCGCGAGCAGATCGCCAAACTATTCGGCTACTGGCCGTGGTCGGCCGCCTTCCTGCCGCAGCTCGAGCAGCAGGCCGCACGGACCGTGCGGCGTGACGTAACGCCGGGGTTCGTCGCCGCCGAGCTGATCGTCTGGCTCAATGAGCACAAGATTATCCGGCCCGGCTATACGACCTTGCAAGAGTTGGTCAGCGAAACGCTATCCGCCGAGCGCCGGCGCCTGGGCAATCTGCTGGAGCAAGCGTTGGACGAATCTGCCAAGGCCGCGCTGAGCCAGCTTCTGGTCCGTGATGACACCCTGTCGCAACTGGCGGCGCTCAAGCAGGACGCCAAGAATTTCGGCTGGCGCCAGATGGTCCGCGAGCGCGAAAAGCGCGCCACGCTGGAGCCGCTGCACGCAATCGCCAAGACACTGCTGCCTAAACTCGACGTCTCGCAGCAGAACCTGCTGTACTACGCGAGCCTGGCAAACTTCTACACCGTCCACGACCTGCGCAATCTGAAGGCCGATCAGACCCAACTCTACCTGCTGTGCTATGCCTGGGTACGCTACCGGCAGCTCTCCGACAACCTGGTCGATGCGATGGCGTACCACATGAAGCAGTTGGAGGACGAAAGCAGCGCTGGTGCCAAACAATCCTTTGCCGACGAGCAGGTGCGCCGTCAGCAGGAAACGCCGCGGGTAGGCCGCCTGCTGTCACTCTACGTTGATGATAGCGTGGCCGATCCCACGCCCTTCGGCGAGGTGCGGCAGCGCGCCTACAAGATCATGCCTCGCGATACGCTGCAAACCACGGCGCAGCGTATGAGCGTGAAGCCGGCGAGCAAGCTGGCCTTGCAGTGGCAGGCGGTGGACGGGCTGGCCGACCGCATGCGCCGCCATCTTCGTCCACTGTACGTTGCGCTCGACCTCTCCGGCTCCAATCCAGACAGTCCATGGCTTGCCGCGCTGGCCTGGGCCAAAGGTGTTTTTGCCAAGCAGCAGCGGCTGTCGCAACGGCCACTCGACGAGTGGCCCGCGGCGACACTTCCGAAACGCTTGCGGCCGTACCTGCTGACCTTCGACGCCGACGGTAAACCAACCGGCCTGCACGCTGACCGCTACGAGTTCTGGCTGTACCGCCAGATCAGGAAGCGTCTCCAATCGGGTGAACTCTACCTCGACGACAGCCTGCAACACCGGCACTTCTCAGATGAACTGGTTGAGATGGACAGGAAGATCGATGTGCTCGCAAAAATGGAGATCCCCTTCCTGCAGCAACCCGTCCATGCCCAACTCGATGCGCTGACTGCCGAACTGCGCACGCAGTGGCTGGCGTTCAACCGCGAGCTGAAACAGGGCAAGCTGACGCACCTCGAATACAACAAGGACACGCAGAAACTGACCTGGCGCAAGCCCAAGAGCGAGAATGAGAAAGCGCGCGAAAAGGCATTCTACGAGAAGCTTCCGTTCTGCGACGTGGCCGACGTGTTTCGCTTCGTCAACGACGAGTGCAAGTTTCTGTCGGCGTTCACGCCCATGCAGCCGCGCTACGCGAAGAAGGTCGCCGACGCTGACAGCCTGATGGCGGTCATCATCGCGCAAGCGATGAACCACGGCAACCACGTCATGGCGCGCACCAGCGACATCCCGTACCACGTGCTGGATAGCGGCTACCAGCAGTACCTGCGCCAGGCAACGCTGCACGCGGCCAACGACTGCATCAGCAACGCCATCGCCACGCTACCGATCTTCCCATACTACTCGTTCGACCTCGAAACGCTGTACGGTGCCGTCGACGGGCAGAAATTCAGCGTCGAACGGCCGACCGTGAAGGCGCGCTATTCGCGCAAGTACTTCGGGCGCGGCAAGGGCGTGGTCGCCTACACGCTGCTGTGCAACCACATCCCGCTCAACGGCTACCTGATCGGCGCGCACGACTACGAGGCCCACCACGTGTTCGACATCTGGTATCGCAACACGTCGGACATCATGCCGACCGCGATCACCGGCGACATGCACAGCGTCAACAAGGCCAACTTCGCCATCCTGCATTGGTTTGGCCGGCGGTTCGAGCCGCGCTTCACCGACCTCAACGCGCAATTGAAAGAACTCTACTGCGCTGACGATCCAGCACAGTATCAGGCGTGCCTGATTCGGCCAGTCGGGAAAATCGACTGCGATCTCATCCATCGCGAGAAGCCGAACATCGACCGGATCGTCGCCACACTCGGGCTGAAGGAAATGACGCAGGGCACGCTGATCCGCAAGCTGTGCACCTACACCACGACGAACCCGACGCGGCGCGCGATCTTCGAGTTCGACAAGCTCATCCGCAGCATCTACACGCTTCGCTACCTGCGCGATCCGCAACTGGAACGCAACGTGCACCGCTCGCAAAATCGCCTCGAGTCCTACCATCAGCTACGCTCGGCCATTGCCCAGGTCGGCGGTAAGAAGGAACTGACCGGTCGCACCGACATTGAAATCGAGATCAGCAACCAGTGCGCACGGCTGATCGCCAACACGATCATTTTCTACAACTCGGCAATCTTGTCGCGGCTGGTGACCAAGTACGAGGCGGCCGGCAACAGCAAGGCGCTGGCACTCATCACAAAAATTTCGCCTGCGGCATGGCGGCACATCCTGCTCAACGGGCACTACACCTTTCAAAGCAGCGGCAAGACGATCGATCTCGATGCGATCGTCGCAGGCCTGGAACTGGAGTGACGGAATTTTCAGCGGTTCCGTGTTAGCAGCAGTGTAAAACTGACCCACCCCAGCGAAGTAAAACTGATCCACCTGGGCTAGTTTGGCGGCCTTTTCGAGGCCGTCGATGTTGACCCAGGAGCAAACCGTGGAAATCAGAGTTCTTGCCCGACAGGGCCACTCCATCCGGCACATCGCCCGCACGTTGGGGGTCTCGCGCAATACCGTGCGCCGCTACCTCCGCGATCCGTCGGTAGCGCGATACCAGCCCCGTGAACCACGCCCCACCAAACTGGGGCCATTTGAATCTTATCTGCGGCAACGGGTCGAGCAGGCCCACCCCATCTGGCTGCCTGCCACCGTCCTGAATCGGGAAATCCGCGCTCAAGGGTATGGCGGCGGTCTCTCGTTATTGCGCGCCTTCCTCGCCACGCTCAAGCCCGCCCGCCGCGAAGCAGGTCCGGCCGTCCGTTTCGAGACCGAGCCCGGACGGCAGTTGCAGGCTGATTTCGTGGTCTTGCGCCGGGCCAGATCCCCCATGTCGGCCTTCGTCGCCACGCTGGGATACAGCCGCATGACGTTTGTCACCTTCGTACCGGACGAATCCTTCGAGTCCGTGCGGGACTCCCTGTTGCTGGCTTTTGACTATCTGGGCGGTGTGCCCCGCGAGGTGTTGTTCGACAACATGAAGACCGTGGTGCTGGAACGCGATGCCTACGGTGACGGCAAGCACCGTTTTCACCCCGGCTTGCTTCAACTGGCCGATGACCTGGGGTTCCGGATCCGGCTGTGTCGCCCGTATCGGGCCCAGACCAAAGGCAAGGTCGAGCGCTTCAATCGCTACTTCCGCGAGAGCTTCTACAACCCGTTGCTGACCCGGATGAAGGGCACGGGGCTGCTGCTCGATTGTGCTGCTGCCAACCGACGCGTCCGTGACTGGTTGGCAGACGAGGCGAATGTGCGGGTCCACGCCACCCTGAACGAGCGCCCCATCGACCGTTGGCGGCAGGAGCGGGAACACCTGCAACCCTTGCCATCCCGTGTGCGGCGCGACGAGGCCCCCCTGCTGGATAACAGTCTCCGCCCGGTACCACTGGAATCTCTCCAGCACCCACTGTCTGTCTATGACGCAATTGGGGAGGCCTGCCGATGAACCTCCAGCATGAGCGGATCGACGCCCTGTGCCAGCAACTCAAACTCGAACGGGTGGCAACGCATTACCCCGTCCTGGCGCAGCAGGCGGTGCGCGAGGACTTCAGCTTCACCGACTTCCTGGAACACCTGTTGCGGCATGAAGCGGGGTGTCGCCAGCAGCGCAGCCGCGAACTGCTGACGCGGATGGCTTGCTTCCCGGGCATCAAGACCCTGGAGGACTATGACTTCAGCTTCAACCCCGGCGTGCCCAAGGCACTGGTGCAGGAGCTGGGCAGTCTGGCGTTTGTCGAACGGGCCGAGAACGTGGTGCTGATCGGACCCTCTGGCATCGGCAAGACCCACCTCGCCATCGCCTTGGGTTACAAGGCCGCGCAAGCCGGGGTCAAGACACGCTTCATCACGGCAGCCGACCTGATGCTGCAACTGAGCACGGCGCAGCGACAAGGGCGGCTGAAGGAATACTTCAACCGCGCCATCCTCGGTCCACGGCTGCTGGTGATCGATGAGATCGGCTACCTGCCTTTCGGACGCGAGGAAGCGAACCTGTTCTTTCAGGTGGTGGCGAAGCGCTATGAGAAAGGGGCGATGATCCTGACCTCGAACCTGCCGTTCAGCCAGTGGGCCGACGCGTTTGCCGGCGATACCACCCTGACAGCCGCGATGCTGGATCGGCTGCTGCACCATGCCCATATCCTGACCCTGAGCGGCGAAAGCTACCGCTTGAAGGACAAGAGGAAGGCGGGAGTGGTCAGGAAAAATTCCAAACCCGAATGATCCAGGTGGGTCAGTATTACTTTGGTGATTCAGGGGTAAAGTGGGTCAGTTTTCAGTTGGTGTTGACACCGGCGTACCCTCGGTGCTATCTTCGCGCCCCAATAGTCGGGGCTTGGCCAGGACTTCCTGAGGCCGTCCGTAACGTGGATGCCGAGGTCAGGCGAGGTGGCCGACCCATGAACGCCGACCTGATTCGTTTTTCAATAGCGCTGGACGTTGTGGTGCCAGGGACTTACCAACCCGATGTGTGCCCATCCGGGGCAGTTACAGCCGTTACAGCCTCTGGAGAGGGAGCGGCTTGCCGCTCGGTGATAATCCCAGCTGTAGCGGCCTGATTACATCCGGCCGCTACACCTAGCTCCACCTTCAAACAAGGAATATCGTTGATGTCACTGTATCGCCGTCTAGTTCTGCTGTCTTGTCTCTCATGGCCGCTGGCTGGCTTTTCTGCCACCGCGCTGACCAACCTCGTCGCGGAACCATTCGCTAAACTCGAACAGGACTTTGGCGGCTCCATCGGTGTGTACGCGATGGATACCGGCTCAGGCGCAACTGTAAGTTACCGCGCTGAGGAGCGCTTCCCACTGTGCAGCTCATTCAAGGGCTTTCTTGCTGCCGCTGTGCTGGCTCGCAGCCAGCAGCAGGCCGGCTTGCTGGACACACCCATCCGTTACGGCAAAAATGCGCTGGTTCGGTGGTCACCCATCTCGGAAAAATATCTGACAACAGGCATGACGGTGGCGGAGCTGTCCGCGGCCGCCGTGCAATACAGTGATAACGCCGCCGCCAATTTGTTGCTGAAGGAGTTGGGCGGCCCGGCCGGGCTGACGGCCTTCATGCGCTCTATCGGCGATACCACGTTCCGTCTGGACCGCTGGGAGCTGGAGCTGAACTCCGCCATCCCAGGCGATGCGCGCGATACCTCATCGCCGCGCGCCGTGACGGAAAGCTTACAAAAACTGACACTGGGCTCTGCACTGGCTGCGCCGCAGCGGCAGCAGTTTGTTGATTGGCTAAAGGGAAACACGACCGGCAACCACCGCATCCGCGCGGCGGTGCCGGCAGACTGGGCAGTCGGAGACAAAACCGGAACCTGCGGAGGGTATGGCACGGCAAATGACTATGCCGTCGTCTGGCCCACTGGGCGCGCACCTATTGTGTTGGCCGTCTACACCCGGGCGCCTAACAAGGATGACAAGCACAGCGAGGCCGTCATCGCCGCTGCGGCTAGACTCGCGCTCGAGGGATTGGGCGTCAACGGGCAGTAAGGCTCTGAAAATCATCTATTGGCCCACCACCGCCGCCCTTGCGGGCGGCATGGATTACCAACCACTGTCACATTTAGGCTAGGAGTCTGCGCGGCAGAGCCGTGTGACCGGTTTTCTGTAGAGCACTGACGATGGCGGCGGCGCTCTCTGCAATTGGCAAGGCGTCGGCGCCAAGGATACCAATCTTGCGGCGCGCGGCGTGTTATGACGACTGGGGTGCATTTGAGCCGCCCCATTTAACCTTCGCCCTCACAGATACGCCATTCGCCTCAGATTTAGCGCCATGCAGACGAGCTTCCACTCGGCTTGCACCTTGTCCAGGCCCCTCATGCTGAACTGACGCAATCCCATCACCGCCTTGATCCAACCATTCGGAGCCTCCACGATCGACTTGCGCCGGCGGTAAGCTGCATCGCCTTGCTCCGTTTTCAATTTCGCCGCAATCGCCGCCGTATGCGGATGGGTCTTGGCATTGACCTTGGCATCTTCACGTCCCTCGCGGCCGAGGGCAACGATGACATCGCCGTGGTGATCGGCGACCTTTGCCAGAACAGCCTCACTACGGAATCCCGCATCCGCCAGCGTCTGGGCCGGCATTTCTCCGGTGTTGGCCTGAACTGCTGCCAGCATGCCCAGCAGCGCCTGACTGTCCGCGGCGCAGTTGGTCAACTCCGCCGCCACGATGATCTGGTGCTCGGCATCGACCGCTGTGTACCCGTTGTAGCTCTGCTCGGAGCCACCACCGGCGTGTTTCATGATCCGGCTGTCCGGATCGGTGAAGCTTTCCTGATCACGGTCATCCGGCACACCAAACTCGCGTTTGTACGAGCCACCGCCCTTGTCCGAGCCATCCGGATGGCGAGGCCGGCGGCCATCGTCTTCGCTGCGCCCCCGGGCCTGGTCCGCTTCACGCTGGCGCGCTTCCAGGCGCGCCTTTGCCGCCTGGATCGCCTCCAGGCGCTTCTCGCGGCGAGAAATCTCGGCAGGAATGTCCAGCTCCGGCTCGTTACGCTCCTGGTCGTCGGTAGCCTTGGCGCGATCAAGCAGCGCCTTGATCTCGCAATGCAATTCGTCCTCGGCCGGCTTCATGCGCTTATAGCTCATCGCCTTGTGGCGGCTGGCGTTGGCTTTTACCTTGGTGCCGTCGACCGCGATCGTGCCAAGCTTCACCAGCCCACATTCGCGCGCCAGTTGCACCACCTGAACGAACAAATTCTCAAGCTCGGTCAGGTGTAGGGCACGGAAGTCACTCAGCGTGCGGTGGGCCGGGAAGTTTCCAGCGGCCAGCACACGCAACGCGACATCCTCGTACAGCTTCCTGGCTAGTTTGCGCGAAGAGAAGACGCCGCTCGCGTAACCATAGATCAGCACTTTGACCATCATCGCCGGATGAAACGGCTGATTGCCCGGACCACCGCCGGCATACCGGGCGTGGAATGCGCTCAAGTCCAGCGTATCGACAGTCTCGCTGATGAAGTAGGCAAGATGCCCTTCAGGTAGCCACTCTCCCAGAGAAGGGGGCAGCAGATAGGATTGGTCGGGTCGGTAAGGAAGGTAACTGGCAGCCATCCCCGTATCGTCCTCGATCTTCCGCCGATTTGGCTTCTGCCGCGCAGGCTCCTAGGCCACCGTAGCTAAACATACGAGAAAAACCGCTTCTTGAGCGCTCTCTGAGACCACCTTGCCGACAACGCAGAAACGGTTGCGGAAAAATCGGCGTTTCCGGCGTACGCCACCCGACCTGGACGAACTATTGCGGACCTGGAACTGGAGTAGCGGAATTCCCCGGGGTTTCAGCGTCGCGCCACAGCGCCTCAGATAGATGCGGTAGCCTTTGGCGGGTCGTCATGCCGCGGACCACCCCCCCAAAAAATTCCACAATGCGGAATGGCGGAATTTTCTGGGGTTCCCGCTTACCCCCCCAAGCACATTTTCTGAGGCTGGAAATCAACTCATGCTGACAGCCTGAGCCTGTTGGCATGGTAAGCAATGTGCTCACCAATAAAGCTGGAAATGAAATAATAGCTGTGGTCGTAACCAGTATGATATCGGAATGATGCGTTGATGTTCATCTCGTTGCACACTCTTTCAAGACTTTTAGTGCGTAACTGATCTTCATAAAAGGCGTCACTTAATCCCTGGTCAATAAAAATTTCTGGTAATTTCGCACCCTGTAAAATGAGACTGACGGGATCGTAGTGCTCCCACGTTTTTTTATTTTCACCCAGGTACGCGGTGAATGCCTGTTGTCCCCATGGCACCTGAGAAGGTGACACTATTGGTGAAAATGCCGATACACTCACATATTCATCAGGATTTCGCAGCGACAGAACCAGCGCTCCCAGCCCCCCCATGGAGTGACCGGATATTGATTTCCTTGATGTTACAGGTAAATGCTCCATGACAACATCCGGAAGCTCATGGAGAATATAGTCATACATCCTGTAATGCGTGTTCCACGGATGTTCCGTCGCGTTCAGATAAAATCCGGCACCCTGGCCCAGATCGTAGCTGTCAGCATCTGCGACATGCTCTCCACGGGGACTGGTATCAGGAACAACGACGATGATGTTGTTCCTGGCGGCATAATGCTGCATACCCGATTTGGTGATGAAATTCTGCTCCGTACAGGTCAGACCCGAGAGCCAGTACAGGACCGGCAGTTTTTCTGTTGCTGCTTTGGGGGGAAGATAAACACCGAAATTCATCCCACAATTAAGTGTTTGTGAATTATGGCGGTATACGTTTTGCCAGCCGCCAGCGCTGGCATGCTGCTCGATGAGTTCCATCAGCCTCTGTCTCATGGTTATTTCCCCTGACAGGGAGTCAGGGGAAGTCTCTTTATAGCCGGACGTCAGATGAACGTATAAGCCGTGATTTTGTTACCCGCAGGGTCTCGCAGGTAGGCTGCATAGGCTCCAGGGAGATGGCTGCGCGGGCCAGGCTGACCTTCATCTTTCCCTCCGGCGGCAAGGCCCGCGGCGTGGAAAGCATCAACTTCTTCCGGACTTGCAGCTGCAAAGCCGACAGTAACGCCGTTGGCCGATGGCGCTTCACCGTTGCCCGGATGTGCAATAATAAAGGCTGGCTTTTCGCGACCATAAAGTACCCAGCCATTGCCAAACGGGCCGAGGTTATTGATGCCAAGCGTACCGAGGACAGCATCGTAAAAATCAGCGGATTTTTCAACATCGGATGCACCGATGAAGACGTGGGAAAAAACGTCATTACCAGAAATTACAGGTGTTGCCATGATCCATTTCCTTCAGTTGGTTTGACTCAGTTAAGACGCTATCAGTAACGGATTACCGTACGGATTGATTTACCTTCATGCATAAGATCGAAGGCCTCATTGATTTCATCCAGCGTCATCGTGTGGGTAACAAATGGCTCCAGTTCAATTTCACCCTTCATGGCATCTTCTACCATGGCCGGAAGTTGCGTACGGCCTTTCACTCCGCCGAAAGCAGAACCTTTCCATACGCGCCCGGTAACGAGCTGGAATGGACGGGTGGATATCTCCTGCCCGGCGCCGGCCACGCCGATGACAATGGACTGGCCCCAGCCACGGTGAGCACTTTCCAGCGCCGCACGCATAACGTTGACGTTACCGATACATTCAAAAGTGTGGTCAATGCCCCATTTGTTGATTTCAAGCAGCACATCTTTAATCGGTTTGTCATGGTCGTTCGGGTTGATGCAGTCGGTTGCACCGAACTGACGGGCAAGTTCGAATTTGGCCGGGTTGGTGTCGATAGCGATAATGCGTCCTGCTTTTGCCTGGCGAGCCCCCTGAACGGCAGCCAGACCGATTGCGCCAAGACCAAAAATAGCGACAGAATCTCCAGGCTGTACTTTCGCTGTGTTGTGAACAGCGCCAATCCCGGTAGTCACGCCACAGCCCAGCAGGCAGACGTGTTCATGGTTTGCCTCCGGGTTAATTTTTGCCAGAGAAACCTCGGCCACTACCGTATACTCACTGAAGGTGGAGCATCCCATGTAGTGGTAAAGAGGCTGGCCATTGTAAGAAAAGCGGGTGGTTCCGTCAGGCATCAGTCCTTTTCCCTGAGTTTCGCGAACCGATACACAGAGGTTCGTTTTCCCGGACTGACAGAATTCACACTCCCCGCATTCGGCGGTGTAAAGCGGAATCACATGGTCTCCCGGCTTCACGCTGGTCACGCCTTCACCGACCTCCACGACGACACCGGCCCCTTCGTGGCCGAGAACCACCGGGAAAACGCCCTCAGGATCGTTCCCGGAGAGGGTAAAGGCATCGGTGTGGCAGACACCGGTGTGGGTATTTTTAATCAGCACCTCGCCTTTTTTAGGTGGTGCAACATCAATTTCAACAATCTCCAGGGGCTTCCCTGGTGCAAATGCAACGGCAGCACGTGATTTCATATGTAAATTATCCTCAATGTGATGGCTTAGCTATTTAAGATAGGCGCGAACCAGTTCAATCGTATCGTCAACGGATTTACTGATTTCATGGCTGTAGCTGTCATTCTGGTCAAAGGTTTCCCGTATGTGGCTCTCGAGCACCTCTGCCATAAGACCGTTAGCTGCTCCGCGAACGGCAGCTATCTGCTGAAGAATGGAACGGCATTCAGCACCATTTTCCAGCGCTCTTTCCAGAGCATCAATCTGACCCCGAATGCGGCGAACACGGGTAAGGACCTTTTTTTTCTCTTCAGGAGTACTGGGCATTATTTACCTCACCATTTTTGATTTTATATACTATAGTGGAGTATATAATTATCGTCAATGCATACTCCACTATAGTATAACTAAGAATAAACATAACTACCTTTATTTACGATATAAATCATATATTTATATTATTTTTGGCTGTGATACTGTCGGAAGGAAAGTTACTACAAAAATGATATCTACCGATACGGGATTTGGGGCATAGGCGGTTCTGTTAAATTTCGCCAGATATTGGCTCATCATTGATGGTCAAAAAATGAGCCTAACGTACAATAATTTTCGATATCCAAACTGACCCCTATTAGGCCAGCCTCACAACATCGTAAGACACCCAGATATGCCGCCTGCTGCATTTGAGCATATGTGGAGTACATTAAAATCTGGCCGCTCATGGATGGGGCTAGTAAAAAATCGCTGTAAAAATGGCGACCACTATTGGGTAAGTGCTTATGTAACGCCAATAGCTAAGAATGGTTCGATTGTTGAATACCAGTCTGTAAGGACCAAGCCTGAACCTGAGCAGGTTTTGGCTGCGGAAAAATTATATGCTCAATTGAGAAGCGGGAAGGCCGCGAGGCCGAAATTGGCTGCTAGCTTTTCCGTGAAAATACTCTTGCTCATATGGGGTAGTATTATATCAAGCGCAATGGCTGCCGGCATGCTTACTGATACATCAATAAGCAGCTTATTGTTAGCCACTTTAATGTCAGGAAGCTTAAGCTCTGTTAGTGTTTTGGCTATTCTCTCTCCTCTTGGAAGACTGGTTGAAAGAGCCAGGAATATTTCCAATAACCCATTAAGTCAATCCCTCTACACTGGGCGCACCGATGAGTTTGGCCAAATAGAGTTTGCTTTACGAATGATGCAAGCTGAAACAGGCGCCATAGTAGGTCGCATAGGTGATGCATCAAATCGGCTTAGCGAACACACCCGAGGCCTACTAAAGGATATTGAGTCAAGCAATGTACTTACAGTTGAGCAGCAGGCAGAGACAGATCAAATAGCAACGGCAGTAAACCAAATGGTGGCAAGCATTCAAGAGGTTGCGAGCAATGCACAGCATGCTGCAGATGCGGCCGGAAGAGCAGACACTGAGACGGCATCTGGCCAGCGTCTGGTAGCCCACACAAGCCAGTCAATCACTGCCCTTGAAGGTGAAATTAGGCAAGCCACTCAGGTTATTCATGAGCTTGAAGGTCAAAGTAACGAGATATCAAAAGTTCTTGACGTTATACGAGGGATCGCCGAGCAAACGAATTTGTTGGCACTCAACGCAGCAATTGAGGCCGCGCGTGCTGGTGAGCAGGGGCGTGGTTTTGCTGTTGTCGCCGATGAGGTTCGCAGTCTTGCTGCTCGCACACAGCAATCGACAACGGATATTCAAAGCATGATCAGCGCTCTACAAGAGCGAGCGCAATCCGCTGTTACAGTCATGGAGCAAAGTAGTCGGCAAGCGCACACGAGTGTAGCTCACGCAGAGGAAGCAGCTACAGCTCTTGATGGAATTGGCCAACGCGTTAACGAAATTACCGACATGAACGCGCAAATAGCGACTGCGGTCGAGCAGCAGGGAGCAGTAAGTGAAGACATAAACCGCAGTATTATCAATATACGCGATGCTGCTGATACCAATGTACAGACCGGGCAGAATAATTTGCAAAGTGCGAAATCTGTCGCTCAGTTAACTAGCGCTCTGAGCGAACTGGCAAAACAGTTTTGGGAAAAACGAGGATAACGCTTTTCAGTATCTCGACAGGGATAACTTACTTTACCATCGGTTATCCCTTTTAGCCGCACAAATTTTAGCCATGGCTTTTCAGGAAGTCAGGGCTATCAGAATGGCCTTAGAAAGCCTAGTCAAAGAGCTGTCACGAGAACACCGTTAGCTTAGCGTACGATTTTTTCCGAATTCTGCGGTTCCCCCTAATTCCCAGTGACGCATATTTTTTCGCAGGTGCTCTTCAGTCACAGGTTCAGCCAGCTCACGGCATCTCAGTACAGGAAACTCATCGATGTCCCGGATATCATGATCCATAGATTTCGAGGCTGAAATCCCCCGAATATCTGTGATATCGCATGAAAAATGAGGGATATTTTCTTTTCTAATCAGTTGCTGAACCTCAGGAACAGCAAGTGAATGGCTTTCGAGCCGGCGCTGGTAGCCCGGTTTGCGGTAGTCGATCGTCCAGGGACGGGAATGAAATGATGACAGAGAAAAAGACATCCAGTCCTGCCAGTAGACCACCGACCGTGTCCAGAACGTGTCGACAGGGGCGATGATCGGACAGGGAATTAGCTGCCCGGAAGCAATAGCACCCTCCAGGCGGGCTGGCCTTCCCAGAGAATGCTGGATCTCCTCACGTATCCAGCCAGCTGTTCTGCGCCAGACAGAAGGCCTGGCTTCTGCCGCCTGATCGACAAATTTACCTCTTCCCGGTTCATCGCTCATATGCTTTCCCTGATGGTCATATTAGTCCTGATCACGTCCGGCCAGCCTTAGCGTAGCTAAGGATAATCGCGAAAATATACTACGGCAGAGGCTTAACGTCAGTATTTCTACTGCTGAGCATAAGCTGTGGTCACGAATGCCGCCAGGCGGCATGGAGGCGCCAGCAGGTGGTAAACAGAATACTGATGGTGAGTGGCGCCGGGACCCGGCGTAGCCGGAAATGCTGCTTCAATATTCGGGTTAAGAATGCCGAGCAGCGCGCAGGCATTCCGGGAATGCGCCAAAGGCGCATAGAGGCGCCCTCAGAAGTTGACCAGAGCACGGTTGTTAATGGCGCCGTAGCCCGGCGCAGCCGGTTACGCTGTTGATAGGTTCCACCAATCCATCCCTTCGCCCTGCTAAGCCATAACCCGCTTATAGCTATGATGTGGTTTCATTAAGCCCTTTTAACTCCGGTGAGCGGGCTGTACGGCGCTTGCGACGTACAGCGCGTGATTTCCGGAGCCGTGGCGCCGGCAAGGCCGGTGCCCGGGGGCTGTATTGAGAACCTGCCGCGATGTTACTGGCAGCCACTCAAATGTTTAGTTACATCATCCAGCATTAAAAGCGATGTTGTTCCGGGCCTTCGGCCCGGGGCGGCCTCGCTTTTTAGTGGTGGGAGGGGCTGTGATGGTTCAGGTGTGCACGATTCACGTCTTTGCGTGAATATTTTGTATGTTGTAACTATTTTATATGACTAATGCCCGCCGCGTAGTGGCGGGAGGTACATTTGCTGTTTCCGAACCGGCGCGGACGTAGTCCGCTGCAAGGGCGGACATTATCCCGTTTTCCACAGGAAAGCGGGACTGAATAAGATCCGTTTTTTAATTGAATGATTAAAAAGCGCAAAGGCGCGTAAGCGTTCGTTGGTAAGAAATAGCACAGGGCTACCAGAAGATTAAGAAAAACTTGCGGGTAATACTTCCAGTCATTGCCGGTAAGAAGTCCTCTATGTTTGCGGATATTTGTGCATAACTACAGGGACATGACCAGGTTGCATCATCAGGGTTTTTTTCGCCGGTAATGCGTGTCGTAACGGCAGGCTTTATTGATTGTTTTTTAGCCTGTTTTTAAACGCGGGGAAGCACAAAAACCGCCAGCGGCGGTAGAGGAAAAACGTGGAGTGAGCGTTAAGTTAGCCTGGTGGCTCAGCGTCAAAATTGAGCTTGATCTGACGCAGGTAATGATAGACCAGCAACTCGAAATCATCCGGAGTCATGCCTGAGACTTCCGGCCGCGTGTTGATCAGCCAGGCTGCAATCTGGAACTGCCGGTCATCGAGCTGGGTAGAACGCGCAATTCTGGAAAGGCGCTTCTGTTCTATCGCTCGCTCGCGGCGAACCTTCAGGGCCTGCGCCACTTTCTCGTCAAAGAAGCGCTGTCTGGCCGCTTTTACGGACATCACTTCGCCAGGGGCAAGAATCCCCTCAGCCAGCGCGCGCAGACGTTCTTCACGCTCTTTGAACAGCAGATCGAGATTGACCTGGAGGAGCTTGAAAAACTGCTCTGTTAACGTGACATGACGCGGGAGGTATGTTTTTGTGTACGGGTCCAGGCGACGCATGTACGGCTCGATAAGGCCGTAATTTTCTAACAGATCGAGTGCGCGGCAAATGCGGGAAGGCGTGACCTCTTCACCAGGTATTACCTCACCCCGGGAATCTTTTGGACTTAATGCCTTGCATATCTGTGAACTGTTGAGGGCGACGTTAAACGTGGCAATGTCGCAGCCGCTGACCAGCAGAACGGCCAGTGCATCGAGGAGATGCTGGCGTTCCTGTCGGAAATCGCGCTCACGGCCAGCATTTGTGCGCATATGCACGAAATACGGATGCCGCGAGAAACGGCGTTTCTGGGCACGATGATACCCGTCCCGAAGTACTTTCGGGAGCTCGCTAAAGTTCGCAGGTCGAAGATATTTAGGATCAGCACACTTACACGCCGTCGAGTGTGTTCCGCGACGACGGCGTGTACGCTTCGGAGAAACAACAACAGAATCGCGTGCTTCACGCAGATTCGCTAAGTCGTATTCCGACCAGTCGAAATAGGTAGAATCGGAAAATGTTCCGCTATTCAAACCCGCCCGCACTTATGTTGCACGGAAGGAGCAAATGGCGCAGAAACAGGTGTTGAACTTTTCTGAGCATAAAACTATACTCCCTGCATAGAGCAACAGCTTCTATACAGTTTAGGTAAGCCCCGGTAATCTTCTTCGTCGCCAAACATTGAAAGATTATCGGGGTTTTGTCTTTTCTGGTCCCGGGTAGACACCTCATCAGAACCAGTTCCCTGCCACCTTACGGCGTGGCCGGCCATCAAAATTCTTTAAACGATCAGTAATCTAGCACTACGTGCCCACTCAAGCAAGAATGTCAGCCCATAACGCCAGTTTAACTGGCTTTGTCGATTAAACGGCTAAACAGTTCTGCCTGACTCAGACCGCTTTCTGCACACATTTCCTGAAATTTGCTCTTGAGCTCTTTAGGCACAAGGATCTTAATTTCTTTATGCGTTTCACGTTTCCGCGCAACAAAACTTTGTTGTCGCTCAGAAGCACTCAGCGGATGGCCTTTGCGGTACGCACGTTTTTCTTTCGATGAGGAAACTGCATTTCCAGGCTGCGACATCTCTGCCTCCTCAAGGATCAAATCTGGATCTTTGCAGAGAATACTACAGATTCCTGAAATCAGCGACTTACTTTATGAACGTAACCTGTGTTGGCGCACGGTTTACGTTTCAGGATCGTTTATTGAAATGTCAGTACGTCTGTTTCCAGTCCGTTCCCTGCGCCCAGCGGGATGTCCAGTGATTCAGGTAGCTGCGTGCTAAGACTGGGTCATCCCAGACGACAAGCACGTTCTCCGAATTCGAGCGGTCTGCAGCCCGGCTGAAGTTAAATGAGCCGACCTGGGTGTTGCGGCCATCAGCGACGATCACTTTGTCGTGGAGAATTTTGTAAGCACTGACTGTACGAACCGGGATGCCGGCACCAACCAGAAGGTTCATGGCTGCTTTACTGGCTTTGTTGTTGTTCCCGGCATTAGCTTTCCAGTCCAGAACCACGCCCACATCGATCCCCCGGTGTTTTGCCCTGACAAGCGCCCCGACCACCTCCGGGGAGGTGAAGGAGTAGCCCATCAGACGGATTTCCTGTTGCGCGGTCTCAATTGTCTTAAGAACCAGCTGGAGAGCTGTACCTTCCGGAGAAAATCCTGCCTCAACGGTGGCTGCGTAAGTATTCGGTACTGGCACGCACAGAACCAGACCGAGCAGACTGGGCAGAAACCATCGGCACATATGTTTTTTAGACATTATTTGCATGGTATTTCCTTCGCTGGATGTATTCAGAAACGCCGGAATCGGGGGAAACTTGCTTTTCCCCGATTGCCGGGGTTGGACAACGACGCCCTGCGGAGGCGTCAGGCCGTTTAGTTGAACAAACAGGATCATGCGGAAGTTTTTTCGGCCCTCAAGCTTTGTTCCCCTCGATCCATTGCGGGTAGTCCTTGCTGATATCGCATCGCAGCGTTTTATTGCCAACGCTGATGATGTAACCCGGAGAATACTTCTTCTCACCATCGCTACAGCGGTTATCCTCCTTCAGGCTATTTGCCTTTATCACCTCCGCCAGAATCTGTCGCAGAAGCACGTTAGTCGTGACCTGCTCAGGCACCGCGGTAGGCGCTGCCATAATCTGTTCAGGTAGTTCTGAATGGATAAGTACAGGCCCTTTTGACGAAGCAAACGTCGGCCCGCTTAATGACAGGCAACCGGAGATAACCGCAGATAAAGCGATTTGCTTATTTTTCATGTGAATTCCTTTTGTTTGATTGAAGCAACAGTAAAAACAGGTCAGAGAACACTGACCAGAAAACCAATACACAGCAGATGGAGGGCATAGGCTGGTGCAAACCACCGTCCGGCCTGCAGGCGTCGTCCGGGAGCCGGTACCAGCCCGTGCACGCAAAACAGCACAGTCAACGTCAGCAGTACACCGGAAAGCGTCATCACATCACCATGTCGGGCATTAAGCAGGGCGACCAGCAACAGCCAGACAGCAAACAGGGCTGGCCGCAGTGTGTCCCGGACCTGCCAGACAAGCAGCGCGCCGGCGAGCATCAGTAGACCGGGTATACCGTAACTGGCAGAGCTAAGCGGTAGATATCCCACCAGGGCCATGAACGCTGCAACGCCATTAAGCACGGTCGTTGCCTGCAGGAAGCGGGTCACCTGCATGACAACAGCGAAAGCGAACAGGATATTCAGTTGCCACCACATGAGTCCGGCTTCCCTGAAGGCCAGCCAGTAACCCGGCTGGGCCAGGAGTGCCATCAGCCACAGGCGGTTGAGGCTGTGCTGACGCAGGGTTTTGCCTGCCATGTTGCAGCCACTGACCAGCGCAAACAGGGGGAATGCACAACGCCCGACCATGTTCAGTAAGGGTATCTCCAGCAGGAAGGCAGTGGCGATGTGGTCCCCCACCATTGCCATAAACGCGGCCATCCGGATGACATCGCGCTGCAGCGCGGAGAAATTCAGGGTCAGCCTGAAAGGATGCAGGGCAACAGATTTACCCGGATTCATGTTGCAGCCTCCTGTCGTTGTGCGCAAAGGTGTGCTCTGACGCGCTCCGCCAGCTGTTGCTCATCATCGCCACGCAGCAGCGGGATACCCGCCTGTTTCAGCACCTCTTCCAGCAGCAGGTCACGTCGCTGACGTTTCGGCGCCTGATGGGAACGGTCGTCCAGCTCTACTGCCACAATGATTCTTCCGGTGCGGTCCGTGATAACCACATCGCAGTGCCACTGCGATACCAGGCGGAACAGTTGCCACCATTCACGGCTCCCGGACTTACGATCGGGCGCCACTCTGACGATATCGGCCACACGAACCTGCGGACACAGCCGCCACTGGCGGGTATCGGTCACCCTGTCGAGCCGGCGCAGAAAACGCTGCTCCCGCTCCGTCATCAGCTGACCGGCACTGACGAACGACGGTCGGCGGCACAGCAACAGTTCAGTTCTGCCCGGCCGAATCCCTTTTTCACGCAGCATCTGCAAAAGCGGATGTCGGGCCGAACCGGCCTGCCTGAGCAATACCACAAATCCGGCGAGCAGAACGGCAATGATGAATATTCCGGTAAACATACACATATCCTCCCTGAATCAGTCCCCACCGAGCGTCTTTTCCAGCTCAATGTCTTTTTCCGGTACATTCACCACCCACTCACGCTCGGTACGCAGCATCTGTTCGCGCACCTGCTGGCGGATACCCCGACCGTCAGCCACCGCTTCCTTAATGGCCTCTTCCAGCTCAAGCTCTCCCCGTGCTGTACCGTCACGCAGCCGACGTTCTTCATCAGCAGACAACAGGGGTTCGGGCCTGGTGCTCTCCTCACCCGGCACTGCCGGCAGCAGTTCCTGCCGGGCCTGCTCCGCCAGCTCCCGGGCCGCTTTTTCCTGTGCCTCTGCCAGTTTCTGCTGCTCATCCGGAGGCAGCGTAATGGGGTCTTCCGCTTTCGCCGCTGATTCAGCCTCCGCCACGCTGCGCACTGTCCGTGCCACCTCATCAGGCTCCGAGATCCGTCCCCCGGTCAGGCGGGCTGCATTGAGCAACCGTTCTTCGCCGTGCAGGCGTATCACCACCCCGCTCTCCGGGTTCTCCTGTGCCAGGCGCAGCGCCGTCTGTGCATCATCAGCAATGAGTGTCTGTCCGTTACGGCTGGCCTGCAGGCCGGCAAACTGCGCATCCTCCCCACCACGCAGCCGGGACTCATCACTGAGCACCACGCGCATCCCGTCATCCTCAATCCGGATTTCGGTCAGCAGTGCCCCGGCTTCTTTTCCGTGACGGGTCCACGCCGGCAGGGCTACATAAGGTGTCGGGTATTTCCTGCCGGCAGCAATGAAGCGCGCCATTGTTTCACCCTCAAGGCCGTTTTCCGCCAGAACCCTGCGTCCCAGCGCGGTTTTATCCAGCCGTGAGGCGGTGGCCAGCAGTCGGTTGCCGGTGTCGGATTCATGGTCACTTTTCTGGTGCAGCAGGTCGTGGGCGGTCTGTCCGGCATTTGAGTGCCGGGCATCGCCACTCCAGCCAGCCAGATCGTCGGTATAGACCTGCACATGCTCTTTTGCGCGTGACAGTGTCACGTAGGTGGACTCCAGAGACGCCATTCTTTTCCTGCCACCTTCGGTACCGGTCAGGGCAATGGCAAAGCGTTCACTGGCCCCCTGCACGCCATACACCGTCAGGGCATAGGCGAGGTCAATATGACGGTCCTCCGTCATGGCCTGCGGGTCGACAATTTTCTCCTGATCTCCCTGGCGAAAGCGGATGGCCCCGTCGTCAGTGAACCCGGCCACCTCCCACAGGCTGTTGGCCACATAGCCGCGGTCGGTGTCCGAGCGGGTAAAGCGCACCCTGTCCCCCTGACTGATCGTCAGATCGCGGGGTGTGAAGAGGGAAATATCCTGTGCAGTGTTCTGCTGAGGAGAGATCAGCACCGACTCCCCGTCAGCATTACGCAGCGTGACCACGGCGTCCTGCATATCCACCTCCGCCACAGTCCAGTAGCGCTCGTTCATCATGGCCACGGCGCCGGTGTACTCAGCAAAGGTTTCAGCCGCACGCAGGGCGTTGTCAGGCACCCGGAGCGGCTCCAGGACGGTGAACGTGCGTTCTTCAGCACCTGTATCGCCTTTCTCATGCCGGGCGGCATGTATGGCATCATTGATGGCATGACGGTCGGCGTTGAGTTCTGCCACAACCAGCGTCTGCTGCTGCGCCTCCGGGGTGCGCCCCATCCAGTCATCCCGGATGGCTTCAATGATGTCGGTCCGGACCAGTGACAATTGCTCTGGTGTCAGTGTCTGTTCACCGGCGACAGGAGTGTCCTGCTCCTGGTCCTTTTTCGGCGCACGGATTTCCATGACGGAATTCCCGGGCACCCAGGCTCCTTCCTGACGTGGTACCTGTTGCGGGCTGACGTCATCCACCTGGCGCAGTGATGTATCAACCTGACCTGCGATGATGCTTTCAATCGCCGGGCGCAGCGCCGGGGTCTGGCGGACAATCTCCTGCATCACCACCGTATCGATGGCACTGCGCTGCTGCACCAGGCGGAACGGCAGACCGGTTGAGATGGCCTGCAGCTGCGCGGTATCCCCGCTGGAGACCATTCGTCCGCCGCCTGCGGCAACCAGCTGATAGAGCTCGGCCATATCACGGTTACCCACCATCGAGCTCTCATCGGTCAGGAACAGGACATTGCGGAAGTCCGGTGTTTCCCCGGCTTGTATGGCCAGCCGGGTTTCACTCAAAAAACTGGCGAGCGTTCGTGCCTCCACCCCGGCCTCACGCATCTCATGCACGGCCCGGTGCGTGGGTCCCAGGCCAATGACCTGCGGGCGCACGGATTCAGACAGGGTGTTCAGGGCACCCATCACCGCCCGGAACTGGGTGGTTTTCCCCACACCGGCATACCCCTGAATGGCCATAAAGCGGTCGGTGTTTTCCAGCACTGTCCGCGTGGCCTCCCGCTGGCCTGCCGTCAAACCGGCCAGCACTGAGGCAGGCGTCAGCGCCATCAGGGGCTGTACCGCATCCTTACCCTCAGCAATATGGCGGATGATGGTCTTTTCCATCTCATACGCCACTCGCGGAACCAGCACCCTGTTTCCCGCCCCGGAAACTGAATCCAGTTGTATCAGATCCCCACTGTCCACCTGCCGGGCGATTTCAGTCCGGACATCAGTCAGCGGCTGGCCGGATTTTACCGCTTCTGACAGCAGGGCAATTTCACTGAGGTGTACCTGTCCCTGCTGCGCGCGCGGGATGGCCAGACTCACCGCCTGCTCAGCATCCGACATCAGGCGGTCACGACTGGCCTGTATAGCAGTATCCAGATTTGCCTCGCCGGTCGACTGACGGACCTGGTCACTGGCCAGTCGCACGGCAGACACACTCTCCACTTTGCGTGCTGCCTGCCGGCCTTCCAGCGGCGTATAAATCCGGATGTCGCTGCCGCTCTGCGCCAGCGCGTTCAGGGTCTGTTTATTAAGCCCGCGCGGACCGACGGCGGCCAGTACCGTGCGCGACGCGCTGGTACCCGCTCCGGTCCCTTCCACATAGTCATGGGCCAGCTTCACGGCCCGTTCAGTGGGCAGACGCAGTTCCCGGTCGCCGCTGCGCAGCCGTACCACGCCATTTTCCAGCCCCGCCACGGTGAACTGCTCTTTCGCTTTGATGGCTCCCTTCAGCTCTCGCCCCAGCGCCCTGACGCGGTCCCCTTCAGAAACCGCCAGTGTCCGGCTGCGGTACAGGCTCCAGCTGCCGTCCAGTTGCGTCACCTTCAGTGTCAGACGACTACCGTCTTCCCCCTGCAGCACCAGGCTGTTAGTGGCCTCAGCCACCCGGTCAATGGTGTGCCGGGTCATTGTTTTCTTCTCAGCGTCCCACTGCTCCATCACCATCCCGGGCCGGTAGTTATCACGCTGATGACGGGTTTTGCTGTCCAGCCACACCGGCTCCAGTACCCGGAGTGTCACCTGCTCCCGGCCCAGCTCACCCGCATCACGGCGCATATCCCGGATAACCTCCGTCAGATGCTGCTGTTCCCGGGCACCGGTCACCTGGGCCACGACATCCCGCCCTTCAGCAGACAGGCGCACGTACTCCTGCGCCAGCTGGCCATAACGGGTACGCTTGTCCGCCTCGCTGACCAGTCGTACCTCCGGCAGTTGCGTACCGTAAAACCGGTACTGTGGAATATCCGCCTCTTTCAGCACAGACAGCGCGTTCCCCGTTCCCTGTCGGTTTTCCGTATCCATAAAAATCAGCTGCGCACCGGCGCTGAGCGCCTTTTCCTGCAGCAGCACGGTTTCTTTCAGCGACAGTCTCTCCGCCCGGTCAACGATAACTGTGCCCTGCACCGGCAATACGGTGTCTGCATTCATCTGCGAGCGCAGCATTACATGGCCTGCCAGATGCGGGCTTTCTGACAGAAACTGGCCACTGCGACCGTCGGCTGCAATTATCATCACCTCACGGCCCTGTGCGCGGGCCATCATGGCCACGTCTTCCGTGCGCTCACGCAAGGTTTGCGCGCCTCCGCGACCGCTGAGAATAGCCACCGGGCTTTTATCCTGGGTCAGCACAGAGACAGCATCACCTGCCGGCATATCGCGCTCTTTTGCCCGTTCAGGAAAGACCAGCACGGTTTGCTCCTGAATGGCCGTGCGCGCCAGCTGATGGACACTGAGTTCGTTCAGCAGGTGGATATCGGAAGTAAAAATACCCTTTTCACGGTCAAGCGGGATAAGTCGCTGCCCTTCAATCGCGGCATCAATGCCGGCACGGGCCTGCTCAAACAGACCTGACGCTGACGGCAGACGACTGACCGTGCCGGCCAGCATTTCGGACCAGGTAAACTGGACCTTCTTCTCCGACAATGCCGAAATCGTGTCACTGACGGCTTTCTGCACGTCTGACTCAGAAATCTGAGCGGTAGACACACTGGCGGGCTGGCCTGTTGAGCGAATACCCTCTGTGCCACCAACAACAGGGCCAGGTGGTTCTGCCCGTGTCTGCGCCTGGCCGATGTAGTTATCGATATCGAATTTTTCATCGGTCAGCCGCCGGCGCCATTCAGCTTTCAGCAGATCCGGGTCCGCCCAGGCTTTAGCCTGGCGGGTATCGAGTGCAGCAACGTCGCGGGATTTTTTGGACGCATCTGGCCCTGCCGCTTCGCTGATAGCCTGACTGCGGGTCGAAAACGGCGCAACAGGAACATCCTTTAACTCCCAGAGACCATTTTTACCGGCAGCAACCGTTTCATAACCGAGTTTTTCCGCCTCCTGTCTGAATGGCTGTAATACGAGGTTTCCGATCGCCACCTGCAGCGCATACAGATTTTCACCGAATCCGGTTTTCATACGTGTATCGCTGGCCAGCGCCCGCCATTTGTCTTCCGCAAACGTGGTATTGAACACCAGTGCATGCGTATGGATCTGCGGATCTAAAGCACGGGAGGTATCATGATTGTATAGTGCGGCCACCATGTTTCCCGTCAAAACGGTGTCGGTTTTTCCACTGTCTGTGATGCGCGCGCTGATAAGCTTCTCTACTTCTTTCATGCCGTTTTCCACACTGCGGTTCCACGCATCAAGCAGGCGGGTATCACCACCAATGAGGATCATCATCGATACACTTTTGGGGGCTGAAAAAGTCAGGTCGTAGCCGCTGCGGTGTTTATTCACCCCATTGACCATCCTGGAGAGATCGGTGCCGTCAGGAAGTTTGCCCTGACGTATCGCATCCATATCAGCGTTGGCGACTTCGCCCTTCAGGCCCAGTTTCTCCGCACCATCTCCCAGCCAGCGAGACTCCAGCGAACCGCTGGCATAGTAGTTGTCTTCATGACTGTAATAGGCCGAATCACCCTTTATAGAAGAAATTGAGAGCATCAGAACACCTCCCTGTCGTCATCAAAGTCATGCGTTTTATCTGTCGCATGATTGATGTTGACCTCTTCCCTGCGTGTCATATCGCGAGTCTGGTGTGAGGTCTGAGCCCATGCCTCATACGCTGCGAAATCCACAACCTCACCGTCGCTGTTCAGGCCCGGCGGCATATCCTGAGGTAAATCCTGTTCGATATCACGCTCAGTCCCTCCGGTGGAGGCTGAGCCACCTTCAGCGGTAACTGCAGTGGAAGCCGTGTTTTCGGTATCTGCATCGCCGGAACCCCCCTCTGTCTGCAATGGCCACGTCGCAGGAGGCGTGTTCGCTTCCGCGAGGACAGCAGCCACCAGGTCGGCAGAAGGGGGAGGGGTATTCGAAAGATTCCCCTCCGGTATAAACGCACCGCCCGGAACAGCCTGAATCAACGATTCTCTCTCGAACAATCCGGCAAACTTGTGCCGTTCTTCTTCACTGCGGCGCCGAATTTCATCCTCAAGCGTCTGATCAAGACTCGTCTGTACGTCACGCAGCAACAGGGCATCTGCCACTTTGGGCATTGCCTCATAGCTCATGGAGAGTTTTACAACGGGATAGTCACCGGGCAGGGTGACATAACACTGCAGATCGTTAAGTTTCTGGACGTCTGAATAGGTCACCACCGTGACACGCTCTTCCTCCTTGCCGAAAGAAATCCCGTCACGGACCTGCTCATGGCCGAAGCTGGTCTGTTCGTTGAATTTTTTACGCCGGGTTTCCCCCAGATCTTTTTCTACAAACTGCGCAATTTCCGCACTCGGGGAACGAAAGAAGAATTTGGTATTCAGCAGGTCAAACAGTCCCGCAGCGGCTTTAGGACCATAGATTTCTTCCATCTGGGCGATGTTCTGAAAACCCAGCACAAAACAACCGCCAAATTTACGGGCTTCTGAAATAATCCGCGGTAATGAAGACAATTTATGCAGCGACGCCAGTTCGTCATAGAAGAACCAGACACGCCGCTGCCGGTTCGGCCCCATAGCGAGAAGACTGGTGGCGGCAATGCTGAGCCACAGTGAAATAAGCGGCTTGAGGGACTCATGGTTTTGTTCATCGGAGGTAATGAAAAGCCAGCCATTCTTCGATTTATCGGTCTGGCCTTTCATCCATTCCCGGATGGTAAACTTCTCCCGCCCCGGACGATCAATGCCCTGCAGGTAGCGTAGAGCTTTAACGTAGTTTGTCAGCACGCTCCGGATAGAGATGGCTGTCTTCTCTATTTTTCCGTCAACCAGTGTGGAGGCTGGCGTACCGGCCAGGAAAGCCCGCAGCTGGTCCAACTTTATGGCCAGAAGTGTACGCAGGAATTTGTTGTAGCTGCGATCTTCGTCCTTACGCATGCGCTCAGCACCTTCCGCGAAGATGGTGCGCGCACTGCCCTGCCAAAAAGGATCTTCACCACTACTAGCCGGGATCAGGGTCGTACTGGCATTCTCCAGTTCGGCGATAGAGCGGCATTCCTCCCACAAATCCCAGTTCGGGCAACGGGAATCCAGCGCATTAAGCACTTTATCCCGGGATTCGTCGTAGAAATCCTCAACGAAAGTACAGCCTTTGTCGTAGATAATGACCAGATCGCCCCTGTCACGCAGCTGTTTTAAAATCTTGCGCATCAGGGTGGATTTACCGGTTGATACCGTGCCATGCATAGCCATATTCTGAATTTCAGAATCCAGCTTCAGCGGCAGGTCATCAATACGAATATCAGATGCTTCCCCGCGTTTTTTCATCATCCGGGCAACTTCTTTTGGCGATTCGCAGAGTACCCGGCCCCCGATAATTTCATCCTCACTCTGTTTACGGCCAGCACGCCCGAGATACCAGTACACGGCCAGTGTGGCCAGAAAGGCGATCAGCAGCGCGGCACATCCTGCAATAACCAGTTCCTGTTTCAGCAGTTGGCCGCAGTACATGGTGTAACTGTCACTCAACACCTGCCTGGCGCTGTACTGCAGGTTATGTTCGTAATAACGGATGGTATAGACAGGCTGACTGACCATTTTTTCAGTAAAGGGCGACATTACCCGAACAAACCAGTAAATAATGCCGTTGGTCAGATTCTGAATACTCATTCGCATAAGCAGGACGGCGATGCCAAATAAAACCGTCCCCATAATAACGTAATAAGAAATCAGGTTATTTATTTGCAGGAACATTTTCAGGCGCATGAATGCGACCTGACCGCCCTGCGTTAAGTCGCGAGGATTCAGACTCATTATATTTTCCGTAAATTATTTAATAACGACAGGAAATAATATTTACAATAGATAGCGAGAAATAAGAGCGGTCAAGCAACCGCTCTACTTAACCGAGGATGATGTATGCATTTATTTACTGCAAGGATAGAACTCATTTAATGCTAAAATCGCAACAAGAGCAAATCTATCATTTGATTTAACTTTACCCGGATTCCGCTCAATATATTTATCAACGAGCATTGATAAATCTTTACCATTATTAACTTCATCCCCAGCGCATATAAGAGTGTCACCCGATTTCATTTTAGCTAATGCATTCGTGTATACAATTCCTTCCCACATTGCCTGCATCGAAGAGTTAAGAATGAGGTTCTGTTCCTTCCCTCCATCTAGCGCTTCTTTTTTGATTAAATTATAGTTTTGAATAGTTATCCCATCGGACTGGTCCTTCGCTTCAGCAAATTTAGAGAAGCCGCCAATGAAAACTGCAGATAATATAATCAGACTCCAGACTTTCGTTTTCACGTTATCTCCTTTTCAATCTATTTTTTCTGGATTACCAAAATGGTTACCTCCAGAGTCCATGCTGCCTCCAGTCATGTAAAGACCTGTAGACGGGTTTACCCCCATCAAAGAGAAAGAACTATCATCAACGATATTATTGGCCTCTACCATATCAGGAACACCACTATTTTTTGCCGTGCTTAAGCTACAGCCAATTGAATACACATCTTTTACTTCTGAGTAATTAAATGGTTGCACTTTATACAATCCATTACCGTTAACCACAACTGAATTAGTAAGTGCGTATTTCTTTATGTAATTTCCACTAAGTAGCTGAAAACATACTTCATCATTTTTACTACTTTCACTATTTAACAACAGTTCTTTTATTGCAATCGCATCTCTACCTTTATACTTCATAAATACTAAGATAGAAAAAAACATGCCAAAGACACAATAAATAGGATAGTAAATCAAGGGGGATAACTCTGCCAGTAGAGTAAAAAACAACAAAGTTAAAAACGACAGCTTTATTTTGCAACCTACAAAATATTTTATGTACTCCTCCAAAGGCTCGTACCTTAATAGGTACCCCCTTAATCTTACTGCCCACAACAGGAAATACCCTATAAGACAAAATAGAACTAAGGAAGGAAGAATATATATCCAGTCGTATGAAATGTAGCTGTATGTTGCTCGCCACCAGACTATAGCAAAGCTCACAGGTAAAATCAGTAGACTTAAGTTATATTTACTTCTTACCATAATAGGTTGTTCCTTTATCTTGTGCATCCTGAGCCATCTTCGTTAAGTCATCATTATTTAGTCCGGCCAGTGATTTCTGCGAAGCTTTTTCATTTTCAAATCCCTTCCTATGCTCTTCAGCAGCTGTTGACTGCTCTGACTGTAGATTCTTCCTCATGTCCTGAATTTTTTCTTTCTGCCCCGCTATTTCTTGACTGTCATCATTTAACTGAGTTCTAGCATCAGAATATCTCTGTTCAACTGTTTGTTGTACATTATTTTTTATACCGGCTGCATTTTCGTGATCACGAATAACATCTGAGTTTTCATTCCAGTGATTATTTACACTTTCCTCTCCTGGTACTGATGCTGCCTGACTCATTCCACCACCAAGATTAGCTTTATGCCCATGATATTCAGCCTGAATTTGAGGTAGCATCTTATCCTGAACAAATGATTGAGCCAGTTTCTGTCGTTCTGCTGCAACTTCCGGAGATGATGTGTCACTCAAAACTGCTTCAGCATTACCAGATTTTTGCATCACATAGTTTGCAAATTGCTGGTCAAAATTGCTGTTGATCTGAGCACTATTACTCTGAACATATGCCGCCATTTCGCTGTATTCATGACTGCGAGTCATACTGTCAGAGTACTGTTGGTAGCTGTTTTGGGTCTCTGATAGCGTTGCCGCCAACTGTTCTACTTTATTTGCTGATGCAGCATCAGTATGGGTTCCCCCTGCAGTTACACGACTGCTGGTTACCATATCTAAGCCCTCTCTGAAGTCATTAGCAAACTGAGAGGCTCTATCATTTCTGAAATCATTTGTTTGTGAGTTAGTTTCATTGGTACCATGCGACGATCCGCTACTACCACTAAATTCTGCTCCTGTATGGGCTTCAATTCCGGTTCCAAATAATTTACCTCCCACACTAGCTTTACTTCCTGCTGTTATAGTTCCTCTTGAAGCTTTATCCATAAGTTGGTTATACGCTTCCTGGGTGCTAACGTTATTAGCTTTTGCATACCCCTCTGTAGCTGTGAGCATTTTATTAATACCTGAGCTAGAATTGCTGCCACTACTGTGATCTGAACCCTGTACTAACGAATCGCTGTTCCCACGCTGGCTGGCAAACTGTTGCAACTGACTCCAGCTACTGGAACGGCCACTCTGATATCCGCTGAGTGCAGTTTGTGCCCGCTGTTCAGATTCTCTGGCCTGTTGAGTCAGGCTGCTGCTTGTGACTTCGGCACCATTGAGACTGACAGGCAACTTCGACATTGCTCCAGTGGTATCAAAAACATTCTGCCCGGAAGAGGTTAGCGTTCTGGTAGCACCACTCTCCAGCTGACTGGTCATATGCCCTTCACGATGGCTGTAGTTAGTGTCCCACTTATTACCCTGCACATTTCCGGTCGTCATATTGTTATAGGACCAGTTACCGTCGACAGCCTGAGACGACGATTGTGTGGATGCTGACTGCAGGGTCTGTCCCAGATAGTTCCCCGCCTGCGACACCACCTGTCCCAGGCCTTTCACCATCCCCCAGGCGATAAACGGGATGGACAGCGCCAGCCAGCCGGCTGTGGTGCCGATATCTGAATAGGTATTCTGCACCTGGTCAAACGTGGCCAGCGTCACCGCAGTCCCGTTGAGTTTGCCCTGCAGGTAGAAGTTCATCGCATGGTTCAGTATGGAGAACAGAATGGGCCACATCTGCAGATAGGCAATGGTGTAGATATAGCCTTTAATAATGGTCCAGGACAAGGAGCTCACCACAGCCAGGACAATCAGCACCGGGAACAGCGCCATTGTCATGCCCAGCAGAACGCTGTGCATCACCGGCAGCGTGTTGGCAGCGATGGACGCACTGGTCGCCTGAGACAGGCGCATTTTTGCCATCGATGTCTGCGTGGCGGTGTTCACCAGCCCGGCAGTATCGCCATTCTGCGCTGAAAAGCTCTCCAGACCACTGCGCAGGCCATTCATCACCACGTTCTTGCGGATGATCTCGGTGGAGGTCATGGAACTGCCGTGAAAATAGTTATAGCTGTCGCCCAGCATTTCGGTGAACAGTGCCGTACTGGCACCGTTTGTCGGACCAAAGACCTGGTTCGTGAAACCGTGCATCCGGTTAAGCACCTGCTGGAGAAACGGGAACATATTCCGTCCACTGATATCACTCGAATCAGTGTTTATTTTGGTTGTGGCCTGCTCGCAGGTCAGAAAATTGCGGTTTTTGTCATACAGACCACGCAGAGGACTGGGTTTACTGAATATCAACGCGTATGGGTCTGTAGAATTCATCAGGTCGCCAATGCTGTACTTATTGTTCAGCATAATGTCACCCACCACGCAGTTATGAACGTAATCAGAGAACATGCGCTGAATTTCCGGCTCAGAGAACCGGAAATCACTGCTCCCCGCCGCCAGCTGCGCGCCGAACAGCATCCCGGTTTTGCTGTAAGTCAGCGCGTCCGGCCGGGCAAACACAAAATCGTAAACCTGTGCCATACCTGCACCAATACGGGTGATCAGGCTGGCCGGGGCTGCAAGGCCGGTCGGGACATTATCCACCTGATAGATGGCCGCTGGTTCAGACAGGTCAATAATCTGCACGTTCCGCTTGTCCCCGACCAGAACGGCAATCACCAGGACATAAAACCCGGCCCATTTGACCAGGTCCATAATATTGCGTGTCCGGATATAGGTTGCCGCCCCGACAATCACCGATACGGCGGTGGCCATAGCAATCAGTGAGTCTCCGGCCCTGCTGTTAAAAAATGCCGCCACGCCATTGAGCGTATCCTGAAACCACGCCCCGCCGGCAACGGTGTAAATCGTATCAACGGCCATATCAATTCACCCTGCTGAACTGGTAGTTACCAAGCACACGATCGCTCATCTTTGAGGAGACCTGCTGGCGGATAAAGCGGATTTGCTGCTGCGCGGAGATAAGGGCATCTTCTTTGATCTGCACTTCCATACGCAGCGAGTTAAGCGCCTGACGCGCGTCGGCCAGCCCGCTTTTCAGCTCTTTCATGTTGGCGCCCGGATAATCTTTGGTGGCAAGCGATCCGTTAACCACCTTCATCACGGCTTCCAGATACTGCAGATAGATGTCGACCGCGATGTAATCCGTCAGCTGGGCAAACAGGGACTGAGAGACACTCAGTGACGACTGGTCCACAATCCAGGAGAGAATGGGGATGGAGGTACTGTTGATGAACTGCTTCTCTTTTTCCGTCAGCGGCGTGTCGGTGATGGCCTTGTTCTCGATGCTGGTCAGCATGTCCTGCACCATCTTAATAAGCGATTTGTCTGCGGAAATCGTCACGTTATTCAGAGTCGGGGACAGGCATTTATTCTGGTTATCGCAGACGTATACCTTTGCCGTCCCCCCGCTCATCATCGCTGTCAGCAGGCTGCGGTCCGATGCCATTGAAGACAGTATCCGCAATTCGCCGTTGCTGCCGAAAATCACCGAACCACTGATGCTCATGGCGAACTGACGCAGCTCTGCGTTGCTGCTGAGCGAGCTATTGCCGAGCGCATCCCACATCAGGTTGATATCCTTCAGAACCTGGTCCTTTTCCGCGCCGGTGGCTTTATCAGCGACGGAACCGTATTTGCCTCCGGAGGTACAGCCCTGACGGGAAGCCACCCAGTCCGAAAACACGCTGGTTTGCCCGCCAACAGACTGGCAGACGTTCTGCTGGCTCTCGCCCCACAGCGATGCCACGCTGTCGACCATCGCCTTTGCCGCCTGACAGCTGGACATATTGAACCGGTTAATATCAGCGGCCATCTTCTGCAGAAAGTCTTTCGCGGCCTTGAGTTCCGGTACGGTGGTTTCCAGCGCAAGGTCAAAGAAGTAGCCTGCCGCGTTCGCCATCGTCTGTTTCACAAACGCCATAATCTGGTCGGAGTTAATAAAGGAAAACGCCCCCAGATACACGTCAATCCCGCCGCACCCGGCGTTGATGGATGGCAGACTTATGGAAACCAGCTGAATGTTCTTGTTGCCGGTGCGCGCGTAGAACGAGCCTCCGGAGACATAACGTGCGGCCTGCCCCTGCCAGGCTTTTGCCGAGGTGGTGTTGCTGGCATAACTCATGTCATTAAAGAATGAATTCATGTCATCCTGCAGCGCGGCATGCGCCGTTCCTGCGCTGTACAGGCCCAGCGCAAAGGCCAGGCAGAGCGGTTTCAGTCGCATTATTGTTGTCCCTGAGCGTTGAGTGGAATGCTTTTCCCGGCCTGACGATCCAGCGCCATCCGGAGTACTTCATCGAGGCGGGCGCGGAATTCTCCAGCCCCTGCGGCACCCTGCAGCAGCGGCCAGGTTTCCATCGTATTGACGTTGGTCAGAAAGGTGGTTGGCGTGGCCACCGGCAGGCCACTCTGGAAATATTCCACCATCACATCCGGCGTTGCTGGCAGAACATCGGGGAATTCGGCATCTCCCTTCCCGTCAAGGCTAATAGGGAAAACGTCAAGACCGGTTTTCTGAGAAAAGGCTTTTAGAACCGGAGCAAACTGGCGGCAGTACTGGCAGGTCGACTGCATGAACAGCACCACCTTCCAGTCCTGCAGGTTAACTTTCCGCCCGTCACTCAGCGTATACCAGACAGGTGACGTATCCTGAGCGGCACGGTCTGTTGTCGGTGTCGCCCTGTTCCCCGGCAGGCTGAGAGCGTCCATAGCAGGGGCGCTGCGGCCCGTTTTTCCGGCTTCAAGAGCACGAATATCATCCAGTGTTCCGGCCTGCAGACAGCCGGCCAGCATCGCCGCCATCAGGATGGCGGTCCGCAATGCAGTAATAAGCATGGGTTACCTCAAAGACAGGTGTTATCAGTAGTCAGGTGCAAAGTGGGTAAGGACGCTGACCATCTGGCGATCCAGGTCGTCGTGGCTCATAAACCCCCACGCAAGGGGTTGCCACTGGTGAGTTTTCGGGTCGACCAGAAACGTGGCCGGGAAGTGGGTGACACGCATTTTTTCGGCCTGTCCGCTGTCAGGGCGACTTTGCGGAAGCTGGTCGCTGAGTTTACCGTCCACACTGACGGCCATCAGGCTGATCCCCCGATCTTCACAGAAAGCACGTATCACCCCGGCCATCAGGTTGTCGACGGCATTATTGCCCCGGTAGAAAAAGAACAGGCCATAACGCTGCGCCACCTGGCTGATAACCGCATTCTGGACCTTCTTCTCTTCAGTCAGGCGAGCTTCCACCGTGCCGTTGTAATGGCTGCGCTTCACGTTGTAATCCAGCTCCGGATACTTCAGCCGGGCCAGTTTCGCCGTCTGGGTAAAGTCCGTTGCCCGGTCAGTCCAGAAGTTCTGGAGTGTCATAAAGCGGCGAAAGTTCTCCGCAGATGGATACAGAATGGCGGTGTCCAGCGCTTCACGGGTAGCCTGCTGGAGCACCTTTTTCTGCTCTGATGGCGTCATGCTGGCCAGACGTTCCCGTAGTGTCGGCGGCGACGCTGGTTCGGGCTCTGCCTCTTCAGCATTGGGGTTGTACCACTGCCATCCCTCTTCCCGGGCATAGTCAGGTGCCAGCACATCCTCAGGAGCAGCATGCAACGATGCTGCCATCATCAGGGCAAGCGCACCGGCAATACATCTCATGGCGCGTTCTCCTTCATTTTTTCCGCGATGATGTCCTGCGCTTTTTTCAGTAACGCCTGGTCTTCCGGAATGTCACTGCCGGCATCGAGGTCGCTGTAAAAATCACTGAAGTTCATCACCCCAAAATCGAGGCGCTGCAGTTCATCCACAGTTATGCCACGGCAGTCCGGAGATTTTCCGCTACCGAAGCCAACGCCCAGTTGGTCACGACGCCCCTGTTCCTGGACAATACGGGCCAGTTTTGAATCAAACTGGCAGTAGCCGCGCTTTTTCTCGAGACACACGCCGAGGACTTTTTTACTGCAGTATTCCCCGACATAGACCGTCAGTTTTTTCTCTTTGGCCTTGCCCAGTGCTTTTTCATCGCTGCTGCAGCTCGACAGCCCCACATCCTGGCCCCATCCGGAATCCTTGCAGCAGTTATTGAAGCCCGCAGCCATCTTTTTGCAGGATTTGGCCTCGCCAGTGAATGCCCTGACGTTCTCACCGTTCAGTTCAGCCACGTCTTCGCCTGCTGCTGCGACGGCGGCCAGCGCGGAGACGGCCTGACCAAACATATTGCTGGTTCCGGTCTGGCCCTGCGCGCAGCTGCCGTCCGTACAGAAGAACTCACCACCGCAAATCTGCCCGCTACCCGTTTTTTTCCGTTCACAGGAGTACGTCACTTGCTGGCTCACACAGAAACCATCCACGGTATCCGCACACTGGCTGCGCGTCACCGTACAGGCGGAGTCCTTCATGTACTCCCCGCAGGTTCCTTCTGTCTCGGTCTGTGTCAGGTATGTGTCCTGCCATTTCCAGCAGTCCTGATGAATGCTGTAGGTTTTTCCCTCAACAACGACGGTCCGGGTGCCTCCCGGCTCCACACACTGAGAACCGGTCATTGCGCCTTCAGACTTGCTGAACGGGCAGCTTTCCGACCACTCTACCCGCGGCACCCATTCCCGGCTTTTCACCTGCATTACCAGCGTCAGTGTGAAACGAGAGCTACCCCCGACGAACTGGTTAAAGATGAGGTCATCCAGCGAACCGGTACAACTGCCGTTCCCGCTGCAGCTTGTGCCGCTGAGAGTCTGTCCTTTGGTCAGCACCATCCCTGTCGCGCCTCCCAGTGCAATGGTGTCATTCCAGGTCAGATTGAATGTGGTATTCATAAAGCTGGCCCGGGAATTCCAGAGATAATTTTGGGTGGTCACGTTCAGGCTTGCACTGTGGATGATACCGGCTTCAGGGGCAGGCACACTGAACACAATCTGCTTTCCGGAACGGCTGAAATTAAAGGCGGTAAGAGTGTAGGTTTTAACCTCTGTGGTTTCCTTCCAGTCGCCGACAATGGTCGCGGTGCGGGTGCAGTACTGCTCAATTTTCGTGTCCCGCAGACACTGATGTGTGGTGATTTCGGTAAAACTCGCAGGCTGATCCACACATCCGTCAAAACCGCCGCCGGTAATGGTTTCCGCTTTCGCTTGCATATCCAGCCCCTCGGAAATAAATGGTGCATCCAGCGACGGTTTGTTGTTTGCGGGAGTATTAAGAATGGATTCCGTAATAGTTTTACCGGCCTCAGAACTGTTCAACGCAGCAGAACCCGGGGATGTCATATCCACACCCGATGAGGTCACCCCACCGTAGTATCCGCTTTCAGAGGGAGATGTCGTGTAGCCCGGGATGACTTCAGCTGGCTTAAATCCCTGAATGGCATCAGCCCCCTGCCCTTTGTTCGATTTCCCCTGCTGCATGCCCTGATTAAACTGCTCGTTAGCGATGAGCGGTTGCACCATAAAGACCGATGCCGTAAACACAAATAAAGGGAGTATCCTTTTCATTGCACCCCCTCGCCCAGCAGGCTTTTCGCGGTCTGTGCGCAGTCCCCCTCTTCAGCAACGCGCTTCAGCGCCTGATGCAACGTGAGATCACCCTGTAGGCGGTCTACCTTATCGCCCTGATTACCGCAGGCGACGATCAGTACCGGTACGGCAGTGATGTTGTACTTACGGAAGGTGGTTGGGTCTATCTGCACGCCACCGGTATTGCTCTCTTTCACCAGACCGGCGACAGCATTCGCCGTAGCCCGCATGTCGCCGTTCACCATCCCCCGGATAACCACCGGAATATTCAGCGCTGCCGCATCCTGAACTCGTTGCTTCAGTTCATCAGACGGCATCGAGAATGAAACAAAAACCAGCGCAGCATCAACGGGGCGCTCTCCGGGCTGCATGGATTGCCGGAATTGCTGTGCCTGGGCGTCGAGAAACGACTGATCCTGCGGCGCTACCGGACGGTCCTGCTTCAGGAAATCCGGGGTTTGCAGAGACTGAAATCGCTGACGGTCCAGTCTGAGCTGCTCCTTGATAAACTGGCGGTTTTCCGTGTGTTCAGTAGCCTGAGCCAGCCCTGAGCTCAACAGAGCGAGAAGGAAAATCAATGTTTTGCTCACAGGGTTTCCTCCTCTGGCTGTTGGAGTTCGAGGCCATAAGCCATTGCGGCAGAGCGGCTTTCCAGCATGTCGTTCCACATCAGCCTTTCTCCGTCCTGCATCTGTTGCGTCAGGAATGGAAGAAAATCGCTTAATCTTCTGTCGATAAAGGCCAGTCGCTCCGTGATCAGCTTTGTGCTTTCCCGACCGGGCTGATTCACGGCCATTGCCGCTTCACGGCATTCGAGGATGCACTTGTAAAGCCCACCATATTTCAGCGCCATATCGTAAAGTTGCGCGAGTACCTGTTCAGCCTGGTCGGCGCGAGAGGCGGCCAGTTCATATCGGGCGAGGACAAGTTCATACTTTTTTTTGTTCACAAACATACTGTGCTCCTTAAAGGAAAACGCAGTTGCGTTTACGCCAGAAGAGATACCCGAAATTTCGACGGTCATTGGGCATGTTCTTGCCGGTTTCCCAGCGGGTCACGCTGCGGCCCAGCGGATGACACTGCCCTGCATCGGGATATTTATTGACCAGGTGATAACGCCAGCGACTTTTCGGAATGATGGGAGATGGATATTCAAAGCAAACCGCCGTATCAGCCCCAACGGAGTTCATGATCATGCCCTGTCGGTGCAGCTTGAATGCCATACGTTCACTGAGAAGCAGCGAGGTCTGCATCGGGCTGAATTCATTCGATACCCAGCCGTTAAAGGGGTACATACTTCCCTGGCTACCAGCACACCAGAACAGGGGGTCCAGCGGCATATGCACCAGACTTGCGGCGGCATCAGCCGCACAGGCTGCCTGCGCAATCACGTTGCCGAACAGAATGGCTTCAGGCTGGATAATCATGCTGAGCGAGCTGCTGTCCCACATCGGATCAAGTTCAGACAGATACCCAATGTCCATGTCTCCTCCCTGCAGACAGCCCATTGATGTGATTATGTTGAGCCAGTACGTCAGCGGATATTTGTACCAGTGGACATGGTAGAACGCGCCGGGGTTGGCCCTGTTCTCCTGCCCGCCTGTCCCGGTACCGACATTACCCACATTGATATTGAACCCGCCCAGATTCACCATGCAGTAAGGGGAACGGGTAACATCGGTCAGCGCCATCGGCTCCCAGTAGCCAATGGCCAGTCCCACACGGTAGAAAATCCCCATAGGACAAAACTGGATGGGCATGCCAGGATTCGGCGTATCCGGCTGACGTCCCTTTGCCACAGGCACATTGCCAATGGTGACCGGGAAAATGCACTCCCAGCAGACATCGGTGATCGGGTTTACAAAACGTCCCTCGCACTCCACGGAAGCGCTGGTAGTGGCAGCATTGCTCACTGACGACCAGCTGAAGGCAAAAGCCATGAGTAACAGAATAAGTAACCTATTCATGGGCTTCTCCGGGTCCAGGGAGCGCAAAAGTATCTACCCGAAGGCGACGTCGGTCTTCCGAGAGAGTCACCCGCGCAGGGATAGATTTCAGTTCAAACTTCCTGCTTAGCGTGCCGTCCTGGTCAAAATAAATACGCGTGTCCAGGGCTTTGGTCGCCTCACGGATATCGCCGTTGACCAGAATGACGCGGTAAGTCAACGTTCCGGGTTTCTGCGCTTTCATCCAGGACAGCTGTTGCGGATTATCTGCATCAATAAAATAGAGCGTGTCGGTGAACGGTACGGTATCCAGCGGGTTAATCACCTGCCCTTTACGAGCGAACACCCGCCCCTGATGGTCTTTCAGATCTTCACTGACCGTCAGCGATGGATCGATATAGTGCGTGGTGTTCTCCTGCGCCAGCGTCAGCCCTTCAACAGGCCTGGGACGTAGAGTGTTTTCAATGACACGCTGTTTGAATGCTTCCTGCTCCCGGGCCATCTCACCGCTGGCCTCCATTGCCTTCAGGCGGGTCTGGATGGTAGTGAGCATGTCCTGCTCAGCAATGGGGTACATTTCCCCCCATGTCCCCAGATTTTTTGCCTGTGCTACGCCGGAAATCAACAACAGTGCCAGCAGCCCTTTTTTCATCAGTTGCCGCCTCCCGCCGCCATTCGGTGTGCCACCCCTGTCTGAATCTCATCAGTGATGTCGCCCGCCCCGCTGACCACTGCGGGCGTCACCAGGATGAGTGCATCATGGCGGCGCTGCCATTCCTGCAACTCAGCATTGAGGCTGTTCATAAATCGTTCGGTAAGTGCCTTAGTCTGAGGCTCATCCAGTGACTGAGCGCCGGCCTGTTCAGTGAACTGATCCAGCGTTTTTTTCATATCAAATGACACCACCACTGGCGTACGCCAGCTAATCAGCAACGACGTGACAGCAGCGTTAATACACAGGATGGTGGCGGCAACCAGCAGCAGGCTACGCAGACAGCGACGCCTCTGGCGTTCGCGTTGAGTCAGGGTCTTTCTGGCAGTTGTGGGTTTTGACTGAGTGTCGTTAACCTGTTGTTCCGTTTTCATGCGGCCTCCGCAAGCGCTTCCAGTTCGCGCATCTCATCAGGGAAGTTACGTTGTGCCAGCTGGTATACAGCGTCATGGATATCCATGTTCTGTTCCCGGCACTGGCGGATAAATTCGAAGTCATCACCCTTTGAACTGAACATCGCTCGACTGAGCGGATCGACAAAGAGACGGTGGAAACTGCAGGTATCGTTGATGCGCAGCATAAAGGAGGAGAACCACTGGTCTTTGGCATCACCGAACTTGCCGATAACACTGCGCTCCAGTTCGCTGAACTGGTTGGGACGGTTCTGGTTATACTGCTTAAACTCAGAGGCATCCTGTTTGAGGATCACCTTGAAGGCAGAGTTACCCCAGGCCGCTTTTGCAGCTCCGGAAGCATCATCGGCGTCAAAGTCTTTGATGTTCTGGCTGATGGTGATGAACGCGCCACGGTGGCGGCGTACAGTACGGTAGCCGGTTTCAATGAACTGACCGACCTTCTCATTTTTAAAGTTGAGCAGCTTCCAGCCTTCGTCGATGGTGCAACATTTCTTCAGGCTGCGCGGCGTGCGGTACATTTTGTCTTCGATGTAGATGATGAGGGAAAACATCACCGCAACCAGCAGATCAGGCTTGTCCTGCAGGCCCCCCAGCTCCAGGACGATAAAGCGGGCATCATCGGTCAGTGACGGCTCGTCGCTGTTAAAGTATTCGCCGTAAATTCCCCAGGAGCAGTACTTACCGAGCAGCTCGATAATTTCATCCAGTCGGTTGGTGATACCCGGCGAGTTCTGGTATTTATCATCCTCACGGATGGCCGTCAGCTTCTGGACGACGTGGTCAATTCGGGCTTTTTCCTTGTGAGCTTCCCAGGCTTCCTGTACCCCGCGCAGCAGCAGACTGTGATGGACTTCATCCAGCGTACCGTTAGGGCTTGCCAGCACAGCCAGCTGGTCACGGATACGTTCCCCTGACTCATTGATATTGGAAATGTTGGCAAATGGATTGAATTTGAGTGACTTACCGTCAAGGTATGTGCCGCCCACGTTCTCACAGAACGACTTGTAGCCGTCCCCCATGTCAAACACCCAGGCAATACCGCCGGAGTCCAGCACGCTGCGCAGAATAGGCTGTACCAGACCGGTCTTGCCTGCCCCCGAGGTGCCAGTGACCGCCATGTTGTAGTTGGTGTTACCCATCCCGTCCCCGTAGATATCGAGGAACGCCAGCTGGTTGCGGTAGGACGGCGTCAACAATCCTCCCTGACACAGCCGGTTGTCGGCTACCACCGGCAGCAGATTCACGGCCTGGATACTTTCGGCCCGGCACGTGGCCCCGCCCATTTTGATGTCTTCCCAGAGCCCTTCCGCATGAATGAAGGGGATCATCGCTATCCAGTTACGGAACTGCATATAGGTCGGGGAAAACAGATCTATGCCATTCTTCTTGAAGGTATTAATGACCTGCTGTTCGCAGACCAGCGCATCCTCATCCGTATCCGGACAGAACGTGGTGACGTTATAGTAATAGCGGACAATACAGGTCTGGTTGCTGTTAAGATGCTCGCGGATTTCCTTCCATTCTTTAGCCTGTTTTGCCACACCAGGAAACAGGGTGGCATAGGGAGAGTTTGCTTTTTTATCCCGGTCGAGATATTTGCGCGTGGCTTCCCCCTGCGTCGCCACCTGGTCTTCGGCCTCCATCACCATCGTGATGACGAACGGGCTGGCGATGGTCAGGTCCGGGCTGAGCAGGTTGGACAGGTTATCTCCCCCCATCCACAGCATGAACATATCCGGGTTGTTCTCCAGCATGAAGTTCATAGCCCGCGTGGAGGTTACGCTGCCCTGACGGTCGGCAAGACTAATAAGAACATCATCCGGACGCACATCGATACCGATACGCTGGTCAACACAGCGCTGATGCAGCTCATCAAATTTGCCAACACGAACCTCATCCGGGTACAACTGATCATGACGGGCATTCAGCATCCCGTGAACCAGCGTAGCCAGCTCCTGGTCATCGGCCGCCTGCGTGTAAATTTTTGCCGCGTCCAGAGAGGAACGCAGCACTTTCAGGGTATGAGCGACTTCCGTCATCACGGCCGCCGTCCGCTTCTTCGCCTTCACGCAGTAAGAAATATACAGACGATAGTCACGCAGGGTCAGCGGCAGGCCGGTCGGGCTGTTGAACTGCTGCTGCGCAGCGCGCTGATAATATGCCCGGGTGATACGGTTAAATTTGTCAGCATGCTTCCCCTGCCAGCGGAACTCAGACAGGCCCCGGTCAAGCTGATCACCGATCAGCTTGCTGGACACCAGGTGGAATGATATCGGCGTCTTACGCGGCAGCTTGCTTTTGATGAGATCTTCCAGCACATACACAATTTGTTCGTTAGCGCCGATAAGGGGCTCTGCACGTAGCAGAAAACCCACCGTACTGCGGTTCACAAACAGCCCACTGTCACGGTCATAATCACGGTATGGCAGGACGCTGGTAAGCTGCGGAAAGTCCAGGCTGGCCAGGTTGCGCGTCATCTCCGACGCGCCATCCGGCATCCGGAAGGCGTTCTGCAGATTTTCCAGTACGTTCAGAAATTTTTTCACCCGAGACTCCTTAATTTATCCGGGCCGGAAGAACCCAATCGGCAGGACTGACCACAAAGGACACACGACCGGGCTGATGGAAGGCGTTATCGCTGTCCACCCAGGGCGCAATCCAGACCGTGGCTATCTGGTCCTGGCTGCGTTGTGGGTGCACGGAGCCTGGATTGTCACAACGCACGCTCTGGCATGAGGGTGCCGGAGTGACTGCGGACACATTTGTGCGTGAAACAGGTGTTATTGGCGTTACGGCAACCGGACGGGGTGTCAGTGTTGACGCTGCGGCGTTCGTGCTTATACCTGTTGCGGTGCCAGCTGATACAGCGGGTCTGTTGCTGGTTACCCGCGCGCCGGAAGGGACACTGACGACGGAACGGGATGCAGACGGAACCGCCGCCGCAGAGGTGGCCGGAAGATTAACCAGGGAAGGCAGTCCGCCCGCAGCCGGCTTTCCCGCCTGTTTTGCCGCCTTGTCCCGGGCCAGTTGATTAGCCTTCGTCATAGTCATACAGGTATCAGACGTTGTGGCATCACAGTCGAAACTGCTTTTGACACCGGCACAACCGGATAACAGCAGGGCGCTGCCTGCCAGCAAAAGTGTGATTTTTTTCATTGATATTTCCTGAAAAATTATGCGCTGAAGGGTCTGGCTGGCTGCGTAAGCGCGGAGTAAATAAGCTGGACTTCAGCAGCCAGACAATAAGAGGCGTAATGCCAGTCATAATGGGCATCCGCTTCATCCATCTGACGAAGCGGAGAACTTCGAAGACTCTCGAACCGGGAGATACCGTCTTTTAGCTGTGTGTGCCATGTCATGGGTAACCGGGAATAACGCAGTACCCCAATGAATGTGACCAGGCAGGTTATGCCGCTGAAGATTAAGGAATCGGTTAATGCATAAGCCATGACCAGAAGGAGGATGGCCAGGGCGAATGCCTTTAGCTGCCGGGGAGAAAAGTTGTCACGGGTGTACTCCACTCGTGCCTGAAGGATCTTCAGGCGCCTCAACCGTGCAATTAACTCCGGCCTGGTCAGATCGCTAAAATCTCGTAGAAGTAATGAAGAAATATCCATCATCATTTCTCGCTTTCGTTTTCGGGCCATTTAGCGTTTTTGTTGACAGTCTGGGAGGACAGAGAAGATGCATACACATCGCACCCCTGGTGTTTTTCGGATTTCTTTTTCACCGGGAAAATTGCCGGAACTCCCATCCCCCGCTCCGGACAAGAGCGGGATGAAGCACAGCGGATATACCCCTTGTCATCTGCGACTTTGACAAATACATAGCGGGGAAAATACGGTCTGATGCCCAGAAGCCAGGCCAGTCCGGCATAAGTCAACCCCATCAGAACCCACAGCCAATTCAGCGTTCTCATCAAAGTACGGTCAACATATGCTGCATAACCTCTGGCATCGGAGACCACCTCCGGGCACGCGTCCGGCTGAAAACGGTCGGTACTTTTTGGAAGTTCAGATGAGGCAGGGAGTCCAGCAGGTATCTGTTTCGTACACTCTCGCCACGTCCAGCGCTGACCATCGGTGATATTCCCGGCCTCCTGCAGATAATCCACCACAACCATTCCCGGCGTAGTTTTATCAAGACAGAACACCAGAGCTACAATCAGTACCAGCGTTCCGGCAGGCCAGATAACCAAATAATGAACAGCCCATGCCAGCCAGCGAAGGCAATATAAAATGAGGGTCAGAGTTTTATTTATCATGATGCCCGTCCCCTGGCTTCAGTGGATACCAGATGTTGCAGTTCTCACGGATAGCCTCCGCCAGCCTCTCCTCGTCATCACCGGAATACCGTTCTTTGAGCTGGCTTACGTCTGACTTTGCCAGGAAAATTCGAGTGACCTGACTGAGTGCCGTGGTTTTACCTCTACCGGTTTCCCCCACGACCATCACATTGACTTTTCTGCTTCCCATAGTTCACCTCTGATAATTTTTTTCCCGAATTTCCAGTACCCGCTGACACTCAGTGCAGGTACGCACGCCAGGTATCGCTTTTTGACGCCGTTCCTGAATACGGTTTCCACAGCATTCACACCGGGTAAGGCTTTCACCTTTAACACTTAACTGTTGTCTGACCGCCTGAATGTGCAGCCTGTGAATCAGGTCTTCCTGCTCCTGCAACTGGTCCAGTACGTCTGCCATCACTCTTTCCTGTGTATGTGCCCGGACACGCTACCGCCCATCCCTTTTTCGTCTTCCAGGGCACTGACTATTCCGAATTGTGTTGTTGTGGCCGGTTTCCCGGCCCCGTTTACTGTGTGACGACCTGTCCAGTCGTCGGATCGACGGTGTCCCCTACCCTGAAGTCCTGCAGCTGCTTCAGCATGTCCGGCGTGTTACCCGGCATGGCAGCAGGCGTGGATGAGGCAGAAGGTTGATTTTGTTTCTTACGTGCAGCCGCTTTCGCACGCGCTTCTTCCAGTGTTTCGAGCTGGAAGCCGTCCTGGAAAACAAGCGTGACTTCATTGCCCGCACCGATTGGAATGACAGGGTGGTACTGTTCGGCGCGTTTGATGTAGTAATCGGAGAGTGTTTTGGCCGCAGAACTGACACCACCGCCGAGCCCTGCCTGGCCGATATCGCCGGCGCTCATGCTGGCGGTTGCGCCGACACCCACGGTAGTGGAAGAGGCTTTCTCAATACCCTTCCCGATCCCGTCCAGGAAGCCCGCCCCCCCGGCATACAGCAGGATCTGGCCATTACGCATAACCACTTCGCCCTTAATACCGTTCTTGCCCATAAAGGACACATGACCGGCAATCTTCTGGTCGATGTCGTCATCGCCCAGCTTGCAGCTGATTGAGCGACTACGAACGATGGCTCGTTCACTGGAAACATCCCCCCATGCCTCCAGGGTCACAAAGCAACCGGTCAGATCGAACTCTTCATCGTTAGGCATCTGAACTTTGCCGGTGAGACGCAGCTGCATCGGGGCGGTATTTTTATCGCCGGTAACGGACGCATTGGCATCCGCCCCTTCCACGACGATCGCTTCAGCAAAACTGCCGGAAGAAATCCACGGGAAACGGGGCTTTTTCGGCCCGGTATCCGGCAGGCTGAATTCCTGACTGTCCATCATTCCCGGACGCGGAACGGGGGTCATCACCGGTGCGACCGGAGCCTGTCCGCCACCTGCTGGCCAGAAACTGGTCGGGGGAGGAACATTACCCGCGGGTACAGGTTTCCCCTGAGAGGCCAGCGCACCCGGCAGGGGTTCGGCACTGAGGGAGTCAAAATTCTTCCCGGCCTCAAGCTGTGTCTGCAGCAACTGATTCTGGTCTTCCAGTTCACGAATGCGATCCTGACTGCCTTTAAGGTCACGACTGACAAGCCCCATTTCAGTACGCAGCTTTTTAATCTCTGTCTGCGTTTCCTTGTTAAGCCTCTGTGCTTCCGCAATGGCGGAACGCTGGACTTTGTTATCGAAGGACTGATTGACCACTCCCGTCATATCCGGCGCGGGTTCTCCTTTTGGCACTTTGGCGGGCGGCGCTTTCTTCAGGTTCATCTCTGAGACCATCCAGGTCCCGGCACCGCCAGCGCCAATCCCCAGAACAAGAGCGATAAGCAGGGCAACCTGACGACGGCGGACGACTTTATTAACGTTGGCCATCTTCACCCTCCCCGTTTTCACGGATAACGGTGACGGTCATTCTTCCTCCGCCCATCAGAGTCTGTGCATTGTTATCGAACATCACGGCACGAACGCCGGGCTTCCAGAAGTCCTGCTCTCGCAGCGCCACTCCCCAGGAATTGGCATTGCGCAGTTCATAACGATCGGCACGCAGCTGGTCGCCTGCCCAGGCTTTCAGGGGGGTAACAGAAAAACCACCGGGGAAACGAATACCGTCAGAAAGAGGTTTTACTTCGCCGTATCCATCAGGTATGTCGCCCGTCAGCACGGCACGGTTAAGGCTGATAAGCAGCTTTTCGTAAGCCTGCGCGGTTTCCCATTTACGGGTTTCAGGCCGTGAGGGCGGTTCTGCGCTCATCAGTCGATAGACGCGGCCTTCACCTTTTACGGGAGTGGCCACGACAGAGAAGGTCTGGCCCAGCGCAGTTTCTACAAAAATCGTGAAAGTACGGGTGGCCACCGAGGTGAACAGCACACCTCCGGCCGTTGTCAGGCGCTTGTCTGCCAGCATTCCCCCGGGCGCCGTGATGGCGGTGATTTTGTCACCCGGGATAAAAATCATGTTGGGATCGGTATTGCTGATACTCAGCCGGAACTGCCCGCCCTGTGGGAGGCTGATCGTGGCAGGTGACTGTGCCTGCGCAGCTGGGGGCACAACGACCATCATGGCTGTACCAAACAATAACGCCGGAAGGTTATTTTTCATTGGTCACCTCATAGAACCGGCCGATACGGGTAAAGCCTCCGGTGTACTTCAGACGAAGCCGGTAGGTTTTTATTTCCGTGGAAGGCTTAGAGTTACCAATCCACATTTTCAGCACGCCACGAACATCGATTCGGCCGTCAACGGGATAGACATTGATTTCTGTGGTGTAGAACGTGGAATTCACATCATTGGCTTTAATCTGTGCTGCCTCTTCCTGGAGTACTTTTTTAAATTCCTCCCGGGCCTCTGGTTCGACAAAAGACATCAGAAAAGCGTGGTTGGAATCGACCGTTTCAGGCGAGACATTGAGACGCAGGGCCAGGAAGGACAGCGTCATCATCCGGAAATACTCGGTATCGGCTTTTGTTTCGGATACCACAAAAGGGGCGTTGTAGGTCATCGGTGTGACGACTGTACGTTGCTCGTGGATGAGTGCTCTGTTGGTCACAGCCAGCCATGCCACGGCAAAGCCCAGAATAAAGACCAGTGTCGTGAGCGACAGAATAATAACGGCAATAATTTTGGTGGATGAATTACGAGCGCTGATTTCCATAATATGGCCCTGCGGTAATTTATTTTATCCATTTCCTGAAACTGGAATCGGGAATAACGCGGTAGACAACCCGGAATAATTCAATAGGCAGATACCAGTAACACCAGTTGTATAACCAGCGGGAGCTTTTTCCGCGTTTCGCCGCCCTGATCAGTTGCCAGATAACTGCCGCAATAATCAGACTGAATAAATATTTCTTGGTGAAAAATCCCCACAGCAAAACAACCGCTGCGGGGATAGCTTCATCAAGGGGCAGTCCAATAATGCGGTTCTGCTCTGACAGGGTTTTCGGGAAACGGTATTTGTCTAAATCGTTTCCCTCCATATCAGTTGATGAAGGTAAGACCGACGGTAGTGAAGACGATAACCACAACCAGGCCCAGCAGGATCAGCAGGTTCTTGGTGCGGATATACATCGCCACACCGACAATCAGTTCGGCGATGATGATACACATCATGACGAATGAGTCGGCACCGAAGGTGGCTTTCACATCATCCTTGCCCCCGGCCAGCAGGTCAGTTGCATTAGCCATCTGTCCCACACCGAGTAACAGCAGCGGAGACAGCGCAGCCAGACGGGACAGCGCTTTTTTACTGGTCACACCACGCCATGCCATCTGGCAGTACTGCCATGCACGGTTTTTTACAGACGCGGGGAGGCCGCCTTTTGATAAGGATAAATTCATAAAAAAACTCCATTTATATTATTTACAAAACAACCCAGAGCGGTATTGACGGGTTAAGTCAATCCGGCACAGAACCATTAACCACCAAAAAATGATTCTGTACCGGAGTTACTCCTTCAACCCTAACGCCTCCTCAATAATAAGAATTGCTGTCTTTTGTACTGGCTTGGCATTTTTTTTGGCTTTCTTTCTTAGCTCCTCATATACGACACCATCCAGATAAAGTCGGATAAACTTCCCTGCTGGACGTGGTTTCATAGGGGTGTCTTGAATCATTTCCAATGCTCCGCTAAGTCATAAAAACTATGTATATGATGACGTGAAAAAATAGGGGCTGTCCAATTGGAAATAAAACTATTTTCAAGGCATTCAACATATTGATCTAAATATAAAAAAGACGAAAAAGCGAAAAGTCTGACAACCGCATTTTGATCTAAATCAACAGGAAAAACGTGATATAAATCACATCACGTTTTTCCTGAAAAGAGGCGAATTACTCCTCTGGCTGAAGCTCTATTCTGAGTTCAAGAAAGGAGTGCAGAGCAAGTCGCGTGATGTACAAAGTCTTAAGGGCCTCATTGGAGGGGGAACTATATTGTTCACATAATTCCTTCAGGGTCTTATAGACTGCCTGTGTAGTAGTATTTCTGTAATCAGATATTTCTCTAATAGCCATTCCAAATGCGAAAAGAGTAAATACTTCAATTTTAACATCATTAATTTCAGGAAAGATCTTGCGTAAAATTTCCATACGGATAGGATCGATGATAACCATCGTAACCTCCTGTTAAAAGTGCTTGGGTTATTGGTGGCCAGCGGTGACAGGGGGGGCCAACCCCTGCCATCGCGCCAAAAGCAAATCAATTAAATAAACGCATTCTTCTCCCTGGGAATAATTGATTTACCTTAAATCGAATATACAACATCACAGATCAGCGCTCAATAAATACCAAAGTTACGCATTAATTTATGATTAAGCTCACAAAAAATAGCGTAAAATTAGAATGCAAAGAAAAATCAGATAAAGAAATAGCGTAAGTTGTTCTGGAAGGAATAGAAAGCAAGATGAGATACTTCCTGGCAAGTTATAAGAACTTTCCCACGAAAGAAAACTGACAGCAAGCTGCGTCAGATAAAGGCTAATAGTCTGATAGCTCTTTTCATGCTGAAAATTGAATATGATCACCAGAAAACGATCATTACTTGAAGATACCTAGTTATCTAAACTAGCAACATGAGAAAAGATATTTTCAGATACACCGGGCTTCTCTGATCAAAACTGCTATCCATTCGGACTCAACCCCATAAATGATAATACTCAGACAATTATTTCAGCGTGCAACATTTCAACCTGACAAACTAAGAAATACAGTACTCCGCAAAGCCTCCTGTACCAGGATATGGGCAGGAGGCCAGATAAATAAACTGTAGGCTTAGTCCGTGTCTTCCTCTTCAGGAAAGAAAATACTTACCTGGTCTTCTGCAAATTTTGCTATGGATCTTTTGATGACTTCATTATCAAAGTTACCGTTGCTTATAACTTCATGACTTAGCGCGCCCATCTTCATTATCTCTGAACACATTGCCCGGACTCTGGCCATGTTATCCAGCATGATCTTGTTATACTCCATCTGGTTAAAGCCACCCTCCTTTTTTTCTCTCTGAATCCGGTATACTCTGAGACCGAGTTCGACGAGCATTGAAGTAACTGACGATACAGTGGCATCATGTTCCGTTGCACCTTCCTGCCTCCTTTCTGTAACCAGAGATTCAATTTCTTCACGAACCTGATTGCTGACAAAAGTTTGTATACGTGGCATCGTTGATCCTTCTGAAACCAATAATCATGATTAATTAGAAATATTACCTGAATACTTTTATCCATAGTATAAGGCGAGTATACCATTAAAAAAAGCAGAGTATAGATGCGAGTATGGAAGGTTGTTAAACAAGAGTACACTCGCGAGTATACTCCACCTAACAATCTGAATTTATTGAAATACTCTAATAAGAGTGTACCCAACACTCTTATTAGAGTGTCATAAGAGTATAGATATACTCTATATCACAACCTTTTTTCTAAAATACGGCATAAAAATAACTGCAACCGCATGTTTTTAAAGACTTATCATGCAAGATGAAATCTTGCGAGGTGTGTGGGACTTTGATGTTAAGGAGCAGGTATATAAAAATTAGCGGGCCGGGCAGGATTCAGTATTAACGGGCATTGCCGTTTTTATTAAAAAATGGCACTCTGGCACAGGCAAAGATAACAATGGAATTTTGCAGATGAAGAACGTTCTGCTTGTTGGATTACTAGCGCTGACCTCTTCAGTCATTGCTCAGGACTGTTTTGAAATGGCGGGAAGGGATTACCATATTGAACCTGATTTATTACGGGCAATCTCTTTCAGAGAGTCATCATGGCGGCCTGATGCAATGAATGTTGTCAGCAATGAAAGTTACGCCGTCGGAATGATGCAAATTCACTCGCAGAATTTTTCACATCTGGCTCAGTATGGTATCACGCCTGGTAATCTTTACAGAGATCCCTGCATGAATATCTATACTGGAGCCTACTATCTCGCAATTGCATTTAAGCGTTGGGGATACTCCTGGCGGGCAGTCGGCGCTTATAACGCTGGCTTTCGTGAAACGGAGGTACAGGAAAGGAAACGCCAGAAGTACGCGCAAGAAATTCAGGCAATTTATGTTGGCATCAAGAAAAATGCGCCACCAGAGTGACGCATTTACTATCAATCAATCGCGCGAAATATTAATTCCCTCTCAGGATGTTGAATAAGGCTGACATAATCTTTCAGGGCATCCTGACGAGCGACAAGATGTTTGCAGACTCTGGCGTATTCAGGCCCCATATCAGCTACCTGCCATGATAACCAGTTCATTATCATTAGTGTCGCAATAATTCCGGCAGCATCGGCACTGATCTCTGATTCAAAATAATTACCAGGAATGCACATGTTATAGCGTTGTTCACCTTCAGGGGCAATATATCCCGTTTGTGTGGTAGTGAAGATAATCCTGTTTGGAGCCACATTACCGCCGACACCCTGCGGAATAATCCAGTAACTCCAGAAACCACCATCGTAATCTGAATGCTGGCGTAACCAGCTGGCGATCATGTTGTCAGCTGACGGTGTAAAAAATAGTGCAGGAATAAAATCAAGTCGTTCATCACCATCTGTTACACAATAGCGCTGAAACTTATCTGTTTTAAATTGTTCGGCTGATTCACGAGTGGCGGTTTTGACGTTAATTGTGTGCATTCTGGTTTTCTCCTTATTGGTTATTACATCGTTCGACTTCATCACTGAGCGGCGAAGGGCAATGAGCAGCTGGCAGGAAGGAAATAAAGGGGCGCGCAGCGTTTATATACCCCTTTATTTCCTTCCTGACTGATGCTAAAAGCAGCCCTCCGCGAATTGATGAAATCGGGCGATATACACAGGGAGAATGCACACAACCCGGAACGGAAAATCGGCGCAAGACGAATTACCGTTCCGGCCATTAAAGTGGCGGAAATTTATTACCGCCACGGTTAAAGCGGCGCATCCTTTCAGGATGCAGCAAGCGTGAATTTGAATTGCGTCAGGATGGAAGCCCGACAGGGCAGAGACAGCGAAGCTGGCTCTGTTCACGACAGCCGTGTCCCGCCAGGGACGACGCCCGGACCGTTATATATTTTATTCTTTACAAAAGATAAATACTGATGAAGATAAACAGCAGGATGCCGGATGAAATATAACAGTGACAAATAAATAATACTGAAGAGAGAAACCCGCGACGGACTAATACGGGCGGCGCGTAGCGCAGCCGGTATTAGTCAGCACCGCAGGTGCGCGGCCTTTTTTCCGCAGTCGGGCAGGTTATCCCCTGCCCTTCTGGTTATTTACGCGGCCTCCGCTATTCCGCGCATAAAGTCCCGCATCGCACGGTATCGGTTCAGGTCTGCCAGACGTTTTTCAAAGTCGTTGAGGTAATACACTGGCGTATACCGTACCCGGTTAAACTGCATTGTGAGCGTATTCCCCGTTACGACTTCGGCGGCAATCCCCAGCAGTGACAACTGGATGAAAGCCATATCTGCCGCCACAGGATCGATATCGATGCAGCTGCCGAACATGTGCATGGAAGGGTTGATATCCGCATCAAGCAGACACTCCGCATAAGCAATCAGCATCCCGGCAGCCCCGCAGGCCGGATCGCTGACGGTGGCAATGCCTTCCCGGCGGATAGTGTCCCTGACACCCGGCATCAGCATCCGGGCCATCAGGCACTGTACCGAATACGGCGTAAAATACTGCCCGCGAAAGTTATCGCCGAGTTCAAGCTCCATGAAGATCGCGCCGAGGAAGTCATGGAATTTAGCTTCCAGTGCGCACACCATCAGGCAGAACATCTCCTGCATGTTCGCAATGTCTGAAGCCTCATATCGCGCACAGATTTTCCGACAGTGCGCCATGCTCTCCGGCGTTCTTATCCGCACCATATCCAGTTCACTGGCGGCGAGTGACAGAAAATCACTGAACACTTCCCAGCGCCCCAGCTGGCGGCCTGTGGACCTAAACACGCTGATAAAGCGGCTGCGGCTGTACTGCGCACTCATCAGCCGCTGAACAGAGGGATATGATTCGCTACCCGGCTGCGTGTCCTGGGTATTAATTTTACTGCCAGCGCTCTCTCTGGCCATATTGAAGACATCGGCAAAGCTCAGTTGTGACATGAAAGTATCTCCGGTAATGCCGCCCCCACAGGGGGCGGCAGGTTTCACATCACGCGAGGCCGAGGCCAGCGTAGACAACGGTCATAAACTGCTGCCAGTATTTCAGCTTTAAGGCCGGAACACGGGCGCGTTTACCACTGCGCAGGGCATTTACAAACGCGTTCGCCTGTGCGACGATTTGCGGGTCAAATTGCATGGTTTAATCTCCATGTTGGTTTTGCGAATGCCGGATGCAAACTTTTGCGGGTGTGTCATCCGGCGTGGAATGAGCAGGCTTATGCCTGCTTTTTTCATTTCTGGCTCTTGTCTGATACCTCCTTAACGCGGGCCAGAATTTCCGCGTGGTCAAGGTTGCTGTAGTCACGCATCCGGTAATAACGGATACCGATCCGTGCATAAATTTCGGTCACGTTGCCGCAGATCATTTCTGCCAGCATGAAGGTTTCACACTCACCATTTTCGCTGCTTCGCCAGTTCATCGGGTACATCAGCCCCAGCGCATCATGGAATGCGTGTACGTCGATTTCAGTGGGGACTCTCACCGCTGCTTTCTCACGGCTCAGCCAGTACACCCGCTCGGCTTCAGCGGTGGCCTGCATTCCCGGAAGGGCCGAGGATTCTTTGAGGTGTAAGTGCATGTGTTTCTCCTTCTGATTGGGAAGTGGCAGCAACGCGCCGCCACACGTATTTATTCGTTTGCTGCCAGTTCACTCATCAGCGCATCTTTCGCTTCCAGCGCGTGCTCTTCTTCTGCAAGTGTCAGGATGTAGCCGCGTTTTGCTGCCGCGCCCATCAATGCCGGGCGATCTTTCAGTGGAAGGGCGTCCAGATAATCCAGCGCATCGCCCAGCACTCGCGCCTGATACAGTTCGTAATGCATCCCGCAGCACCGCCCCGCCTCTTTCTCAATACGCGCCAGCACCACGTCCGCGCGGATAACATCGAACCGATTACGGGCGTGGATATTGCGTACAAAGCCATCAGTCCGCAGGGCCGTATTTTTCACCCATCTTTCGGAAGATTCTTTGGTGGCGGTTTTGACGTTGACGTTCTGTGTGTTCATCCTGCTTTTCCTCTTGTCTGGTGGTTAATCCATCTCTCGGTGAGTTCCCTGGCGGCAAAGGGCAAAGGAGCAACGTCGCAAGGAGGAAGGAAAGGGGCGGAGACAAAAAGTTTTTGCATCCCTTCGCAAAAAGTTTTTGGCGGAGTTCATTTCACCCCTTGGATGACAACGCGACGGTGCTACGACCAGCCCTCCGCCCGGGAACGGACGCGAGATGGCTCACCAGAGGTATGAGAAGAGGATGAACACACCCGACACGGCGGAACGACGTGGCGTCACCTGAGTGCCGGCAGCTTTATCGCCGGCATGGTGAAAGCGGCGTGACCGGAACGGTCACTGCGAGCCGGTGTTGACGTTGCGACAGAGGGATGGAAGCCCGTCAGGGCGGAGACGGTTTACCGGCTCCGTTTACGACAGCCCCGGTTCCCGTCAGGGAAGTCGCCTGACAGCTGGTAAGTTTGAAAAGGATACAGAAAACAGCCACAACAATTTGCAGCGTCCGTTCTTCAGAGAAAATCCACAGCAGGGTATTACAAAGCATAAGGGGCATAAAAAAGAGCCGCTATACCGCAGGCATAACCGCTCTTTTTACTTTCCTGCCCTCACGCTGGCGTATTCTTTGCTACCTTCGCCTCCAGTACACCCAGCCACTGACCAGAATCAGAACACCGCTCAGCACCGCCAGATTCGGCAAGATGGTGTCGAACGCGCTGCTGAAGACTACATCGGGGTTATGCTCCCCCCAGAATTCCAGCTTGTATCCGATACCCCAGATAAAAAACGCCAGTCCAGAAGCCACAATTCCCCACTTAAGGAGAAACAAGAGCACGTTGTCCAGCATACCAGGGGGATCACGCCAGGTGATAACCATCGCTATCAGAGCACAGATCCCTACGCCGACATAATACTCAGTACTTCCGAACATTTCCGGCGCAGCAAAGTGCATGACCAGCGCAAACAAACCGTTTAGCAGAACAACCAGTATCCAGTATCTCATTATTTTTTCCGCATCCATATGAAATGGTTGAATCCCAGAATCCACTGCACTCCCAGACCAACCAGGAAGATAATTCCGCCCGTGATAAGGTAAAAATGGTCACCTTTAATCAGTGCAATAATGGCTAAAATGATGCCTGCAACAGCAATCATTACCGGTGCCCGGTAATACCAGCGAAGCTCATGCTCCAGTAGTTCAACCACCTCATTTTTTTTAGTCATAGTAACCTCCGAGCAGTAAAACTATAAAACCGAGGAGATGAAATAACACAAACGTTGCAATACAGATGCCCATTAATAAAGGCAGGCTCATGAATCCAGTCAGGAAGCATCGTATGAAATAGTTTTCCGGATAATCATGATATTCAAATTCATTCAAAATTTGTGGATAAAAATCAAAATATTCATAAACCATACCTATTGGCGTGATTATCACTATCAGCAAGGCTAATATGGCAACCAGACGAACACTTCCCTTAAGCAATGCCATGAAAAATAGTCTTTTTTCGTCAATAATCATTCGTCATCCTCCCGGTAGCCACTCCCGTCAGCCCATTCCTGAAGTTGTTCTTCCAGTGCATGCAGATGCTGACCGACTTCTCTGGCCAGACGGTCGCTTTCTGTCTCCAGCCAGCCGCTGAGTCCGTCCCACTCACTGGACATATCAGTCAGTTTTTTCTCAATGGTACGCAGCCGGTTACGCTGGCTTCGGGCAACCTTAAGCTCCGTTTTGCAGGGATTGTTTCTCATCAGCTTGCCTCCTGATGCATCAGCTTGTTGGGTACCATCCAGCGCTCCAGTTGCCGGACAGATTCCGGGCTTTCTTTTGCGAGGGCATCAGATTCGACCATCACACTCCAGAAAGGCTGGTTCGCCATCATCCAGCGCTCCATTGGCTCAAGTGACGGGAAACGCTCGCTCCAGCGCCAGAACATATCCTCCAGGTCATACTGACGCAGTTCAGTACCCGACCAGCGAGCGCTCCAGCTGCTGACTGTTTGCGGGGTATGAAAAGCCAGCTCTATTTCCGCCTGTCCCGCCAGCGCCTGATACGCGGTTTCGCGCTGGCACGCCTCTTTCCGGCGCTGGCGGGTGTATTTTTCGGCCCCCAGTTCACTGTGCCTGCGGGTACGCTCCTGCATCTGAAACTTCGTTTCAGGGAACAGTCGCCAGCCATCGGACAGCGACAGAGGTAACCAGCAACATGCGCCACGGCTCTCAATCAGCCGATCAATCGCCGCCAGCCAGTCCTGCTTTTTCCCCCGCAGGTCCTGTGCTGTCAGCCCCGGAGAAAACCAGCCGATATCTTTAACGGTGACACGTTTGCTGCCGTTCAGGATGCGGAAGAAGGCATGGGCGTAGGCAAACTCAGCGATATGAACGCCACGCTCATATTTCTTCTCCACCTCTGCGATGGCCTCCATTGCAGCACGACGTTCATGACTCAGGGGGACCAGTGACAAATTCGCCGGGATCATTGTGCGCCCTCCATCGCCAGGACACTGATAATGCTGGCCTGACTGTAGCCATCGGCATCGAGGCGCGCTGTCAGACTGAGTGTGTGAGAAACAACCTCCGGCGAATATGCAGGCAGAGTGCTGATAACAGAAAACGGGCGACCGCTGGCAGGAATGAACACCACCATCCATGACGGGGTGATGTCGCCGGGGCTGCATACAGCGATATGGAAGTTGCCGTGTGACGGCGTGAAGCGAACCTGTACAGGGAAAAATCCCCCGAACTCGCTGCGGTACTCTCCGTTCATGTCCCAGTTATCCGGGCAGGTCAAATCGCGCATCACCGCATGGGTCAGTTCGCGGCGCAAATCTTCACCCGCTTCGCGCCAGTCTTCGAATTCCTGGGGGATCATGGTTTTCAGTACGTCGGGAGTAATAATGTTTCGCATAATGGTCTCCTTATCGCCGCCCCGAGGGGCGGCGTTTCCGTTATCAGGCTGCGTGTGCCGTATTGTCATCAGAGTCTGTCGCCTCACCCTCAGCGACGTCAGGTTGCGCATCAGGTGACCGCATCCAGGCAGGAACCCAGCGCGTACCGGAGAGCCATTGTTCAGCATGGCTGGCGGCATCTCCCTTCTTCATGTTTCCGGCATCTGACGCAGCGCCTGACAGTCCGGCATCTTCCAGCGCCGCCACAATCTGGTTCTTACTGAGCAGACCGAGGAAGTTTTCTGCCGTTGGCTGCCACCAGTCGCGAAGGTGGAACCCGAGCGCCGTTTCCACGCCATCGAGGTCGCTCTGTGTGGTATGCCCCATTGTCCGGGTCTGCACCCCGTCCACCGAACAGGCCGTACAGAACACCATCAGACTCATCAAAGTCTGTCCGTCGAGCGTAAAGAAGGTGTTGAAATCCTTCTTCCAGCCATCCGGCAACAGCGCTTCGAGACGGGCTTTCTCCTGCATCAGACTCAGCCATGCCTGACCACTCTTTCCGGTCGGCGCTTCGCTGGTCAGCCCACTGTGGTGCACCTCAAGACGCATCACGAACGGATGACGGGTGGTATTGCAGTAATCGAAAACACAACTGCACAGCCGCCATACCATCAGGGCCACCGCTTTTTCGGGCTGCTGTACCAGAGCGGCCTGTACTGCCAGCGTTCTTTCTGAAGACATCTTTTTGAGCAGCGGGGCGCTGATACCCTCCGTCACATCCGGCTTGCTGCTGACCACATGGAGGGAGCCGCTACTGCCATTCTTTCCCTGCCCTTCTTTCGCCTCGTTTTGAGGCTTCTTCTGCACCCCTCGCTGGACACAAAGCTCACCGTCATACAGGCTGACCACCACGCCACAGGTTGATTTCTGCTCCGGTGTCCACGCCCGGATCGATGCTGCATTTTCAATTTCGTCAATCAGCACCTGAATCGCGGCTTCATCTTCAAACGTTTCCGTGGCCTCCTGAGTGGCGTAAAGTTCATCGAGACGCTGCTGCTCGTCAGCGGTGTACTGTGCCTCCGGCTCTGGTAAAAGCAGATAATGCTCGCGGTCGTCACCGTAGTTTCTGACCGCTCCCTCCCGGGCCAGTGACCATGACCACCCCTCCTGCAGTTCGATTGCCAGTGCGGCGGACTCCAGCTTCTCCTGCACCAGTTGTTCGACCAGCACACCGTCTGCCGTACCATCACCCTCCTGGGCGCTGAACAAATCCTCACGCACCACGCCACCTGCAGACTCATACATCTCACGCCCGATAAACACGAAGCGGGAGTGGTTCACACCGATTTCGGTATCAGTGATAGCGCGTTTAAGCATGTGCGCGGGGGCATAGCTGTGCTGCGCCTTCACACGCTCGTAAATCTCCACCTGACGCACCGGATCGTTCTCCAGACTCAGCGCCTGACACTGCTCCACGTCGAGCTTGTTCTCAGCCAGCAGGGCGAGAAGTTCCGGGGCGAGATTCGCCAGCTTCAGCATGCGCTGGACGTGACGGGAGCTGTACCCCAGCTGGTCACCAATCTGCGCCGGGGTCTTACCCTGCTCAGACAACGTGCGGAACCCACTGATTTGTTCTGCCGGATGCATCGCCGCCCTCTGGTTGTTCTCCACCATTGAGGCGACCACCGCCAGGTCGTCGCTGACGCGCTTGACGACAACGAGATACCCGGCATCGATGCGCTGTTCACTGAGCAACAGTTGCAGGGCAGCAAGACGACGACCGCCCGCTGCAACGCCTGACAGGCCATCAGGCAGCGAGTGAACCACCAGATTCTGGATCAGGCCGACCGCGAGAATGGAGTCTGCCATTTCCCTGACACTCTCAACCGGGTACGGAATAATACGGACGTTCAGCGGAGATTTGACGAGCGCCGACAGCGGCACCATTTCAATCTGAGCGGCCTCAAGCGCCGCCTTAAGGGCTGCGGCTTCGGCAGGTTTAACGGCTTTTTTGCTGGTTTTCGCGGGGGTTTTTGCTTTAGACTCGGTTACTGACATAGTTGATACCTCACTGGATATTGATGATTGTCCGGCCCTGCGGAGTGGCTGCTCCGGCAGGGCACCTTTTTACTGCTGTTTACGGATGCCGTAGTCCCGGATATAACGGTTCATCAGGTACTCACCACCCGGCTCAAAATTCCATACCCGCCACACCATTTCGCCGTTCTGACGAACCACCAGGCGAAAGTGCGTTCCCTGATCGTCTTCAATCGCGACATTCTGATACTGCGCTACGACCGCTTTAGCCTGTTCGCGGGTGAATGTGCCATCTGGCAGTGACTGAAGGGGCGGTATAACGTTGCTGGTCATGTCTTTCTCCTTTTACTGCCCCGCTGGTTGCGGGGCGGGTTCATCATGCTGGTCAAAACGGGGCATCATCATCCATCGGCGGATAATCGTCCGGTAACGGCTGCGGCACCTGCTGAGACGGTGCGGCGCTCTGACGGCCTTTTCTGCCGCCTTTTTTCGGGGATTTTTCAGGGGAGCCAGCAGGTTGTGCCGGAGCGGCAGGACTCTGCGGTTGTGCGGGTTGCTGCGGAGCAGTGTTCTGTGGCTGACCGCCGTCACGACGACCGCCCAGCATCTGCATGGTGCCGTTCTGTCCGACAACGATTTCAGTGACATAGCGCGTTACGCCGCTGTCGTCCTGCCAGTTGCGGGTACGTAACTGCCCTTCGACGTACACCTGAGCGCCCTTGCGCAGATACTCGCTGGCCACTTCCGCGAGCTTGCCAAACAACACCACGCGATGCCATTCGGTGTTTTCGCGCATCTCTCCGGTCTGTTTATCGCGCCAGGACTCAGAGGTAGCGAGGCTGAGATTAGCGACCGCGCCGCCATTGGGCATATAACGGACTTCCGGGTCCTGGCCCAGATTACCCACGATGATGACTTTGTTGATGCCGCGTACTGTCATGATGAATCTCCTTCCGGTTGTTTTGCTTTTAAAAACCATCACCCGTTGAGTTGCCGGGGCCGCGGTTTTGACGTTTTGCGGGGACCTGCTGAACGCGCCCGCTGGTTGTTACCTTCACCCGTTTGAGAGCCGTTCGCCGCAAGGGCGTAAACCAGCGCGGGCGATGGCGGATGTCCAGGGCGCGGTTTACCGCGTGTCATTTACCCTGGACAGCTGACAGCGACTGTGCTTGTCTCAGCCCCGGCGAAAGGACTCAAAAGGGTGAAAAAACCAGGCAAGGAATGAGCAGGAACCCGCCGCAACGACGGAAAGCGCGGGCGCGAAACGGCGTTGCCCCTTACAGCCCGGCGTCAGTTTGCCGGGGTGCAGGGAGCGCAGGCCACGGCGCGACAGAGGCGGCGCATCCTGATAAGGATGCTGCAAGCCCTGGTGTTGCGTCATGGGATGGAAGCCCGAAGGGCGGAGACGGTTTACCGGCTCCGTTCACGACAGCCCGCCCGGACGCCCGCAGTGAAAACGGGAACGGGCAGAAAACAGAAAACGGGAGGATAAGAATGGATTACATGCGGCTAAAATGATGGCTGACGATCATCCAGCTTGATGCCAGCCGGGAACATCAGGAGCGAAAATGCTTTTCTTTTCTGTACTGCACAACGCTGTACCAGGCCGAAGCCAGGAAAGCAAAAACGGTGATCAGCACTCTTAATTCGTCCCCCGGCTCCCTCCCCTTCAGCATCAACGTTATGATGATGCCGGCAACGATAATCCATGCAACGCCACTCCAGAGACGCAGTTTATCCGCCGCGACATTAATCAGGATAAAAGCAACGGCCAGGATTCCCCCCCACAGAGCCGGTACAGGCTGAAACGGAATAAACAACAGATTAATACCGGTTAAAAGAGTCACGGCTGCAAACATCAGAGACATACGCATAAAATTTCCTCCCTGGACACACTGACTATAAGAATCACTTCTGCTGCTCATCTCCGGGTTTATTATATTCGGGCGCATTTGCGCGCGGCAGCTGCTGACTGTTCAGCCGATGCACCCGGAGCCGTTCACGGAAATATTCGCGCAGATGTTCAGGCTGTTCCCGCTCAACGAGTTCGTGGACAACAGGCTTGTTCATCCGTTCCTGCCAGGCAACAGCGGCGGCCGCTTTATCGACGGAGACTTTGTCCTGCTCTTCTTTTGAGAATGAGGCGATATTCCACTTTGACATATGCATCACCGGTCTGCTTTACAGGAAGATATCCCTGATAATACGCGCATTCCAGGGCTTCAGCGACTGACAATGGAGAGGAGAGTGCGCGGCGCCGGAGGCGCCTCGAAGTTTCTCTCCGGCAGGCGCAGCCTGCCCGGGTTTTCGCGCGGGCTGACAGGCGCACTCCGCCCCGGACGCCTGCCATCATACTTACTTGCCTTTTCCACCCTGTAAGATGAAATGACCGCCGATGTACACGGCACACTGACAGGTCATGTATTCGCAGATTTCATCCATCACCTGCGCGGTGGTCAGTTCCCGCTGACCGGCATCACGTCGGCGGGCATTAATCAGGGCTTTGTACTGTCGCAGGATCTCACGGCTTTGTGGTGCAAGTTTCATACGTTTTCTCCTTAACCGGCGGGTTTCCCCGCCGGACATTAATCAGTTGCTGAAGACATAGCCGTCATGGAACACATAGCCGCTGCTGAACAGGTCACGCGCCCAGGCTTCAAAATCGAAATAGCTGCGCAACGGCTCCGGCACCTCATTTAACAGGCCGTTGTCCTCCACCATCTCCCGCGCATAGTCTTCCTCGCTTTCCGCCTCGCCGCGGTACGCATCATCAAACGCGTCATAGTCACATTCGCCGGTATACTCCGCCCAGGCGATAAAAGCGGCTTCCCTGCCCTCTTCTTCGGCGCGTTTGTAAGCGGCGATAAAATCCCAGTCAATGGAGCATTCAGAGACGAACTGCGACGGAATGCCTTCCCAGTCCTGGAACATAAACTCGGCATCCCATTCATCGGCATGCAGTGCCTGACAGGCCTCGTAAAAATCCTCCCTGCCGTCAAACTCCGTCAGATCAAACCATTTGCCGAAAATGCTGCCGCAGTTGTATTTGTGATACGTACCCACGTAAACAGCCGGTGTGGTGGTCGTAGTGCTCATAGAAAATCCTCCATAGTCGATGTCGTCTGAGTTACGGCTTACGCCGTGCCGACACGACAGCCGGGCGAAAAGCGGAGGATGCAAGGGCGTCACCGAAGCCGCAGCGCAGTAAAAAAGCAGGAGCAGGCTGGACGGTTTGACGGCGAAAAATGAGCCGGAAAACGACGGGAAGACGGCGGATAACGTATGAAATAAACTGCGACCGGGTGAAGGTGACGGCGTTTACGCTTCCCTTGCATCAGCCGCGGCCCGGCTATAGTAGAGGCACGGCGTTTGCCGCAGGCCGCACGGGACGTTACTCACCGCGAAGCCGGAACAACGTGGAGGAAGAGCCGTAAAAGCGGAGCCGGCGACATCCTTATCCTTCGTGGTAGATTCAGGGGGCCGCCGCCCCCTGCTGTTCGCTACACTGGCCGGATTGCTGACAGGGCATTGCGGACAAGACTGATTTCTGCACGCGCTTCTGCCATGACCTCATGTAACAGGGTTAAATCCATCCACCGGCGCGGAGGCTCGCCAGGAATACGCAGCACATCGCACATCTGGCCACATGCCAGGATTTGATCAACTTTGTCGCTGATAACAAAGAACTCGACGCTGCTGTAGCGTGCCCCTTTGTTCAGGATGGCATCGAGCACCACCGGCAAATTGTCATCATCGTCCAGCCAGCAGGGCATATCATTTTCCTTCACAACCAGACGGAAGTTTCGGGTCTGGCGATAAAACAGCGTTTCCCCGCGCGTGGTCAGCGCCGCCTTTATCCGGCGCGCATCCTCCCATACCTGCCGGGAGACATCCCGCACGGCGCGGGACAGGCAATCCGTTACAGCCTGAATCTCCGGCTCCGTCAGCCATTCCCCGGCCCAGGGGAACGCTATCTGTGTTCCGTCCTCCGGAAGCTGCGGCGCGTCGGCATAGCGGCTGCCGGATAAAATAATCTGCGCTGGCGTCCCGGCTATTTTTGTCATGGCACTTTGCAGCTCTGCGGGTACGTCACCGGTACAAAGCAAAGGCAGCAGATGAACAATATTTGCCGCATCCAGACGGACATAAATGCTTATCCATCCCGGTTTATTGACCGGATCACGCTGATCAACATCGGTATGGTCAGGCCATCCATAATCAGCAATCAAATCGCGCGCACGGCGCATAACAAGGGCGGTTAACGTGGTGATTTCCTGCATAATGGGTTCCTCTGAACGGGGTCAGTACACGCCGCCCGGGCGGCGTGTTGATTTCAGTTTTTCAGTAAGGCGCGAACTTTCGCCGCATCAGCCAGGCGGCGGGTAACGCTTTCCGGGACCGGATGATTGCTGTCACGGGCGGTCCATTCCCTGTGCCATAACGCCTGTTCGGCAGTGGTCAGCAGGGTTTCAAGCAGATCCGCCGGCACCATCACCGCCGGAACGGCCTCTTTCACCTGTTCAATCAGATCCATCACCGCACCGGCAGACACGCCCGACTCAAGCCGTTGTTCCTCCGGAATGGCGTCCATACGCGCCAGTACCGCCCTTGTGTCCTGCTCCGAAACGGCATATTCCATTCCGTCGGCCAGCGCTTCGATATCCGCCGGGGACCAGACAATGAGGTTCAAAGGGGTTTCTGCGGGATACTGCTCACGCAACAACCGGCAGAGGGTTTCACAGGTTCCGTACATGTTTTTCTCCTTAGTCCTTAAAGCAGGCATCCAGCTCAAGAATTTCGTTGTATGCCGCCATAAACAGGGCATTGATGCGAAAAAGGGTCTGACGGGTCAGGCGTTCGGCCAGCACATCGGAATCAAAGCGATAGCGGTGCTCCATCCCGTTCAGCGTCGCCCGCAGGTCACACATGCTGTTGGCGACTTCCGCCACTTCTGCGCGGAGTTTTTCGTGTCCTGCATAGTTCATTACGCGGCCTCCGGGAACTCGTCGTTAGCGGCCGGGTACTGCATGGCACGCCGGACGGCGGCCAGACGTTGCTGTCCGGCCCGGTGATACTGTTCCAGCAGTTCAATACCGATGTAGCGACGGCCAGCCTGGAGGGCGGCCACGCAGGTGGAGCCACTGCCGGCAAAGGGGTCGAGCACAATCGCGCCGGGATGTGTGAAGGACTCAATCAGCGGTTGCAGGCTGGTTACGGGTTTTTCTGTCGGGTGGTGCCGGTTGCCTGAATATTTCCACGCAATCACGTCATTCAACGGGTTTTGCGGCAGGGGCGGACGGCCTTTTGCAAGGATGTAGGCGCATTCGTGGCGATAGCCCACATATGCGGCCTTCGATGTGTAGGTTTTGGTAAATACCAGGTGGCCGACAACGCTGAATCCCGCATTTTTCCATGCGGCCATAAAGCGATCGACGCGGTTCCAGCCGTAGAAGCTCACCATCAGCGCGTCTTTTTTGAGGACGCGATACATCTCATGGCAGGCGGGTTGCAGCCATTCATCTGTTTTATCGCCGGCGATGGTACGCCCCTGACGGTCACGAAAACCGACGAGATATGGCGGGTCGGTCAGAATGAAATCGACAGCATTATCCGGAAAGCCGGACATGATATGGACGCAATTACCCTGGATAAATCGGGACATGGTAGTTCTCCTTTCTCAAATGCGGCGCCAGTTACGCCGTGCCGATACGACAGCCGGGCGAAAAGCGGAGAATGCATGGGCGGTGCCGCAAGCCGCAGCGCAGTGAAAAAGCCCACGCTGGCTGGACGGTTTGACGGCGAAAATTGAGACGGAAAACGACGGGAAGACAGCGGGTAATGCCTTTGAAATTAACTGCGACCGGGTGAGGACACCGGCAGAGCGAACCCTTGCATTCGAAGCGGCCCGGCTAAAGTAGCGGCACGGCGGCCGCACGATGGCAGGAACCTCAAATACGGCCTATGTTCAGAACTGAGGTGAACACTGATTACAGATCCACAGCGGAGAAACACAATGTGCGGTCGGTTTACGCAATACAACTCCCGCGAGGAGTACCTGGCCTTTCTCGGAGAAGAAGCTGAACGGGACATTCCATATGATCCGGAGCCCGTCGGCCGCTACAACGTTGCGCCCGGAACCCGGGTATTGCTGCTGAGTGAACGTCGCTCGCAGCTGCATCTTGATCCTGTTCACTGGGGTTATGCCCCGGAGTGGTGGAACAAGCCCGCTCTCATCAACGCCCGGAGTGAAACTGCGGCCGGCAGCCGGATGTTCAGGCCACTCTGGGAGCACGGACGGGCCATTGTTTTTGCTGACGGCTGGTTCGAGTGGAAACAGCAAAACGGCGTGAAACAGCCGTTTTTCATTTACCGTAAGGACGGAAATCCACTCCTGCTCGCTGCCATCGGGAAACCACCTTTTGAGAACGGCAATGACCTGGAAGGGTTCCTGATCGTCACGGCCGCTGCGGATGAGGGACTGCTGGACATTCACGATCGGCGACCGCTCGTGTACTCACCGGCTGCCGCACGTAAATGGCTCAGCGAAAACACAACCAGTAAAGAGGCGGAAGACATTGCCCGTGAGGGCAGTCTTTGCGCCGAAGATTTCACATGGCACCCCGTCAGCCGGGCTGTTGGCAATCCCCGGAACCAGGGCCGGGAACTGATAGAGCCACAGGCTTAGCAGACGGTGAGATACCCGGTATCCACTCACAGGGTTATGCACCGTTTCTGAGGATAACCCTGAGCCTGTTTTATCCGCCAGAACAATGACCTGGCAGGAGCAGGTAAAATTCTTCTTGCAGGACGGGAAATATCTTAAATAATACTGTATATAAAAACAGGTATTTTAAGAGGTATGCCATGTTACTTTTTGTCGCCCCCGAACAGGAGCCGGTGCCGTCCACTGCCCCGCTGTTCACCGAACGTTGCCCGGCGGGTTTTCCGTCGCCGGCCGCCGATTACACGGAGGAGGAACTGGACCTGAATGCCTATTGCATCCGGCGTCCGGCTGCAACGTTCTTCGTCAGGGCTATCGGGGATTCGATGAAAGAGATGGGCCTGCATTCCGGCGACCTGATGGTGGTCGACAAAGCCGAAAAGCCGGTGCAGGGTGACATTGTCATCGCGGAGACTGATGGCGAATTCACGGTTAAACGCCTGCAGCTGACACCCCGTATCGCCCTGCTGCCGATGAACCCGGCCTATCCCACTCTCTATCCGGAAGACCTGCAGATTTTTGGGGTGGTGACAGCCTTCATACACAAAACACGGGGCATGGACTGATGTACGCGCTTGCTGACGTGAATTCGTTCTATGCCAGCTGCGAAAAGGTTTTTCGCCCTGACCTGCGAAACAAACCCGTCGTCGTTCTCTCAAATAACGATGGCTGCGTCATTGCGAGAAGTCCTGAAGCGAAGCGGCTGGGTATCAAAATGGGGGTACCGTGGTTTCAGCTGAAGTCGATGAAATTTCCGGAGCCGGTTATCGCGTTCTCCAGTAATTACGCCCTCTACGCATCAATGTCGAACAGGGTCATGGTTCACCTGGAAGAGCTGGCGCCGCGCGTGGAGCAGTACAGCATCGACGAGATGTTTCTGGACATTCGCGGTATAGACAGCTGCATCGATTTCGAGGGTTTCGGCCGGCAGCTGCGTGAGCACGTTCGTTCCGGCACAGGGCTAACCATCGGCGTCGGAATGGGACCGACCAAAACGCTGGCTAAAAGCGCACAATGGGCGTCGAAAGAGTGGCCACAGTTTGGTGGCGTGCTGGCGTTAACGCCAGACAATATCCGCCGTACGGAAAAACTGCTGTCACTGCAGCCGGTGGAGGAAATCTGGGGGGTTGGCCGCAGGATCTCAAAGAAGCTGAGCACAATGGGGATAACAACTGCACTGCAGCTGGCGCGCGCGAACCCTGTATTTATCAGGAAAAACTTCAATGTAGTTCTGGAGAGAACGGTCCGGGAACTCAATGGAGAAAGCTGTATTTCCCTGGAGGAAGCACCTCCCCCCAAACAGCAGATAGTCTGCAGCAGGAGCTTTGGGGAGCGTGTCACGACGTATGAAGCCATGCGACAGGCAGTCTGTCAGTACGCTGAGCGTGCAGCTGAAAAGCTGCGCGGAGAGCGTCAGTTCTGCAGGCATATTGCCGTGTTTGTGAAAACATCGCCGTTCGCCGTAAATGAGCCCTACTACGGTAATCTGGCCAGTGAAAAACTACTCATCCCCACGCAGGACACACGGGACATCATTGCCGCTGCCGTCAGAGCTCTGGACAGGGTCTGGCTGGATGGTCACCGTTACGCAAAGGCAGGCTGTATGCTGAACGATTTCACGCCAACCGGGGTATCGCAGCTGAATTTGTTTGATGAAGTACAGCCGCGGGAACGGAGCGAGCAGCTGATGCAAGTCCTGGATGGTATTAACCATTCCGGTCTGGGGAAAGTGTGGTTTGCGGGACGTGGGATTGCGCCTGACTGGCAGATGAAACGAGAAATGCTTTCCCCTGCGTACACAACGCGCTGGAATGATCTTCCGGTGGCAATGATAAGATGATCTGCCACCGAAAGATTTCGCATGCGAAATCTGGGTTACATCTACCCGTCAGAATTCGTCATCCGAATAGCCAGATTTCGCATGCGAAATCACTTCTTTTGTGCGGCCTTCCGTTAAATAGTGCGTGACTGTTGTTTCTGATGTGGAGTAATCAACACCCTCTATTTTATGAACTTCTATGCCATCGAGTTTTAGCTCAAGTATATCTTCCCTATTTTTCTTACGTGATAGCACCTTAAATTCACGACGGAAATCATCGGGAGTCGTCCTTATCTCTGGGTCAAAGTATGAAATATCCTCATCATGCTGATACATATTTACTTCAGCTTCCCGGAACCTTCGGTCCGCATTCAGTACCCCAGACGATTTATGAAACAGGATAATATTCATGACAGAAGGGTCTGTACTTTCCTTTGGCTTTTGCGCGGAAGTAAACAGTATCCCATCGAGTTCGCAACGCTCAAATGTTGAGAGATAATCAGCGATAGCTTGCGTCAACAAGTAATTTGTTTCTTCAAGCTCAGGAACAACCGGCATAACAAGTTTTCTGGAGAGATTCTGAATAAAACTACTGCGCTCATATCGAAGTAGATACTCCGGATCAAAGCGGCTAAATCCGTTAACAGCCAGCCCTTTCAGACTGGAGAGGTCGAGTAATCTGACTGTCCGCAACAAAGTGAACTCAGCAACAGCAACATAACTACCTACAGGTGGCCGCACTTCGGATATGGCATTTTTTCTGGACGTAGCGCCATAGAAGACTGAGATACCTCTAGCATTCATTCTGCCGGAAGGTGTCAGTTCAGGAGGAGGAGGACCGAAACTCGACTCGGGCATACGTAATGCGATTTCAAGTGCATCCTCTGACTGAAAAATACGACCACGGAAAATTGGTTTGTTAGGCTCAAAATCGATGAATGCTGAGGGATGATTTTCGTGAAGGTAAGTAAAAACCTCTTCGAAAGTTGCCATCGCGTCCATATTAAAAAATCGATTACTCTCCCGAAGTTTCCTTTCCATTGAATTCCATTTTCTGGAAAGGTTTCCTGAGATGGTTACAGCTTCAACAAAATGCGGCTCATCACCATATTTTCTTTCATGTGAGCTCCAGTCAAACCATAACTCGTCGAGCAGTTCCGATAAGTCATTGATGATATTATCATTGTCTGTAACCTCTTGCTCCAGAACAGAGAAGAGAGGTTCACCTTCATACTCTTCCAGATAATGGTTATATTCTCCGCCCCGATAATAATTTTCAATCAACCAGTCGACCTTTTCAGCCAGTGTTTCCATCGACATCGTCATCTCTTCGGAGTCACAATAATCGCATGATTCTGAGGCATCAGGATCGCTTGCGATGATGTTGTTCAGATAACGGTCATCGTTCAGACACTGCCTGCAAATTCTCTTTGAACCCGGCACTCTGTTTATTCCTTAGGTTAGACAGATTTCGCATGCGAAATCTTTTGATTTAATCACGTCGATGCAGCTGTATAAGAGCCTCAGAAGGACGATAGTGCTGCTTTGCCCACCGCCCGTAATTATTAACGGACTCATACTGACGTTCTGCAGCACCATCACGGTAATACAGTATATGGATAATTCCATGAAGCTGCAGGTAACTGGCTACCGTGGTTACATTATTACGAACGAAGCGCGTGTGGCTCTGGAAGGTATCAAGATCAACTCCATCCTGTCCGTCATCAAGCGCATCAAGAATAAAAGCGATTAATGCAGAAGCGATAGAACGTCTGCCAGAGCCTGCGATACAAGCATCAAGCTCTTGAAAGGTCATGTGGATTTCCTGTTGTAACGGTAGCTGGCATCCTCTTCAATTGCTGCCACGAACCATCCGGTAGCAGTTTGCCTGTCTATGCTATCAGGCAAGGAAGCGACTAACTGCTCAAGTGGAAGTTTACGATTAGCTCTGAATATCAGCGCCGACATACCACACCAGTCCTGGTTACTTTCGGGCTTCCAGCCGATGCTGAGCATCAATGTTAACGCCGTCTGAGCAGCCCACAACGGAGTTTCAGCCGGGTTAGAGGCCCATGAAAGTAACGCCGCGCCGGGTACGGGCCTGCTTCTTGTAACGTATCCCAGATTGATAGCCGCTTCTGTTAATGCGGCAGCTGCTTCGGATTGCGTTCCGGGATAACGAAGCGCCCAGTGGCGGACAATTTGGCCACGGAATGCCGTGGCCATTTCGGTGAACGGGGTTGATTTCATCACTGAGAGCGCATCCCTTTGACGCGTAGTTCAGAAGCCTCAACTGAAATCTCACCAATGTCCATTTTCACCCACACATACCCAGCTTTGTCTGGCGCACGGTCAGTCATTATTACCCCTTGCTGACCGTCTATCTCGACAACAACCTGCCAGGTTTTTACATCTGAATTACTGCCCAAAGGCTTGGTTGGTTTTTTGTTCTGAGCCTTAGATTTCGCATGCGAAATCTCACCTTTGCTTTTGTTCTTAACTGCATCAAGAACAGCTTTAACCTGCGAACGTGAAATACCAGACTCTCGCGCAGCCGCGATAAGCTTCTCGGCCTCTTCAGGAGACTTTTCATTTACCTGTATCAGTGTGTATGCCAGATCGACATCGGATGTGACTTTATCCCGGAGAAGGGCGGTAACATTTTCTGGTGCATCAATGAGACGAAGGTGTTTACTGACAAATGAGGTAGGCTTACCCATTGTTTTTGCGATTTGCTCACCCGTCATATTGAACTCATGCTTGAGCTCATAGAACGATTTTGCAGTCGCTAATGGTTTCAAACCAGACTGCTGCAGGTTTTCAATAAGCTGACCGATGATGCGTTCTTTTCTTTCCCGTGGTGGTTTACCCACATAAATATCAATGTGGGTATCACCACGCTTACGGGCTGTGCGAACACGCGTTTCGCCTAACCATATCTGGTAGCCACGTCTGTCACGAGGATAACAACGAGGCGGGGTAAGCATCCCTATAGTTTCGAAGGTATCAGACATACCATCGATGATGTCTTCCTCGAAGTCTTCTTCAGGTCGCACTTGTTCTTCAGCATAAACCAGATTTATATCGACGCGTATTATCTGACCATCAGGTTCGATATCCGGGCGGGCAATATCCGCCATAATCTGGTGCGCAGCTATATCATGGCTCTGCTCATCTGGTTGTTTATTTGCAATGACCTGTTCAATATCAGAAACAACAGATGCTTTTTTTTTCATTTCCTGCTGCGCCTGGAGTCGTCTCATAAACGGTTTCTTGGCCATTACTTACCTCCTGCGAGCAGAATAATTTTCCGGGTAAGTTCTTTATATTGAATTGCAGGAAGACACTTGGGGTCGTATTCATCAAAGGAGAGACCTAGTTCGATCGCTTCTTTTGCAGCAGCAGGTACAAATGATATATAGGCGAGAATGTATTCTTCAGAGTAGCCTTTTCCCTGAAGGATCTCGATGAGGAGATTCAGGTTCAGTGTATCAATAGGCCCCAGATATCCTTCTTTAAGTGGCTTTTTATAATTTTTGACCTGCGTCTGCGTCACATAAGTCCCCATGAACTGCAGCGAAGGATTGTAGTTCCGCTTAATTTTCTGCATATAAGTAAGCTGTTTACCAACTGCATTACGGGCCTGCTTCTCCAGCAGGGTAGGGATCAGAAGGTAATCAGCTGACATATGCGCTGCGATCATGACATTTGAATAAGATGGCGCTGAATCAGCAATAATAAAATCAAACTGTTTCTTCAGTTCTTCAATACGGTCCCTGAAGTCGAACATGCAGTCGCTGTTTCGGTAGTTAATTTCATTAAGTTCACTGGTAGCACCGATAAAAAAGCGCCCGCCAGGAAGCTCAATCGGTCGAATCTCTGTTTCAGAAAAGAAAAGCTGATATGTATTCGCTTCACCGGGTGTAAAACTGTTACTTAATGGTTCGCGTTCTATCTCATAAGGTAAGCCGTCAGGGAATGCCCTCTCCGTCAGACCAGTTGTCCAGTCCATATCAATTTCAAGCACACGGAAACCAGCTTCACGAAGGTCATGTGCGATTTCACTGGATGACTGCGATTTAACGATTCCGCCCTTCTGACTACATACAACGATCAGTTTTCCGATAGGTCCAATTTTCAGTGTCATGTAACAGTCCTTAAGATTTCGCATGCGAAATGTTTGAGAAGGGGCGGCACGGCTTGAAAGAGTATTTCAATAATGAAATGAATTCATTGCGGGATTTCATACACACTCCTGTGAGTCAGGCGTTTCGCCAGGTGCAGAAGCAGCTATCTGCCACTGCGTTTGTTGTCGCGCTTTCATGACAACACAAACAGTATACAGAGAAAATATAAGATATCAATAATGATACGCAATAGATTTCGCATGCGAAATCACATTTTATGTCCGTTAGTAAAAGCCGAACCAGCGGCTTTTTTACGTCGCTGGTTTAATACCCTCGCCATCTGGACACTCCGATAATTCAGTCCAGTTTTAGCAGTTACCGCCGTCCAAAGAACCAGAATGACCGCTTTTTGTTCATTACCTCAATTGCAGCTTTCTCACGACGTAGTTCTTCGCTGGCAAATCCCTGGAACTGATCTAAGGCTTCTTTAGCCTTTTTCCGGACTGGGGCTTTTTCTTCACGTTCAGCAGTGCCCATCGAGCATGCAAGAGAAACAGCATAGTAAGCATCAAAAGCTAGCTCTCTCATAGTATTAGTCGTGCACGTAAGGGATAACGTTTCGTGGCGCCTTGTAAGCTCCATGTAATCATCTCCATCTGGCCTGAAATCGGTGAGCATATATTTCTGCATCATCATTCGTGAACTGGATAAAAAATCTACGTAGCGCTCAGTTTTAACGTCGAAATCTTTACGTCGCTGAATTAAGGCTTCTTTCCTTAACTCGTGCCGCTGTGATAATTTGAGCGTCAGATACCCGCCTAATATTGTTAGCGCCGATCCAAGCCCAATTTTAACGGCGTTATCAGCTACATTTACCCACTCAGTCGCCATTTTCTACCCCGTTCTTCCTGTGGTGATCATGGTCGCTAGTATAAATCCCCATGCACTTGGACATACAGGTCATTCTGTCCAGTAGACAGGCAGTTACCCTCCAGATAGGATATACCACCATGATTAAGTCTCTAGGTACAATTATGAGTTCGTCTGCTGCCGTAACCGTTCTCACCGGTGTAACCGTTTTTGTTGTTGGTCAGCTCATCGCAAAAAGATTCATTGAGCCTTATATATCATTCCGGGAACAATTAGGGAGGATTACAGCGCTTTTATTACGTGAACAAGCAACGATAACAAATTTTAGAGCCAATCATGAAACCATCCACGATTTGAAAGACGCTGCGTCTCAGTTAATGGCGAAGTATTCAGCCTTGCCTAGCAGCCTCAAAAGAGACTATGTGGTTATAAAGTTTGTACCATCAAAATCTGAAGTCCTTGGGGCAGCGCAAAACCTGAATGAAATCACCTCAATACTTGCTGGCAACAGCAAGGAAAATACCTACGTTCTCATAAAGGAGATTGGACTCAAGCTCAATATACCAACTACCTATTCTCATTAATCCCTCGCCACATTGGACACTCAGGTAATTCTGTCCAGTTCAATCCATGCCTCGCTCTATCACCTTCAATCATGCACCAAGAATGTACAAAAAATGTTTTCTAACTTGGACATTTCGGCACTATCGGAAAAAGTGTCCAGAAAATATTTCTGGTGATCGTATTTAATTTTGTTGACCCGCTGCGCAAACCGTGAGTCTGTTCAGAACTTGCTTCTGAGCAGGCGAGGGGTTGGACAAGCCCGGCGGGCGCGTCAGCCAGTCACACTTAGGTGTCCCCAAAAGATACTAGCGACTTCGAATCTAAAACCCTGCTAAGATACCATTTAAATGTTACCTATATTTTTGATACCACTTAAAAGTAACCACAGGCGATAAAATGTACATTTATGCGTATCTTCGTGCGTCAACAATTGAGCAGGATGCACTTCGAGCTAAAAACAGGCTGAAGGAGTTTGCAGCTCATCATGGGCAACGCATAGCTGGATGGTATGTTGAAAATGCATCAGGAGCATCACTCGACCGTCCGGAACTCAATCGGATGCTGTCTGATATGGAATCAGGTGATGTGATTCTGATTGAGCAGGTAGATCGACTTTCTCGCCTCAGCGATGCCGATTGGGACACTCTTAAACGGCGGATGTTTGAAAAAGAACTATCGGTCATTAGCCTTGACCTTCCTACTAGTCATATTGCTCTTACTCATGCAGCTTCTGATGACTTCACGAGAAGTATGCTCCGGGCTGTGAATGGCATGATGCTAGACATGCTGGCCGCTATCGCTCGCAAAGACTATGAGGATCGTCGCCGGCGACAGAAAGAGGGGGTTGAAAAAGCCAGATTAGAAGGTAAGTATGCCGGTCGACAGGCGAATAAAGCCAAACATGAATTGATACGAACATTACGCCTGCAAAACGGAATCAATAAATGAGACAGCTCGACTGGCAGGAGTATCCAGAATGACCGTTATTCGGGTGTGTAAACCAGCTGATGCTTAGAGATGATACTTCGCACGTATCCAAGCAAGCTGCACGGAGGAATCAAGAATTAGTGTTATTTAGATGCGAAAAACCCCAGCAGAGCCGGGGTCTTTCAATTCTTTTGCCTGATGTGCCTTCACTAGAACCCATGAAACATGGGGGATGATTCAACACTGGCTTACGTTATGTGATTACAATAGCGTAATATAGTTGGTACGTCAATGCGCATAGAAGGCGAGACAGGGTACTCCCTGGACAGGAGATTAAATGCCTCAAAGAATTAATGATTACAAACCTGTACTTTCACTACTTTCAACAGCAAGACTTGCAAGCGTTCCTGCTATCTTTAACGTACACACCGATTTGGAAATGTATGGATTTAGCCTCTGGATCCAGAATGCAGCTGCCGCACTTTATCCACTGGTACAGCAACTTGAACTTGTTCTCAGGAATTCAGTTGATAAAACAGCTCGTACAAGATTTGGTGAACGGTGGTGGGATACCATCTCGTATGATACGACGAAAGACAATCACGGCAAGTTCATCAAATGCATCAGAGATGCTGAACGAAGCTTACTTACCAATTGGAAAGCCAAAGAAGTCGCTCGCCTTGGCTTAACCCATCCATCACAAGTAACAACGACGCCACCAGTTTTTTCCCATGATGATATTATTGCAGCGACAACATTTTCCACATGGGAGAACGTTTTTCTTGAAGCGCTTCATACAGACGATAACTCAAAAAAAAATAATTTTCTCTGGCCTAACTCCCTTCCGAAAGCTCTGAGAAGACTAAGCGAAATTGACAACAAACCCATTGAGGCCCGTCGTAAACTGCTGAACCTTCTAAAAGAAATCAGAGACTACCGCAACAGACTTTTTCATCATGACTGCATCTGGATAAAAATCAAAACTGTAGATAAACAGACTGCAATTGAATCAATCCGTGAAAAAATAAATCTAATCGAGAAGATCATAACCGCGATCAGTCCCGTAACTAACCGCGCTTTGACTGCGTGGGGTATGTATGAAAATGCGCGGCGGATCTGCTCCACTGCAGAACTATCCATTTATACGAATCTTAACTACCAGGTACCAAACATAGCTACGCCAGGGCTGCTTGGCCAGTTATTGCTTCAGACAAATGGTGGAAAAGAAACTGTACCTATGATGCTGCAAAATGAGGCCTGTGTTTTCTATAAGTTGAGGTGAAGGTAAATAGCTTTAGCGGAAGCGAGGGGATGACGAAGGGGTTAGCATGTCAGCGGCTACTATCAAAACATATGTTCTCCCGCTCCCCATCTTTTCCTGGTTCTCCCTGTCCGGTCATCAGCGAATACTGGTGGGACAGGGAGACCATAGGGTAGAAAGACTGTGTTCTACGACGCGTCGGCCATCCATCCATGATGACTGATTAAGACAAGGTGCAGAGTACTGTTTAAAAAATAATAAAAAAATGAAGTCCTTGTTTTCTAATTGAATTTTTTTTCAGAATTTACATTTGCTGCACGACCCTCCGTCTGTGCTCTCTTCTTTTTACTTTGTTCTGAATCAAAGAAATCGCAAACATGTTTGATGCAAATCACTATATGTAGCACCTAAAATGCTTCCAGCCCCAACAGATAGGGGCAGGCCCCGGAACTGTGCTTTTGCCAGGAGCACTCATCACTTAATCCGGGCGATAAATATGGTGGTAAGGCTTTGCTCAACAAAACCGTTTCCGCGTGAAGTGATGATAGCGACGGAGAGCCACCCTCATACGGAGACACGGTATGGACCGACGTAACTGTATGTGCCTGTTCATACTGACCATGATCAGCCATCTGATCACCGGGCAGGAAAGCTGGATGGTTTACCTGAATCATATCAGTCTGACGGTACAGTTTTACTAAAGACCACAAACAAAAAAACCACCTGCCAGGGTGGTTTTTTTGTGTTCAGACCTGAAGTAGACCCGAACGGGTAAGGCTTTGCTCAGGCGGAATTATGCCTCCGCGCCCTCAGACGACGCAACACCTTTATTGTATAGGGCAATACACATTTATGATCTCAGGCAATATATTTTGCTTTACAGTTTGCGTGTAACACCTCGCTTAGCTTTTTCCGGGCTGTGATAACATATCCGGGCCATTTTTCAGAGCCAGGGCAGATGAAGAAGAAAAACAGCACACCCACTCCTCACGATGCCACGTTCAGGCAGTTCCTGACGCAACCGGATATTGCCCGGGATTTCATGGAAATCCACCTGCCCGCAGATCTGCGGGCAGTCTGCGATCTCAGCACGCTGAAACTGGAATCAGGCTCGTTTGTTGAGGATGATCTCCGCCAGTATTTCAGCGACGTCCTCTACAGCCTGAAAACTACAGCCGGCGACGGATATATTCATGTTCTGGTCGAACACCAGTCAACGCCGGACAAACATATGGCTTTCCGCCTCATACGCTATGCGGTAGCCGCCATGCAGCGCCATCTGGAGGCTGGGCATAAAAAACTGCCACTGGTGATACCGGTGCTGTTCTATACGGGTAAGCGCAGCCCGTATCCGTACTCTACCCGCTGGCTGGATGAATTTGACGATCCCGGGCTGGCAGGCAAACTCTACAGCGGCGCTTTCCCGCTGGTAGACGTTACGGTTATTCCGGATGATGAAATCGCTGGCCATCGCAGCATGGCCGCCCTGACTTTACTGCAAAAGCATATTCACCGGCGGGACCTGGCAGAACTGGTTGACCGGCTGGCGCCCATCTTGCTGGCGGGATACTTGTCTTCATCGCAGGTGATATCGCTGGTACACTATATAGTACAGGCAGGCGAAACATCCGACGCCGAAGCCTTTGTACGCGAACTGGCACAGCGTGTGCCGCAACACGGAGACGCACTTATGACCATCGCACAGCAGCTAGAACAGAAGGGCATCGAGAAGGGGATTCAGCTCGGTGAACAACGTGGTATTGAAAAAGGCCGTTCAGAAGGGGAGCGCGAAGCGACTCTGAAAATAGCCCGTACCATGCTCCAGAACGGCATTGACCGCAATACCGTCATGAAAATGACCGGTCTGACTGAAGACGACCTGGCGCAGATCCGCCACTAATCCCCCTTTCCTGGCACTCCCTGTCCGGCCATCAGCGAATACTGGTGGGGCAGGGAGGCATCCCCTTCAGGCTCTGCCTGCCACCCACAGCGGTTAAACAGCTTTACCACACCGGCCACGTTCCCCGTCAGACGCGCTGTCAGCGGATTTATCTGCCGGCCTTTATCGTCAAAAGCGACATCGAGGTTGCCCCGTGAGAGATAAATACCGTTCACGCCTGCACTGAGTGCCACAGCATACCGGCCGGACCATTCCCGATCGCTCAGCAGACGGTAGTTCCAGTGCATATCTTTCGCTGTTTCCAGGGCATAGGTCAGCCGGAACAGGTCATTCTGCTCAGACAGTTCGCCGGTGCAGGAACGCCAGAGATAATCCAGCTTGCTGGCCAGCTTCGCGCTGACGCCCAGCTGGCGCCCCTGTTTCAGCAGCCACTCGATGTCCGGATTTATCTCCCGGGGGAAACGCCGCTGTTTCAGCGCGGTCGCCAGCCAGCGGGTGAGAAAGAGGTTTTCCTGTGCTGGCGAGAGAACGCCACCATCCTGCCTGGCCAGCGCAAGCGCCACCAGGGCGCACCATGCCAGATGGCCTGATTTTTCTGTCAGCGTCACTGCTTCTCCCGTGAGTCAATAAACTGATGTAATTCATCGAGCATAATCAGCACACGTCGGCCAGTCTTACGGGGAAACATCCTCCGCATCTCACGCGTCAGCTGCTTCTTCTCCCATCCGTAAGGGAAAATAATGCTGTATTCACTTCTCTCAGGGAGGATATCAGGGCCCGCGACGATTCGCGCCACCTCCTTATTCAGGCGTTCGCCTCGCCAGCCATAAGCCGCCAGTCGCTTACGGATACGTGCAACGGGAAAACGTTTATCGGAGTGACGGGGGAAGAGTAACGTCCCGTCCTCATTTCGTTTGATGCCGAACATATCCAGAGACTGTTCAATCACCACTGTTCGCGTGGGGAAATGCTCACGCATACTTTTCATCATATTTTCCATTCCAGACTCCTGAATTAATACCTGCAGCTGTCTGGCCAGCCAGAGAGCAGCGTTATGCTGGCTCACTCTCTGCGTCATCATTCATTTCACACTGGAGCTCATGCCAGTATCCGGCAATATTGTTTACCACCTGTGCCGTCATAACCGCGTCAGTGACAGCGGAATGAGCCTCCCCGATCCAGCTCAGGCCAGCCTGACTGACAGCACCGGAAAGCGATATGGTACCGTAACGATTGGAGGGTCCGTAATAACCCGCAGCGAGCCGCATGGCGCAGTACACCGTCAGAGAGTCCAGCCAGCTGGCAGGGTCGTTATGCGCTGCCGCTGTCTGCTTCAGAATGCGCGTATCAAACTCAGCATTGAAAATAACCAGCGGGCGCCGGCCGATATGGTGCTGCAGCTGCTGCGCAATATCGGGCCACGATGGCGCACTGACCAGATCATCGTCATTGATACCGTGTACTGCAGCTGCTGCCGGATCGATGCCGACAGTGGGTTTCAGGCGGGTCTCAAATATCCTCTCACCGCGGGCATTCACCAGACCGATTTCCAGCGCCTGCGCGCCGGCATCAAGTCCGGTCGTTTCGGTATCGAGGAAGACGGGGTCCAGCGTTAACCAGGTATGTGCCAGCATGGCGAACCTGCCACGCTCACTCTTCATCCGGGCCTGCAGGCCCAGACGTGCGCTGGCCTGCCGCTGTTTTTCTGTCTGTGGGCGTTTCGCCCGCATCGGGACGCAGTCAGCCAGCCGCCATACGCCGTATTTCCCGCCGTAAGGACTTTTGTACATTCTGACCGGTTCCACACCGGGGGCTGGCTTCATCCTGAACTCATCCCGAAGTCGCCCTTTGGTGTAGCATTTATCCTCCGCCCGGGGCGCTTCATCACAGGCGTCTGAATTGTCATCATCACGCATTCTGGCCACCTGTCTGTTTATTGCCTGAAAGCGCCGCCATCAGTGACTGGTTCTGACGCTTCAGGGCTTCAGCCTCACCACGCAGTGCCGCGACCGTTTCTTTCTCCCCCATCGTCTCCAGACGGGCATCATCACGCTGGTTTTCCAGCTGCGTGCAGCGATCTGTCAGACTGGCTATTTCGCTGCCCATACGGACCAGTTGCTCCGAGGAGGCCTTTTCCTGCGATTCCAGCCTTGCGGTGAGGCTGCTGACTCTGTCACGTTCAAGCGCAAGCTCACCGGCGCGCGCCTGTGCATCAGCGACGGCCTGCTCGAGGCGCTGCTGCAGCGTATCGCGGGTGGCCTGATGCTGCTGACGTTCTGAGGCCAGCGCGTTTTCCTGCGATTCCAGGCGGGTAAGGAGAGTATTCACTTTATCGCGTTCAGACTTCAGTTCTTCTGTACGCGCATTCGCTTCGGCAGAAATTTGCTCCAGTCGTTTCTGCAGGTCTTCCCGCGTGTTTTTGTGCTGGGCCTGCTCCGCATTAAGCGCATCCTGCAGCACTGTCTTCTGCTCCTGATACCGCTCCTCCCGCTGTCGGGCATTCTCTTCAGCGGCCGCAAGACGCTCTTTCAGCTGGGCCATCTCCACATCCTGCTGCTGACGCTGTGAACGTTCTGATTCCAGCGCCCGCGTCAGCCGGTCATATCCGTCCTGCAGTTCATCCAGTTTTTCTTCCAGGTCGTCGACCGTCTGCGCGGCGTCGGCCAGTTCCCGCTCTGCCTGTGCGGTCTGTTCACCGGCAGCACGCGTGACTTCCGCAACCCGGCGTTCTGCAGCCCGGACAGCCTTGTCATTCAGTTCGGTCGCCAGCTGGGTGATGCGTTCGGACAGCGCTGCGGAGACGGCCTTCACTTCTTCAGCCACTTCCACAGGCAGCTCGGCAACGGGTTCAGTGACGACCGTGCTCTGTGATGCCTGGTATTCGTCCCATATCTGGCGGAGACGTGTCGGATTGCCGCCACCCACCTGGTTACGCAGTGCGAACCCGGTGATATTCCGTCCTTCAGCCTGCAGGGCCAGCCCTGCTTCAATAATCTGTTCTGGTTCGTATGTCGCCGGACGCATCTGTCAGTCTCCGCATAAAGGGGTATGCTCACATTATACACAAACAAACTAACAAATAAACTAACTAACAAACAAATTAAAGACGTGACAGGGTAGCGAAAAGGACACCAGGACAGCGCACCGCCGGTAGAATTGCCGGTAGCATGTCCGGAGCCAGGGCGGGATGCACCACAGGTACGATGCACGCCACTCCCCTTGCCGGGTACTGATGTTAATGCTAATGTACGCATACGTTAGCATTAACCGGAGACAGACATGCCGCAGGATGAATCAGTCGTCGAACGGGCCAGGGAATACTTTTTTCGGCACCACCGGTATACAGAGGAAGACCTGGAATCCGACTACCAGGCAGAACTGCGTAACTACAGGGATGACACCTGGGAAGCACCACAACGGGCCGCCAGACTCAGTGCGGCCGTCAAGCGCTACAAAACGTATGAGATGCTGTACTTCTTCTTCCGGATCGCTGATGAAGCCGGGCTGGACTATACTCCGCTGGTTGTAAAGCGCCTGTGCGCTCATCTTTTCGACAGGCAGGGCAGCCAGAATATTATTGTTGATATCTTTGGCCAGAAGGGACGCATGCACCGCAGCCATGACAGTGATCCTGACATTATTGCTGACGTTGCCGAACGCTACCGGCAGCAGGCAGACGACCACTGGCAGACAGTCCTGAAGAATATCGGGAGAGTGAAGCAGGACTACCGGAAAAATCAGAACAGGCAGAAAGGCGCAGGGGATTAAATGCATCATTAATGCTAATGTACGCATACATTAGCATTAATCACATAAGTCAGTGAAAATAAATCAGGCTTATTCAACGTGGTGAAGGTTCTTTGGCCAGCTGCTGGAGCTGCTTACCGAAATCTGGAAAGCCTGCAGCTGAAAGTACATCAGCTACAGCACTGGCTCTGGGATGGCCACGTTCAAGCCAGACCAGTTTGAGAGCAACTCCTGACTTATCCGTATCATGCATGTGACGCGGCAAACCGGAATTACCAAACGGGCATTCAAAGGCATTCATGGCGTCGAAAAAGCTGCCGAAGAGTTCATCTGCCGGAATAGCAAACAGATGCCATTGCTGACGTATAGCGGAGATCATCGGCACGTTTACACCGTAGCGACAGAGTCTGCCGGTAAGCGGAACCGCAATGCCCAGGCGGCATGCCTGATAACGGGCAGCGCCAAAATGGTGTGAGCCACCGTCGTTCAGCCAGTAGAGTCTCCGCTCTGCCCACGGATATTCAGCAAACAGCATCCGGTCGAGCCGTAATTCGGGGAGCCCGCAGAATTCGGAAAAAATCGTACGCTAAGGTTTTCCGGGCATCCGTAAGGGCCGAAACTTCCCGTCTTCCAGTCTGCGGCTCTGCCGCCAGACGTAATCGCCGGTTAGGTTGATGTGCTCCCAGCCCAGCGGCGACAGGAATTGCAGCAGCTCGCCGTCCACCGGCTTGCCGGCCTCGACCAACCCCTGGGTGGCGCGTTCCAGGTACACCGTGTTCCACAGCACGATAGCCGCCGTCACCAGGTTGAGGCCGCTGGCCCGGTAGCGCTGCTGCTCGAAGCTCCGATCCCTGATTTCCCCAAGGCGGTTGAAGAACACCGCCCTGGCCAGCGAGTTGCGCGCCTCACCTTTGTTCAGGCCGGCATGCACGCGGCGGCGCAGTTCAACACTTTGCAGCCAGTCCAGGATGAACAGCGTGCGCTCGATCCGGCCCAGCTCGCGCAGGGCCACGGCCAGTCCGTTCTGGCGCGGGTAGCTGCCGAGCTTGCGCAGCATCAGCGAGGCGGTGACGGTGCCCTGCTTGATCGAGCTGGCCAGGCGCAGGATGTCGTCCCAGTGGGCACGCACGTGCTTGATGTTCAGGGTGCCGCCGATCAGCGGGCGCAACGTCGGGTAGGCTTGCACGCCCTGCGGCACGTACAGCTTGGTTTCGCCGAGGTCGCGGATGCGCGGCGCGAAGCGGAAGCCTAGCAGGTGCATCAGGGCAAAGACGTGATCGGTGAAGCCGGCCGTGTCGGTGTAGTGCTCCTCGATCCGCAGGTCGGACTCGTGGTACAGCAGGCCGTCGAGCACATAGGTGGAATCGCGGACGCCGACATTCACCACGCGGGTGCTGAACGGCGCGTACTGGTCGGAGATATGGGTATAGAACAGCCGTCCCGGCTCGCTACCGTACTTCGGGTTGACGTGCCCGGTGCTCTCGCCCCGGCCACCCGCGCGGAAGCGCTGGCCATCGGAGGATGAGGTCGTGCCGTCGCCCCAGTGGGCGGCAAAGGCGTGGCGATACTGGTGGTTGACCAGCTCGGCCAAGGCCGCCGAATAGGTTTCGTCGCGGATGTGCCAGGCTTGCAGCCAGGACAGCTTGGCGTAGGTCAGGCCGGGGCTCGACTCGGCCATCTTGGTCAGCCCGAGGTTGATCGCATCACCGAGGATTGCGGACAGCAGCAACGTCCTGTCTTTGGCCTCGGCCCCGTCCTTCAAGTGGGTGAAGTGGCGGCTGAAGCCCGTCCAGTCGTCCACGTCCATCAGCAGTTCGGTGATCTTGATGCGCGGCAGTAACTGGCTGGTTTGGTCGATCAGCGCCTGCGCCCGATCCGGCACCGCCGCATCCAGCGGGGTGATTTTCAGCCCTGACTCGGTGAGGATGGCATCGGGCAGCTCGTTGTCCTTGGCCAGGCGGGTGACGGTGGCCAACTGCTCGTCCAGCAGCTGCAAACGCTCTTCCAGGTACTGGTCGCTGTTCGGGTTGATCGCCAGGGGCAGGGCCTGCTCGCGCTTGAGTGCGGCGAACTTCTCGGCCGGCAGCAGGTAGTCGTCGAAGTCGCGGAACTGCCGCGAGCCCTTGACCCAGATGTCGCCGGAGCGCAGGGCGTTCTTCAGCTCGGACAGGGCGCAGATTTCGTAGAATTTCCGGTCGAGGCCTTCCGGGGTGATCACCAGCGGCTTCCAGCGCGGCTTGATGAAGGCCGTGGGTGCATCGGCCGGCACCTTGCGCAGGTTGTCGGCGTTCATCTCACGCAGGGTCTGCACGGCTGCCAGCACGCCTTGCGCGGCCGGCCCGTGCTGTTCCCCAACTTTTCGCTCGGCGAAGAGTATGAACATGCGCCGCCGGCGACGAATCGCCAAATCTCACCGTATCTCCCGAGCGGACGATTTCGCACCGGTCTGCCCGTCGAAGGGCTTGCGATCGAACGGGGCGACCTTTTCTATGCATGTCCGCGAGCCAGCGTCTTTTATGGCACGGCGCTCGACGCCGACCTTCGGACGCGCGGCGTAAGCACGCTTGTCATGGCCGGGATAAGCACCACCGGCGTTGTTCTTTCAAGCGTCGCCTGGGCTAGTGATGCGGACTACGACGTGCGTTTGGTCCAGGACTGCTGCTACGACCCGGATCGGGATGCCCACGAAGCTCTGTTGCGTTCCGGGTTCGGCGGACGTGTACAGGTCGTGTAATTTTCGGGCCTCGCATGATCGCGGCCATAGCCGCAGGTGGATTGGTGCGAGGCAGGGCCAGTCCAAGTCAGGGTGCGGTCATCGCGGCGCCTGCAACTCTCAAAAACCCATCGCCGTAGCGGAGGTCTTGTAATCGCATGTCATTACGCACGCCCGATTTATTGTTCACAGCGATAGCACCTGCCATTTGGGGCAGCACCTACATTGTCACCACCCAATACCTGCCGAACTTCTCACCGATGACGGTCGCGATGCTGCGGGCGTTGCCGGCGGGTTTATTGCTCGTGATGATCGTCCGACAGATTCCAACGGGAATCTGGTGGATGCGCATCTTCATCCTCGGCGCACTTAATATTTCGCTATTCTGGAGCTTGTTGTTTATTTCGGTCTACCGCCTGCCGGGCGGGGTCGCGGCGACGGTAGGCGCTGTGCAGCCGCTGATGGTCGTGTTCATCTCTGCCGCTCTGCTAGGTAGCCCGATACGATTGATGGCGGTCCTGGGGGCTATTTGCGGAACTGCGGGCGTGGCGCTGTTGGTGTTGACACCAAACGCAGCGCTAGATCCTGTCGGCGTCGCAGCGGGCCTGGCGGGGGCGGTTTCCATGGCGTTCGGAACCGTGCTGACCCGCAAGTGGCAACCTCCCGTGCCTCTGCTCACCTTTACCGCCTGGCAACTGGCGGCCGGAGGACTTCTGCTCGTTCCAGTAGCTTTAGTGTTTGATCCGCCAATCCCGATGCCTACAGGAACCAATGTTCTCGGCCTGGCGTGGCTCGGCCTGATCGGAGCGGGTTTAACCTACTTCCTTTGGTTCCGGGGGATCTCGCGACTCGAACCTACAGTTGTTTCCTTACTGGGCTTTCTCAGCCCGGGGACCGCCGTGTTGCTAGGATGGTTGTTCTTGGATCAGACGCTGAGTGCGCTTCAAATCATCGGCGTCCTGCTCGTGATCGGGAGTATCTGGCTGGGCCAACGTTCCAACCGCACTCCTAGGGCGCGTATAGCTTGCCGGAAGTCGCCTTGACCCGCATGGCATAGGCCTATCGTTTCCACGATCAGCGATCGGCTCGTTGCCCTGCGCCGCTCCAAAGCCCGCGACGCAGCGCCGGCAGGCAGAGCAAGTAGAGGGCAGCGCCTGCAATCCATGCCCACCCGTTCCACGTTGTTATAGAAGCCGCATAGATCGCCGTGAAGAGGAGGGGTCCGACGATCGAGGTCAGGCTGGTGAGCGCCGCCAGTGAGCCTTGCAGCTGCCCCTGACGTTCCTCATCCACCTGCCTGGACAACATTGCTTGCAGCGCCGGCATTCCGATGCCACCCGAAGCAAGCAGGACCATGATCGGGAACGCCATCCATCCCCGTGTCGCGAAGGCAAGCAGGATGTAGCCTGTGCCGTCGGCAATCATTCCGAGCATGAGTGCCCGCCTTTCGCCGAGCCGGGCGGCTACAGGGCCGGTGATCAT
>NZ_JBRYHT010000017.1:0-86494 GCF_053309355.1 Citrobacter freundii complex sp. 2025EL-00176 | reverse complement strand
TAGTTCAGTTGGTTAGAATACCTGCCTGTCACGCAGGGGGTCGCGGGTTCGAGTCCCGTCCGTTCCGCCACTTATTAGAAAATTAAGCCTGCTACTAAGCAGGCTTAATGATAAAAAAATTTAGGGGCGTAGCTCAGTTGGTAGAGCACCGGTCTCCAAAACCGGGTGTCGCGAGTTCGAGTCTCTCCGCCCCTGCCAGAAACAATCCTTAGCATTCTTGCTAAGGATTTTTTTTTATCTGCAATTTGAGCTATGCCTTTCTGCTGTATTACTTCCGGCATCCTTGCCAGTGCTTTTAATCTTCCAGAATACTTGTTCTTAGCAGATCGCAAATAAGTGCATGTTTGTCGCTGTTTTGCAGCCAGACTGCGTATAAAGGACGTGACAGCGTTGTGCTGTCGGTAACCGTGTGTAGATCGCTTTTGGCTTTAGCCCAGTTAACCGGCAACCAACTAAAGCCCTTAAGGACAGAAAGTTGCTGCCTGGCCAGTTCTGCCGAACTGGTGGTGAGTACCGGCACTTCATCTCCCGCAATCAGTCCCGCTTCGTGTTGTTGAAAATCGGGTCCCCATTCCAGGCGTAGGTAATTCAGTTCATCTTTGGTTTGTGAAGGTGAACTGCAATAGAGCGCCAACGTGAAATATCCCAACAGTTGGCTGCTAAATTCGTCCATTTTGGGCGTTTCGGTAGTGATCAGCAGATCAAGCTGACGTTCATGTAGCTGCTTAACTAACGACTGCCGTTGAGCGATTCTCGCTTCAAACTGCAGACTGGTTTGTGGCTCCTGTGACTGATACAAACGCCTCAACCAGTCATTAAGCATACATTCCCAAAGGGATGCGCTGGCACCAATTGAAAACTCGTTATGCCGCGAGGTATTCGCGACCTCCTTGCGTGCTGCTTGCCACGTATTCATTAGTGTTTCAGCGTAAGGCAATAACTTCTCACCTGCCGCGGTTAAACGGATATTGTTTCTGTGTCGGGTGAACAGATTGACACCCAATTGATTTTCCAGTTGTCTGATCCGAAAACTAACCGCCGATTGGGTCAGATAGAGCGCTTCAGCAGCCCTGCCAAAGTGGCGTGTCCGGCTAACCTCCAGGAAAGTTTTTAACAATTCCGTATCCACAACTCGCTCCATAAAATTATTTGTCGTGATGATTTAAATCTTTTGTTTGACGCTCTGTCAAGCGTAACTAATACTCCGCGCCATAAATAGCTCGGCCAAAGAATTAGGAGCGTGCAGGATGGCGGAAAGCTTTACGACGACTAATCGATATTTCGACAATAAATATTATCCCCGCGGATTCTCCCGTCATGGTGATTTCACCATTAAAGAAGCACAACTGCTTGAGCGTCACGGTTATGCTTTCAACGAGCTGGATCTGGGCAAACGTGAGCCGGTAACGGAAGAAGAAAAACTGTTTGTTGCGGTATGCCGTGGTGAACGTGAACCGGTTACCGAAGCTGAACGCGTGTGGTCTAAATATATGACGCGTATTAAGCGTCCAAAACGTTTCCACACGCTGTCTGGTGGGAAACCTCAGGTGGAAGGTGCAGAAGACTACACCGAATCTGATGATTAATAAAAAAGGGCGAAAGCCCTTTTTTTATGTCAGTAGTTTCTGCAAATGAATGAGTAACCTGTCTATCGCCCTATACCCAACGGCTTCCTGCAAGTGCTGACGGGTAATGTGGTCACATTGCTCGAGATCCGCAATGGTTCGGGCGACCTTTATCAATCGCAGCCAGGCGCGGATAGACAATCCGAGATGCGCCAATGTCTCTTCAAGCCACTGCGCATCATCACTGCGAAGTCGGCAATATTCATGTATATCCTGACTGTCCAGATGCGCGTTTAACTTATTTTGCCGCCGATACTGACGCTCTTGTGCGGCGATAACGCGTTGCTTCACCGTGGCGCTATCTTCCCCTTTCATTGCACTCTGGCTGAGTATGCCGGGCGGAGGCAAAGGGATTTCGAGGGAGAGATCGAAACGGTCAAGAAACGGTCCTGATAATCGATTGAGGTAACGCAGCGTCTGCTCTGGGGTGCAGCGGTTATGGTTTCCCTGATAATGACCCGTTGGGCTTGGATTCATTGCAGCAATGAGTTGAAAGCGCGCAGGGTAGGTTATTTTAGCCCGAGTGCGGGATAAATGGATCTGCCCGGACTCGATAGGTTCACGCAGGGCATCCAACGTGCGCCGCTCAAACTCAGGTAATTCATCCAGAAATAGTATGCCGTTATGCGCCAAAGAGATCTCTCCCGGCGCAGGAATAGACCCACCACCTACCATGGCGGTTAATGAGGCACTGTGATGCGGTGAGCGAAAGGGGCGCTGCTTCCACTGTTTTTGTATCGTAGCGGAATTGACCTGGCTGAGTATCGCGGCACTTTCCAGTGCCTCATCGTTGCTAAGAGGCGGAAGCAGCCCTCTGAGGCGACTGGCCAACATGGTCTTTCCCGTCCCCGGAGGGCCGATAAGCAGCAGATTGTGACCGCCAGCTGCAGTGAGCTCCAGCCCGCGTTTGCCTTGTTCCTGACCGATGACATCGCTCAGATCATCGGCTAATGCTTCTGGCGTAAAGTCTGCAGATAAAGGTTTGTCTAAATCATGCTTCCCTTCGAGAAATGCGCATACGGATTGTAGGTGATCGGCAATCAGACACCCTTCACCATGTATCAGTCCGACTTCAGCGGCATTCTCTTTTGCGACAATAATTCTCCTGCCTGCGCGTATTGCTTCGGTTGCGCTTGAAATCGCTCCTGGAACGCCGCGTAGCGTGCCTGTAAGCGCTAATTCACCTACCAGCTCGTAGTTATCAAGATGATGGGCTGTAAGCTGCTCAGAAGCGGCCAGAAGCGCAACTGCGATAGGTAAATCATATCGCCCTCCTTCTTTGGGAAGATCGGCAGGAGCGAGGTTAATGGTTATCTTCTTCGCCGGGAATTCATAGCCGCTATTAATAATCGCACTGCGAACCCGATCGCGGGCCTCTTTCACCGTTGTTTCTGGCAATCCGACCATGGTTAAACCAGGCAGGCCATTGCTGATATGTACCTCAATGGTAATGGCTGGCGCATTCACGCCAAGCGCGGCGCGGGTGTGAACAATCGATAGTGACATAACCCCTCCTGATGAAGGCATTATGCGCAATGTATCGCGGCAAGATTTAACTTAATTGCGTATTTTAGGTGCTGATTCGCGTATTTTTTTGCAAATTAAATCTTTTGCATGAAAACAGGAATAAGCCTCGCAAACGTATTTGTGAGGTGTTGTCGCGGGGCGTGTGTGCTCAGGAATGGCCTGAAACGTGAAATATTTTCATTTTTAACTTTTCGTATAAAAAACAATGCTATTTATCAAAACCGTTACCGGAGTCAGAAAAACGAATAAAAAAAATTCTTGTGTCATTTGCAAATTCTATGGTAACTCTTTAGGTATTCCTTCGAACAAGATGCAAGAAAATATAAAAATGACAGCCCTTCTACGAGTGATTAGCCTGGTCGTGATTAGCGTGGTGGTGATTATTATCCCACCGTGCGGGGCTGCACTTGGACGAGGAAAGGCTTAGAAAACAAGCCTTAACGAACTAAGACCCCCGCACCGAAAGGTCCGGGGGTTTTTTTTGACCTTAAAAACATACACGAGGAGCAGAAAGTGAACGGTAGCATAAAATTCTGTTTCTCAAGATTTACGGCGGGGATGTAACTATGAATGGGGCACAGTGGGTGGTACATGCGTTGCGTGCACAAGGGGTTCAAACCGTCTTTGGTTATCCCGGTGGCGCAATTATGCCGGTTTATGATGCGTTATATGACGGCGGCGTAGAACACCTGTTGTGTCGACACGAGCAGGGCGCGGCGATGGCGGCGATTGGTTATGCCCGTGCTACGGGTAAAACCGGTGTTTGTATCGCCACGTCCGGCCCAGGCGCAACCAACCTGATCACCGGTCTTGCCGATGCATTGTTAGATTCTGTCCCCGTTGTGGCGATCACCGGCCAGGTTGCATCACCTTTCATCGGAACGGACGCGTTCCAGGAAGTGGACGTTCTCGGTATGTCTCTGTCTTGCACCAAGCACAGTTTCCTGGTGCAGTCCCTGGAAGAACTGCCGCGTATCATGGCAGAAGCGTTCGACGTGGCGAACTCTGGTCGTCCGGGCCCTGTTCTGGTCGATATCCCGAAAGATATCCAGTTAGCCAGCGGTACGCTGGAACCGTATTTCACAACCGTCGGAAACGTAGAGGCTTTCCCGCATGCTGACGTTGAGCAGGCGCGTAAAATGCTGGCTCAGGCGCAAAAGCCCATCCTGTACGTAGGTGGTGGCGTGGGTATGGCGCAGGCGGTCTCTGCCCTGCGTGAGTTTATTGCGCTTACCCAAATGCCAGTTGCCTGCACGCTGAAAGGCCTGGGCGCAGTAGACGCTGACTACCCGTACTATTTGGGCATGCTGGGAATGCACGGTACTAAAGCGGCGAATTTCGCGGTGCAAGAGAGTGATTTACTGATCGCAGTGGGCGCACGTTTTGATGACCGGGTAACCGGTAAGCTGAATACTTTCGCGCCTAACGCCAGCGTCATCCACATGGATATCGACCCGGCGGAAATGAACAAACTGCGTCAGGCACACGTCGCGTTGCAGGGCGATTTAAATTCACTGTTGCCGGCATTACAGCAACCGCTGAAGATCGACGCATGGCGTCAGTCCTGTGCAGAGCTGCGCGCAGAACATACCTGGCGCTACGATCATCCGGGTGACGCTATCTACGCGCCGCTGTTGTTAAAACAGCTGTCTGAACGCAAACCAGCAGATAGCGTAGTCACCACCGACGTCGGCCAGCATCAGATGTGGTCGGCGCAGCATATGACCTACACCCGACCAGAGAATTTCATCACCTCTAGCGGCCTGGGTACAATGGGCTTTGGCCTGCCAGCTGCCGTTGGCGCGCAGGTCGCTCGCCCGAACGATACGGTAATCTGTATCTCCGGTGACGGTTCTTTCATGATGAATGTACAAGAGCTGGGCACCGTAAAACGCAAGCAGTTGCCGCTGAAGATAGTCTTACTTGACAACCAGCGCTTAGGCATGGTGCGACAATGGCAGCAGCTGTTTTTCCAGGAACGTTATAGCGAAACCACCCTTACCGATAACCCCGATTTCCTCATGTTGGCCAGCGCCTTCGGCATACCTGGCCAGCACATCACCCGTAAAGACCAGGTTGAAGCGGCACTCGACACCATGCTCAACAGCGAGGGGCCATACCTGCTTCATGTCTCAATCGACGAACTTGAGAATGTCTGGCCTCTGGTGCCGCCTGGCGCCAGCAACTCAGAAATGCTGGAGAAATTATCATGATGCAACATCAGGTCGCCGTTGAGGCTCGTTTCAATCCGGAAACGTTAGAACGTGTTTTACGCGTGGTACGCCATCGTGGTTTTCAAGTGTGCTCCATGAATATGGCAGCCGCCAGCGATGCGCAGAATATAAATATCGAATTGACCGTTGCCAGCCCCCGGTCGGTCGACTTACTGTTTAGTCAGTTAAGTAAGCTGGTAGACGTTGCACATGTTGCTATCTGCCAGAGCACAACCACATCACAACAAATCCGCGCCTGAGCGCAAAAGGAAGAAAAATGACGACGAAAAAAGCTGATTACATTTGGTCTAATGGCGAGATGATTCGTTGGGAAGACGCGAAGGTCCACGTGATGTCCCACGCTCTGCACTACGGTACTTCTGTATTTGAAGGCATCCGTTGCTACGATTCTCACAAAGGGCCGGTGGTGTTCCGTCATCGTGAACATATGCAGCGTCTGCGTGATTCAGCCAAGATCTACCGTTTTCCAGTCTCTCAGAGCGTTGATGAACTGATGGAAGCCTGCCGCGAAGTAATCCGCAAAAACAACCTGACCAGCGCCTATATTCGTCCGCTGGTCTTTGTTGGCGATGTCGGGATGGGCGTTAACCCGCCAGCGGGTTACACCACTGATGTGATCATCGCCGCGTTCCCGTGGGGTGCATACCTCGGCGCAGAAGCGCTGGAACAGGGGATCGATGCGATGGTTTCTTCCTGGAACCGCGTTGCGCCTAACACCATCCCTACTGCTGCTAAAGCGGGCGGTAACTATTTGTCTTCGTTGCTGGTGGGTAGCGAAGCGCGTCGTCATGGTTATCAGGAAGGTATTGCGCTGGACGTGAATGGCTACATCTCCGAAGGCGCGGGTGAAAACCTGTTTGAAGTTAAAGATGGCATTCTGTTTACCCCGCCATTTACCTCTTCCGCACTGCCGGGTATCACCCGTGATGCCATCATTAAGCTGGCGAAAGATCTTGATATCGAAGTGCGTGAGCAGGTGCTGTCCCGTGAATCGCTGTACCTGGCCGACGAAGTGTTTATGTCCGGTACCGCAGCCGAAATCACGCCAGTACGCAGCGTCGATGGTATTCAAGTGGGCGAAGGCCGCTGCGGCCCGGTCACCAAACGCATCCAGCAGGCCTTCTTTGGCCTCTTCACCGGCGAGACGGAAGATAAATACGGCTGGTTGGATTCAGTAAACCAATAACAATATTAATATTTCCCCAAAATAATTCACGTTGCAGGAAGACGGCAACGCAGCAAGTCCCAGGAGCTTACTGTAGTAAGTGACTGGGGGGAGCGAGGCAGCCAATGCACCTGCGGCGTGAAGTATGCAGGGGAAAGACAGACGGGAGTTAATCAAGCATGCCTAAGTATCGTTCTGCCACCACCACCCACGGCCGCAATATGGCGGGCGCCCGCGCACTGTGGCGCGCCACCGGGATGACCGACGCCGACTTCGGCAAGCCGATTATCGCTGTGGTGAACTCTTTTACCCAGTTCGTGCCGGGTCACGTCCACCTGCGCGATCTCGGTAAGCTGGTTGCCGAACAAATCGAAGCCTCAGGCGGCGTGGCGAAAGAGTTCAACACCATCGCGGTGGATGACGGTATCGCTATGGGCCACGGGGGCATGCTTTATTCACTGCCGTCCCGCGAGCTGATCGCCGACTCCGTTGAGTACATGGTTAACGCTCACTGTGCCGACGCGATGGTCTGCATCTCCAACTGCGACAAAATCACCCCGGGGATGTTAATGGCCTCGCTGCGCCTGAATATTCCGGTGATCTTCGTCTCTGGCGGTCCGATGGAGGCCGGGAAAACCAAACTCTCTGACAAGATCATCAAGCTCGACCTGGTTGACGCGATGATTCAGGGGGCGGACCCGAAAGTCTCCGACTCGCAGAGCGAGCAGGTTGAACGTTCCGCCTGCCCAACCTGCGGCTCCTGCTCCGGGATGTTCACCGCCAACTCGATGAACTGTCTGACTGAAGCGCTGGGCCTGTCACAGCCGGGCAACGGCTCGCTGCTGGCGACCCACGCTGACCGTAAGGAGTTGTTCCTGACTGCCGGCCAGCGCATCGTTGAGCTGACCAAACGTTATTACGAGCAGGATGACGTTTCCGCGCTGCCGCGTAACATTGCCTGTAAAGAAGCCTTTGAGAACGCCATGACGCTGGACATCGCCATGGGCGGTTCCACCAATACCGTTCTGCACCTGCTGGCGGCGGCGCAGGAAGCGGAAATCGACTTCACCATGAGTGATATCGACAAGCTGTCCCGCAAGGTGCCGCAGCTGTGTAAAGTGGCGCCAAGCACCCAGAAATACCATATGGAAGACGTGCACCGCGCCGGCGGCGTATTAGGCATTCTCGGTGAGCTGGATCGCGCCGGGCTGCTGAACCGCAACGTGAAAAACGTCCTCGGTCTCTCCCTGCCACAGACGCTGGAGCAGTACGACATCACCGTCACCCAGGATGACGCGGTTAAAAAAATGTTCCGCGCCGGTCCGGCAGGCATCCGTACCACCCAGGCGTTCTCGCAGGACTGCCGCTGGGATACGCTGGATGACGATCGCGCCGAAGGCTGTATCCGCTCGCTGGAGCATGCTTACAGTAAAGACGGCGGCCTGGCGGTACTGTACGGCAACTTCGCGGAAAATGGCTGTATCGTAAAAACCGCAGGCGTCGACGACAGCATCCTCAAATTTACCGGCCCGGCGAAAGTCTACGAAAGCCAGGACGAGGCGGTTGAAGCGATCCTCGGCGGTAAAGTGGTGGAAGGCGACGTGGTAGTGATTCGCTACGAAGGGCCGAAAGGCGGGCCGGGAATGCAGGAAATGCTCTATCCAACCACCTTCCTGAAATCGATGGGCCTGGGCAAAGCCTGTGCGCTGATCACCGATGGTCGCTTCTCCGGCGGCACCTCCGGCCTGTCTATCGGCCACGTTTCCCCGGAAGCGGCGAGCGGCGGCAACATCGCGATCATCGAAGACGGCGACATGATTGCTATCGACATCCCGAATCGCGGTATTCAACTGCAACTGAGCGAGGCGGAAATCGCCGCCCGTCGTGAAGCGCAGGAAGCCCGCGGCGACCAGGCGTGGACGCCGAAGAACCGTGAGCGTCAGGTCTCCTTTGCCCTTCGCGCTTATGCCAGCCTGGCCACCAGTGCTGACAAAGGCGCGGTGCGCGATAAATCGAAACTGGGGGGTTAATGACCATGGCGGATTCACAACCCTTGTCCGGCTCCCCTGAGGGAGCAGAGTATCTCAGAGCGGTGCTGCGTGCGCCGGTCTACGAGGCGGCGCAGGTAACACCGCTACAAAAAATGGAAAAACTCTCTTCGCGCCTCGATAACGTGATTCTGGTGAAGCGCGAAGACCGACAGCCGGTGCACAGCTTCAAGCTGCGCGGGGCCTACGCGATGATGGCGGGCCTGACCGAAGAGCAAAAAGCACACGGCGTTATTACCGCATCGGCCGGTAATCATGCCCAGGGCGTGGCGTTCTCCTCTGCGCGTTTAGGTGTGAAGGCGCTGATTGTGATGCCAACGGCGACCGCGGATATCAAAGTCGATGCCGTTCGCGGCTTTGGCGGTGAAGTGCTGCTGCACGGCGCCAACTTTGATGAAGCCAAAGCTAAAGCGATTGAGCTTTCCCAGCAGCAAGGCTTTACCTGGGTGCCGCCGTTCGATCATCCAATGGTGATTGCCGGGCAGGGCACGCTGGCACTGGAATTGTTGCAGCAGGACGCACACCTTGACCGCGTTTTTGTGCCGGTGGGTGGTGGCGGATTAGCGGCGGGCGTGGCGGTGCTGATTAAACAGCTGATGCCGCAGATCAAAGTGATTGCTGTGGAAGCGGAAGATTCCGCCTGCCTGAAAGCGGCGCTGGATGCCGGCCATCCGGTGGAACTGCCGCGCGTCGGTCTCTTTGCTGAAGGCGTGGCGGTCAAACGCATCGGCGACGAAACTTTCCGTCTTTGTCAGGAATATCTCGACGACATCATCACCGTCGATAGCGATGCGATCTGCGCGGCAATGAAAGACCTGTTTGAGGACGTGCGTGCGGTGGCGGAGCCTTCCGGGGCGCTGGCGCTGGCGGGGATGAAAAAATACATCGCCCAGCACAATATTCGCGGCGAACGTCTGGCGCATGTGCTGTCCGGCGCTAACGTGAACTTCCACGGCCTGCGCTACGTTTCCGAACGCTGCGAGCTGGGGGAACAGCGTGAAGCGCTGCTGGCGGTGACGATCCCGGAAGAGAAGGGTAGTTTCCTGAAGTTCTGCCAGCTGCTGGGCGGGCGCTCGGTGACCGAGTTCAACTACCGCTTTGCCGACGCCAAAGATGCCTGCATTTTTGTCGGCGTGCGCCTGAGCCGCGGCGTTGAGGAGCGCAAGGAAATCCTTAGCCTACTCAAAGACGGCGGTTACAGCGTGGTGGATCTGTCAGACGATGAAATGGCCAAGCTGCATGTGCGCTATATGGTTGGCGGCCGCCCTTCTAAGCCGTTGCAAGAGCGCCTCTACAGCTTTGAGTTCCCGGAATCGCCGGGCGCGCTGCTGAAGTTCCTCTACACCCTGGGTACGCACTGGAATATTTCGCTATTCCATTACCGTAGCCACGGCACCGACTACGGCCGTGTACTGGCGGCGTTTGAGCTGGGCGAGAATGAACCGGACTTTGAAACCCGGCTGAATGAACTGGGCTATGAGTGCCACGACGAGACCCATAACCCGGCGTTCCGCTTCTTCCTCGCGGGCTAACGGCGGCCACAAAAAAAAGGGTTCATGTCTCCATGAACCCTTTTTTACATCTGAATCAGAGAATTACAGCGTGATCACTTCGAATTCGACTTCGGTGTTCACGTCCGCATCGTAATCCACACCGTCGAGGGCAAAACCGAACAGGTTCAGGAATTCCTGCTTATATCCTGCATAGTCAGTTTCTTGCGCCAGGTTTTCGGTGGTGATCAGCGGCCACAGGTCACGACATGCCTGCTGAATATCGTCACGCAGTTCCCAGTCATCCATACGGATGCGCTGATTGTCATCAAGCGCCACTTTATTGCCGTACAGGCTGGTGGTCATCAGACGGTTGATCTGCTCGATACAACCTTCGTGAATTCCCTGTTCTTTCATCAGCTTGAAGACCATGGAGATGTACAGCGGCATCACCGGAATAGCAGAAGATGCCTGCGTGATTACCGATTTCAGGACGGCAACGTTCGCGGAACCGTTGAGCGGTGCCAGCTGGTTACGCAGTTCACCCGCCGCGCGGTCGAGGTCTTCTTTCGCTTTGCCCAGCGCGCCATGCCAGTAGATTGGCCAGGTCAGGTCGGTACCGATGTAGGAGTAAGCCACGGTTTTCACGCCGTCAGCCAGCACGCCCGCTTCGCTCAGCGCACCCATCCACAGTTCCCAGTCTTCGCCGCCCATTACGGTAACGGTGTTCTGAACTTCTTCTTCGGTTGCTGGCTCAATGCTGGCGGTGATGATCTGATCTTTGTTGGTATCAATCGCTTTAGAGGTGTAAACCTCGCCGATCGGCTTCAGTGCAGAACGAACGATTTCGCCGGTTTTCGGCATTTTACGCACTGGGGACGCCAGTGAGTAAACCACTAAATCAATCTGACCCAGGTCTTCTTTGATCAGTTTGATAACTTCATCGCGGCACTCGTCGGAGAACGCGTCGCCGTTGATGCTTTTGGAGTACAGGCCTTCACGCTTAGCGGCTTCATCGAAGGCGGCAGAGTTATACCAGCCCGCGGAACCTGGTTTGGTTTCCGTGCCCGGTTTTTCGAAAAATACGCCGATAGTGGCGGCACCGCTGCCAAAGGCGGCGGAAATTCTGGATGCCAGGCCGTAACCGGTGGAAGCACCGATCACCAGCACGCGGGAAGGGCCGTTCTCAATTTTCCCGTTTTGCTTAACGTACTCGATCTGTTTTTCCACATTGACTTTGCAGCCAGTCGGATGGGTCGTTGTACAGATGAATCCACGAATTTTTGGTTTGATTATCATAATGATGGCTAATTAAGTTTGTATTTTCGCTGTCAAGTGCGCAATGACACCGTCTGTTCTGGCTTGCTTAACGACATGGTTAACAAGCCCCCCACATCTATTATGGCACGGGACATTATACAGAAAAGGAGTGCCAATACTGAATCTACCACTGATTTTAGGCCAGACGCTGGCGTTACTCGGCGATTTTGCGCTCCAGCACAATCTTCCAGAAGGCATCGATCAGCGGCTCGTGCAGCCGCTTTTTCGGCGCGCAGACGCCCAGTTCAAACGGCGTTTTTTCGTCGCTACGCTCTAAAATCATCACGCGATTGCGCACCGGCTCGGGGCTGTTTTCCAGCACAACTTCCGGCAGCAGCGCCACGCCGCAGCCTAGCGCCACCATTGAGACCATCGCCTCATGGCCGCCGACGGTGGCGTAAATCTGCGGGTTGCTGATTTTGTGGCGACGGAACCACAGCTCAATGCGACGGCGTACCGGCCCCTGGTCGGCCATGATAAACGGCACGGTTGACCAGTCGGGCTTATCGACCGATACCTGATTACGCACCGGGCAGGGCAACGCCGGGGCGATCAGCACCACCGCCAGATTTTCCAGCATGGAAAACGCCACCGCGCCGGGCAGCGTTTCCGGCTTACCGGCAATCGCCAGATCGGCCTCGCCGGTGACCACTTTGTCCATCGCATCGGCGGCGTCCCCGGTGGTGAGCTTAATTTCCACCGACGGATGCTCGGCGCGGAAGCGGTCGAGGATCGGCGGCAAATGGCTATAAGCCGCTGTTACCGAACAGAAAATGTGTAGCTCACCAGAAAGTGATGGCCCCTGCTGATCGAGGGTGTGGCGCAACTGCTGATACTGCAACAACGTTTGCTGGGCAAATACCCGCAGTTCTTCCCCCGCTTCGGTCAGCGTGACCGTGCGGTTATCGCGCACAAATAGCGCCTGACCGAGGTCCTCTTCCAGTCGCTGGATCTGGCGGGAGAGCGTGGAGGGGCTGACGTGCATCGCCCGTGCGCTGCGGCCAAAGTGGCGGCTTTCCGCCAGATGCAGGAAGGTTTTCAGATCGCGTAAATCCACCGATTTCACCTCACGGCTTTACATTGCAGAAATTGCAACGTGACGTTGTGAATATATCAATTTCCGCAATAAATTTCCTGTTGTAATGTGGGTACATTCTCGCTGAAACGCGACCCGAACAATAAGACACACAACATCACGGAGTACACCATCATGGCTAACTACTTTAATACACTGAATCTGCGCCAGCAGTTGGCGCAGTTGGGTAAATGCCGCTTTATGGGCCGCGACGAATTCGCCGACGGCGCGAGCTACCTTCAGGGTAAAAAAGTGGTCATCGTCGGCTGTGGCGCTCAGGGTCTGAACCAGGGCCTGAACATGCGTGACTCCGGTCTGGATATTTCCTACGCCCTGCGTAAAGAAGCGATCGCTGAGAAGCGTGCTTCCTGGCGTAAAGCGACCGAAAACGGCTTCAAAGTAGGCACCTACGAAGAGCTGATCCCGCAGGCGGATCTGGTGGTTAACCTGACGCCGGACAAACAGCACTCTGACGTGGTGCGTTCCGTACAGCCGCTGATGAAAGACGGCGCGGCGCTGGGTTACTCCCACGGCTTCAACATCGTGGAAGTGGGCGAGCAGATCCGTAAAGACATCACCGTGGTGATGGTGGCGCCGAAGTGTCCGGGTACCGAAGTACGTGAAGAGTACAAACGTGGTTTCGGCGTACCGACCCTGATCGCGGTTCACCCGGAAAACGATCCGAAAGGCGAAGGTATGGCGATTGCTAAAGCCTGGGCTGCCGCTACTGGCGGCCACCGTGCGGGCGTGCTGGAATCGTCCTTCGTAGCGGAAGTGAAATCTGACCTGATGGGCGAGCAGACCATCCTGTGCGGCATGCTGCAGGCCGGTTCTCTGCTGTGCTTCGACAAGCTGGTGGCAGAAGGTACCGACCCGGCATACGCCGAAAAACTGATTCAGTTCGGCTGGGAAACCATCACCGAAGCGCTGAAGCAGGGCGGTATCACCCTGATGATGGATCGTCTGTCCAACCCGGCGAAACTGCGCGCTTACGCGCTGTCTGAACAGCTGAAAGAGATCATGGCGCCGCTGTTCCAGAAACATATGGATGACATCATCTCCGGTGAATTCTCTTCCGGCATGATGGCGGATTGGGCCAACGACGATAAGAAACTGCTGACCTGGCGTGAAGAGACCGGTAAAACCGCGTTCGAAACCGCACCGCAGTTTGAAGGTAAAATCGGCGAGCAGGAGTACTTCGATAAAGGCGTACTGATGATCGCAATGGTGAAAGCGGGCGTTGAGCTGGCGTTCGAAACCATGGTCGATTCCGGCATTATCGAAGAGTCCGCTTACTACGAATCACTGCACGAGCTGCCGCTGATCGCCAACACCATCGCCCGTAAGCGCCTGTACGAAATGAACGTGGTTATCTCCGATACCGCAGAATACGGTAACTACCTGTTCTCTTACGCTTGCGTACCGCTGCTGAAAGAGTTCATGACTACGCTGCAGACCGGCGACCTGGGCAAAGCGATTGCCGAAGGCGCGGTAGACAACGCGCAGCTGCGCGACGTGAACGACGCCATTCGCGGTCATGCTATCGAGAAAGTGGGCCAGAAACTGCGTGGCTATATGACTGATATGAAACGTATTGCAGTAGCTGGGTAATTCCTCGTCGTCTTTCGACTTACCGATGCGTTGGCTTCGCTCGTTCACCCCAGTCACCCAGTCACATAGTTATCTATGCTCCTGGGGATGAACTCCCTTGCCGCCTTCCGGTAAGCCGAAATCCATAGAGGAATGTCATAGTTATAACATTTCGTAGGCCTGATAAGCGAAGCGTCATCAGGCAAAAAGCCCGGAGGTTTATACCCCGGGCTTTCTGTTAGTTACGATACAGCACCTTAATGATGTGGTAACCGAACTGGGTATGCAGCGGGCCGGTTGGCTCCAGCACCGGGCAAGAGAAGACCACTTTGTCGAACGCCGGCACCATCTGGCCCTGGCGGAATTCACCTAAATCACCACCGCGTTTGCCCGACGGGCAGATGGAGTGTTTCTTCGCCAGTTTGCCGAAGTCGGCGCCGTTTTTAATCTGCTCCAGGAGATCCAGTGCCAGTTTCTCTTCTTTTACAAGGATATGCACTGCTGCTGCTGTTTTTGCCATGATCGTGCCTTCAAAAGGGAATATATAAGGCTGGCGATTTTAGCATGGCTTATCGGCGATACAGCACCTTGATGATGTGATAGCCGAATTTGGTTTTGACCGGCCCGTAAGGTTTCAGTAACGGGCAGCTAAACACGGCGGCATCAAATGGCCCCACCATCATCCCCTGTTTGAATTCACCCAAATCGCCGCCGTTGCGCCCGGAAGGGCAGCGAGAGTAGCGTTTTGCCAGGTGATCGAAGCTAATACCGCGATCCAGCTTGCTGAGGATCTCCAAAGCAAGTTTTTCTTCTTTTACCAGGATGTGCAGGGCTGCCGCGCTCTTAGCCATAGGGTTATTCTCATCAAAGGATCTCTGCCGAACACTTTACCATTTGACGGGTAAATCTCAGCCTGACTTTCTGCTACAATCCACCTCCCCGTGTTTACAGATTGAGCAATCCCCCTATGCGTTTGAACCCCGGACAACAACAAGCCGTTGAATTCGTCACCGGACCCTGCCTGGTGCTGGCGGGAGCGGGTTCCGGTAAGACGCGTGTTATCACTAACAAAATCGCGCATCTGATTCGTGAATGTGGCTACCAGGCGCGCCATATTGCCGCCGTGACCTTTACCAATAAGGCCGCGCGCGAGATGAAAGAGCGCGTGGCGCAAACGCTGGGGCGCAAAGAGGCGCGCGGGCTGATGATCTCCACTTTCCACACCCTGGGACTGGATGTCATTAAGCGTGAATATGCGGCGCTGGGGATGAAGTCGAACTTCTCGCTGTTTGACGATACTGACCAGGTGGCTCTACTTAAGGAGCTGACCGAGGGGCTAATTGAAGACGATAAGCTTATTCTCCAACAGTTGATCTCGACGATCTCCAACTGGAAAAACGATCTGATGACCCCGGCGCAGGCGGCAGCCAGCGCAAAGGGCGAGCGGGATCGTATTTTTGCCCACTGCTACGGTTTGTACGATGCACACATGAAGGCGTGTAACGTTCTCGATTTTGACGATCTGATCCTGCTTCCCACGCTGCTGCTTCAGCGTAATGAAGAAGTGCGCGAGCGCTGGCAGAATAAAATCCGCTATCTGCTGGTGGATGAATATCAGGATACTAATACCAGTCAGTACGAGCTGGTGAAGCTGCTGGTGGGGAAACGGGCGCGCTTTACCGTGGTGGGCGATGACGATCAGTCGATCTACTCCTGGCGCGGCGCGCGTCCGCAGAACCTGGTGCTGTTGAGCAAAGACTTCCCGGCCTTGCAGGTGGTTAAACTGGAGCAAAACTACCGCTCCTCTGGGCGCATTCTGAAGGCGGCGAATATTCTCATCGCTAACAATCCGCATGTGTTTGAAAAACGGCTCTTTTCCGAGCTGGGCTATGGTGCGGAGCTTAAAGTACTGAGCGCCAATAACGAAGAGCACGAAGCGGAGCGTGTCACCGGCGAACTGATTGCCCATCACTTCGTCAACAAGACACAGTACAAGGACTACGCGATTCTGTATCGCGGCAACCACCAGTCGCGGGTGTTCGAAAAATTCCTGATGCAGAACCGTATCCCGTACAAGATTTCTGGTGGGACATCGTTCTTCTCCCGTCCGGAGATTAAAGATCTGTTGGCCTATCTACGCGTACTCAGTAACCCGGACGACGACAGCGCGTTCCTGCGTATCGTTAATACGCCGAAGCGCGAGATTGGCCCGGCAACGCTGCAGAAATTGGGTGAATGGGCGATGACGCGTAATAAAAGCCTGTTTACCGCCAGCTTTGACATGGGCCTGAGCCAGACGCTGACCGGACGCGGATATGATTCACTGACCCGTTTTACGCACTGGTTGGGTGAAATTCAGCGCCTGGCAGAGCGTGAGCCCGTTGCGGCCGTACGCGATCTTATCCACGGCATTGATTACGAGTCCTGGCTGTATGAAACCTCGCCGAGTCCGAAAGCGGCAGAAATGCGCATGAAGAACGTCAACACGCTGTTTAGCTGGATGACAGAGATGCTGGAAGGCAGCGAGCTGGAAGAGCCAATGACCCTGACCCAGGTGGTTACTCGTTTTACCCTGCGCGACATGATGGAGCGCGGAGAGAGCGAAGAAGAACTGGATCAGGTGCAGTTGATGACGCTGCATGCTTCAAAAGGGCTGGAGTTCCCGTACGTATTTATGGTGGGAATGGAAGAGGGATTTTTGCCGCACCAGAGCAGCATTGATGAAGACAATATCGATGAAGAGCGTCGTCTGGCTTATGTAGGGATTACCCGCGCGCAGAAAGAGCTCATCTTTACACTGTGTAAAGAACGCCGTCAGTACGGCGAGCTGGTACGCCCGGAACCAAGCCGTTTCCTGTTAGAACTGCCACAGGATGACGTTATCTGGGAACAGGAGCGTAAAGCGGTAAGCGCTGAGGAGCGGATGCAAAAAGGGCAGGCCAGTATTGCCAATATTCGGGCGATGATGGCAAAGGCAAAAGAGAAATCGTAGGCCGGATTAGCGCGAGCGCCTTCCGGCAAATCAACGATTAACGTACTTCCAGCGGCCAGTGGACATAGCTTTGCCACTCACTTTCCTGATCGATGAGCTCTTTTCCTAGCGGGTGATGTTCCAGCCAGCCTTCAGGCAGTATTACCGTCAGATGCTCATCTCTTGCATCCAGCTGAATTTCCGGCACCAAATCATCGCGACGACGGCTGGCGAAGATGATCGCCAGCCGTAGCAAACGGCAAAGGTGCTCCGCGATGCGCGGAGGCACGGCGTTTTGCTGATGGAGCGATGAGAGATCGACCGGATTGGTCTGGTTGAGTAACAGCGTGGCTAACAGTTTTTTCTGCGCTGGCGTAAAACCCGGAAGATCGAGATTACGTACCAGATAAGCCGCATGCTGTGGCGCCTGTTTAAAATCAACGCTCAGCCCAATTTCATGCAGTTGGCAGGCGCTAATCAGCAGTTCGCGGCTAATTGCTTCCAGATGCCACTTATTTTCCACTTGATCGAGGAATTTTGTCGCTAATTTGGCAACGCGATGCGCTTGCTCTGTATCGACCATAAATCGACGCTGAATATTACGTAACGTGCGACTGCGAATATCCTGATCCACCGCCAGATGTAGCATGCCATAGACCAGCCCTTCGCGTAATGCGCCGCCGGCAAGGGTCATGCACTGAATATTCAGTTCGGTGAAAATGGCAATCAGGATCGCCAGCCCGCTGGGGAAAACCAGCGCACGTTCCAGCGTTAAGCCTTCAATTTCCAGCTCTTCCAGGCGACCACAATGAATGGCTCGCTGTTTTAGCTGCTGAAGTTTCGCCAGCGTAATGCGCTCATCCATGCCTTGCGCCATCATGATTTCCTGCAGCGCCTGGACGGTACCAGAAGCACCAACGCAGACTTTCCAGCCATGAAAACGCAGTTTGTCAGCAACCGGACGCAGCACTTCGCGCGCAGCCTTCTCGGCCTGGTCGAAGTTTTCCTGCGCCAGATTACGATCGGTAAAATACCGTTCGAGCCAGGTGACGCAGCCCATTGACAGGCTAAACAAGGACGTCGTTTGTGCGCCGGAGCCGGTGACCAGTTCAGTGCTGGCGCCGCCAATATCCACGACCAGACGCTGATCGGCCCCACCGGTAGTGTGGGCAACACCCTGATAAATCAGTCGTGCTTCTTCTTCGCCGCTAATGACCTGGACAGGACAGCCGAGGATTTCTTGAGCTTTGGCGATAAACACATCGGCATTTACGGCGATGCGTAATGTTGCCGTGGCGACCACGCGGATTTGCGGTTGAGGTATATCCTGCAGGCGTTCAGCAAACAGGCGCAGACATTGCCAACCGCGCTCCATCGCCTCTGTGGAGAGAACGTAATCGCTGTTGAGCCCAGCGGCCAGACGCACTTTGCGTTTTATACGCGTGAGCGTCTGGATGCTTCCCGCCACCTCGCGTACGACCAGCATATGAAAACTATTGGAGCCGAGATCGATTGCTGCATACAACGAGGTAGAGTTCATACACTTCATCCTTCAACCTGTATCTGTGTTGGCTGCGTTCTCTCACCCGAATCACTTACTTTAGTAAGCTCATCGGGATTCGTTTTCTTGCCGCCTTGATAAAGGCTGAATGATTTTGTGTATGGCATAACTTTTCTTAACCTGAACGACGACGATTACGCGGAGCGCCACCGGTACGACGCGGGCCATTGCCTGTGCGCGGGCGCGTCAGGCGCAGCGGCTTCGGCAGATCGGTCATTAACGCATCCGGGTTGTATTTGCTGACCGGAATCGAGTGGCCGATATAGGTCTCGATTGCAGGTAAATTCAGCGCGTATTCTTCGCATGCCAGGCTGATAGAGTGACCGCTTGCGCCAGCACGACCCGTACGACCGATACGGTGAACGTAATCTTCACAGTCATCCGGCAGGTCATAGTTAAAGACGTGCGTTACGGCTGGGATATGCAGGCCACGCGCGGCGACGTCAGTCGCAACGAGAATGTCGAGATCGCCACGGGTGAACTCATCCAGAATACGCAGGCGTTTTTTCTGCGCCACGTCACCGGTCAGCAGGCCGACGCGATGACCATCCGCAGCGAGGCTGCCCCAGATATCTTCACAACGGTGCTTGGTGTTAGCAAAGACGATGGCGCGGTCTGGCCACTCTTCTTCAATCAGCGTTTGCAATAAACGCATTTTTTCTTCGTTGGAAGGATAGAAGAGTTCTTCTTTAATGCGGTGACCTGTTTTCTGCTCCGGTTCGACTTCAACGTACTCAGCGTTATTCATCTGTTCGAACGCCAGTTCGCGAACGCGATAAGAGAGGGTTGCAGAAAACAGCATGTTCAGACGTTGGGTGGTTGGCGGCATACGACGGAACAGCCAACGGATATCTTTAATAAAGCCCAGATCGTACATACGATCGGCTTCATCCAGCACCACGACCTGAATCGCGCCCAGGTTAATGTGGTTCTGCTTTGCATAGTCAATGAGACGACCGGTCGTGCCGATAAGAATATCGACGCCGCTTTCCAGCACTTTCAGCTGTTTGTCGTAACCGTCGCCGCCATAAGCCAGGCCTAATTTCAGACCGGTGGTCTGTGCCAGCGGCTCGGCATCGGCGTGGATCTGCACGGCTAACTCACGCGTTGGCGCCATAATTAACGCACGCGGTTGGTTCACCTTGCGATCGGCAATCGCGGGATGAGAGAGAAGATAATGAAACGTCGACGTCAGGAACGCCATCGTTTTTCCGGTACCGGTTTGCGCCTGCCCTGCAACATCACGACCTGCCAGCGTTAGCGGCAGCGCGAGGGCCTGAATGGGCGTGCAGTTATGAAACCCTTTATTTTCAAGGGCTTCTATCACCTTTGGGTGCAGGGCGAAGTCGGAAAACTTCTGTTCTGTTAAATGTGTTTTGCTCATAGTGTGGTAGAATATCAGCTTACTATTGCTTTACGAAAGCGTATCCGGTGAAATAAAGTCAACCTTTAGTTGGTTAATGCTACACCAACAGCCTACACCAACACGCCAGGCTTATTCCTGTGGAGTTATATATGAGCGATAAAATTATTCACCTGACTGACGACAGTTTTGACACGGATGTACTCAAAGCGGACGGAGCGATCCTTGTTGATTTCTGGGCAGAGTGGTGCGGTCCGTGCAAAATGATCGCTCCGATTCTGGATGAAATCGCTGACGAATATCAAGGCAAACTGACGGTTGCTAAACTGAACATTGACCAAAACCCAGGCACCGCGCCGAAGTATGGTATTCGTGGTATCCCGACCCTGCTGCTGTTTAAAAACGGCGAAGTAGCGGCGACCAAAGTCGGCGCACTGTCCAAAGGTCAGTTGAAAGAATTCCTCGACGCGAATTTGGCGTAAGGAAGTCTCATGATCGGGCGACCGTACTTCGAATTGATTCGGATGACTGGACGCCCGACTTGAGTCGTGCTAAGTTAGTGTTGACTTCGTATTAAACATACCTTATTAAGTTTGAATCTGGTTACATCCCATACTTCCCGTTGTTTCTCGCGCGAGAAGTGGACAGATTCAGGGCCTTATCACTCAATCCGTCTTGTCGTTTCAGTTCTGCGTACTTTCCTGTGACCAGACAGCGAACAGACATGAGTCGATGGCCGTAAACAGGCATGGATGACCCTGCCATACCATTCACAACATTAAGTTCGAGATTTACCCCAAGTTTAAGAACTCACACCATTATGAATCTTACCGAATTAAAGAATACGCCGGTTTCTGAGCTGATCACTCTCGGCGAAAATATGGGCCTGGAAAACCTGGCTCGTATGCGCAAGCAGGACATTATTTTTGCCATCCTGAAGCAGCACGCAAAGAGTGGCGAGGATATCTTTGGTGACGGTGTGCTGGAGATATTGCAGGACGGATTTGGTTTCCTCCGCTCTGCAGACAGCTCCTACCTCGCCGGTCCTGATGACATCTACGTTTCTCCCAGCCAAATCCGCCGTTTCAACCTCCGCACTGGTGATACCATTTCTGGTAAGATTCGCCCGCCGAAAGAAGGTGAACGCTACTTTGCGCTGTTGAAAGTTAATGAAGTTAACTACGACAAACCAGAAAACGCCCGTAACAAAATCCTCTTTGAGAACTTAACCCCGCTGCACGCAAACTCTCGTCTGCGTATGGAACGCGGTAACGGTTCTACTGAAGACTTAACGGCGCGCGTACTGGATCTGGCATCGCCTATCGGTCGTGGCCAGCGTGGTCTGATTGTTGCTCCGCCGAAAGCGGGTAAAACCATGCTACTGCAGAACATCGCGCAGAGCATTGCCTACAATCATCCAGACTGTGTGCTGATGGTGCTGCTGATTGACGAACGTCCGGAAGAAGTAACCGAGATGCAGCGTCTGGTGAAAGGTGAAGTGGTTGCTTCTACCTTTGACGAACCGGCATCCCGTCACGTTCAGGTTGCGGAAATGGTCATTGAGAAGGCGAAACGTCTGGTTGAACACAAGAAAGACGTTATCATTCTGCTCGACTCCATCACCCGTCTGGCGCGCGCTTATAACACCGTGGTTCCGGCTTCCGGTAAAGTTCTGACCGGTGGTGTGGACGCTAACGCCCTGCACCGTCCGAAGCGTTTCTTCGGTGCTGCGCGTAACGTGGAAGAAGGTGGCAGCCTGACCATTATCGCGACCGCGCTGATCGATACCGGCTCTAAAATGGATGAAGTTATCTACGAAGAGTTTAAAGGTACCGGCAACATGGAACTGCATCTCTCTCGTAAGATTGCGGAAAAACGCGTCTTCCCGGCTATCGACTACAACCGTTCCGGTACCCGTAAAGAAGAGCTGCTCACCACCCAGGAAGAGCTGCAGAAAATGTGGATCCTGCGCAAAATCATCCATCCGATGGGTGAAATCGACGCCATGGAATTCCTCATTAACAAGCTGGCGATGACCAAGACCAACGACGACTTCTTCGATATGATGAAGCGTTCCTGATCCTGGTATCATCTGAAAACGCCACGTTTTTACGTGGCGTTTTGCTTTTGTAGATGTAATCTTAACGACACAATAACAATAATCCGGTATGACATACCGCCAGGCGAAGAAGGGTTGTAATTCGTATTTTGTGGTTAATAATCATACAGAACCACCTGATATGGAATCGGGTTTCTCTTCTGAATATGCGCCTCGATGGTTATACTTCATATATTGATATTCTTTGAGAGCATGTATAGTGAATTTACTGACAGCAAGTACTGATCTCATCAGTATTTTTTTATTCACAACGCTGTTTCTTTTCTTTGCCCGCAAGGTTGCGAAAAAGATAGGATTGGTGGATAAACCCAACTTCCGCAAACGTCATCAGGGACTGATTCCGCTGGTTGGGGGGATTTCTGTTTACGCAGGCATTTGCTTTACATTCCTCATCGCCGATTATTATATTCCGCATGCTACTCTCTACCTGGCCTGTGCTGGGGTACTGGTATTTATCGGTGCCCTGGATGACCGTTTTGATATCAGTGTAAAAATCCGCGCAACCGTCCAGGCCCTCATCGGCATCATTATGATGGCGGTTGGTAAGCTGTATTTGCTAAGCCTGGGGTATATTTTTGGCCCCTGGGAGATGGTGCTCGGTCCATTTGGTTACTTCCTTACCCTTTTTGCCGTCTGGGCGGCGATTAATGCCTTCAATATGGTTGATGGCATTGATGGTCTGTTAGGCGGATTATCCAGCGTTTCCTTTGCCGCGATGGGGCTTATTCTGTGGTTCGATGGTCAGACAAGTCTGGCTATCTGGTGTTTTGCCATGATTGCCGCCATCCTGCCTTATATCATGCTAAACCTGGGGATTCTCGGACGTCGCTATAAAGTCTTTATGGGCGATGCGGGAAGTACGCTGATTGGCTTCACGGTAATTTGGATCCTGCTGGAGACTACACAGGGGAAAACGCATCCTATTAGCCCGGTCACTGCACTGTGGATTATCGCCATTCCGCTAATGGATATGGTGGCGATTATGTATCGTCGTTTACGTAAAGGCATGAGTCCTTTCTCCCCGGATCGCCAACATATTCATCACTTGATCATGCGCGCTGGGTTTACCTCCCGACAGGCTTTTGTCCTGATTACGTTGGCTGCAGCGATTCTGGCTGCTATCGGCGTACTGGCCGAATATTCCCGAGTTGTTCCGGAATGGGTGATGCTGGTGCTCTTTTTACTGGCATTTGTTTTATACGACTATTGTATTAAACGTGCCTGGAAGGTAGCGAGATTTATCAAACGCTTAAAGCGCAAGCTGCGTAGAAATCGTGAAAGTAAACCAAACTTAACCAAATAAATTGAGGGTACGATGACACAACCATTACCGGGGGAACACGCCATGAGCGCTGAAAATGAACTGGATATCCGTGGGTTGTTTCGTACCTTGTGGGCAGGGAAGGTGTGGATCGTCGGTATAGCGCTCGCCTTCGCGCTAGCCGCTCTCGCCTATACGTTTTTTGCTCGTCAGGAGTGGAGTGCTACGGCGATTTCAGACCGGCCAACGGTCAATATGTTGGGTGGTTACTATTCTCAACAGCAGTTTTTGCGTAACCTGGATATTAAGGCTAGCCTCGCATCTGCGGACCAGCCGTCGGTGATGGACGAAGCCTACAAAGAATTCATCATGCAGCTTGCCTCCTGGGATACGCGCCGTGAATTCTGGCAGCAGACTGATTACTATAAGCAGCGTATGGTGGGTAACAGTAAAGCCGATGCGGCAATGCTGGACGAACTGATTGGTAACATCCAGTTTATGCCTGGCGATGCGTTACGCAATACCAATGACAGTGTGAAGCTGATTGCGGAGACGGCTCCTGATGCCAACAATCTGCTGCGTCAGTATGTCGCCTTTGCCAGCCAGCGTGCGGCGCGTCATCTGAACGAAGAGTTAAAAGGGGCCTGGGCTGCGCGCACCGTGCAGATGAAGGCGCAGGTTAAGCGCCAGGAAGAAGTGGCGAAATCGATATTCTCTCGCCGTGTTCATAGTATTGAACAAGCACTCAAAATTGCCGAACAGCATAACATTTCTCGTACTTCCACCGATGTTCCTGCTGATGAGTTGCCGGATTCTGAACTGTTCTTGCTCGGACGCCCTATGCTGCAGGCGCGACTCGAAAACCTACAGTCCGTTGGTCCGGACTTTGATCTGGACTACTTCCAAAACCGAGCCATGCTTAACACACTGAACGTTGGGCCAACTCTGGATCCTCGTTTTCAGACCTATCGTTATTTGCGTACGCCGGAAGAGCCGGTAAAACGCGATAGTCCGCGCCGTGCCTTCCTGATGATTATGTGGGGCATCGTTGGGGCTCTGATCGGTGCTGGCGTCGCATTAACCCGTCGCCGCGCGATTTAGCAATACCGTTGCAGTGAGGGGCTGGGCCCTCACTGCCAATCCGAAGAGAATCGATGTGAAAGTACTGACTGTATTTGGCACGCGACCGGAGGCTATAAAAATGGCACCTCTGGTTCATGCGTTGGCAAAAGATCCTGATTTTGAGGCGAAAGTTTGCGTCACGGCGCAACATCGGGAGATGCTCGATCAGGTGTTGAACCTCTTTTCCATAGTACCTGATTACGATCTCAATATTATGCAGCCAGGTCAGGGGTTAACAGAAATTACCTGCCGAATCCTTGAAGGATTAAAGCCAATTCTGGCTGATTTCAAACCTGATGTGGTGCTGGTCCACGGTGATACCACGACCACGATTGCCACCAGTTTGGCTGCGTTTTATCAGCGCATCCCGGTGGGGCATGTCGAGGCAGGTTTACGTACCGGCGATCTCTACTCTCCCTGGCCGGAAGAGGCGAACCGTACGCTGACCGGGCGTCTGGCTATGTATCATTTTGCGCCAACAGAAAACTCGCGGCAAAATTTGTTACGGGAAGCTATTCCTGATAATCGTATTTTCGTTACCGGCAATACGGTTATTGATGCGTTGATCTGGGTACGCGACCGCGTACTGGCGAGTGATGCTTTGCGGGCTGAACTGGCAGAACATTACCCTTTCCTGAACGCTGACAAAAAGATGATCCTGGTGACCGGTCATCGCCGGGAAAGCTTCGGTCGCGGTTTTGAGCAAATTTGCCACGCGCTGGCGGAAATTGCCGCGGCTAATCAGAATGTGCAGATTGTCTACCCGGTACACCTGAATCCTAACGTCAGCGAGCCGGTCAACCGCATCCTGGGTCACGTTGAAAACGTGATTCTGATTGAACCGCAGGACTACATGCCGTTTGTCTGGCTGATGAATCACGCCTGGCTGATCCTGACCGATTCCGGCGGAATTCAGGAAGAAGCTCCGTCCCTGGGGAAACCTGTGCTGGTGATGCGCGAAACAACGGAACGGCCTGAAGCCATTACCGCAGGCACTGTACGTCTGGTGGGAACTGACCCACAGCGTATCGTAGAAGAAGTCACGCGTTTGCTGCATGACGACAATGAATATCAGACCATGAGCCGTGCCCATAACCCATATGGTGACGGGCAGGCGTGTGGCCGTATTTTACACGCGTTAAAAAATAATCGGGTATCGCTATGAGTTTTACGACCATTTCTGTCATTGGGCTGGGTTATATCGGACTGCCAACGGCGGCTGCCTTTGCTTCCCGTCAAAAACATGTAATTGGCGTAGATGTAAATCAACATGCGGTGGATACCATTAATCGCGGCGAAATTCACATTGTTGAGCCCGATCTGGGCGCTGTGGTGAAAACGGCGGTCGAAAACGGATTTCTTCGTGCAACCATCACTCCCGTAGAAGCTGATGCATATCTGATTGCTGTGCCTACCCCATTCAAGGGAGAGCATGAACCCGATATGGTCTACGTTGAAGCTGCGGCTAAGTCTGTCGCGCCGGTGCTGAAAAAAGGCGCATTAGTGATACTTGAATCGACGTCACCTGTCGGGGCAACTGAACAGATAGCCGCATGGCTTGCAGAAATGCGGCCAGACCTGACGTTCCCGCAGCAGGTCGGTGAACAGGCCGATGTGAATATTGCTTATTGCCCGGAGCGCGTGTTGCCAGGCCAGGTCATGGTTGAACTGATTAAAAACGACCGCGTGATCGGCGGGATGACTTCCGTCTGTTCCGCGCGCGCCAGTGAGCTGTATAACATCTTCCTTGAGGGCGAATGTGTCGTAACCAACGCCCGCACCGCGGAAATGTGTAAGCTGACTGAGAATAGCTTTCGCGACGTCAATATCGCCTTCGCGAATGAATTATCGTTAATTTGCGCCGATCAGGGGATTAACGTCTGGGAACTGATCCGCCTGGCAAACCGTCATCCGCGTGTAAATATTCTGCAACCCGGACCGGGCGTTGGTGGGCACTGTATCGCGGTCGATCCGTGGTTTATCGTGGCGCAGAACCCGCAGCAGGCGAAACTGATCCGTACCGCACGCGAGGTTAATGATGGTAAGCCTCATTGGGTCGTCGAGCGGGTAAAAGCCGCTGTAGCCGACTGTCTGGCAGATACCAACAAACGGGCCAGCGAAGTGAAAATCGCCTGCTTTGGTTTGGCTTTTAAACCGAATATTGATGATTTGCGTGAAAGTCCGGCGATGGGAATTGCGCAGAGTATCGCGCATTGGCACAAAGGTGAAATGCTGGTGGTGGAACCGAATATCCATCAACTGCCGAAGAAACTGGACGGCATTTGCCAACTGGCGACACTAGACGGAGCGCTGGCAAGCGCCGATGTGCTGGTCATGCTGGTCGACCATAATGAATTTAAAGCCATTAAAGGCGATGCGGTTCTTCAGCAGTACATCGTTGATACCAAAGGGGTCTGGCGCTAATGAAACGAATTCTGGTTACCGGTGGCGCGGGGTTTATCGGCTCGGCGGTTGTACGGCATATTATTCATGAGACCCAGGATGCGGTGGTTGTGGTCGATAAGCTGACCTATGCCGGCAACCTGATGTCATTGACGCCGGTTGCACAGAATGACCGTTTTGCCTTTGAAAAAGTCGATATCTGCGATCGGGCATCGCTCGACAAGGTGTTTCAACAATACCAGCCAGACTGCGTGATGCATCTGGCGGCAGAAAGCCATGTCGATCGCTCCATTGATGGTCCGGCTGCCTTTATCGAAACCAATATTGTGGGCACCTACACGTTGTTGGAAGCGGCGCGCGCTTACTGGAGTGCATTGGCCGGCGAGAAAAAATCGGCGTTTCGCTTCCACCATATCTCAACTGATGAGGTGTATGGCGATCTCCATTCGACGGATGATTTCTTTACTGAAAGCACGCCGTATGCGCCGAGTAGCCCTTATTCCGCGTCGAAAGCCAGCAGCGATCATCTGGTACGCGCCTGGCTGCGAACCTATGGCCTGCCAACGCTTATTACCAACTGCTCTAACAACTATGGTCCCTATCATTTCCCGGAAAAACTCATTCCGCTGATGATCCTCAACGCATTGGCTGGGAAACCGCTGCCGGTATACGGCAATGGCCAACAGATCCGCGACTGGTTGTACGTAGAAGATCATGCCAGGGCGCTCTATTGCGTGGCAACAACGGGCGCGATTGGGGAAACCTATAATATTGGTGGTCACAATGAGCGTAAAAACCTGGACGTTGTCGAAACGGTTTGCAGCCTGTTGGAAGAGCTGGCGCCGCAAAAACTACAAGGCATTGCACAGTACCGAGACTTGATCACTTTTGTTGACGATCGCCCGGGCCATGATGTGCGATATGCCATTGATGCGTCGAAAATTGCGCGCGAATTGGGCTGGATGCCGCAGGAAACGTTTGAAAGCGGAATGCGCAAAACCGTGCAGTGGTATCTGGATAATCAGGCATGGTGGAAACCCGTGCAGGATGGCAGCTATCAGGGCGAACGTTTAGGTCTGAAGGGCTAACAGCCTGGTTTTGGCTCCCGGAGGAGACAACGCATGAAAGGTATCATTCTGGCGGGCGGCTCAGGTACTCGCCTGTATCCCATTACGCGTGGCGTATCGAAGCAGCTATTGCCCATTTACGATAAGCCGATGATTTACTATCCGCTATCAGTGCTAATGCTGGCGGGGATTCGCGAAATTCTGATTATTACCACGCCGGAAGATAAAGGTTACTTCCAGCGTTTGTTAGGCGATGGCTCAGAGTTCGGCATTGAACTGCACTATGCCGAGCAACCCAGCCCGGATGGATTAGCTCAGGCATTTATCATTGGTGAAACGTTCCTTAACGGGGAGCCGTCATGTCTGGTATTAGGGGATAATATCTTCTTTGGGCAGGGCTTCAGTCCAAAACTACGACATGTAGCCGCCCGAACAGAAGGTGCGACGGTGTTTGGTTACCAGGTGATGGATCCCGAACGTTTTGGTGTTGTGGAGTTTGACGACAATTTTCGCGCTATCTCTCTGGAAGAGAAGCCGAAAGCACCGAAATCTAACTGGGCGGTAACCGGCCTCTATTTCTATGACAGCAAAGTGGTGGAATACGCAAAACGCGTGAAACCTTCTGAGCGTGGAGAACTGGAGATTACGTCGATCAACCAGATGTATCTCGATGACGGGCATCTGACGGTAGAATTGCTGGGGCGTGGCTTTGCCTGGCTGGATACCGGGACGCATGACAGTTTGATCGAAGCGAGCACGTTTGTGCAGACGGTAGAAAAACGTCAGGGCTTTAAAATAGCCTGTCTGGAAGAGATCGCCTGGCGTAACGGTTGGCTGGATGACGAAGGCGTGAAGCGTGCTGCCAGTTCGCTGGCTAAAACGGGTTATGGCCAATATTTGCTGGAGCTGCTCCGTGCTCGTCCGCGCCAGTATTGAGCCGCTTAGCTGGGAAAATACGTTTTTTGGCGTGAATAGCGCCATTATACGTTTTGACCAACACGCGCCGGTTCTGACGGTGGATGCGTTAAGTCGCTGGTCGCGGGTACAGGCAAAAATTCCTGCCGCAAATACCCATGAAGTAGATGCCTTGCAGCAGTTGGGTTTCTCACTGGTCGAAGGCGAAGTGGATTTTGTGCTGCCTGTGGCGTATGCCAGCGGCAACACTGACGCGCAGATCGCACAGACTACGGATATCCCGGCATTACGCCGCCTGGCGGCCCAGGCGTTCGCGCAAAGTCGTTTCCGCGCTCCGTGGTATGCCGCAGATGCCAGTTCGCGTTTTTATGCGCAGTGGATTGAAAATGCGGTGCTGGGGACGTTCGATCATCAATGTCTCGTTTTACGCACGCCGACAGGTGAAATTCGTGGTTATGTCTCACTGCGCGAACTGAATGCGACCGAGGCGCGAATAGGCCTGCTGGCGGGACGTGGCGCAGGCGAAGAACTAATGCTGGCTGCGCTTTGCTGGGCGCAGGCCCGCGGTAAAACAACATTGCGCGTGGCAACCCAAATAGGCAACACCGCCGCGCTTAAACGTTACATAGACAGTGGTGCGAATGTGGAAAGCACCGCGTATTGGTTATACAGGTGACACGATGATTCCATTTAATGCACCACCGGTGGTGGGAACTGAACTCGATTACATGCAGTCTGCGATGAACAGCGGCAAACTGTGTGGCGACGGCGGCTTTACCCGCCGCTGTCAGCAGTGGCTGGAGCAGCATTTTGGCAGCGAGAAAGTTCTGCTGACGCCATCTTGTACCGCATCGCTTGAGATGGCGGCATTGCTGTTGGACATTCAGCCTGGCGATGAAGTCATCATGCCGAGCTACACATTTGTCTCCACAGCCAACGCATTCGTTCTACGTGGGGCGAAAATCGTCTTTGTTGATATCCGTCCGGATACCATGAACATTGACGAAACGCTGATTGAAGCGGCGATCACCGATAAAACCCGCGCTATTGTGCCGGTACATTACGCGGGCGTGGCCTGTGAAATGGATACCATTATGGCGCTGGCCAGCAAACATAACCTGTATGTGGTTGAAGATGCGGCGCAGGGCGTGATGTCGACCTACAAAGGTCGGGCGCTGGGGACGATTGGTCATATCGGCTGCTTTAGCTTCCATGAAACCAAAAACTACACCGCAGGCGGTGAAGGCGGCGCGACGCTGATTAATGATAAAAAATTAGTCGAACGTGCCGAGATAATTCGGGAAAAAGGGACGAACCGTAGTCAATTTTTCCGCGGCCAGGTAGATAAGTATACCTGGCGCGATATCGGCTCCAGCTATCTGATGTCCGATCTGCAGGCTGCCTATCTGTGGGCGCAACTGGAAGCGGCTGACCGTATTAACCAGCAACGTTTGGCGCTGTGGCAGAATTACTATGATGTCCTCGAACCGCTGGCGCGTGCCGGACGTATTGAGCTGCCTGCTGTCCCGGAAAACTGTGTGCAGAACGCGCATATGTTTTATATCAAGCTGCGCGATATCGACGATCGCACCGCGTTAATTAACTTCCTCAAAGAAGCTGAAATTATGGCGGTGTTCCACTATATTCCGCTGCATGATTGCCCGGCTGGCGATAAATTTGGCGTCTTTGCCGGTGTGGATCGTTACACCACCAAAGAGAGCGAGCGCCTGCTGCGTTTACCGCTGTTCTATAACCTGTCGCCGGTTAATCAGCGAACGGTAATTTCGACCTTACTCAATTACTTCGCCTGATATGTCGCTTGCTAAAGCGTCCTTATGGACGGCGGCCAGTACGCTGGTAAAAATTGGGGCGGGTTTGCTGGTGGTGAAACTATTGGCCGTCTCCTTTGGCCCGGCAGGTGTGGGTCAGGCGGGAAATTTTCGCCAAATGGTTACCGTGCTGGGCGTGTTGGCGGGGGCCGGCATTTTCAACGGCGTCACGAAATACGTTGCGCAGCACCATGACGATCCGGCCCGGCTCCGTAAGGTGGTCGGTACATCTTCTGCTATGGTGCTGGGATTCTCTACGCTGATGGCGGCGATTTTCCTACTGGCGGCCGCGCCTATTAGTCAGGGGTTGTTTGGCCATACGCATTATCAGGGTCTGGTTCGACTGGTTGCGCTGGTGCAGATGGGCATCGCCTGGGCGAATCTGCTGCTGGCGCTGATGAAAGGCTTCCGCGATGCGGCAGGCAACGCGCTGTCGCTGATTGTGGGTAGTCTGGTGGGCGTAGTAGCTTACTATGGCTGCTATCGCCTGGGGGGATATGAAGGCGCCTTGCTGGGTCTGGCCCTGGTGCCTGCGCTGGTCGTTATCCCTGCCATCATTATGCTGCTTAAGCGTGGGACTATTCCGCTGCATTACCTGAAGCCCTCGTGGGACCATGGTCTGGCAGGGCAGCTAAGCAAGTTTACGCTGATGGCGTTGATTACCTCTGTGACGCTGCCTGTGGCATACGTGATGATGCGAAACCTGCTGGCGGCGCAATACAGCTGGAATGATGTAGGGATCTGGCAGGGTGTCAGCAGTATCTCCGATGCCTATCTGCAATTTATTACCGCTTCATTCAGCGTTTACTTGTTGCCGACGTTGTCGCGGCTGACCGAAAAGCGCGACATTACCCGCGAGGTCATTAAGTCGCTGAAGTTCGTGCTGCCGGCGGTTGCCGCCGCGAGCTTTACCGTTTGGCTATTGCGTGATTTTGCGATCTGGTTGCTCTTTTCCGCAAAATTCACCGCCATGCGCGACCTGTTTGCCTGGCAACTGGTCGGCGATGTACTGAAAGTTGGCGCTTACGTTTTTGGTTATCTGGTGATCGCGAAAGCATCGCTGCGGTTTTATATTTTGGCTGAAATTAGCCAGTTCATGTTATTGACGGCGTTTGCCCACTGGCTGATCCCGGCACATGGTGCTCTGGGCGCAGCGCAGGCGTATATGGCAACGTACATCGTCTATTTTTCTCTTTGTTGTGGCGTGTTTTTACTCTGGCGTAGGCGGGCATGACTGTACTGATTCACGTTCTGGGATCGGATATCCCTCACCATAACCACACCGTGCTGCGGTTTTTTAACGATTCGCTGGCTGCGACGAGCGAGCACGCGCGCACGTTTATGGTTGCAGGCCAGGATGCTGGATTCAGTGAGAACTGCCCGGCGTTATCGCTGAGTTTCTACGACGGGAAAAAGGCGCTGGCCCAGGCGGTTATTGCGAAGGCGAAAGCGGATCGCCAACAGCGCTTCTTCTTTCATGGCCAGTTCAACACCAGCCTGTGGCTGGCGCTGTTGAGCGGGGGAATTAAACCGGAGCAGTTTTACTGGCACATCTGGGGCGCGGATTTATATGAAGTTTCCAGTGGGCTGAAATTCCGCCTGTTTTACCCGATTCGCCGCATGGCGCAGAATCGCGTGGGTTGCGTGTTTGCCACGCGCGGCGATTTACGTTATTTCGCCGAGCAGCATCCGCACGTTCGTGGCGAGCTGCTCTATTTCCCAACGCGGATGGATCCCTCGCTCAATAATATGAGCAGTGAAAGTCAGCGCAGCGGTAAGATGACGGTGTTGGTTGGCAACTCTGGCGATCGCAGCAATGAGCATATTGCCGCGCTACGTGCTGTTCACCAGCAGTTTGGTGACACGGTGAATGTGATAGTGCCGATGGGGTACCCTGCGAATAATACGGCCTATATCGACGAGGTTCATGAGGCGGGTCTGGCACTATTTAGCGCTGATAATTTGCAAATATTGCGTGAAAAACTGGAGTTTGATGCCTATCTGGCACTATTGCGCCAGTGCGATCTGGGCTACTTTATTTTTGCCCGTCAGCAAGGGATCGGCACCTTATGCTTGTTGATCCAGGCCGGTATCCCGTGCGTGCTCAACCGTGAAAATCCTTTCTGGCAGGATATGGCAGAGCAAAATATCCCGGTCCTGTTTACGACAGATCAACTCAATGAAGGTCTCGTACGCGAAGCGCAGCGCCAACTGGCGTTGGTAGATAAAAATATGATTACCTTCTTTAGCCCGAATTATCTGCAGCCGTGGCATCACGCGCTGCGCATTGCTTCAGGAGAAACCAAATGAGCCTGATGCAATTCAGCGGTCTGCTGGTGGTCTGGCTGCTCTCCACTTTGTTTATCGCCACGCTAACCTGGTTTGAATTCCGCCGCGTGCGTTTTAACTTTAACGTCTTTTTCTCGTTGCTGTTTTTGCTGACGTTCTTCTTCGGGTTCCCGCTGACCAGTATCCTGGTGTTCCGTTTTGATGTGGCGGTAGCACCACCGGAGATCCTGCTGCAGGCTTTGCTGTCAGCCGCCTGTTTCTATGCCGTTTACTACGTGACGTATAAAACGCGCTTACGTAAGCGCGTAGAGGATAAGCCGCGCAGGCCGCTTTTTACCATCAATCGCGTTGAAGCCCATTTGACCTGGGTTATCCTGATGGCGATTGCGCTGGTGAGCGTGGGCGTCTTCTTTATGCACAATGGATTCCTGCTGTTCAGACTGCAATCCTACAGCCAGATTTTTTCCAGTGAAGTCTCTGGAGTGGCGTTGAAGCGCTTCTTCTACTTCTTCATTCCGGCAATGTTGGTGGTCTACTTCCTGCGTCAGGACAGCAAAGCGTGGCTGTTCTTCCTGGTAAGCACCGTCGCGTTTGGCTTATTGACCTATATGATTGTGGGTGGAACGCGCGCCAATATTATTATCGCGTTTGCCATTTTCCTGTTTATCGGCATTATTCGCGGTTGGATTTCGCTGTGGATGCTGGCCGCCGCAGGCGTGTTGGGCATCGTCGGTATGTTCTGGCTGGCGCTGAAACGCTACGGGATGAACGTGAGCGGTGACGAGGCGTTCTATACGTTCCTGTACCTGACGCGTGATACCTTCTCGCCGTGGGAAAACCTGGCGCTGTTGCTGCAGAACTACCACAATATTGAGTTCCAGGGGCTGGCGCCGATTGTCCGTGATTTCTACGTCTTTATCCCTTCCTGGCTGTGGCCTGGGCGCCCGAGTATCGTACTCAACTCCGCGAACTACTTTACCTGGGAGGTGTTGAACAACCACTCGGGGCTGGCGATTTCGCCCACGTTAATTGGTTCGCTGGTGGTGATGGGCGGGGCGCTGTTTATACCGTTAGGTGCGATTGTCGTCGGGTTGATCATTAAATGGTTCGACTGGCTATATGAATTAGGTAACCGTGAAACCAATCGCTACAAGGCGGCCATTTTGCACAGTTTCTGTTTTGGCGCCATTTTCAATATGATCGTTTTGGCACGTGAAGGACTGGATTCGTTTGTCTCGCGAGTGGTCTTTTTCCTCGTGATTTTTGGCGTTTGTCTGCTGGTGGCAAAACTGCTGTTCTGGCTATTCGATAGCGCGGGACTTATCCATAAACGAATTAAATCGCAGCCCCAGACACAGATTGAAGGATCGTAATGACAGATAACACAACTGCGCCACTCTATTCGCTGCGCGGGTTACAACTGATTGGCTGGCGTGATATGCAACACGCGCTAAATTACCTGTTTGCCGAAGGCCGCCTCAGGCCTGGGACGCTGGTGGCTATCAATGCCGAGAAAATGCTGACGGCAGAAGATAACCCTGAAGTGCGGGATCTGATTAACGCCGCTGAGTTCAAATATGCGGATGGCATTAGCGTGGTGCGTTCGGTGCGTAAAAAATTCCCGCAGGCGCAGGTTTCACGCGTAGCGGGGGCCGATCTCTGGGAAGCACTAATGGCGAGAGCCGGGCAGGAGGGAACGCCTGTTTTCCTGGTGGGCGGCAAGCCTGAGGTTCTGGCGCAAACCGAAGCCAAACTGCGTGCGCAGTGGCGCGTGAACATCGTGGGTAGTCAGGACGGTTATTTTACGCCGGAGCAGCGTCAGGCGTTGTTTGAACGTATCCACGCCAGCGGCGCGCAAATGGTGACGGTGGCGATGGGGTCGCCGAAACAAGAAATTTTTATGCGTGATTGCCGGAAGATCCACCCTGAAGCGCTGTATATGGGGGTGGGGGGGACCTACGACGTCTTTACCGGTCACGTTAAGCGTGCGCCTAAACTCTGGCAAAATCTGGGGCTGGAGTGGCTGTATCGCTTACTGTCACAGCCGAGCCGTATCACCCGTCAACTTCGTTTGTTGCGCTATCTCCGCTGGCACTATACCGGCAACCTCTGACGCTCTCTCCTCTGATAAGTAGCGTGATCTGCTAATCACGCTACTTTTTCACAACATAATCGCTGCTTTCTCGCACAATCTATTCATTTTTTGAATGCTTTAATTGCCATTTAAGCGATTTTAGGAAACCATTCGCAACAATCATTACAGTGCCGTGGTGTTTTTGGCGCCAACCGTTAAGCGGTCGGTGCCGTATGGCCTGTTATGGAATAACAAGATGTACCCATAACGAGAACCGGTAATACCGGACAGCATGCAAACACATCAAGAGGATTTATGGCCGAGAACAAACCTGAGCTACAGCGTGGGCTGGAGGCTCGTCACATCGAATTAATTGCCCTTGGAGGCACTATTGGCGTCGGACTGTTTATGGGCGCCGCCAGTACTCTGAAATGGGCGGGACCTTCGGTCCTGCTGGCGTATATCGTCGCCGGGCTGTTCGTGTTTTTCATTATGCGTTCCATGGGGGAGATGTTATTCCTCGAGCCGGTTGCCGGTTCATTTGCTGTTTACGCGCACCGTTACATGAGTCCCTTCTTTGGCTATCTCACCGCCTGGTCATACTGGTTTATGTGGATGGCGGTGGGGATATCAGAGATTACCGCCATCGGGGTGTACGTACAGTTCTGGTTCCCGGAAATGGCGCAATGGATACCCGCCCTGATTGCTGTCGGGCTGGTCGCGCTGGCAAACCTCGCCGCGGTTCGCCTGTATGGTGAAATTGAATTCTGGTTTGCCATGATCAAAGTGACCACCATCATTGTGATGATCGTCATTGGGTTAGGGGTAATTTTCTTCGGCTTTGGCAACGGTGGGCAGGCGATTGGTTTTGGCAACCTGACCGAGCATGGCGGCTTCTTTGCTGGCGGCTGGAAGGGCTTCCTGACGGCATTGTGTATTGTTGTGGCTTCCTACCAGGGCGTGGAGCTGATCGGTATTACGGCGGGTGAGGCGAAGAACCCCCAGGTCACGCTGCGTAGCGCGGTGGGGAAGGTGCTGTGGCGTATCCTGATTTTCTACGTCGGTGCGATCTTTGTTATCGTCACTATTTTCCCGTGGAATGAGATTGGCAGCAACGGTAGCCCGTTTGTTCTCACTTTTGCCAAGATTGGTATTACCGCTGCGGCAGGGATTATTAACTTTGTGGTCCTGACGGCGGCGCTGTCAGGCTGTAACAGCGGCATGTACAGCTGTGGGCGTATGCTCTACGCGCTGGCAAAGAATCGCCAGCTACCAGCCGTTGTGGGAAAAGTCTCTCGCCATGGCGTGCCGGTTGCTGGTGTGGCGATTTCTATCGCGATCCTGCTGATTGGTTCGTGCCTGAACTACATCATTCCCAATCCGCAACGGGTGTTCGTTTATGTCTATAGCGCCAGCGTGTTGCCGGGGATGGTGCCGTGGTTTGTGATCCTGATAAGCCAGTTGCGTTTCCGTCAGGCGCATAAAGCGGCGATCGCCAGTCATCCTTTCCGCTCGATTTTGTTCCCGTGGGCGAATTATTTGACGATGGCATTCCTGATTTGCGTATTAATCGGCATGTACTTTAATGAAGACACCCGAATGTCGCTGTTTGTTGGCATTATCTTCATACTGGCCGTGACGCTCATTTATAAGGTGTTTGGCCTGAATCGTCATGGCACAGCCCATAAATTGCGGGAATAAGCGACAAAACGCACAAACCATGACCAAACGATAATTTATTTTAAAAAAGCACTAGACAGAAGACCGAGACCTCCGTAATATCCAGCCCCGCAACGGCGCTAAGCGCCCGTAGCTCAGCTGGATAGAGCGCTGCCCTCCGGAGGCAGAGGTCTCAGGTTCGAATCCTGTCGGGCGCACCATTTAGTCAGGTGCCGGAGCTGCGGTGGTTTTAATACCGCGTAAAAGATTTGCAGTGGTGGCTATAGCTCAGTTGGTAGAGCCCTGGATTGTGATTCCAGTTGTCGTGGGTTCGAATCCCATTAGCCACCCCATTAATTTAAAGTTGTGAAATGCGAAGGTGGCGGAATTGGTAGACGCGCTAGCTTCAGGTGTTAGTGTCCTTAGGATGTGGGGGTTCGAGTCCCCCCCCTCGCACCACGACTTAAAGAATTGAACTAAAAATTCAAAAAGCAGTAAAACGGCGAGTAGCGCAGCTTGGTAGCGCAACTGGTTTGGGACCAGTGGGTCGGAGGTTCGAATCCTCTCTCGCCGACCAATTTTGAACCCCGCTTCGGCGGGGTTTTTTGTTTTCTGATTTCCCTTCACAGCCCTTATTCCCGCGAATTACCTCAAGTCTGAAAAAGTTAGAATCCCTGGTTTTTGCAGTGCAATCGTGGCATGCGTTGTGCGATAATATACGGGTAGATGCTCATTCCATCTCTTATGTTCGCCATCAGGCCTCATAAACTCAGGAATGATGCAGAGCCGTTTACGGTGCTTATCGTCCACAGACAGATGTCGCTCAGGCCTCATCAAACACCATGGACATAACGTTGAGTGAAGCACCCATTTATGTTGTCATACAGACCTGTTTAACGCCTGCTCCTTACCGAGCGGGCGTTTTTTTATGCATTCCGAATGATTTTGTGTAGACGGTAGGCCCGGTAAGCGAAGCGCCACCGGGCAAGAGAGAATTACTGTGGGGGATTGTTATTCTGCAGGGTCAACATCAGGCCATCACGACGCATGGTGGCGGCTTCTTCCGGCTGATGCAGTCTGTCCAGTGCGTCAGCAAGCCAGGCGTAGTCGTAGGCGTCCGGGCGCTGTTTGAGCGCCGCACGGAAGGCGAGCGTGGCTTCCTGCCATTCACCATGCTTCATTAACGATTGCCCCAGTGTGCTCCACAGCAACGGGCGATCGCCAACGGCCTTAATCTGCTGGCGCAGCACTTTTTCTATCTGTTCCGGGTTGTTGGTTTTCAGACGTGGGATCGGCAGCACCAGACGGTCGTCATACTGACGTTTCAGACCGTCAATGATGACCTGCTGCGCCGTATCGTGATCGTCGCACTCAATCAGATGTTCAGCCATCGCTACCTGCAGGGCAACCTGATGACGGGTTTTACGATTCTGGTTTTTCCACCAGGCACGTAGCCCCTCACTGCCCTGATCGGCGCGAACCTGATCCATCAGACCCACCCATGCCTGTTGTTCCAGTACAGCGCGATGCTCTTCATCACCCACATGCGCTTTAGCCATAGATGGAATGATATCCAGTAACGAACTCCATGCGCCGGTGCGAATGTAAGCCTGCTCCGCCAGACGCAGCACTTCCGGATGACGCGGCGTCACCTCCAGCAGTTTATCTACGCTGTGGCGTGCGGCGTGATTTTCATTACGCGCCAGTTGCAGACGAACGCGAGCGATTTCTACCGGGATCGTATCATTCCCGGCCAGTTCAGCTGCACGCTCAAGGTGTTGATTCGCGCGCGCTTCATCACCACGTTGTTGGGCCGCTTCTGCCGCCAGCAGGTAATTCACGACCGGTTGTTCTGCATGATCGGCGTTTTTCGACATCAGCTTTTCAACCTGCTGATAATCGCCTTCCGCCAGTTTGAGCAGCGCTTGTTCGGTCTGCTTGCGGGCGCGACGACGCTTACGGCCGACAAACCATCCGCGAGTATGCGCGCCGGTGCGGAAAATTCGGCGCAGCAGCCATTCAATCGCAAACAGGGCAACCATCGCGACGATCAGGATGATCACCAGGCCCGTCACGCTGGTCTCAATGTTGTAATTATCAGTTTGGATCAGCACGTAGCCCTGATGACCGGCAATCATTGGACCAACGACGATCCCGGCGATCAACAGCACAAAGAGCAATAATACTTTTAGCATCATTATTCTCCTTGCGGCGCGGTTGCCGGAGTGTCTGCCGAAGGCGCAGGAGCGGCGGCAACCGGCGCTGTGACAGGCTGCGCCAGTAAATTACGCACGCGGGTCTGCATTAATTTGTCGAGAATAGCCTGGCTTTGCAGCGTTTCTGGCACATCCATACTGATGCTTTGTTGGCTCAGCTGGTCTACCTCTTCCAGGAAAGCTTTGGTGGTGGCATCGTCGGTGTCGTAGTAGGCGCGTACCCAGGTGGAGACATTCTCCAGCGCCTGGCGGTATGTCTCTTCCTGATGGCGCGGTACGGCCTGGGCGGCGACTAACAGGCGAGATCGAATGTTCTCACGTAAGTACACGTCCTGGTTCGGCGCCAGCAGCGGGACGGCGGTTTCATCACGACGGCGAACGGTGATAAAGCTGTCCATAAAGTTCTGCCAGCTTTTTTGCAGGTTGACGCGCCATTCACTAATTGAGCTGGACAGCTCGCTGCTGTCGGAGTCCATCGGTGAATCGTCGGTGTCGTTGTCGGCCAGACGCAGGTTATCTATCTGGTTAGCGAGCTGATTCACTTTCAGGATAATGCCGTCATAGTCGACCTGAGTTACCGCCGAGAGGCTCGCGATATCGTCAGTAATCGCGCGACGGGCGGCAATTAAGCTCGGATCGTTCATATCCGCCAGACTGGCGTCGGCGCTTTTTAGCAGTGCCGCGGCGGTGGTAACGTCCTGATCGCTCCATAACTTACGCCCGGCCAGTTTTACCAGAAAATCAGCCTGCGCCAGCAGCCATGTCCCGGCATCGCTGCCGGAGATAGTGGCGACTTTTTGCTGAACTTCATCAAGCTGTTTGACCAGCGCGGCCTGCTGGCGAGTGGCTTCATCAAGCTGCGTTGCCTGTTGTTTAATAATGCCTTCCAGCTCAGCTTTTTGGCTTTCTTGCGCTTTTTGCAGCGCCGTCAGCTGGTTCGCCAGCGCATCGCTGGTTGCCGTCTGCGTTGTTGCCTGCTGTTTCCCCCAGCCATACAGACCCACACCTGCTGCCAGCGCAATAGCAATCGCCACCGCGCTCAGAATCAGCGCCGTGCTGTTGTTACCCTTTTTTTCAGTATTGACTGGCTGTGCTGTGGTTTCCACGGCCTCCCTGGTCTCTTCAACCACGGCGGAGGATTTTTCTTGTTCCGTCATTATGGCATCCCATTATGAGAGTTATTGTAATGCGCGTAGTAGCGCATCGTTGTCGGCGTTATCAGCGACCTTAATATCTTGCCAGCCCAGTTCCCGGGCGAGGTGCGCCAGACGCTCACTGACGACCAGCAGCCGACAGCGTAGTAACCAGTGCTCACGATACCACTGCGGAATGAGCGACCAGAGCTGTTGTAACATCTCTCCGCTGGTGACCACCACCGTGGTCACACCGCGAGATTGCCAGCGCATTGCTTCTTCCGCACCCTCGTAATTTTTTGCACTGCGTTGATAACATTCACAAAAATCAACATCGGCTCCGCGCGCCGTTAGGGTTTCACCTATCAGTTCCCGACCACCGTTGCCGCGTAAAATAAGCGCACGTTTTCCCGCAATATTTTGTAATTCAGGTAATTGTAGCAAGACTTCGCTGATTTCCCGATCCAGAGGATAGTGAATATTGCAGCCGCTAACAGTATGCAGCGCCAGCGCCGTTGTGCGGCCAATGGCAAAATAATGCGGAAGGGAAGGCCAGCTTTTCCCTTGCTGCTGAAGTTCGGCATCGGCAAAGGTGACAGCGTGCTGCGAGAGAGCAAAAACCAGATCGTTATCCGTCAGCGCCGAGAGTCGGGAGGCGAGTGTTGCCAGTTCCCGACCCGGGGAAAACTCGATGAGCGGAAAACTCCAGGCCACCTGCCCCAGTGTGCGCAGACGGCTCACTAACTCTTCCCCTGCGGGAGACGGGCGGGTGACCAGAATACTCATGCGGGTGCTTCTCCGTTATAAACTTCAGCCAGAATGGTGCGCGCACCGTTCTCCAGTAGCTCTTCTGCCAGAGAGATGCCCATCTGTTCAGCATCCTGCGGGGCGCCGCGCCGTTCTCCGCATACCATCTGCGAACCGTCAGGCGCGCCGACCAGCGCGCGTAGCCAAATCTCACCGTTGATGAGTTCGGCATAACTGCCGATAGGCACCTGACATCCCCCTTCGAGGCGGGTGTTCATGGCGCGTTCGGCTGTTACGCGTAGCGCGGTCTCTTCATGGTTGAGCGGCGCTAACAGCGCCTGAGTACGCATATCGTCCAGTCGACACTCTATGCCAACAGCGCCTTGCCCGACAGCGGGCAGGGAGACTTCCGGCGGCAGTGCGGTACGGACTCGCGACTCAAGCCCTAAACGTTTTAACCCGGCGACCGCCAGGATAATGGCGTCATAATCGCCGTTATCGAGTTTGCCGAGACGCGTGCCGACGTTGCCGCGCAGCGAACGGATGACGAGATCCGGGCGATGCTTTGCCAACTGGCATTGGCGACGCAAACTGGATGTCCCGACAATACTACCCGCGGGAAGGTCATCCAACGTGTTGTACTTATTTGAGACGAAAGCATCACGCGGATCCTCTCGCTCGCAAATGGTGACCAGGCCAAGACCGTCAGGGAATTCAACCGGCACATCCTTCATGGAATGCACGGCGATATCAGCGCGTTTTTCCAGCAGCGCGACTTCCAGCTCTTTAACAAACAACCCTTTCCCTCCGACCTTCGCCAGCGGGGTATCAAGGATCACATCGCCACGGGTTACCATAGGAACCAGTTCCACGATCAGACCGGGGTGATTTGCCATTAAAGCGTCTTTGACATAATGTGCCTGCCATAGCGCAAGGGGGCTTTGGCGTGTGGCAATTCTCAAAACATTGTCTAACATGCTTGTTACCGTCATTATCAATCATTGACCATCCTAACATCCTTATCAAAGGGATGTCAGCGTTACGCTCAAACGTAAGTGAGAGGAAAAGGCGCTGCATCATCACTGGCAGTGAATAATGACGAGAAACCTTCCGACCGTATGAAGGAATTTACACGTAACGAACGGTGCTACACTTGTATGTAGCGCATCTTTCTTTACGGTCAATGAGCAAGGTGTTAAATTGATCACGTTTTAGACCATTTTTTCGGCTGTACAGCATAAAAAAATACGGGCGAAAAACAGGTAACGGTTATTTTTGACATACGGTTTATCCTAATTGATGACGATTATTGTGAGCGCTTGCGCCGCAGCAATCGACAACATGACGGATAGCAACATCAGGCGATACGTCTTGTACCTCTATATTGAGACTCTGAAACAGAGACTGGATGCCATAAATCAACTGCGTGTGGATCGCGCGCTTGCTGCCATGGGACCTGCTTTCCAGCAGGTATACAGTCTGCTGCCGACATTATTGCACTACCACCACCCTCTGATGCCGGGTTACCTCGATGGTAACGTTCCCAAAGGCATATGCTTTTACACGCCTGATGAAACCCAACGCCACTACCTCAACGAACTGGAACTGTACCGCGGTATGTCACCGCAGGAACCTCCCAAAGGCGAACTGCCGATCACCGGCGTTTACTCAATGGGCAGCACCTCTTCGGTAGGGCAAAGCTGTTCTTCCGACCTTGATATCTGGGTCTGCCACCAATCCTGGCTTGATAGCGAAGAGCGCCAGCTGTTGCAGCGTAAATGCAGCCTGCTCGAAAGCTGGGCCGCTTCGCTGGGCGTGGAAGTCAGTTTCTTCCTGATTGATGAAAACCGTTTCCGTCACAATGAAAGCGGCAGTCTCGGTGGTGAAGACTGTGGCTCGACGCAGCATATCCTGTTGCTTGATGAGTTCTATCGCACCGCTGTGCGCCTCGCGGGCAAACGTATTCTGTGGAATATGGTGCCGGGCGACGAAGAAGAGCATTACGACGATTACGTCATGAAGCTCTACGCACAGGGGGTGTTAACGCCAAACGAATGGCTGGATCTCGGCGGACTCAGTTCGCTCTCCGCCGAAGAGTACTTTGGCGCCAGCCTCTGGCAGCTGTACAAAAGTATTGATTCCCCATACAAAGCGGTGTTGAAGACGCTGCTACTGGAAGCCTACTCCTGGGAATATCCCAATCCTCGCCTGTTGGCGAAAGACATTAAACAGCGCCTGCACGATGGCGAGATCGTCTCTTTTGGTCTCGATCCCTACTGCATGATGCTGGAGCGCGTTACCGAATATCTCACGGCGATCGAAGACCCGACGCGTCTGGATTTAGTGCGTCGATGTTTCTACTTAAAAGTGTGTGAGAAACTGAGCCGCGAGCGCGCCTGCGTGGGCTGGCGTCGTGAAGTATTAAGTCAGTTAGTGCAAGAATGGGGCTGGGACGAAGCCCGTCTGACAATGCTGGATAACCGCGCTAACTGGAAGATTGATCAGGTACGTGAAGCGCATAACGAACTGCTTGATGCGATGATGCAGAGCTATCGTAATCTGATCCGCTTTGCGCGGCGTAATAACCTCAGCGTTAGCGCCAGTCCGCAGGATATCGGCGTGCTGACCCGTAAGCTGTATGCCGCGTTTGAAGCGTTGCCAGGCAAGGTAACGCTGGTGAACCCGCAGATATCTCCGGACCTCTCAGAACCGAATCTGACCTTTATCCATGTGCCGCCGGGCCGCGCCAACCGTTCAGGTTGGTATCTCTACAACCGCGCGCCGAATATGGATTCGATCATTAGCCATCAGCCGCTGGAATATAACCGCTACCTCAATAAGCTGGTGGCGTGGGCCTGGTTCAACGGTCTGCTGACATCGCGTACGCATCTGTTTATTAAGGGCAACGGCATTGTCGATTTGCCGAAGCTGCAGGAGATGGTCGCCGATGTATCGCACCACTTCCCGCTGCGCCTGCCGGCACCAACGCCGAAAGCGCTCTACAGCCCGTGTGAAATTCGCCATCTGGCGATTATCGTTAACCTTGAATATGACCCGACGGCTGCATTCCGTAATCAGGTGGTGCATTTTGATTTCCGTAAGCTGGACGTCTTCAGCTTTGGCGAAGAGCAAAATTGCCTGGTAGGAAGCGTCGACCTGCTGTATCGCAACTCGTGGAATGAAGTCCGTACGCTGCACTTCAACGGCGAGCAGGCGATGATTGAAGCGTTAAAAACGATTCTGGGCAAAATGCACCAGGATGCCGCGCCGCCGGATAGCGTCGAAGTGTTCTGCTATAGCCAGCATCTGCGTGGGTTAATCCGTACCCGCGTGCAGCAACTGGTCTCTGAGTGTATTGAGCTGCGCCTTTCCAGCACCCGCCAGGAAACCGGGCGCTTCAAAGCGCTGCGCGTGTCTGGTCAGACGTGGGGACTGTTCTTCGAGCGTCTGAACGTATCGGTACAGAAACTGGAAAATGCCATCGAATTTTATGGTGCGATTTCACACAACAAACTGCACGGCCTTTCGGTGCAGGTTGAGACTAACCAGGTGAAATTACCGTCGGTGGTAGATGGCTTTGCCAGTGAGGGGATTATCCAGTTCTTTTTCGAAGAGTCAGGTGAAGAGCAGGGCTTTAATATTTATATCCTGGATGAGAGTAACCGCGCGGAGGTGTATCACCACTGCGAGGGGAGCAAAGAAGAGCTGGTACGTGATGTCAGCCGCTTCTATTCATCGTCGCACGATCGCTTTACCTACGGCTCCAGCTTCATCAACTTTAACCTGCCGCAGTTCTATCAGATTGTGAAAACCGACGGACGTGCGCAAGTGATTCCGTTCCGTACCCAGCCGCTCAACCCTGTCCCGCCTGCTAATCAGGATAACGACACGCCGATGTTGCAGCAGTATTTCTCCTGAGGCTTTTCGCCCGGTGGCGGCTACGCCTTACCGGGCCTACTGTAGGCCGGATAAGCAAAGCGCATCCGGCAAATAAATCAACGGAAGCTCACCTCTTCACCCGCCTGCTGCGTTGCCGCCTGCTCCAGCAGATCCCAGAACGTTTCGCCGCTACGGTCGCAGATCCACTCGTCGCCTTTCAGGTCAAAGTGGTAGCCGCCTTGTTTGGTTGCCAGCCACACCTGGTGCAGCGGCTCCTGACGGTTAATAATGATTTTGCTGCCGTTTTCGAAGCTGATGGTCAGCACGCCGCCGTTGATCTCACAATCGATATCGCTGTCGCCTTCCCAGTCATCCAGACGCTCCTCAATGGTCATCCACAGGGTGTCAGCAAGGCGATGAAATTCACTGTCGTTCATTTTCTTATCCTGTTTTTCGTGATGCCCGCAGTATAACGTGGAATAAATCGCGATGCAGTTTTTAGCCAAACTCTTGCTTTTACGCCTTCTCCTGCGATGATAGAAAACAGAAAGCATGAACTTTACAGGCAATCCATAATGAAAAACGTGTTAAAGCCACTCGCTGTCATTTTTACTCTGTTCAGCCTGACGGGCTGTGGGCTAAAAGGCCCGCTCTATTTCCCGCCAGCTGATAAAACCGCGCCGCCTCCGACCAAGAGCGTTCAGCCGCAATCGCAATCCACCACGCCTGAGAAAAACGATCGTGGGATTAGCGACGGACCTTCTCAGGTGAATTACTGACGGCAGGAATAGATTTACATTTCTGTACCCGCGTGAACGGAGTGAATGATGCAATTCTCTAAAATGCATGGCCTTGGCAACGATTTTATGGTCGTCGACGCGGTAACGCAGAATGTCTTTTTCTCACCAGAGCTGATCCGCCGCCTGGCCGACAGGCATCTCGGCGTTGGGTTTGATCAGTTGCTGGTGGTTGAACCTCCGTATGATCCGGAGCTGGATTTCCACTACCGTATTTTTAATGCCGACGGCAGTGAAGTGTCACAGTGTGGCAATGGCGCCCGTTGTTTTGCCCGCTTTGTTCGCCTGAAAGGGCTGACCAATAAGCGTGATATTCGCGTCAGTACCGCGAATGGTCGTATGGTATTAACCGTAACCGACGACGAGCTGGTGCGGGTGAATATGGGGGAACCCAACTTTGAACCTTCGCAGGTTCCGTTTCGCGCTAACAAAGCAGAGAAGACCTATATTATGCGCGCGGCCGAACAGACAGTATTGTGCGGCGTGGTTTCAATGGGGAACCCGCACTGCGTGATTCAGGTTGATGATGTTGATACGGCCACGGTGGAAACGCTGGGACCGGTGCTGGAAAGCCACGAACGCTTTCCAGAACGCGCCAACATCGGCTTTATGCAGGTGGTAAAGCGCGAGCATATCCGGCTGCGCGTCTACGAGCGCGGGGCGGGCGAAACGCAGGCCTGCGGCAGCGGTGCGTGCGCCGCTGTTGCGGTAGGTATTCAGCAGGGCCTGCTGGCAGAAGAGGTGAGGGTGGAGTTACCTGGCGGTCGACTTGATATCGCCTGGAAAGGTCCGGGTCATCCGCTGTATATGACTGGCCCGGCGGCACATGTCTACGACGGATTTATTCACTTATGAAGCAACCAGGGGAAGAACTACAGGAAACGCTCATGGATCTCGACGATCGGGCGGTCGTCGATTACCTGCAACGTAATCCTGAGTTTTTTATCCGCAATGCCCAGGCAGTTGAAGCGATGCGCGTCCCACACCCTGTGCGGGGCACGATCTCTTTAGTTGAATGGCACATGGCGCGGGCACGTAATCATATTAATGTGCTTGAAGAGAACATGGCGTTATTGATGGAACAAGCTAACGCCAATGAAAGCCTGTTCTATCGTCTGCTAAATCTGCAAAGCCGCCTGGTGTCGGCCAGCAGTCTTGACGATATGCTGATGCGATTTCATCGCTGGGCGCGTGAGCTAGGGCTGGCTGGCGCGACGGTTCGTCTGTTTCCGGACCGGTGGCGACTCGGCGCGCCATCAAAATTTACGCATCTGGCATTGAGCCGTCAGGCCTTTGAACCGTTGCGTATTCAGCGTCTTGGCCAGTCGCAGCACTATCTTGGACCGCTCAATGGACCGGAACTGTTGGTCATGATGCCGGAGGCGAAAGCGATAGGCTCGGTGGCGATGTCGATGCTGGGACAAGATGGTTCCCTGGGCGTGATGTTATTCAGCAGCCGTGACGTTAATCATTATCAGCAGGGACAGGGTACGCAGCTATTGCAGGAAATCTCGCTAATGTTGCCGGAGCTGCTGGAGCGCTGGATTGAACGCGTATGACCGATTCCCCCCTTTCTCAGGATGTGGCGCGCTTTTTGCGCTATCTGGGCGTTGAGCGCCAGCTTAGCCCGATCACGCTACTCAATTATCAGCGTCAGCTTGATGCCATCATCGCGTTAGCCGGAGAAACCGGTCTGCAAAGCTGGCAACAATGTGACGCTGCAATGGTACGTAGCTTTGCCGTACGCAGCCGTCGTAAAGGGCTGGGACCGGCGAGTCTGGCATTGCGTCTCTCCGCACTACGCAGTTTCTTCGACTGGCTGGTCAATCAGGGCGAGCTGAAAGCTAACCCGGCAAAAAGCGTTTCCGCGCCGAAAGCGCCGCGCCACTTACCTAAAAATATCGACGTCGATGATGTTAATCGTCTGTTGGATATCGATCTCAACGACCCCCTTGCCGTGCGCGACCGGGCGATGCTGGAAGTGATGTACGGCGCGGGGCTGCGTTTATCTGAACTTGTTGGGCTGGATATTAAACATCTTGATCTCGACACCGGCGAAGTGTGGGTGATGGGCAAGGGCAGTAAAGAGCGTCGCCTGCCGATTGGCCGCAATGCGGTGGCGTGGATTGAGCACTGGCTGGATCTGCGCGGCTTATTTGGCGGGGATGACGATGCGTTGTTCCTGTCAAAACTGGGCAAGCGCATCTCTGCGCGTAACGTGCAGAAACGTTTTGCGGAATGGGGTATCAAACAGGGGCTGAACAGCCACGTCCATCCCCACAAATTGCGCCACTCTTTTGCGACGCATATGCTGGAGTCGAGCGGCGATCTGCGCGGGGTGCAGGAGTTATTGGGTCATGCCAATCTTTCGACCACCCAAATCTATACCCATCTTGATTTTCAACACCTGGCTTCAGTGTACGATGCGGCGCATCCGCGCGCCAAACGGGGGAAATAATGCGTTTTTACCGGCCTTTGGGGCGTATTTCTGCGCTCACCTTTGACCTTGATGACACCCTTTACGATAACCGTCCCGTTATCACACGCACCGAGCAGGAAGCGCTCGCGTTTGTACAGAATTACCATCCGGCGTTGAATTCGCTGCAAAATAGCGATCTACAGCGCTTACGTCAGGCCGTTCGTGATGCCGAGCCGGAAATCTACCACGACGTTACCCAATGGCGTCACCGCGCCGTAGAGCGCGCTATGCTGGAGGCAGGTCTGTCACCGGCAGAAGCCTTGATGGGGGCGAATGCGGCGATGATGAATTTTGCCAAATGGCGTAGCCGCATTGATGTTCCGCAGGCGACGCATGACACGTTGAAGGCGCTGGCCCGCAAATGGCCGCTGGTGGCGATCACCAACGGTAACGCACAGCCGGAACTGTTTGGTCTGGGCGATTATTTTGAGTTTGTGCTGCGCGCCGGTCCCGACGGGCGCTCAAAACCGTTCAGCGATATGTACGCGCTGGCGGCGGAGAAACTGAAAATGCCAGTGGGTGAGATTCTGCATGTGGGCGATGACCTGACGACAGACGTTGCAGGCGCTATTCGTTGTGGCATGCAGGCTTGCTGGATCAAACCGGAAAATGCCGACCTGATGCAAACCGCAGACAGCCGTTTGCTGCCGCATATCGAAATTTCACAGTTGGCATCTCTGACCTCGCTGATATAATCACCAGCAGAACTCTGTATATATACCCAGCTTTTTGGCGGATGGCGCTACGCTTATCCGCCTTACCTACTTTTACGCGGCGGTGCCAATGGACGTTTCTTACCTGCTCGACAGCCTTAATGATAAACAGCGTGAAGCGGTGGCCGCGCCACGCAGCAACATGCTGGTTCTGGCAGGCGCGGGGAGTGGTAAAACGCGCGTGCTGGTGCACCGTATCGCCTGGTTACTGACGGTCGAGAACAACTCGCCGTACTCCATTATGGCGGTGACCTTTACCAACAAAGCGGCGGCGGAAATGCGCCACCGTATTGGTCAGATCATGGGAACCAGCCAGGGCGGAATGTGGGTGGGGACGTTCCACGGCCTGGCGCACCGTCTGCTACGCGCGCACCATATGGATGCCAACCTGCCGCAGGATTTTCAGATCCTCGACAGCGAGGACCAACTGCGCCTGCTCAAGCGCCTGATCAAGGCGATGAACCTGGACGAAAAGCAGTGGCCGCCGCGTCAGGCAATGTGGTTTATCAACAGCCAGAAAGACGAAGGGCTGCGCCCGCACCATCTGCAAAGCTATGGCAATCCGGTCGAACAGACCTGGCAGAAAGTGTATCAGGCTTACCAGGAAGCGTGCGATCGCGCGGGGCTGGTGGATTTCGCCGAGCTGCTGCTGCGCGCCCATGAACTGTGGCTCAACAAGCCGCACATTCTGCAGCACTACCGTGAACGTTTTACCAATATCCTGGTGGACGAATTCCAGGATACTAACAACATTCAGTACGCCTGGATCCGGCTGCTGGCGGGCGACACCGGGAAAGTGATGATCGTGGGCGACGATGACCAGTCGATCTACGGCTGGCGCGGCGCGCAGGTGGAGAACATCCAGCGCTTTCTCAACGATTTCCCCGGCGCGGAAACCATTCGTCTGGAGCAGAACTACCGTTCGACCAACAATATTCTGAGCGCCGCCAACGCCCTGATTGAAAATAACAACGGGCGCCTGGGTAAAAAACTGTGGACCGATGGCGTCGACGGCGAGCCGATCTCGCTGTATTGCGCGTTCAACGAACTCGATGAAGCGCGCTTCGTGGTCAATCGCATCAAAACCTGGCAGGACAACGGCGGTGCACTGGAACAGTGCGCGATTCTGTATCGCAGCAACGCCCAATCGCGCGTACTGGAAGAAGCTTTACTACAGGCCAGCATGCCGTACCGTATCTATGGCGGGATGCGCTTCTTTGAACGTCAGGAAATTAAAGACGCTCTCTCTTACCTGCGTCTGATCGCTAACCGCAATGACGACGCTGCGTTTGAGCGTGTGGTGAATACGCCTACCCGCGGTATTGGAGACCGTACCCTGGACGTGGTGCGCCAGACCTCCCGTGACCGCCAGCTAACGCTGTGGCAGGCCTGTCGTGAGCTGTTGCAGGAAAAAGCCCTGGCCGGTCGCGCCGCCAGCGCCTTACAGCGCTTTATGGAACTGATTGACGCGCTGGCGCAAGAGACTGCTGATATGCCGCTGCACGTGCAGACTGACCGGGTGATTAAAGATTCCGGCCTGCGCATGATGTACGAGCAGGAAAAAGGCGAGAAGGGTCAGACGCGTATCGAAAACTTAGACGAACTGGTGACGGCAACGCGCCAGTTCAGCTACAACGAAGAAGACGAAGACTTAATGCCGCTGCAGGCGTTCCTGTCTCATGCCGCGCTGGAAGCAGGCGAAGGGCAGGCGGATACCTGGCAGGATGCGGTACAGCTGATGACCCTGCACTCGGCGAAAGGGCTGGAGTTCCCGCAGGTATTTATCGTGGGGATGGAAGAAGGCATGTTCCCGAGCCAGATGTCGCTGGATGAAGGCGGACGTCTGGAAGAGGAACGTCGCCTGGCCTATGTTGGCGTCACCCGTGCGATGCAGAAACTGACGCTGACCTACGCCGAAACGCGTCGTTTGTACGGTAAAGAGGTTTACCATCGTCCGTCGCGCTTTATCGGCGAACTGCCGGAAGCGTGCGTTGAAGAGGTGCGTCTGCGCGCCACGGTTAGTCGTCCGGTGAGCCATCAGCGGATGGGCACGCCAATGGCGGAAAACGATACCGGCTACAAACTTGGCCAGCGGGTACGCCACGCGAAGTTTGGCGAGGGCACCATCGTCAACCTCGAAGGTAGCGGTGAGCACAGTCGTTTGCAGGTTGCGTTCCAGGGGCAGGGCATTAAATGGCTGGTGGCGGCTTACGCCAGACTGGAAACGGTGTGATCGGTTTGGCTTTGCCGGATGGCGACGCTGGCGCGTCTTATCCGGCCTACTGACCGAGTAACATTTTGATTTGTAGGCCGGATAAGGCGAAGCCGCCATCCGGCTATCTGCCGGTTAATATTCTGAAATCATAGATAAATAATTCCCCTCTGCTAACCTTTCTGTATAAGGGGAAATTATTACTTTTTCGCCATCCGTTGCGTGTTGACGTCAAAATTTTGCTGGCGTAACATGCGCGCACGATTACGCTAAGAGGACATTCGCCTTGGACACACCCAGTAGATACTGGCTCATTATCCTGTCATCCAGGATCAACTCCTAAGGCTATCCCTTTTTGCTGATAGCCTTCGCGGTTGTCAGCGACCTTCTGTTTTTTCCCGTCGCGCTGAGTCAGGCTGTTTAATGGTCTGAAACCCAATTTGTTTCTGTGTGCCCTCCGAACTGTCCGATAATTTTTTTGCATTGGGAGTCCCGGTCATGCTGAGCGCATTTCAACTGGAAAACAATCGGTTAACTCGCCTTGAGGCAGACGAGATCGAGCACCTGGCCAGTTCGGTTTGGGTCGATTTAGTCGAGCCGGATGACGAAGAACGAAACCGTGTGCAAAAGGACTTGGGCCAGAATCTGGCCACGCGCCCTGAACTGGAAGACATCGAAGCATCCGCACGTTTTTTTGAAGACGAAGATGGCCTGCACATTCACTCCTTCTTCTTCTATGAAGACGCCGACGATCACGCGGGTAACTCAACCGTCGCATTTACCATTCGTGAAGGTCGCCTGTTTACCCTGCGCGAACGCGAACTACCGGCGTTTCGTCTGTATCGCATGCGTGCGCGTAACCAGGCAATGGTGGATGGCAACGCCTACGAGCTGCTGCTCGACCTGTTCGAAACCAAAATTGAACAGTTGGCGGATGAGATTGAAAACATCTATAGCGACCTGGAAAAACTCAGCCGTGTGATCATGGAAGGGCGTCAGGGCGATGAATATGACGAAGCACTTTCCACGCTGGCGGAACAGGAAGATATCGGCTGGAAGGTACGCTTGTGTCTGATGGATACCCAGCGCGCACTGAACTTCCTGGTGCGTAAAGCGCGTCTGCCGGGTGGTCAGCTGGAGCAGGCGCGTGAGATCCTGCGCGATATCGAGTCTCTGCTGCCGCATAACGAATCGCTGTTCCAGAAAGTTAACTTCCTGATGCAGGCGGCGATGGGCTTTATCAATATCGAGCAGAACCGCATTATCAAGATCTTCTCGGTGGTCTCGGTGGTGTTTCTGCCGCCGACGCTGGTGGCTTCCAGCTACGGCATGAACTTTGAATTCATGCCGGAACTGCACTGGAGCTTCGGTTATCCTGGCGCGATTGTCTTCATGATGCTCGCAGGTCTGGCGCCGTACCTGTATTTTAAACGTAAGAACTGGCTTTAATGGCGGTGTCTTATCAGGTCTACAGATCGCGTAGGCCTGATAAGCGTAGCGCCATCAGGCAAAAAGCATTCACATCCCCATACGCGTTCTGCGTTGCGTATAAATCGCATCCATCACGAAAATCGCCAGCGCCACCCAGATAAAGGCGAAGGTGACCATTTTATCTGTTCCCGGCACTTCACCGTAGAAGGTGACTGCCAGCAGGAACATCAACGTGGGTCCGATATACTGGAAGAAACCCAGCGTGGAAAGACGCAGGCGGGTCGCTGCGCCGGTAAAGCACAGCAGCGGAATAGTGGTCACGACACCCGCGGCAATCAGCAGCAGATTTAGCGATGTGGAGTTCGCACCCATGTGACTGGTAGGGCTATCCGCAATGCCAAACAGATAGATTGCAGCCACGGGGAGAAGCCATAGGGTTTCTATCAACATGCCGGTTTGCGCTTCAACGGCAATCTTCTTACGCACCAGACCATAAAAAGCAAAGCTGAACGCCAGTCCCAGCGCGATTATCGGCAATGAGCCGAAGGTCCACAGCTGTACCAGTACGCCGCAGGCGGCTAGCAGTACCGCCAGCCATTGCATGCGACGAAAGCGCTCGCCGAGGAAAAGCATCCCCAGCACGATATTCACCAGCGGGTTAATAAAATAGCCGAGACTGGCTTCCAGCATATGGTGATTATTAACCGCCCAAATGAACAGCAGCCAGTTTCCGCCGATGAGCACCGCAGAGAGCGCCAGCAGGAGGATCTTCTTTGGCGTTTGTAGCAGCGTTTTAACACCCGACCACTGGCGGCTGATGCTCATCAGCACCACCATAAAGAAAAATGACCAGATGACGCGGTGCGTCAGGATCTCATCCGCCGGGACATAGTAAATCAGCTTGAAGTAGGCGGGAGCGATACCCCAAATAAAATAGGCAGCCAGAGCGAGTAACACGCCCTGCCGCGTTTGTTTAGCATCCATCGGGAAAACTCATTGCAGAAATGTAACAGCAGTTTACCTTTTTTTAAGCGCTTACCCCACCATATAAGTGGCGGTTGCACTAGCGATATAGAGCTGTTCTTCGTTATGCAGTTCCACGCGCGCAACGGCAACTTTATTACCCGCCCGCAGCAGGCTGCTGGTGGCGGTAAAGCGATTCCCTCTCCCCGGGCGCAGGTAATCAACGCGTAAATCGATCGTGCCCATACGTGACATTCGCTGACGCAGTTCGTCCTCACTGATCGTTTCGTGACGGGTCAGCGTACTGCCGACACACACCAGCCCGGCGGCAACGTCGAGTGCTGAGGCGATCACCCCGCCATGCAGAATGCTTTGCGCCCAGTTACCGACCATCATCGGTTGATTATTAAACGCTAATTGCGCAAATTCTTTTTCATAGCGTTCCAGTTCCAGCCCCAACGCACGGTTAAACGGCATATGATAAACAAACATTTCACCCACTAATTTCAGGGCTTCTTCAGCGGTCAGTACAGCAGACATACGATCTTAATACCTCATTGGTTAATGAAATGTTGATATTATGCTTATTATTTGTTGTTTTCTACTTTAGGACGGGATAACTAACGAGGAGCGAGCTAAGTATGTAGAATGCTTGTCAGAAAATTATACAATTCATCAATATTTTGGTTCAGGAGAACATTACCGATGCGGGCGATTCTGGGATGGTTACTACCAGCAGTCATGCTGCCGTTGACCGCGTATGCGCAGGAAGCGACAGTAAAAGAGATTCATGATGCACCAGCAGTTCGGGGCAGTATTATCGCGAATATGCTGCAAGAGCATGACAACCCTTTCACGCTTTACCCTTATGACACCAACTACCTTATCTACACCAATACCAGCGACATGAACAAAGAGGCGATCAGCAGCTATAGCTGGTCGGACAATGCGCGCAAAGATGAGGTGAAGTTTCAGCTAAGCCTGGCCTTTCCGCTCTGGCGCGGAATATTAGGTCCGAACTCGGTGCTCGGCGGCTCCTATACGCAGAAATCCTGGTGGCAGCTTTCGAACAGTGAAGAATCTTCACCGTTTCGCGAAACCAACTACGAGCCGCAGTTGTTCCTTGGTTTCGCCACCGACTATCGCTTTGCTGGATGGACGCTACGTGATGTCGAAATGGGTTATAACCATGATTCCAATGGTCGCTCCGACCCCACTTCGCGTAGCTGGAACCGTCTTTACACCCGCCTGATGGCTGAAAATGGTAACTGGCTGGTGGAAGTTAAGCCGTGGTACGTTATCGGCAGCACCGATGATAACCCTGATATCACCAAATACATGGGCTACTATCAGCTGAAAATGGGTTATCACCTGGGCGACGCCGTTATCAGCGTGAAAGGTCAGTACAACTGGAACACCGGCTATGGTGGCGCAGAGTTAGGGGCGAGCTATCCTATTACGAAGCATGTTCGTCTCTACACCCAGGTCTACAGTGGTTACGGCGAATCGCTGATTGACTACAACTTCAATCAGACCCGTGTTGGCGTCGGTGTGATGCTTAACGATATCTTCTGACGGATATAGAGAGTATTTTAATCATTGCAGTTTCTCTCTCAGGCGCTGAAAATAGCGCCTGTTTTTATTTCAGGTTAATGGGGTTAATGTGGCGCAGGCGGAAGTGTTGAATCTGGAAATGGGCGCTAAACAGGTTTTGCAGGAAACCTTTGGCTACCAACAGTTTCGCCCAGGCCAGGAAGAAATCATCGACACCGTACTCTCTGGTCGCGACTGCCTGGTCGTTATGCCAACCGGTGGCGGTAAATCCCTGTGCTATCAAATCCCCGCATTATTGCTGAGTGGACTCACCGTTGTCGTTTCGCCGCTGATTTCCCTGATGAAAGACCAGGTCGACCAACTGCTGGCCAACGGCGTGGCAGCGGCATGTCTGAACTCCACCCAGAGCCGTGAGCAGCAGCTTGAGGTGATGGCCGGCTGTCGCAGCGGGCAGATTCGCTTGCTGTATATTGCCCCCGAGCGCCTGATGCTGGATAACTTTCTTGAGCATCTTGGGCACTGGAACCCGGTGCTGCTGGCGGTTGATGAAGCGCACTGTATCTCGCAGTGGGGGCATGACTTCCGCCCGGAATACGCCGCGCTGGGTCAGTTGCGTCAGCGTTTCCCAACCCTGCCGTTTGTGGCGCTGACCGCGACCGCGGATGAAACCACCCGGCTGGACATTGTGCGTCTGCTGGGCCTCAACGATCCGTTAATTCAGATCAGCAGCTTTGATCGCCCGAATATTCGCTACATGCTGATGGAGAAATTTAAGCCGCTCGATCAGCTGATGCGCTATGTGCAAGAACAGCGCGGTAAGTCCGGCATTATTTACTGTAACAGCCGCGCCAAAGTCGAAGATACTGCCGAGCGTCTGCAAAGCCGGGGGATCAGCGCCGGGGCTTATCATGCCGGGCTGGAAAACAGCGTGCGCGCCGAGGTGCAGGAAAAATTCCAGCGTGATGATCTGCAAATTGTGGTGGCGACCGTAGCGTTCGGCATGGGGATCAACAAACCCAACGTGCGCTTCGTGGTGCATTTTGATATCCCGCGCAACATTGAGTCCTACTATCAGGAAACCGGCCGTGCCGGACGTGATGGCCTGCCGGCGGAAGCGATGCTGTTTTACGATCCGGCTGATATGGCGTGGCTCCGCCGTTGCCTCGAAGAGAAACCGGCCGGACAGTTGCTGGATATTGAACGTCATAAGCTCAATGCGATGGGGGCGTTTGCCGAGGCGCAGACCTGTCGTCGTCTGGTACTGCTGAATTATTTTGGCGAAGGGCGTCAGGAGCCGTGTGGTAATTGCGATATCTGCCTCGACCCGCCAAAACAGTACGACGGATTAATGGATGCGCGCAAAGCGCTGTCGACGATCTACCGCGTTAACCAACGCTTTGGTATGGGTTACGTCGTGGAAGTTCTACGCGGGGCGAATAACCAGCGCATTCGTGAGCTGGCCCATGACAAACTGCCGGTCTATGGTATTGGCCGTGAGCAAAGCCACGAGCACTGGGTGAGTGTGATTCGTCAACTGATTCATTTAGGCCTGGTGACACAGAATATTGCCCAACACTCCGCGTTACAGCTCACTGAAGCTGCGCGCCCGGTGCTGCGCGGTGATGTTGCGCTACAACTTGCCGTACCGCGTATTGTGGCGCTAAAACCGCGCGCGATGCAGAAATCCTTTGGTGGCAACTACGATCGCAAACTGTTCGCTAAATTGCGTAAGTTGCGTAAAGCGATTGCCGATGAAGAGAATATCCCGCCGTATGTCGTCTTTAACGACGCCACGTTGATTGAAATGGCCGAGCAGATGCCGGTTTCGCCGAGCGAAATGCTGAGCGTTAACGGCGTGGGAATGCGTAAACTTGAGCGTTTTGGCAAAGAGTTTATGGCACTTATTCGCGCGCACGTTGATGGTGACGACGAAGAGTAGTCAGCCAGGCAAAAAAGTGCCAGGATGGTGACTCACTGAACTATTCCCCCGCGAGTCATTTTTATGTTAACGCTATTTTTTACCGTTGCGTTGGTGCATATCGTTGCGCTGATGAGCCCCGGTCCCGATTTTTTCTTTGTGTCTCAAACGGCTGTTAGCCGTTCGCGCAAAGAAGCCATGATGGGCGTGCTGGGTATTACCTGTGGCGTCATGGTCTGGGCTGGCGTGGCGCTGCTTGGCCTGCATCTGATTATCGAAAAAATGGCCTGGCTGCATACCATTATCATGGTGGGTGGCGGCCTGTACCTGTGCTGGATGGGGTACCAGATGCTGCGCGGCGCGTTTAAAAAACAGGATGTAGCGGCTCCCGCCCCACAGATTGAGCTGGCGCAGAGCGGACGCAGCTTTTTAAAAGGTCTGTTGACCAACCTTGCCAACCCGAAAGCCATAATCTATTTTGGCTCCGTGTTCTCATTGTTTGTTGGCGATAGCGTAGGAACGGGCGCGCGATGGGGTATTTTCGCGCTGATCATCGTGGAAACGCTGGCGTGGTTCACCGTGGTCGCCAGCCTGTTTGCACTCCCGAAGATGCGTCGCGGCTATCAGCGTCTGGCGAAGTGGATTGATGGCTTTGCCGGTGCGCTGTTCGCGGGCTTCGGTATTCATCTGATCATTTCGCGCTAAGTTTTCTTAAGGCCGGATAAGCGCTAACGGCATCCGGCACCGTTATCAGGCATGCCTTGCCGATGCCAGCAGGGCGCCTATCAGCATAAACAGTGAACCAAACACTTTGTTCAGCGCTTTCATTTGCTTTGGCCCCTTAATCCAGCCAGCAATGCGCGTAGCCAGCGTTGCGTAACCGATCATCACAATAATATCGACCACAATGGTCGTGACGCCAAGCACCACATACTGCATCAGCTGCGGTTCCTGCGGCAGGATAAACTGCGGGAACAGAGCGGCAAGAAAAACAATGCTCTTGGGGTTGGTCAGATTTACAAACACCGCGCGTTTGAACAGGCGGCTGCGCGATTGCGTATTCGCCATGGTGTTCAGATCGATAGCGCCCGCCGCGCGCCATTGCTGAATACCCAACCAAATCAGGTAAGCTGCTCCCGCCCACTTCAGCACTTCAAACGCGATCGCTGAACGTGAAAATAGTGTTCCCAGCCCTACGCCAACCAAAACGATATGAATGCCCAATCCGGTCTGGAGACCTGCAATCGACGCGCTGGCACCACGATAACCGTGGCTGATGGCGGTGGTCATGGTGTTGATTGCGCCAGAGCCTGGAGACAAGCTCAAAATAATAGAGGTCAGCAGGTAGGCGAACCACCATTCAAAGGTCATGAGAAACTCCCGGATTGTCTATTTTTATGCCACAATACGCTACTGTCGGTACGTTGTATCAGACATGGCAAAAAAAACGATTTTACTTGGTCAACGAGGCTGGATACCCGATGTTTCAGCAGCAAAAAGACTGGGAAACAAGAGAAAACGCGTTTGCTGCTTTTTCCATGGGGCCACTGACAGATTTTTGGCGTCAGCGGGAAGAAGCGGAGTTTACGGGGGTAGATAATGTTCCCGTACATTTTGTCCGCTTTCACGCAGAGAAAAACGATCGCGTCATCGTCGTCTGTCCTGGACGCATTGAAAGCTATGTGAAATACGCTGAGCTGGCGTATGACCTGTTTCATTCGGGTTTTGACGTTCTCATTATCGATCACCGTGGTCAGGGGCGTTCCGGGCGTATGCTTTCGGACCCGCATCGCGGTCATGTGGATAACTTTAATGACTATGTCGACGATTTAACCGCTTTCTGGCAGCAGGAAGTGTTACCCGGTCCGTGGAGAAAACGCTATATACTGGCGCATTCTATGGGCGGGGCGATTGCCACGCTGTTCCTGCAGCGTCACCCGAATCAGTGTGATGCCATTGCGCTTTGCGCGCCGATGTTCGGTATTGTGATGCGCTTTCCTGACTGGATGGTGCGTCAAATTCTGGACTGGGCTGAAGGGCATCCACGGATCCGCGAGGGCTATGCAATGGGGACCGGGCGCTGGCGGGCGCTGCCATTCGGGATGAATGCGGTAACCCACAGTCGACAGCGCTATCGGCGCAATCTACGTTTTTATGCTGATGAACCTCGGCTGCGCGTGGGCGGTCCCACCTACCACTGGGTACGTGAAGGTATTCTGGCGGGTGAACAGGTCCTGGCCGGGGCGGGAGATGATGCGACGCCAACATTACTGATTCAGGCCGAAGAAGAGCGTTTGGTGGATAACCGTATGCACGATCGCTTTTGTGAACTCCGCGCCGCAGCAGGCCATCCTGTAGAGGGAGGTCAGCCGCTTGTCATCAAAGGCGCGTACCATGAGATCCTTTTTGAAAAGGACGCAATGCGCTCAGTCGCGCTTAACGCTATTGTCGAATTTTTCGACAAGCATAACTCATCCAGCGGAAACCGCTTTGCCTAGAGGTTTAATTTTCTTATGTATCAGGTTGTTGCGTCTGATTTAGACGGTACGCTGCTTTCCCCCGACCATACGTTGTCCCCTTATGCCAAAGAGACACTGAAATTATTGACCGCACGTGGCGTTAACTTCGTGTTTGCGACTGGCCGCCATCATGTTGATGTGGGGCAAATTCGCGATAACCTCGGCATTAAAACCTACATGATCACGTCCAACGGCGCGCGCGTGCACGATTCTGATGGGAATCTGGTGTTTACCCATAATCTGGATCGCGACATTGCCAGCGACCTGTTTGGCGTGGTGAATGCAAACCCGGACATCGTGACCAACGTTTATCGAGATGATGAATGGTTTATGAATCGTCATCGTCCGGACGAAATGCGCTTCTTTAAAGAAGCGGTATTTAACTATTCTCTGTTTGAACCTGCGCTACTGGAGCCTGAAGGCGTCAGCAAAGTGTTTTTTACCACCGATTCTCATGAAAGGCTGCTGCCGCTGGAGCAGGCGATTAACGCCCGCTGGGGCGATCGTGTCAACGTCAGCTTCTCTACGCTTACCTGTCTGGAAGTGATGGCTGGCGGCGTATCGAAAGGTCATGCGCTGGAAGCGGTGGCGAAAGCGATGGGCTACAGCCTGAAGGACTGCATCGCTTTCGGTGATGGCATGAACGATGCGGAAATGCTCTCCATGGCTGGCAAAGGTTGCATCATGGGTAACGCGCATCAGCGCCTGAAAGATCTGCATCCGGAACTGGACGTGATTGGACTCAACGCCGATGATGCCGTGCCGCACTATCTGCGTAAGCTCTTTTTGCAGTAACGACATTGTTCGTTAGTTGACCAGTTGTCAACTAAAAACTTCGCTACAATGGGTGTACCTTTTGTTAAGAGACATCCATTGTGGCGTTACTCATCATTACCACAATTCTGTGGGCCTTTTCCTTTAGCCTGTTTGGCGAGTACCTTGCTGGTCATGTCGATAGCTATTTTGCGGTGCTGGTGCGCGTTGGGCTGGCGGCGCTGGTGTTCCTGCCGTTTTTACGTACCCGTGGGCACAGCGTAAAAACGATCGCGCTGTATATGTTGGTAGGGGCTATGCAGCTAGGCATTATGTATATGCTGAGTTTTCACGCCTATCTGTATCTGACGGTCTCAGAACTGCTGCTCTTTACCGTGCTGACGCCGCTCTACATTACGCTGATTTATGACCTGATGAGCGGACGTCGTCTGCGCTGGAGCTACGCCTTCAGCGCGCTGCTGGCGGTGATCGGTGCAGGGATCATTCGTTACGACCAGGTGACCAGCCACTTCTGGACCGGCCTGCTGCTGGTACAGCTATCCAATATCAGCTTTGCTATTGGCATGGTGGGCTACAAGCGTCTGATGGAAACACGCCCAATGCCGCAGCATAACGCTTTTGCCTGGTTTTACATGGGGGCATTTATGGTGGCAATCGTGGCCTGGTTCATGCTGGGTAACGCGCAAAAAATGCCTACAACTACGCTACAGTGGGGCATCCTGGTGTTTCTTGGCGTGGCGGCGTCCGGCATTGGTTACTTTATGTGGAATTACGGCGCGACGCAGGTGGATGCGGGTACGCTGGGCATCATGAACAATATGCATGTCCCGGCCGGGCTGTTGGTTAACCTGGCTATCTGGCATCAACAGCCTCACTGGCCGAGCTTCATCATTGGTGCGGCTGTGATAGTGGCCTCACTGTGGGTACATCGAAAGTGGGTCGTTCCGCACTCCGTACAAACGGCAGGTGATCGCAGGCGTGATTCCGCGCTGAGCGAATAAACGCTTCAGTGACCGGCTGTCGCTGCTCGCCATCGCGCACGGCGGCGTACAGTCGGCTCCACAATCCATCACCCAGGGTTTTGGTTACCACCAGACCCTGGCGCTCAAAACTCTCCACCACCCAGTGTGGTAAAGCCGCTATACCCATTTTGGCCGCAACCATCTGAATCAGCAGCAGGGTGTTATCCACGCTCTTCAGCGACGGGCTAACGCCCGCAGGCTGCAGGAAATGCCGCCAGACATCCAGCCGACTCCGTTGTACCGGATAAATAAGCAGCGTCTCGCTGGCTAAATCCTCCGGGGTGATTTGCGTTTTGCTGGCCAGCGGATGGTCCGGCGCCAGGACCAGGCGGACTTCGAAATCAAACATCGGCGAGTAGTGCAATCCGCTGCGCGGCAGAATGTCGGAGGTCAGCACCAGATCCAATTCATCCTGCTGTAGCGCGGGTTGCGGGTCGAACGTCACGCCGGATTTAAAGTCCATTTCCACCTGCGGCCAGTTGGCACGAAAATTCTCCAGCGCGGGCGTCAGCCATTGGATACAGCTATGGCATTCGATAGCGATGCGCAGCCGGGTTTGCTGCGGTTCGTTGCAAGCCTGCAACGCGCGACCGATTTGCGGCAACACCTGGTTTGCCAGCTGCAGCAAAATTTCGCCCTGCGGCGTAAAGCGCAGAGGCTGACTTTTACGGATAAAAAGACGAAAGCCGAGGCGCTGCTCCAGATCGCTGAACTGGTGAGAAAGGGCGGATTGGGTCTGATGCAACGTCGCCGCTGCGGCTGCCAGCGAACCACTATTCCGCAACGCCTGGAGCGTTTTCAGGTGTTTAATCTCGATCATGAAAGTCCTTCACTTCGGCATGAACAAATTGCGCTTGAGGAATATACAGTAACCGCCAATTATGGATGTGTAAACATCTGGACGGCTAAAATCCTTCGTCTTTTAAATTTATGGTGCGTTGGCTTCGTTTCCCCACCCCAGTCACTTACTTCAGTAAGCTCCTGGGGATGAGTAAACTTGCCGCCTTCCCTAAATTAAAAATCCATAGGATTTACATATAATTAGAGGAAGAAAAATGACAATATTGAATCACACCCTCGGTTTCCCTCGCGTTGGCCTGCGTCGCGAGCTGAAAAAAGCGCAAGAAAGCTACTGGGCGGGAAATTCTTCCCGTGAAGAATTGCTGGCCGTTGGCCGCGAGCTGCGCGCCCGCCACTGGGAGCAGCAGAAGCAGGCGGGCGTTGACCTGCTACCAGTGGGCGATTTTGCCTGGTACGATCATGTGCTGACCACCAGCCTGTTGCTGGGCAACGTTCCGGCGCGTCATCAAAATAAAGACGGCTCGGTTGATATCGATACCTTATTCCGCATTGGCCGTGGTCGCGCCCCGACGGGTGAGCCAGCGGCGGCGGCAGAAATGACCAAATGGTTTAATACCAACTATCACTACATGGTGCCGGAGTTCACCAAAGGTCAGCAGTTCAAGCTGACCTGGACCCAATTGCTGGATGAAGTGGACGAAGCGCTGGCGCTCGGCCACAAGGTGAAGCCTGTGCTGCTGGGGCCGGTCACTTACCTGTGGCTGGGGAAAGTGAAGGGCGAACCGTTTGACCGCCTGACCCTGCTCAACGACATTCTGCCGGTTTACCAGCAGGTGCTGGCCGAGCTGGCAAAACGCGGTATTGAGTGGGTACAGATTGATGAACCCGCGCTGGTGCTGGAGCTGCCGCAGGTTTGGCTGAACGCCTTCAAACCCGCGTATGACGCGCTGGCAGGGCAGGTAAAATTACTGCTGACCACCTATTTCGAGGGCGTCACACCAAACCTGGATACCATTACCGCGCTGCCAGTGCAGGGTCTGCACGTTGACCTGGTACACGGCAAAGATGACGTTGCCGAGCTGCACCAGCGTCTGCCTGCCGACTGGTTGCTGTCAGCCGGTCTGGTAAATGGTCGTAACGTCTGGCGCGCCGATCTCAGCGAAAAATATGCACAAATTAAAGACATCGCCGGGAAACGTGATCTGTGGGTGGCTTCTTCCTGCTCCCTGCTGCACAGCCCGATTGATTTAAGCGTCGAAACTCGCCTGGATGCGGAAGTGAAGAGCTGGTTCGCCTTCGCGCTGCAAAAATGTGAAGAGCTGGCGCTGCTGCGCGATGCGCTGAACAGCGGTGATACGGCGGCAATTACGGCGTGGAGCGCACCAATTCAGGCGCGTCGCCACTCTACCCGCGTCCATAACGCCGCGGTGGAAAAACGTCTGGCGTCGATCACCGCGCAGGACAGCCTGCGTGCCAATGCTTACCCTGTTCGCGCCCAAGCGCAGCGTGCCCGCTTTAATCTGCCAGCATGGCCGACCACCACGATCGGATCGTTCCCGCAAACCACGGAGATTCGCGGCCTGCGTCTGGACTTCAAAAAGGGCAACCTGGATGCCGGTCACTACCGCACCGGTATCGCCGAACATATTAAGCAGGCGATCGTCGAGCAGGAACGTCTGGGTCTCGATGTGCTGGTGCACGGTGAAGCCGAACGCAATGACATGGTGGAATATTTTGGCGAGCATCTGGATGGCTTCGTCTTTACTCAGAACGGTTGGGTACAGAGCTATGGTTCCCGCTGCGTGAAGCCGCCGGTGGTGATTGGCGACGTCAGCCGCCCGGAAGCGATCACCGTGGAGTGGGCGAAGTACGCGCAGTCGCTGACCGACAAGCCGGTAAAAGGCATGTTGACCGGCCCGGTGACTATTCTCTGCTGGTCCTTCCCGCGTGAAGACGTGACGCGGGAAACCATCGCCAAGCAGATTGCGCTGGCGCTGCGTGATGAAGTGGCGGATCTGGAAGCGGCGGGTATCGGTATTATTCAGATTGATGAACCGGCGCTGCGTGAAGGTCTGCCGCTGCGTCGCAGCGACTGGGCCGCGTATCTGGCATGGGGCGTGGAAGCCTTCCGCATTAACGCGGCGGTGGCGAAGGATGAAACCCAGATCCACACCCACATGTGTTACTGCGAGTTCAACGACATCATGGAGTCGATCGCCGCGCTGGACGCGGATGTGATCACCATTGAAACCTCGCGTTCGGATATGGAGCTGCTGGAATCGTTTGAAGAGTTCGACTATCCCAACGAAATCGGGCCGGGCGTGTACGACATTCACTCGCCGAACGTCCCGAGCGTGGAGTGGATTGAGGCCCTGCTGAAGAAGGCCGAGCAGCGTATTCCGGCGGAGCGTCTGTGGGTGAACCCGGACTGCGGCCTGAAAACCCGCGGCTGGCCGGAAACCCGCGCCGCGCTGGCGAACATGGTGAAGGCCGCGCAGAATCTGCGTCAGGCTTAAAAATAAAACGGAGGCGTTAGCCTCCGTTTTGATGATCGGTTTGCCTGGCGAAACTTACTTCTTCTCGCCGTATTGCGCGAACCACTCCAGCATTCTCTGCCAGCCGTCTTTGGCGGACTCTTCGTGGTAGCTCGGGCGGTAATCGGCATTAAAGGCATGCCCGGCGTCGGGATAAACCACAATTTCCGCTTTCGCATTGGCGGCGCGTAGCGCCTGACGCATCGTTTCGACGGTATCCTGTGGAATACTGGTATCCTGACCACCATAAAGTCCCAGAACGGGGGCGTTAAGATCGGTGGCGATATCAACGGGATGTTTCGGCGAGTTGAGGGTCTTATCACCCACCAGTTTGCCATACCACGCTACCGCTGCTTTTAACTGCGGATTGTGCGCGGCATACAGCCAGGTGATGCGTCCGCCCCAGCAAAAACCTGTGATCATTAATCGATGAGCATCCCCGCCGTTGCGGGAGGCCCAACTGGCGACGTGGTCCAGATCGGCCAGTACCTGAGAGTCAGGCACTTTGGCGACAAGGCCGCTGAGCAGCGTCGGGATATCGGCAAAGTCGTTAGGATCGCCTTCGCGGAAATAGAGCTCTGGCGCGATAGCCAGATATCCTTCCAGGGCCAGACGGCGGCAAACATCGCGAATGTGTTCATGAATGCCAAAAATCTCCTGCACGACAATGACCACAGGCTGGGGGCCATCGGTCTGTTTTGGTCGTGCGTGATACGCTGGCATATCATCGCCTTGTGAAGGTATGGACGTTACACCGGCGATAATTGCGTTATCCGGTGTATGAACCGTGGTAGACGTCGGTGGAGATACAGCAGGTGCAAAGCCAGATTGTCGTGTTGTCATGGTATTCTCCGTACCCTTAAATACTCAGCCAAAAAGCGCATTATTAACTATAGACATATGCAACGAACCACATTGCCTTAAACGGTCTATCTTTTGTGCAAGGCGTCCTTACATCACGCCATTTATGTGATGAATATCACTATTTTATGGTAATTGAATGCAATTGATTTACATCATGGTGATGTCTGTCACGAAAATTTGTTTATGCCTTCGGTAAAGTGTGTTTTTGCTTCTTCTGACAAAACCGATTCACAGAGGAGTTTTTATGTCTAAGTCTGATGTTTTTCATCTCGGCCTCACTAAGAACGATTTACAAGGGGCTACGCTTGCTATCGTCCCTGGCGACCCGGAGCGTGTGGAAAAGATCGCCGCGCTGATGGATAAGCCGGTTAAGCTGGCATCCCATCGCGAGTTCACGACCTGGCGTGCTGAGCTGGATGGTAAAGCCGTGATCGTTTGCTCTACCGGCATCGGCGGCCCGTCCACCTCTATTGCCGTAGAAGAACTGGCACAATTGGGCATTCGTACCTTCCTGCGTATCGGTACGACTGGTGCTATTCAGCCGCATATCAATGTGGGTGATGTGCTGGTCACCACTGCGTCTGTCCGTTTGGATGGCGCAAGCTTGCACTTCGCGCCAATGGAATTCCCGGCCGTTGCTGACTTCGAGTGCACCACTGCGCTGGTGGAAGCGGCGAAATCTATCGGTGCGACTACCCACGTGGGCGTAACCGCGTCTTCGGACACCTTCTACCCGGGCCAGGAGCGTTATGACACCTTCTCTGGTCGCGTAGTGAGCCGTTTCAAAGGCTCAATGGAAGAGTGGCAGTCCATGGGAGTCATGAACTACGAAATGGAATCCGCAACGTTGCTGACCATGTGCGCCAGCCAGGGCCTGCGTGCAGGTATGGTTGCTGGCGTTATCGTGAACCGTACTCAGCAAGAGATCCCTAATGCGGAAACGATGAAACAAACGGAAAGCCACGCGGTGAAAATCGTGGTCGAAGCTGCCCGCCGTTTACTGTAATTCTCCCGTCTGTTCAAAAAGGCCGACGCGTTCGGCCTTTTTATTTTGCGTAGTGCCTCGCAGGAAATTCCTTTTAAACTGGACGTTTATACAGCACAATTCTATTTTGTGCGGGTAAGCCGTTGCTGTAAGGGGGCGTTGTGGATATTACAATTATGATGAGTGCCGTGTTGGCGTTAGCCGCAGGGCTGCTGGTGGGATGGCTGGCGACAAAAGCGCGGGCCGATCAGATCCGTGCCGACCTCATCGAAGAGCGACGTGAACTGGATATTGCGTTAAGCGCTGCCCGCCAACAACTCGCGCAAGAAGCCCACTGGCGCGATGAGTGCGAGCTACTCAATAACGAATTACGCAGCCTGCACAGCATCAACACCTCTCTGGAAGCCGATCTCCGTGAAGTCACTACCCGGCTGGAAGCGACGCAGCAGCATGCGGAAGATAAAATCCGCCAGATGATCAACAGCGAACAACGCCTGAGTGAACAGTTTGAAAACCTGGCGAATCGCATTTTTGAGCACAGCAACCGCCGCGTGGATGAGCAAAATCGTCAAAGTCTGAACAGCCTGCTGACACCGCTTCGTGAACAACTGGACGGTTTTCGACGTCAGGTTCAGGATAGCTTTGGCAAAGAGGCGCAAGAGCGACATACCCTGGCGCACGAAATTCGTAATCTCCAGCAACTTAACGCGCAGATGGCGCAGGAAGCGGTAAACCTGACGCGGGCCTTAAAAGGCGATAACAAAACGCAGGGCAACTGGGGGGAGGTTGTACTCACTCGGGTGCTTGAGGCTTCCGGTCTGCGTGAGGGTTATGAATACGAAACTCAGGTTAGTATTGAAAACGATGCCCGTTCGCGTATGCAGCCCGATGTCATCGTCCGGCTACCGCAGGGAAAAGATGTGGTGATCGACGCAAAAATGACGTTGGTTGCCTATGAGCGCTATTTTAACGCGGAAGATGAATATACCCGCGAGAGTGCATTGCAGGAACATATCGCCTCGGTGCGAAACCATATTCGTCTGCTGGGCCGTAAAGATTATCAACAGCTTCCCGGACTGCGTTCGCTTGACTATGTACTGATGTTTATTCCCGTCGAGCCTGCTTTTTTGCTGGCACTGGACAGGCAACCTGAACTGATAACCGAGGCGCTTAAAAATAATATTATGCTGGTCAGCCCCACCACGCTGTTAGTGGCGTTGCGCACGATCGCCAACCTGTGGCGCTACGAGCATCAGAGCCGTAATGCGCAACAAATTGCCGATCGGGCCAGCAAACTTTATGACAAAATGCGCTTGTTTGTGGATGATATGTCGGCGATTGGCCAAAGTCTGGATAAAGCTCAGGACAACTACCGACAAGCGATGAAAAAACTCTCTTCAGGCCGTGGAAACGTCCTGTCACAGGCAGAGGCGTTTCGCAGTTTAGGTGTGGAAATTAAGCGCGAGATAAATCCTGAGCTGGCTGAACAAGCCACTACGCAGGATGAAGAGTACCGCTTGCGCTCGGTCCCTGAGACGCAACAGGATGAGCCTTACCCTGATGACAAAGCGGTAAATCAGCAATCAAACTAGTCCATTTGGGGTAGTTGAACCGGGCAGAAGGGTAGGGCAAATTGGCCCAATCTGTTACACTTCTTGAACATTTTTTGAATGAGCAGGCACTGAGATGGTGGATAATTCACAAGAAACGACGCACTTTGGCTTTCAGACCGTCGCTAAAGAGCAGAAAGCTGACATGGTGGCCCACGTTTTTCATTCTGTGGCCTCGAAATATGACGTTATGAATGACTTAATGTCATTTGGCATTCATCGTTTGTGGAAGCGCTTCACCATTGATTGCAGTGGCGTGCGTCGCGGTCAAACCGTTCTGGATTTGGCGGGCGGTACGGGCGATCTGACGGCTAAATTCTCTCGCATGGTTGGTGAAACCGGTAAAGTTGTACTGGCGGATATCAATGACTCAATGCTCAAAATGGGTCGCGAAAAGCTGCGTAATATCGGCGTAGTGGGTAACGTGGAGTACGTTCAGGCGAACGCGGAAGCACTGCCTTTCCCTGACAACACGTTTGACTGCATTACCATTTCTTTCGGCCTGCGCAACGTAACGGATAAAGACAAAGCTTTACGCTCCATGTATCGCGTGTTGAAGCCGGGCGGACGTTTACTGGTGCTGGAGTTCTCCAAACCGATTATCGAACCGCTGAGCAAGGCCTACGATGCTTATTCTTTCCATGTTCTGCCGCGCATAGGTTCCATGGTCGCAAGCGATGCGGACAGTTACCGCTATTTGGCGGAGTCCATTCGCATGCATCCCGATCAGGACACGCTAAAAGCAATGATGCAAGATGCCGGGTTCGAAAGCGTTGATTACTACAACCTGACGGCTGGTGTCGTTGCGCTGCATCGTGGCTACAAGTTCTGACAGGAGATTGGGGATGCCTTTAAAACCCTTAGTGACCGCAGGCGTTGAAAATCTGCTCAATACCTTTCTGTACCGTTCTCCTGCGCTGAAGTCAGCCAGAACGCGTTTACAGAGCAAGGTGCTGCGTGTTGATCTTAAAGGATTTTCAACACCTTTAGTCCTGGTGTTTAGTGAGCGCCAGGTCGATGTGCTGGGGGCATGGGAAGGCGAAGCCGATTGCACTGTAATCACGCATGCCAGCGTGTTGCCGAAATTACGCGACCGCCAGCAGCTTACCACGCTTATTCGCAGCGGTGAGCTGGAGGTTCAGGGTGATATCCAGGTGGTGCAGAACTTTGTGGCTCTGGCCGATCTGGCAGAGTTTGATCCCGCAGAATTGTTAGCGCCCTATACCGGCGATATCGTCGCGGAGGGGGTCAGCAAAGTCTTGCGTGGTGGCGCGAAGTTTTTGCAGCATAACATTCAGCGCCAGCAGCGCTATGTAGCCGAAGCGATCACCGAAGAGTGGCGTATGGCTCCCGGTCCGCTTGAGGTTGCATGGTTTGCAGAAGAAACGGCAGCCGTTGAACGCGCGGTCGAATCTCTGGCCAAACGGCTGGAAAAACTGGAGGCCAAATGACGCCAGGTGAAGTACGGCGCCTTTATTTCATCATTCGCACTTTTTTAAGCTACGGTCTTGATGAACTCATCCCCAAAATGCGTATCACGCTGCCGCTTCGGTTGTGGCGTTACTCGTTGTTCTGGATGCCCAACCGGCATAAAGACAAACCGCTCGGAGAAAGGCTGAGACTGGCTTTACAGGAACTCGGCCCGGTGTGGATTAAATTTGGGCAAATGCTCTCCACTCGTCGTGACCTTTTCCCGCCACAGATCGCCGATCAGCTTGCGCTATTGCAGGATCGCGTTGCCCCATTCGATGGGCAGCGAGCGAAAGAACAAATCGAAGAAGCCATGGGTGGGCTGCCCGTCGAGGAGTGGTTTGATGATTTTGAGATCACGCCGCTGGCATCTGCGTCTATTGCCCAGGTCCATACCGCGCGATTGAAATCCAATGGTAAAGAGGTGGTGATCAAAGTTATCCGCCCGGACATATTACCGGTCATTAAAGCGGATTTAAAACTGATCTACCGCCTTGCGCGCTGGGTTCCTCGCCTGCTGCCGGATGGCCGTCGCCTGCGACCAACAGAAGTGGTCCGCGAGTATGAAAAAACGTTAATTGATGAGCTGAACCTGCTGCGCGAATCGGCGAACGCAATTCAGCTGCGACGTAATTTTGAAGATAGCCCGATGCTGTACATCCCGGAAGTGTATTCCGACTATTGCAGTCAGAACATGATGGTGATGGAGCGCATATATGGTATCCCCGTATCGGATGTCGCAACGCTTGAGAAGAATGGCACCAACATGAAGTTGTTGGCTGAACGCGGCGTGCAGGTCTTCTTTACTCAGGTATTTCGCGACAGTTTTTTCCATGCGGACATGCATCCTGGGAATATTTTCGTCAGTTATGAGCACCCTGAAAACCCGAAGTACATTGGTATTGATTGCGGGATTGTGGGTTCTTTAAATAAAGAAGATAAGCGCTACCTTGCTGAAAACTTTATTGCGTTCTTTAACCGAGACTACCGCAAAGTTGCCGAATTGCACGTGGATTCCGGTTGGGTTCCGCCCGATACCAACGTTGAAGAGTTTGAATTCGCCATTCGTACCGTGTGTGAGCCGATATTCGAAAAACCGCTGGCGGAGATTTCCTTTGGTCACGTGCTGTTGAATCTGTTTAACACCGCGCGTCGATTCAATATGGAAGTCCAGCCTCAGTTGGTTTTGCTACAGAAGACGCTGCTGTATGTTGAAGGTGTCGGTCGACAGCTCTATCCGCAGTTAGATTTGTGGAAAACGGCCAAGCCGTTTCTCGAATCCTGGATTAAAGATCAGGTCGGTATTCCGGCACTCGTCAGGGCATTTAAAGAAAAAGCCCCGTTCTGGGTCGAAAAAATGCCAGAAATACCTGAACTGGTGTATGACAGTTTGCGCCAGGGCAAATATTTACAGCACAGTGTTGATAAGATTGCCCGCGAGCTTCACGCTAATCATGTGCGTCAGGGACAATCCCGTTATTTATTGGGCATTGGCGCAACATTGTTACTAAGTGGAACATTCCTGCTGGTAAGCCGTCCTGAGTGGGGGCTTATGCCGGGCTGGTTAATGGCGGGAGGCGTCATAGCCTGGCTAATCGGCTGGCGCAAAATGCGCTGAATTTTTCATCGCCCAAGGCAGGCCGTGTAACGTATACTACGGCCTTATTAATTCATCATCTATGACAGAGGAACATGTATGGGTGGTATCAGTATTTGGCAGTTGTTGATCATTGCCGTCATCGTTGTACTGCTATTTGGCACCAAGAAACTCGGCTCCATCGGTTCCGATCTTGGCGCGTCTATTAAAGGCTTCAAAAAAGCGATGGGTGATGATGAACCTAAGCAAGATAAAACCAGCCAGGATGCTGATTTTACTGCTAAATCCATCACTGATAAGCAGGGCGAAGTGAAAAAGGAAGACGCCAAAAGCCAAGATAAAGAGCAGGTATAATCCGTGTTTGATATCGGTTTTAGCGAACTGTTATTGGTGTTCGTGATCGGCCTCATTGTCCTGGGGCCGCAACGATTACCCGTAGCGGTAAAAACGGTTGCTGGCTGGGTTCGCGCTTTGCGCTCCCTTGCGACTACTGTGCAGAATGAACTGACCCAGGAGCTTAAGCTTCAGGAATTCCAGGACAGCCTGAAGAAAGTAGAAAAAGCGAGCCTGACAAATCTGACCCCGGAGCTGAAAGCATCAATGGATGAGCTGCGTGAAGCGGCGGAGTCGATGAAGCGTTCTTATAGCGTGCACGATCCTGAGAAAGCCAGCGATGAAGCGCACACTATCCATAATCCGGTGGTGAAAGACGGTGAAGCGCAGCGAGAAGGGGTCACCCCAGCCGCAGCTGAAAACCAGGCCAGTTCGCCGGAGCAAAAACCGGAATCCACGGGTGCTAAAACGCCAGAGCTAACGGAAAACACTTCCGCCACGTTGATGGATGCAGAAAAGAAAGCTGCCGCACCTGTTGTCGAATCCTCCCCCTCGTCGAGTGATAAACCGTAAACATGGCTGTAGAAGATACCCAACCGCTCATCACGCATCTTATTGAGCTGCGTAAGCGACTCCTGAACTGCATTATTGCGGTAATCGTGATCTTTCTGGCGTTGGTTTACTTTGCCAACGACATTTACCATATGGTTGCGGCGCCGTTGATCAAACAGATGCCGCAGGGCGCAACGATGATCGCCACCGATGTGGCCTCGCCGTTCTTTACCCCGATAAAGTTAACCTTCATGGTGTCGCTGATTCTGTCGGCGCCAGTGATCCTCTACCAGGTCTGGGCATTCATTGCGCCTGCTTTGTACAAACATGAACGTCGCCTGGTTGTGCCGCTGCTGGTCTCCAGTTCGTTATTGTTCTACATCGGTATGGCATTCGCCTATTTTGTCGTCTTCCCGCTGGCGTTTGGTTTCCTTGCCAACACGGCTCCGCAAGGCGTACAGGTATCGACAGACATTGCCAGCTATCTCAGCTTTGTAATGGCGCTGTTTATGGCTTTCGGTGTCTCTTTTGAGGTTCCTGTTGCCATCGTGCTGCTATGCTGGATGGGCATTACGACACCTGAAGACTTACGCAAGAAACGTCCTTACGTTGTAGTGGGCGCATTTGTCGTCGGGATGTTACTGACCCCGCCAGATGTCTTCTCGCAAACGCTGTTGGCGATACCAATGTACTGCCTGTTCGAGGTGGGTGTGTTCTTCTCTCGATTCTATGTCGGTAAGCGACGTACGCGAGATGAGGATAACGAGGCTGAAGAAGCAAAAGAAGCCGAAGCCACCGAGAAAACAGAAGAATAAACGCAACCGCCCGTCAGGGCGGTTGTCATATGGGAGGAAGCATGTTTGATATTGGCGTTAATTTAACCAGTTCACAATTTGCGAAAGACCGTGATGAGGTCGTAGCGCGCGCCTTTGCTGCGGGCGTAAACGGTATGCTTCTGACCGGAACAAACCTGCACGAAAGCCAGCAGGCTTTAATGTTGGCGCAGCATTATCCGCATTGCTGGTCCACGGCTGGCGTGCACCCGCATGACAGCAGCCAATGGCAGTCCTCAACAGAAGCAGAGGTTATCGCACTGGCAAACCATTCGAAGGTGGTCGCTATTGGTGAGTGCGGCCTGGATTTCAATCGCAATTTCTCCACGCCGCAGGAGCAGGAGCGTGCTTTTGAGGCGCAACTGCGCATTGCTGCTGAACTGCAGATGCCGATTTTCATGCATTGTCGGGACGCCCATGAGCGTTTTCTGACGTTGCTGGAGCCGTGGCTGGACAGCCTGCCCGGTGCGGTGCTGCACTGCTTTACTGGCTCGCGCCAGGAGATGCAGGACTGTGTAGACCGCGGACTTTATATTGGTATCACCGGGTGGGTCTGTGATGAGCGTCGGGGCATGGAACTGCGTGAGCTGTTGCCCTTTATCCCGGTAGAGAGATTGCTGATCGAAACCGATGCGCCTTACTTACTTCCCCGGGATTTAACGCCTAAACCAGCGTCACGCCGCAATGAACCTGCGCACCTACCGCATATTCTTGAGCGTATTGCCCACTGGCGCGGCGAGGATCCTCAATGGCTGTCAGCAACCATTGATACTAACGTCAGAACGCTGTTTGAAGTGACCTTCTAAGGCGACTTAAATTTTTCGAAAGCCGGTATTTTTCACGCTCTGCTTAACCTCTTTATTCAACAGGTTAAGCAGCAGCATGGAACGCGCTTCGCCATCGGGTTCGGTAAAGATCGCTTTCAACCCCTCAAACGCACCTTCAGTAATAATTACACTGTCCCCCGGATGAGGGGTTTCAGGGTCAACAATACCTTCAGGTTTGTAGACAGAAAGTTGATGAATGACGGGAGAAGGTACGGTCGCCGGCGTCGCACCGAAACGGACGAAATGGCTGACACCACGCGTGGCGTTGATGGTGGTGGTGTGGATCACTTCCGGGTCGAACTCGACAAACATGTAATTAGGGAATAGGGGTTCACTGACTGTGGTACGTTTACCGCGCACCATTTTTTCCAGGGTGATCATAGGCGTCAGGCAGTTCACCGCCTGTCTTTCCAGGTGTTCCTGGGCTCGCTGAAGTTGCCCACGTTTGCAGTACAGTAAATACCAGGCTTGCATAATAACTCTTATCCGCTTGTTCTGAGCGCCAGCATAGCAAAAGCCATGAGTTAAGTTAATTATACCCGCCTCAAAGCAGGCTGAAACCCAATGGGTATATACTCCTGGGGCTTATATGTATCGCCAGAGTTCACGCTAATTTAACAAAAATACAGCATCACAATGATGAACGCCGTATAATGAAGCGCTTACGAAGAGGCCACAATGGACGCCATGAAATATCACGATTTACGCGACTTCCTGACGCTGCTTGAACAGCAGGGCGAGCTCAAACGCATTTCGCTTGAGGTGGATCCCCACCTGGAGATCACTGAAATTGCCGATCGCACCCTGCGTGCCGGTGGGCCTGCGTTACTGTTTGAAAATCCTAAAGGCTATTCAATGCCGGTGCTGTGTAACCTGTTTGGCACACCGAAGCGTGTGGCGATGGGGATGGGGCAAGAAGATGTCTCGGCGCTACGGGAAGTCGGTAAGCTGTTGGCGTTTTTGAAAGAGCCTGAGCCACCGAAAGGATTTCGCGATCTGTTTGATAAGCTGCCGCAGTTTAAGCAGGTGCTGAACATGCCGACTAAGCGGTTACGCGGCGCGCCTTGTCAGCAAAAAATCTATTCAGGCGATGAAGTCGACTTAAACCGTATTCCGATTATGACCTGCTGGCCAGAGGATGCTGCGCCGCTGATTACCTGGGGGCTGACCGTTACGCGCGGCCCGCATAAAGAGCGGCAGAATCTCGGTATTTATCGTCAGCAGCTGATTGGCAAAAACAAGCTCATCATGCGCTGGCTTTCCCATCGCGGCGGCGCGCTGGATTATCAGGAGTGGCGCGCGGCGCATCCTGGTGAACGGTTCCCGGTTTCTGTGGCCTTGGGAGCAGATCCGGCAACAATTCTGGGCGCTGTTACACCTGTCCCGGATACGTTATCTGAATACGCATTTGCCGGACTGTTGCGTGGCACCAAAACTGAAGTGGTCAAATGTATTTCCAACGATCTGGAAGTTCCTGCCAGTGCTGAAATCGTGCTGGAAGGCTATATCGAGCCGGATGAAATGGCACCGGAAGGACCGTATGGCGATCATACCGGTTACTACAATGAAGTAGATAGCTTCCCGGTCTTTACCGTCACGCACATTACCCAGCGTGAAGATGCAATTTATCACTCGACCTATACCGGACGCCCGCCGGATGAGCCTGCGGTACTCGGTGTTGCGCTGAATGAAGTCTTCGTGCCTATTCTGCAAAAGCAGTTTCCGGAAATCGTCGACTTTTACCTGCCTCCCGAAGGCTGCTCATATCGCCTGGCTGTGGTGACGATGAAAAAACAGTACGCTGGTCATGCCAAACGCGTCATGATGGGGGTCTGGTCGTTTTTGCGTCAGTTTATGTACACCAAATTTGTTATTGTCTGCGATGATGACGTCAACGCACGTGACTGGAATGATGTGATTTGGGCGATTACGACGCGTATGGACCCGGCCCGGGATACTGTACTGGTAGAGAATACACCCATTGATTACCTGGACTTTGCCTCGCCGGTTTCCGGTCTTGGTTCAAAAATGGGGCTGGATGCCACCAATAAATGGCCGGGCGAAACCCAACGTGAATGGGGACGTCCGATAAAAAAAGATCCTGAAGTCACTGCGCGTATTGACGCAATTTGGGATGAACTGGCCATCTTTAATGACGGCAAAAGCGCCTGAGGCGCGATCGTTTTGCCTATTGATCCGACAGAGAGAGCGCATGACAACCTTAAGCTGTAAAGTGACCTCGGTAGAAGCTATCACTGACACCGTATATCGCGTTCGTTTAGTGCCAGACGCGGCGTTTTCCTTTCGTGCCGGCCAGTATTTAATGGTCGTGATGGACGAACGAGATAAGCGTCCGTTCTCCATGGCATCTACGCCGGACGAGCAGGGGTTCATTGAACTGCACGTTGGCGCTTCTGAGCTAAATCTGTATGCCATGGCCGTGATGGACCGCATTCTGAAAGACCGCGAAATTCAGGTCGACATTCCGCATGGCGAAGCCTGGCTGCGTGATGAGGACGAACGTCCGTTGATCCTGATTGCCGGCGGGACGGGCTTCTCTTACGCGCGTTCCATTCTGCTTACCGCGCTGGCGCGCAATCCAAACCGCGATATCACCATTTACTGGGGCGGGCGCGAAGAGAAGCATCTCTACGATCTCTCTGAACTGGAAGCGCTGTCAGTAAATCACCCGAATCTGCGCGTTGAGCCAGTGGTGGAACAGCCTGAAGAAGGCTGGCGTGGCCGTACGGGCACCGTATTAACGGCAGTATTACAGGATTACGGTACCCTGGCGGAACACGATATTTACATTGCCGGTCGTTTTGAAATGGCTAAAATCGCGCGCGATCTGTTCTGCAATGAACGCAGCGCGCGTGAAGATCGCCTGTTTGGCGACGCGTTCGCGTTTATTTAAGCGCTGTGCGCCGGAGCCCTTCCGGCGCATCCATCAACCAACCTTACTTCTTCTAACAGGGTGTAAGCCCGGTCTCGTTGCCTCTTATTTTCCACCAGTTTTTAGTAAACGTCTTTTGGTTATCTATTAATAATAAAAATAAGCTTTTGTGACAAATCTCTTTTTGTTTAGTAAACAAAATTGGCAAGCTATGCAGCATCACATTACAAGGCGCACACGAGGGAAAACCATGAGGCTTGGCCTGGATATTGGCGGGACTAAAATCGAAGCAGTAGTGATTGATAATACGGGTGAAATTGTTTACCGCGCGCGGTGCGCAACCCCAAAGCAGAGCTATGGCGATTTTTTCCAGGCCGTAACGGAGATGATTGCTAAGGCCAGGCAGACCGTTAATCAGTCTTTCTCGGTTGGCGTTGGGGTGCCCGGTGCGGTGGATAGCGAAGGGTTAATCAAAAACTCCAACATTCTGGTGCTGAATCAGCAAGCCTTTGCGCAAGATCTTGAGCAAGCGTTAGGGATGCCTGTGCCCGTCACCAACGATGCTAACTGCTTTACGCTGTCAGAGGCGATGGACGGCAGTGGATGCGGGCACAGCGTCGTTTTTGGCGTCATCCTCGGTACCGGTTGCGGCGGCGGTGTGTGTATCGATAACCGTCTGATTTCCGGTCCTAACGCCTGCGCAGGCGAGTGGGGGCATAATGCCTTGCCGCGTTATCATGAATCTAAGGATGGGGCCGCAGTGACATGCTATTGCGGACAGTTGAACTGCATCGAGAGCTTTATTTCCGGCAGCGGCCTGGAACGCCAGTATTTGAACCACACCGCGCAACATGTGGGTGTGCCACAAATTATGCGCCAGGTAGAATTGGGTGATGCAGATGCCTGTTTGTTATGGGAACGCTATTGCGATCAACTGGCGCGGGCGTTGGCTAGCGTGGTGAATACGCTCGATCCCGATGTCATTGTGTTGGGGGGCGGGGTATCTAATATCGATTTACTGTATTCTGGCTTGCAGGCGCGAGTAGCGCAGTACGTATTTGGTAAGCAGTGCCGTACACCGATCGTTCCGGCCCGACACGGTGACAGCAGCGGCGTACGTGGTGCCGCCTGGCTGGGGGCACAACAAGCTAGCGTAGAATCAATGAGAGTGAAATGACGAAACCTGTACGTATCAGAGACATTGCCGAAGCATGTGGGGTCTCAGTTGGCGCTGTTTCCCGCGCCCTAAAAGGGCAGCCGGGGCTGCGTGAAGATACCCGGTTGCGCATTATTTCTGTGGCGCAGCAGCAGGGTTATGATTTTTCCCGCCTACGTAGCGACAAGATCAAACGCGTCCTGTTTTTGCTGCATCGTCAGCACAATATCAGCCACGCATTGCCGTTTTACTCTCAACTGCTGTTAGGTATAGAAGACCTTTGTCGCGAGAACGGCATTGCGCTGAGCTTTCTGTCTATCGGTCCGGGCGATGCGGTGAGTGAGCAGGTGCTGCTGCACCAGCCGGATGCGCTGATCTGTGCCGGATTTTTTGAGCCTGAAATGCTTGGGCTGCTGCAACAGATGAAACTGCCGCTGGTGCTGGTGGATCTCTGGGCGCCTGGCCTGCCTTGCGTCAATCCGGATAACACTCAGGGCGGCTATCTGGCCACGCAACATCTGCTTGCACAAGGTCGCAACCGCATCGCTTTTCTTGCCAGTACACTTTCTCACTACAGTATTCGTCAGCGTGAGAAGGGCTATCGTCAGGCATTGTATGAAGCCCGGTTGCTGATGCCGCCAGAGTACGAAGCCATCGCGCCGCCGTTGCTGGATACCGAGCAATCTTTGGTAGAGGCGGTTAATGAGTTGCTCAGGCTGCCGGAGCCGCCCGATGCCATTTTTGCCTATAACGATGCGGCCGCGATGGTTGTACAACGGGTGTGTGCGCAGCAGGGCATTCGTATCCCGGAAGATCTTGCGCTGGTCGGGTTTGATGATATCTATGCCGCAGCCTGGTCACATCCGCCGCTGAGCACTATCGCGGTTGATAAGCAACAGCTGGGTCGGGAAGCGCTGCGTTTACTACTCGAAGAGAAGCAGGAAGAGAATCTGCTGCTGCCGGTGCAGTTAGTGGTACGTAGTAGTTCAGGGAAATAAAAAACCCGCCCCTGACAGGCGGGAAGAACGGCAACTAAACTTTCTCTCTTCGCCATTGGCACCATAACTGTGTTGGCTGCGCCCATTCACCCGAATCACTTACTACACGTAAGCTCATCGGGATTCATTCACTTGCCGCCTTGTTCTGGCACCAATGGCTTTGAGATAACATTTCGTAGGCCGGGCAAGCGAAGCGCCCCCGGCATGCTTTGATTAAACTCGCTCAAACACCGTTGCGATACCCTGACCTAACCCGATACACATCGTCGCCAGACCAAACTGTACGTCTTTGCGTTCCATCAGGTTGAGCAGGGTGGTGCTGATACGCGCACCGGAACAACCCAGCGGGTGACCCAATGCGATCGCCCCGCCGTTGAGGTTGATCTTCTCGTCGATCTGCTCCATCAGCCCCAGATCTTTAATACACGGCAGGATCTGGGCGGCAAAAGCTTCATTCATCTCAAACAAGCCGATGTCGCTGGTGGAGAGTCCCGCTTTTTTCAGCGCCAGCTTTGAAGCCGGAACCGGACCGTAACCCATGATGGAAGGGTCGCAGCCGACAACGGCCATTGAACGAATTCTGGCACGTGGCGTCAGACCCAGCTCACGGGCGCGGCTTTCGCTCATGACCAGCATCGCGGCAGCACCATCGGAAAGCGCGGAAGAGGTACCGGCAGTCACCGTGCCGCTAACCGGATCGAATGCCGGGCGCAGGGTGGATAACGCTTCAACGGTGGTTTCCGGACGGATGACTTCGTCGTAGTTAAACTGTTTTAGCACACCGTCTGCATCATGACCGCCAGTCGGGATGATTTCATTTTTAAAGACGCCAGACTGTGTAGCAGCCCAGGCGCGAGCGTGTGAACGTGCGGCGAAGGCATCCTGCATTTCACGGCTAATACCGTGCATGCGGGAGAGCATTTCCGCCGTCAGGCCCATCATCCCCGCGGCTTTCGCCACGTTGCGGCTCATACCCGGGTGGAAATCAACGCCGTGGCTCATCGGCACATGGCCCATATGTTCCACGCCGCCAATCAGGCACGCTTGCGCATCGCCGGTCATAATCATGCGTGCTGCATCATGCAGCGCCTGCATGGATGAACCACACAGACGGTTAACGGTCACTGCCGGTACTGAATGCGGGATTTCCGCCAACAGTGACGCGTTACGAGCGATGTTGAAACCCTGCTCCAGCGTTTGCTGCACGCAGCCCCAGTAAATATCATCAAGCGCGGATGGCTCCAGAGCCGGATTACGCGCCAGCAGGCTACGCATTAAATGTGCGGAGAGATCTTCTGCCCGCACGTTACGAAACGCGCCCCCTTTCGAACGGCCCATCGGGGTACGGATCGCATCAACAATTACAACCTGTTCCATTGTGACTCCTTAAGCCGTTTTCAGGCTGCCAACCGGGCGGGCAGGCTCAACCTGGGGATAATACGGTTCGTTATGGCGCGCTTTATCACGCAGACCGGCCGGCACTTCATACAGTGGGCCAAGATGCTGGTACTGCTGAGCCATATCGAGGTACTTCGCGCTGCCGAGCGTATCCAGCCAGCGGAACGCGCCGCCGTGGAACGGAGGGAAGCCCAGGCCGTACACCAGCGCCATATCGGCTTCTGCCGGGCTGGCGATAATGCCTTCTTCCAGACAACGCACCACTTCATTGACCATTGGGATCATCATGCGGGCGATAATCTCTTCATCGCTGAAGTCGCGTTTCGGCTGGCTGACCTCTGCCAGCAGACCATCAACGACGGCATCTTCTTCTTTCTTCGGCTTGCCCTTGTTATCTTCTTTATAGCGCCAGAACCCGAGACCGTTTTTCTGTCCGAAACGGTTAGCATCAAACAGAGCATCGATCGCATCGCGATAATCTTTCTGCATACGCTGTGGGAAGCCCGCAGACATCACCGCCTGTGCGTGATGCGCGGTATCAATCCCCACCACGTCCAGCAGATAAGCCGGACCCATCGGCCAGCCAAACTGTTTTTCCATCACTTTGTCGACTTTGCGGAAATCCGCTCCGTCGCGCAGCAACTGGCTGAAACCGGCAAAATAGGGGAACAGCACGCGGTTGACGAAGAAACCAGGGCAGTCGTTGACCACAATTGGCGTTTTGCCCATCTGGCTTGCCCAGGCGACAACCTTAGCGATGGTTTCATCTGAGCTTTTCTCGCCGCGAATGATCTCAACCAACGGCATACGGTGCACCGGGTTAAAGAAGTGCATACCACAGAAATTTTCCGGGCGTTTAAGCACGCTGGCCAGTTCGTTGATTGGAATGGTAGAGGTATTCGAAGCCAGTACGGTGTCCGGTCGTACCTTATCTTCGGTTTCCGCCAGTACCGCTTTTTTCACTTTCGGGTTTTCCACGACCGCTTCGACTACCACGTCCACACGCTCGAAACCGCTATAGTCGAGGGTTGGATGAATAGTGGAAATCACGCCCGCCATTTTCAGACCGTCAATTTTGCCGCGCTCAAGCTGTTTGTTCAGCAGCTTGGCGGCCTCGGTCATGCCCAGCGTTAATGATTTGTCGTTGATATCTTTCATGACAACCGGCACGCCTTTCCAGGCCGACTGGTAAGCGATACCGCCGCCCATAATGCCCGCACCCAGCACCGCCGCTTGCTTTGGCGTCTCAATATTTTTGGTGAGCTTTTTGGCTTTGGCTTTCACGAACTGATCGTTAAGGAAGATCCCAACCAATGCGCGAGCTTCACTGGTGTGCGCCAGTGGAACAAAACTTTTGTTTTCCAGGTTCAGCGCTTCTTCACGGCCAAAGCGGGCTGCCGCCTCAATCGTTTTCACGGCAGTGATTGGTGCGGGATAATGCTTCCCGGCCGTCTGCGCTACCATCCCTTTGGCGATAGTAAAGCTCATCGCCGCTTCAATTTTGCTGAGTTTCAACGGTTCCAGTTTCGGCTGGCGTTTGGCTCTCCAGTCGAGATCGCCGTTAATCGCCTGACGTAATACCGCGATCGCGCCATCAAGCAGTTTCTCGTGTTTCACTACGCCATCGACCAGGCCGATTTTCAGCGCCTGTTCAGCACCAACATCTTTACCTGCAGCAATGATTTCCAGCGCGCTGTCCGCACCTAGCATACGTGGCATACGCACGGATCCGCCAAAGCCCGGCATGATGCCCAGCTTGGTTTCCGGCAGGCCTATGCGCAGGTCCGGCGTTGCCAGACGGTAATCGGTCGCCAGCACACACTCGCAGCCGCCGCCCAGCGCATAGCCATTTACCGCTGAGAGGGTCGGAACAGGCAGATCTTCCAGACGATTAAAGACGCTGTTGGCAAAGTGCAGCCACTGGCTCAACTGTTCTTCAGGCACGAGGAACAGTGAAAGGAATTCGGTGATATCGGCACCGACAATAAAGGCCGCTTTGTTAGAGCGCAGCAGCAGCCCTTTTAAATTCGGTTGTTTTTCCAGCACGTCAAGCGCATGGCCCAGGCTGGCAACGGTGGCCGTGTCGAGTTTATTGACCGAACCAGGGGCATCGAACACCAGTTCGGCGATGCCGTCTTCCAGCCAGTCGAGGTACAGGGTGTCGCCTTTGTAAAGCATGTCAGTCTCCTGAATCCGCAAGGTGATCTGGTCATACCAGATGAAACGAAGTGTGTGTTTTATGTTAAAAAAATGCAAATGAATGATTAAAGAAATGACGATTCGATCACGCTCGGTAGAAATCACGCACTCACAAAGCGATGTGCTAAGATGCGGAGACTTGAGGTCAAAAACAGAAGGATAGAAAATGGAATCGCTGGCCGCACTCTATAAAAATCATATCGTTACCTTACAAGAGCGGGCGCGTGACGCGCTGGATCGCTTCAAGCTGGATGCGTTACTTATTCACTCTGGCGAACTTGTTAACGTCTTTCTTGACGACCATCCGTACCCGTTTAAGGTCAATCCGCAATTCAAAGCCTGGGTACCCGTAACGCAGGTCCCTAACTGCTGGTTGCTGGTGGATGGTGTGAATAAGCCAAAATTGTGGTTCTATCTGCCGGTCGATTATTGGCATAACGTTGAGCCGCTGCCGACCTCATTCTGGACGGAAGAAATCGAGATCATCGCGCTGCCAAAAGCGGATGGTATCGGGAGCCAACTGCCAGCTGCTCGCGGCAATATCGGGTATATCGGTCCGGTTCCGGAACGTGCGCTGCAACTGGACATCGTGGCCAGCAACATCAACCCGAAAGGGGTGATCGACTACCTGCATTATTACCGCGCCTTTAAAACGGATTACGAACTGGCCTGTATGCGCGAAGCGCAGAAAATGGCGGTGAATGGACACCGTGCCGCGGAAGAAGCATTCCGTTCCGGGATGAGCGAGTTTGACATCAACCTGGCCTATCTGACCGCGACCGGTCACCGCGATACCGACGTGCCATACAGCAACATCGTTGCGCTTAATGAGCATGCATCGGTTCTTCATTACACCAAACTGGATCATCAGGCTCCGTCTGAAATTCGCAGCTTCCTGCTGGACGCTGGTGCGGAATATAACGGCTATGCGGCAGACCTGACGCGTACCTGGTCGGCGAAAAGCGACAACGACTATGCACATCTGGTGAAAGACGTTAATGACGAAGAGCTGGCGCTTATCGCTACCATGAAAGCGGGCACCAGTTACGTGGATTACCACATTCAGTTCCATCAGCGCATCGCGAAGCTGCTGCGTAAGCATCAAATCATCACCGATATGAGTGAAGAGGCGATGGTGGAAAACGATCTTACTGGACCGTTTATGCCGCATGGTATTGGCCACCCGTTGGGTCTGCAGGTACATGATGTCGCTGGCTTTATGCAGGATGACAGCGGTACCCACCTTGCTGCCCCGTCGAAGTATCCTTACCTGCGCTGCACCCGTGTTCTGCAGCCGGGTATGGTTCTGACCATCGAACCGGGCATCTACTTTATTGAATCGCTGTTGGCGCCGTGGCGTGAAGGGCAGTTCAGCAAACACTTCAACTGGCAGAAAATTGAAGCTCTGAAACCGTTCGGCGGTATTCGTATTGAAGACAACGTGGTGGTCCACGAGAACAATATCGAAAACATGACGCGGGATTTAAAACTGGCGTAATGGACAGTTGGTTAATCCCTGCGGCGCCGGTTAGCGTCGTTGAAGAGATCAAAAAAAGCCGCTTCATTACGCTGCTCGCCCATACGGACGGCGTAGAAGCGGCGAAAGCATTCGTTGAGTCAGTCAAAGCGGAACACCCGGACGCCCGCCACCATTGTGTGGCGTGGGTGGCGGGTGCGCCGAATGACTCGCAGCAGTTGGGCTTTTCAGACGATGGTGAACCGGCGGGAACGGCAGGCAAACCGATGCTCGCGCAACTGATGGGCAGCGGTATCGGTGAGATTACCGCTGTGGTGGTGCGCTACTACGGCGGTATCCTTCTCGGTACGGGTGGGCTAGTAAAAGCCTATGGTGGTGGTGTCAATCAGGCGTTGCGTCAATTAACGACACAGCGCAAGACGCCACTAACCGAATATACTTTGCAGTGTGAGTACGGTCAGCTGGCAGGCATAGAAGCTTTGCTGGGTCAGTTTGACGGTAAAGTCGTTGCCAGTGATTACCAGGCTTTTGTTCGGCTCAGGGTGGCGCTTCCTTATGCCAAAGTGGATGAATTTTCGGCAAAACTGGCGGATTTTAGTCGTGGTTCATTGCAATTGTTAGCGATTGAAGAATAATCCCCACCTCATTTTAAAGAACTAAGGAAGCGGTAGAGATGCATTTTCGCGCCATTACCCGAATCGTTGGACTACTGGTCATCTTATTCTCGGGGACAATGATTATCCCCGGACTGGTGGCGCTCATCTATCGCGATGGGGCAGGGCGTGCATTTACCCAAACGTTCTTCGTCGCTCTGGCGATCGGCTCCATGCTGTGGTGGCCGAACCGCAAAGAGAAAGGCGAGCTGAAATCTCGCGAAGGTTTTCTGATTGTCGTCTTGTTCTGGACAGTGCTGGGTAGCGTGGGTGCGCTGCCGTTCATCTTTGCGGAAAGCCCTAACCTGACGATTACCGATGCCTTTTTTGAATCCTTCTCCGGATTGACCACCACCGGAGCCACAACGTTGGTGGGACTGGATTCATTGCCACACGCTATTCTCTTTTATCGACAGATGCTGCAATGGTTTGGCGGGATGGGGATCATCGTGCTGGCAGTGGCTATTCTGCCTATTCTTGGCGTCGGCGGGATGCAGCTCTATCGGGCAGAAATGCCGGGGCCGCTGAAAGATAATAAAATGCGTCCGCGTATTGCCGAAACGGCGAAAACCCTGTGGCTTATCTATGTATTGCTGACGGTGGCATGTGCACTGGCGCTATGGTTTGCCGGGATGCCCGCGTTTGATGCCATTGGGCACAGTTTTGCCACGATTGCGATTGGCGGCTTTTCCACGCACGATGCCAGCGTGGGATATTTCGACAGTCCCACGATCAACACCATCATTGCTATCTTCTTGCTGATCTCCGGCTGTAACTATGGCCTGCACTTCTCTTTATTAAGCGGCCGTAGTCTGAAGGTCTACTGGCGCGATCCGGAATTTCGCATGTTCATCGGCGTGCAGTTGACGCTGGTGGCTGTCTGTACGCTGGTGCTGTGGATACACAATACCTACGGTTCAGCGCTCACGACCATCAACCAGGCCTTTTTCCAGGTGGTATCGATGGCGACGACCGCCGGATTTACCACCGACAGCATTGCCCGCTGGCCGCTGTTCCTGCCTGTGTTGCTGTTGTGTTCTGCCTTTATCGGCGGCTGTGCCGGGTCAACGGGCGGTGGCTTGAAGGTGATTCGTATCCTGTTGCTGTTTAAGCAGGGTAACCGCGAGTTGAAACGTCTGGTTCACCCGAATGCGGTTTACAGTATCAAATTGGGTAACCGTGCGCTGCCGGAGCGAATTCTTGAAGCCGTATGGGGATTCTTTTCTGCCTATGCGCTGGTATTTATTATCAGTATGCTGGCGATTATTGCGACCGGTGTTGATGACTTCTCCGCGTTTGCCTCCGTGGTGGCGACGCTGAATAACCTCGGGCCAGGGCTGGGCGTTGTCGCCGACAACTTTGCCAGTATGAACCCTGTGGCGAAGTGGATCCTGATTGCCAATATGCTGTTTGGTCGTCTGGAGGTCTTTACTCTGCTGGTACTCTTTACCCCTACTTTCTGGCGTGAATAATGGAGTAACACGTGAAAACACTGATTCTTTTTTCTTCCCGGGACGGACAAACGCGTGAAATCGCCGAGTATCTGGCTTCTGAACTCAAGGAGCTGGGCGTTTGGACGGATGTCGTTAATTTGCATCGTACCGCGGAGCCTGACTGGCAAAATTACGACAGCGTGGTGATTGGCGCCTCGATTCGCTATGGTCATTACCATGCCGCTTTTCAGGAGTTTGTGAAAAAGCATGCCACGCGGCTGAACGCGATGCCGAGTGCGTTCTACTCCGTTAACCTGGTTGCCCGTAAACCGGAGAAGCGTACGCCACAAACCAACAGCTATGCGCGTAAGTTCCTGATGAGTTCACCGTGGCGGCCAGATCGCAGTGCGGTTATTGCCGGTGCTTTGCTGTATCCCCGCTATCGCTGGTATGACCGCGTTATGATCCAACTGATAATGAAGATGTCAGGCGGTGAAACGGATACGCATAAAGAAGTGGTGTATACCGATTGGGAACAGGTCGCGGGTTTTGCGCGGGAAATTGCCCAATTAACCCACAAAACGTTGCCAAAATAAGCGTAAAGAATAAAAAATAATCACTCGGAAAATTATTTTAAATTTCCCCTTGTCAGCCTGAAATAACTCCCTATAATGCGCCTCCACTGACACGGAACAACGGATTACACGCCGCCGGGTCAGCGGAGAAAAGCGTAAATAAATGCTTGACTCTGAAGCGGGATAGCGTAATATGCACACCCCGCGCCGCTGAGAAAAAGCGAAGCGGCACTGCTCTTTAA
>NZ_JBRYHT010000016.1:0-86819 GCF_053309355.1 Citrobacter freundii complex sp. 2025EL-00176 | reverse complement strand
CTCAGAAGTGAAACGCCGTAGCGCCGATGGTAGTGTGGGGTCTCCCCATGCGAGAGTAGGGAACTGCCAGGCATCAATTAAGTGAAGAAGCCCATCCTGCCGGATGGGCTTTTTTGCGTCTGTACGAAATGAAACCTGCCGGATGCGGCGTTCCGCCTTATCCGGCCTGCAAAAACGCGTGTACCCCTTCCTGCAGGCGCTGATAAGCGCAGCGCATCAGGCAATTTTCATCCCTCGAATATATCTGAATCCTTTCTGTGCTAATTAAAACCGTGATTTATGTCGCATAATTTATTATAACAATTATATAACATTTAATTTACCAAAAAAGACACAACTAGCATTGATAAATTCACGCGATCCTTGGCAGGGGTATAATTCGAATGGCTGATAGCAGTGTAACTGAGAACGGGACGCTGACAGACGGCGATACCCGTCGTCGTATTTGGGCGATTGTTGGAGCATCATCAGGGAATTTGGTCGAATGGTTTGATTTCTATATCTATTCTTTCTGCTCTCTCTATTTTGCTCATATCTTTTTTCCATCAGGAAACACCACTACGCAACTCTTACAGACTGCCGGCGTTTTTGCCGCAGGCTTTCTGATGCGACCAATTGGCGGCTGGTTATTTGGTCGCATCGCCGATAAGCACGGGCGTAAAAAATCCATGCTGTTGTCAGTTTGTATGATGTGCATGGGATCGCTGGTGATCGCTTGCCTGCCGGGGTATGAAACCATCGGTACCTGGGCTCCTGCGCTACTGCTGCTGGCCAGACTGTTTCAGGGGCTGTCTGTCGGGGGCGAATATGGAACCAGCGCAACCTACATGAGTGAAGTCGCTATTGAAGGTAAGAAAGGTTTTTATGCTTCATTCCAGTACGTAACGTTAATTGGCGGGCAGCTATTGGCATTGCTGGTTGTGGTCATTTTACAGCAAACGTTAGAAGACTCTGCGCTCAGAGAATGGGGTTGGCGTATTCCATTTGCGCTGGGGGCCGTGCTGGCTATTGTCGCGCTATGGCTGCGTCGTCAGTTGGATGAAACCTCGAAACAGGATGTTCGTGCGTTAAAAGAAGCGGGCTCTCTGAAAGGTCTGTGGCGTAATCGTAAAGCCTTTGTCATGGTGCTTGGCTTTACCGCTGCTGGCTCGCTGTGTTTTTACACCTTCACAACCTATATGCAGAAGTACCTGGTTAACACTGCCGGTATGCATGCCAACGTAGCCAGCGGGATTATGACGGCGGCACTGTGTGTATTCATGCTGGTGCAACCATTGTTTGGCGCTTTGTCAGATAAAATTGGCAGACGTACTTCCATGTTATGCTTTGGCGCATTAGCTGCGATTTTCACCGTTCCCATTCTGACAGCGTTGCAAAACGTGACGTCTCCGTATGTGGCGTTTGCACTGGTAATGTGTGCCTTGTTGATCGTGAGTTTCTATACGTCCATCAGCGGCATTCTGAAGGCTGAGATGTTTCCGGCGCAGGTGCGCGCCCTGGGGGTAGGGTTATCTTATGCGGTGGCGAATGCCCTGTTTGGAGGTTCAGCCGAATATGTTGCCTTATCCCTGAAGTCCATCGGTATGGAAACCACATTCTTCTGGTACGTTACCGCGCTGGCAGTCGTCGCATTTTTAGTATCACTGATGCTGCATGGCAAGGGGAAAGGGCTGCGCCTCTAATGATGTGCCAGTTGCCAGACTGCATAGCCGGTTGAGGCGCCCGCAACATCCCAGGCAAAGTCCTTCCAGCTCCAGCCGCTCCCAGCGGGGCGGCTGTCCCACAGCTCTTTTGACGCGCCCAGGCTGATTGAGAACATCAAACCAATAGCTGCACTGCGATCGCGGCTGTAACCCTGATGCTGGGCGTATTCATTACCGGCTGCGGCAAGCATGGCGGAGGCGATAAAATGTTGAGCTTTGTCTTGTCCGCTCCAGCGGTCATTTGCCATGTGGCTGCAGCCAGAAATAGCCAGGATACTGGTAAGAAGAAACAGGCGCACCGTTGCCTCCATAGGAAAAACCCCGTCACTGGACGGGGTCTTGGTTACAGAATACGGCTAATTAATCTGTCGATACGAATACGGCGTAGTCGACGGATGAGCTTACGCACTTTGACTGGATAGTCAGCAATGCTTTGCAGGTCGCGGTAGTGCTTAACCACCGTGGTATGCGTGCGAATAAGCTCCAACTCTTTATCGCGCTGGGGAGCCAGCTCTTGCTTAGGATCGTGGATAAGGATGGCGTTTTCCAGATCCAGACGCCAGGCTCGAGGATTAAGATTGTTGCCGGTGAGCAGCATCCATTTATCATCAACCCACATGCCTTTCAGATGATAAGTGTTGTCATCATCTTTCCATAAGCGCACGACCAACTGGTCGGTATTGACATAATATTGCAGTCTGCTCAGGAAACGGCGCAGGTTAATTTCATACAGATAGGGCAGCGCGCCAATGATTTTAAAAGGCTCATCTTCCGGAATGTAAAAGTCGTTGGCGGTTTTATCACCGACAATGATTTCGACCTTTTTCCCTTCACGCAGCAGCTGAATGATATTGCGCACCAGTATGGCGGGCAGGTTGAAATAAGGGGTACAGATCGTGAGCTTGTGCTCTGCACAGGGCATGAGGTGGAAAATAGTCTTATTTAACAGACTGGATTTTCCGAGTCCAACCAGCGGTGTAACAGAAAGTTGTTCATTATCCGCATCCCCCTGAAAATGGAATGACGCATCGCGCAGTTCCTGACGGTACAAGCGAATGTCGTTTTTAATTTCCGGGCTTTTAGGGCGATTGATATCATCAAGACGATTAACGCCGCGACCATTCATCAGGTTTTGCGCCACCCAATTGAACATGATATCGGCCATTTGCGCGTTGCGAATCAACTGATAACGGTCGTAGCGATATTTATCATGCTGATGCAGATAAACATCGTTCAGGCTGGCACCGCTATACAGGACGCTGTCATCGATGATAAAGCCTTTGAAATGCAAAACGCCAAGGGCTTCGCGCGTGTTAATCGGCACGCCATAGACAGGGATATCGATACCAGGGTTTTCTTGCGCCATGCGGCAATACCAGTCAGCGTTGGTATTTGATGCCGCAGCACCAATGCGCCCGCGCTGGGCTCGGTGCCAGTCGACAAGCACCCGGACATCCAGTTCAGGACGCTGCCGTTTTGCCGCATAGAGCGCGTCGAGTATGCCTTTGCCACCGTCATCCTGTTCCAGGTACAGCGCAATAATGCAGATCCGTCGCGTCGCGCTGGCTATTTTTTCCAGCAGAGTCTCCCTGAAATTAGCGGGAGCATAAAAGAAATCTACATCATCAACTGACTGAGAAATCTTGGGTAGTTGGGCAAGGTGTTGTTGATGTTTATTACGCTTAAATTTTGACAACATCACAGTGCATTTCTTCTCTGTTCATTGAAGGGTCCTCTGTGCTATGCAGACGACATAAGCGGGCAATGATACCACCAGTACCCATTAATGTGGTCAACATTTCCAGTACCTTACTCACGATTCCTCAAATTGGGCCAGATTAAGCGTTAGCCCAACAATCCCCTCTTCGAGTTGGACGTCAACAACGAACCCGAGTTTCCGGGCCAGGGCGACCATACCGCGATTGTTTGGCATCGTAATACCATTCAAACGTCTAAGTCCGTGATCTCGGGTATAGGCAATTAATTTTTCCATCAATCGGCGACCCAGTCCAAGTCCTTTGAGATCAGAACGAACCAGGACGGCAAACTCGGCATCTACGTTATCAGGATCCGAGATAGCTCGCGTCACGCCGAGGATCTCTTCATGATTATCTCTGCAACGCACTGCGACAAAAGCCATTTCACGATCGTAGTCGATCTGTGTCATATTGGCTAAATCTTCATGGGTAAATTCGTTGATCTCACTAAAATAGCGATAATAAAGATCTTCTTTTGTTACCTGAGAAATGAACTGCTGAAGATGAGGTTCATCCTCTGGCAAAATGGGGCGGAACAGGCAGCGTTCGCCGTTTTTCAACTCCACCCACTCTTCAAGCTGATGAGGGTAGGGACGTACAGCTAATCTGCTTTCGTTATCGCCTGTGAAAGGGGCAATATCCAGCGTGACGTCCAGCGCGGTAAACTCACCAGCGGAGGCCAGCAGCGGATGAATATCCAGACGCTGAATTTCCGGACAATCGACGATCAGGTTGGATACCTGCACCAGAAGCTGGCTTAGTCCGGCGATATCCAGTGGGCGTAGTGCGCTACGAGCGCGAATCTTCTTATTTTTGATCCCCTGGATCACCAGATAACGCGCCAGATTCATGTTCAATGGCGGTAATGCCACCACGGCTTGTTCTTCTGGTCGCCACTCAACGCCACCTTCGCCCAGCATAATCAGCGGGCCAAATACCGGATCGTGTTCAACGACGACGCGAAGCTCCTGAGCGCCAGCGCGATTCGCCATGCTTTGCACTAATAAACCGTGGATGCGCGCCTGCGGCCAGGCCATTTTCACCCGATCAAAAATCGCGTTCGCGGCCTGCTGTACCTCTGTTGCCGTTCGCAGGTAGAGCATTACCCCCTGAACTTCCGATTTATGCGGGATATCAGGTGAACGCAGCTTGAGCGCCACCGGATAGCCGATCTGCTCTGCGATATGCACCGCTTCCGCGCTGTCGCTGGCGATCCAGGTCGGGAGCGTGTGTAAGCCATAAGCTTGTAAAATCGGTTGCACTTCATGGGTGTCCAGCGATGTGGCCCCTTCAGCAATTGCCTGCTGTAACAGATTATGCGCTTCAGCGGTGTTAGTGGTTAGGTAGTCCGGTAGCGCAGGTGTTTCTCGCAGTTGCTTCTGGTTACGCCGATACTCGACCATATGCATAAACGCGGTGATCGTTCCTTCCGGCGTACGGTAGGTGGGCAACCCTGCTTCGCTAAATAGCCTACGGGCTTCCTGAGAAGAAAACTCCCCACACCAGTTGGTCAGTAAGGAGATAAATTTCCCTCGCGGATGCTGCTTTACTGCTTCGATTAATGCTTGTGCGCTTTCGGTCCCAGGGGCGGCGGCGCTGGGTGAATGTATCACCATCAGCGCGTCGAAGTCCTGGCTGGCGAGCAAAATATCCAGCGTTTTTACATAGTGTTCGCTACCGGCATCGTCACGCAGATCCAGCGGGTTGCCAATATCAACATGGGCTGGTAGTGCATCGCGTAATTTCTGGCAGGTATCTTCACTCAGCGTGGCGAGTTTGCCATTTTTCGACCATAGCTCATCCAATGCCAGCGCGGCAGGCGCGGCACCGTTACTGATGATCATCAGCCTGTCACCACGCAGCGGGCGCATGTGACTCAGGGTTTCGACCGCTGAGAACAACTCGTGAGTGTCTTGTACTCGCAATAAACCGGCGCGCTGGATAGCCGCGTCCCAGGCTGGGTCCATTCCGGCGCTGGTGTGCAGTAAACGTTGCGCTGCCGGGCTGCGGCCGCTCTTAATCACCAGAATGGGTTTGTTGCGTGCGGCGCTACGGGCGGCGGAGACAAAGCGCCGGGCATCGCTCAAATGTTCGAGATACAGCAATATCGCGCTGGTTTTGCTGTCGCGCGCCAGGTAATCCAGTAGTTCATCGACATCGATATCCAGGCTGTCACCCAACGCGATAAAGTAAGAAAAGCCCATTTCTCTCTGCTGCGCCCAGTCGAGTATGGTATTGGATACGGCGGCGGATTGAGATATAAAAGCCAGCTTGCCGCGCTTAATCGGGACGGGGGAAAAGCTGGCGTTAAGCCCCTGCCAGGGGGCGAGAAGTCCCAGACTGTTGGGACCCAGCAGGCGTATTTTATAGCGTGAGGCGCAGGCCAGCAGTTCTGCATGCTGGGCCGCGGGAGCCGAAAGAATAATGCAGGTTTTACAGCCTTTCTCGCCAAGCGCTTCGAGTAATGCCAGGTTACGGCTGGCATTAGTGCACAACACGGCGAGGTCGGGGCTAAAAGGCAAACTGCTGATATTGGGCCAGGCCAGTACGCCCAATACCGCTTTCCAGGCGGGCGTCACCGGTAGAACTGGCCCATTGAAACCGCCGGCAAGCAGATTACGCATCATCAGGTAACCCGCGCGGTTAGGCTTCATCGACGCCCCAATCACCGCAATGGATTTCGGTCGCAGTAGTGCTTCCAGACCACGTTGACTCATATCGGCTTCCTTAATGACACCAGTGACCGAATGATTTTAAACGCTTTCTGTCGAGTCTGCTGTGACGCTTCCCTGATGTTGGGTTTTTCCTGCCAGGTAACGGGTTTTAAAGCGTGTGAAGTGATCGCTTAGCCCTTCCGCAGCTTGCGTATCGCCTGCCAGATCCAGCAAAGCGATGGCCACTTCGGCAGTACAGTATTGCCCTTCGGCGTGAATACCACGCAGGTGATAAGCGGACAGGCGCGATAAATCCACGGAGATCACCGGCAGGTTGTCGAGGTACGGGCTTTTGCGGAACATTTTACGCGCTTCCGGCCAGGTGCCATCGAGCATAATAAACAGTGGCGGTTTACCGGCTGGCGGCGTGAAAATCACTTCGCGCTCTTCGCCCGCATAGGAAGCCGGGAACACGACCATCGGCTGGTAATCAGGATTCTTCACCAGCTCAAGCAGCGCCTGCGGCGGTTCGGTGCGTGACCACTGAAAAGCCGCGGTATCTGGCAAAATATCGGCGATTAAACGTCCCGTATTACTGGGCTTCATCGGCTCGGTATCAAACATGACCAGACAAAAACGGCTTTTCGCCTCAGACGGCACCAAGGTTGCGCATAAGCAGAGCTTTAGCGGCAACAGGCAGCGCTGGCAGCGACGAATACGATTACCTCTGGCGAGGAAAGGACGGGTGGCGCGCGCGAGGCGCTCAGCGCGTAACTGAAGAACAGCGTTATCGGTCATGGGGAAACACGTTGAAAAACGCTATTGTCGCAGAGGTGAAAACGGGGCACAAGATGCGCCCCGTAGAGATTATAATGATTCGTTAAGCCAGCTATCAAACGGAGCCTTAGGGACGGCACCATTGAGCATGTCGACGATTTCACCTTTTTTAAAGATCATGATGGTCGGAATACTGCGGATACCGAAGCGGGCGCTGAGTTCACGCTCGGCTTCCGTATTCACTTTAACAAAACGCACTTTACCGCTACGCTCTTCTGCGACATCTTCAAAAATTGGGGCAAAGTTACGGCACGGCCCGCACCAGGGGGCCCAAAAATCAACCACTACCGGAAGATCGTCTTTTAACAGTTTATCCAGTGTTTCACCGGTCGCATTGATCACCTCCCCATCAAACAGGTCGTGACCACAGCGTCCGCATTTAGCCGCTTCCTGGACACGATCGTCGGGAATGCGGTTGATAGCCTGGCAGCTGGTACAAACGGTATTCATAACTAACCTCTGGATGAGTAGTGTGGACTTCATGGCAGTGACGCCAGTATGTTTCTATTATGTTACATATTATCGGGGAGTCTGTTCTAAACAACAATGCGTTTTATTCAATGAGTACAATAGTCCTTAGCTTTTAAATGAAATAATGGCTAACGACGTGCACATCGGGTAATCTGCGCGCTTCGCGCAGAGCAGGTGGAGAAAAACATGAGCGACGAACTGAAGAACAAAAACGGCAAGGTCAAAGTGATGTACGTCCGCAGTGACGATGACTCGGATAAACGCACCCAAAATCCACGTACTGGTAAAGGCGGCGGACGCCCCGGTACTTCCCGAGCCGAAGGCGGTCGTCGCCCTGCCCGTGATGACAGAAAGGGTCCGAACAGCGAACGCGGCCGTGAACGTGGTCGCGACCGCGATGTAGAACGCGACCGCAGACATGATGATTCACCATGGCGTACCGTGTCCCGCGCACCGAATGATGATGCTGCGGATAAAGCCGATCATGGCGGTATTAGCGGCAAGAGTTTTATCGATCCTGAAGTCTTACGTCGTCAGCGCGCGGAAGAAACCCGCGTTTACGGTGAAAATGCCTGTCAGGCTCTGTTCCAGAGTCGCCCGGACGCTATTGTTCGCGCCTGGTTTGTGCAGAGCGTCACCCCGCGCTTTAAAGAAGCATTACGTTGGATGGCGGCAAACCGCAAAGCCTACCACGTGGTTGACGAAGCTGAGCTGGCGAAAGCTTCCGGTACTGAGCACCATGGCGGTGTTTGCTTCCTGATCAAAAAACGTAACGGCACTACCGTTAAGCAGTGGGTGGGTCAGGCTGGGGCGCAGGATTGCGTACTGGCTCTGGAAGACATTGCTAACCCGCACAACCTGGGCGGAATGATGCGTAGCTGCGCCCACTTTGGTGTGAAAGGCGTGGTGGTACAGGACGCGGCGCTGCTGGAATCAGGTGCGGCTATCCGTACCGCTGAAGGTGGCGCAGAGCATGTTCAGCCGATCACCGGGGACAGCATTGTCGATGTGCTGGACGACTTCCGTAAGGCAGGTTACACGGTAGTGATGACCTCAAGCGTGAAAGGCACACCGTTGTTTACTACTACGCTGCCGGAAAAAATGGTGCTGGTATTAGGGCGTGAGCGTGAAGCACTGCCGGAAGCGGCATGCTCAGCTGACGACCTGTGCGTGGCGATTGACGGTACGGGCAACGTTGAAACGCTCAACGTATCTGTGGCAACCGGCGTACTGCTCGCCGAGTGGTGGCGTCAGAACAAAGCCTGATAATAAAAATGCCAGCGAATCGCTGGCATTTTTTTACTCACTTTCTGCTGGTAACACCGGCGTCCAGTCAATCGGCTTTTCACCTCGTTGTTCCAGCCATTCATTAGCCAGTACAAAGTGATTGCAGCCAAAGAAACCGCGATGTGCGGAGAGCGGTGACGGGTGCGGCGCTTTCAACACATGGTGACGCTGGGTATCAATAATCGCGCCTTTCTTTTGTGCGTGTGAACCCCAGAGCAGAAAAACCACGCCTTCGCGATGTTGATTAATCAGGCTGATGACTTTATCGGTGAAGGTTTCCCAACCCAGGCTGGCGTGAGAATGTGCCTGGCCTGCCCGAACGGTGAGTACGGTATTCAGTAACAGCACTCCCTGGCGTGCCCAGCTTTCCAGATAACCGTGCGTTGGGCGCGTGAAGCCAGGAATAGTCGCTTCCAGCTCTTTGTACATGTTCAGCAGCGATGGCGGAGTGGCAATACCCGGACGAACAGAGAACGCGAGACCGTGTGCCTGGCCTGGACCGTGGTAAGGATCCTGCCCCAGGATGACGACTTTTACGTCGCCAAGTTCAGTAAAGCGAAAAGCGTTAAACACATCTTTTTGCGGCGGGTAAATTGTCATACCCGACTGACGCTCGCCAGCGACAGTATGTAGCGTGTTAACAAAATAAGGCTGCTGTTTCTCATCTGCCAGCACATCGTGCCAGGTTAATTCGGTGGCCATCTCGCTCTCCTGCGAATTTTCAATCCCTCTAGCTTAACTGCTTCTTACCACGTCGCAAAATTCTGTACGTTTCTCAACGGCCTGGGTCTTAAAGATAGTTGAAAATTTATGTAAAAAGTTTAGCTACGCACGTGGCGTAAGTTGATGTAAAACAATAAAATCCACCTATCACCACTTTACGTGTGTGGTTTTTGTTGATTTAAATCAAAGATTCAAGGGGGTGTGAGGGGTATATATACACTCAAGCAACAATGGTTTTACCAATTGGCCGGATGACGGCCAACCGAGATCAAATAATTTTGCCGGGGAGGCATCAAATGATTACAGGTATCCAGATTACTAAAGCTGCAAACGACGACCTGCTGAACTCTTTCTGGCTGCTGGACAGCGAAAAAGGCGAAGCACGCTGCATCGTTGCGAAAGCAGGTTTCAATGCAGATGACGTCGTTGCCGTCAGCAAACTGGGTGAAATCGAATACCGTGAAGTGCCGGTAGATGTACAGCCGGAAGTCCGCGTGGAAGGTGGTCAGCACCTGAACGTGAACGTTCTGCGTCGCGAAACGCTGGAAGATGCGGTTAAGCATCCGGAAAAATATCCGCAGCTGACCATCCGTGTTTCTGGTTATGCGGTACGTTTCAACTCTCTGACCCCAGAACAGCAGCGCGACGTTATTGCTCGTACCTTTACTGAGAGCCTGTAAGGCTCACGGGGAATAACCCCGTTTAGCAGAGAATCAAAAGCGGAAGATGCCAGCGCGTCTTCCGCTTTTTTATATCCGTTAGTAAAAAATTCTCACTGCGCAATACACTAACAGCAGCGCCAGAATGATATTCAACTGTCGGCCGTAGCGGCGAAAGAGTTGCTGAAAAAGATGGCCTGCCAGCGCCCAACATGCATTACCAAAGGTGCCGATCAGCGCCAACAGAATACTCACCCCAATCAGCCAGTGAGCTTCCTGTGTATAGGGCAGTACGAACGTGGATAACGCGGTAATGCCGTACAAAATGATTTTGACGTTAACAAACTGCAAGCCAAAACTCGCCCAGAAGCCGATCGGTTCGGACTGCAAATTATCGTTTGCCGCCGGGCTGGTGGCGATTTTTAATGCCAGCCACAAGATATATGCCGCTCCTGCCCAACTGAGCCAGTGAATGATGGCCGGATCCATCGCGGCAAGCGAAAACGAAATCCCGGCACACATCAACATGACGATTAAAAAGCCCAGACTCATCCCGGCAAGCACGCGCGTACTCTGGCGAAAACCGTGTGATGTCGCAGCACTGAGCGCAAGGATGTTGTTTGGTCCGGGGGTTAGCGCGGTAATCAATGTATAGGTCCAGAATGCACTTAAAAGCATGGGGGTCACTTGTTATCTCCTCTGTTTTGGTAGACAGTACCCGAGTCAAAACATTTAAAAAAATGAATGTTTTTGCATTCTGGGTTCGATAATTTCGATGGGTTGGTGCGGATGGATTTACGTCGGTTTATTACGTTAAAAACGGTGGTGGAAGAGGGCTCGTTCCTGCGGGCGTCACAAAAACTTTGCTGTACGCAATCAACCGTCACGTTTCATATTCAACAGCTTGAGCAAGAGCTTTCGGTGCAGTTGTTCGAAAAAATTGGCCGCAGAATGTGTCTCACCAGTGAGGGCAAACGGTTGATGCCGCATATACACGACCTGACCCGCGTGATGGCATCGATTCGCCAGTCAGCGCAGCAGGATGCGCAGCCGAGCGGCGATCTACGCGTTGCGACCGGCGAAACGCTGCTGGCGTATAAAATGCCGCAGGTATTACAGCGTTTTAAACAACGCGCGCCTCATGTGAGGTTGTCCTTACAGTCGCTCAACTGCTATGTCATTCGCGATGCGTTGCTTAGTGATGAGGTTGATCTGGGCGTGTTTTATCGTGTTGGTAATGACGAAGCGCTGGAGATGATACCGTTGGGCGATCAGTCGCTGGCGCTGGTTGCGTCGCCTCTGCTTCAGCATGTTGATTTCACCCGGCATAACCAGCACATTCCCTGCAGCTTTATCATTAATGAACCGCAATGTATTTTCAGACAACGCTTCGAGGGCTTACTGCGTAAACGTCAGATTACGCTGGAAAATACGATTGAGTTATGGAGTATTGAGAGCATCAAGCACTGCGTATCGGCAAATCTTGGCGTCAGTTTTTTGCCACGTTTTGCTGTCGAGAAGGAGCTACGTTCAGGGGAATTGGTTGAGTTACCGTTCAGCAAACAGCCGGAGTTAATTACGGCATTGTGCGGCTACCATGCTGGAAAAGTCGTTAGCCCGGCGATGCGGGTGTTTATTGAGTGTATTGAAGAGAGCTTTGCGCCGCATGAAAAAATGCCGGGCTAAACGGCCCGGCATACGGTTTTACTCTTTGTCGGACTGCTGCGGAGTCGTTCCGCTCGGCTTACGACGTTTGCCAATGTTTTTGGCGTCGCGGTGACGTTTCTTCACGCGCGGTTTCTCTTTTTCTTTGGCCTTTTGCTCGGCACGCTTCGCCAGCACTTTCTTGGACGGTTTGCCGTTAGATTTCTCACTTGGCGCGCGAGTGGTCGGACGCAGTTCGTCAATAACGCGTGCCTTCAGAGGTTCGTCGATATAGCGACTCGCTTTACCAAGCAGCAGGTGGTCGTGCGCTTCAACCAGAGAAATCGCGGTACCTTTACGACCAGCGCGGCCGGTACGGCCAATGCGGTGCAGATAGGCATCACCACTGCGCGGCATGTCGTAGTTAAACACGTGGCTAACGTCAGGAATATCGATCCCGCGAGCGGCAACATCGGTCGCAACCAGCACGTTCACACGACCATCGGTCAGGCGTTTTATCGCTTCGTTACGCTTAATCTGTACCATCTCGCCTTCGAGATAGCAGTTATTAATGCCCGCCTGGCGCAGCCAGCCTGCCAGCTCGTGAACACGCTCACGCTTACGTACAAAAACAATCGAACGGGTTGCTTCAGGCTGTTTTAACAGATGGATCAGCAAAGCCGTTTTGTGCTCAATGTCATCAGCACGGTAGTAAAATTGGTGGATCTTCTTGCGTTCACGGGTCGATGGATCCGCCGAAACCTCAACCGGATCTTCCAGCAGGCGCTCGGCAAAATCTTTAATCGCGTCTCCTTCCAGCGTGGCAGAGAATAGCATCGTCTGCTTACGCCAGCGGGTTTCACCGGCGATATGCTCAATGTCCTGGGCAAAGCCCATGTCCAGCATGCGGTCTGCTTCATCGAGGATCAGCGTTTCAACCGCATGGCAGTCGAAGTTCTCTTCTTTTATGTATTGCAGCAGACGACCGGTGGTGGCGACCACGATATCCTGGTTTTCGCTAAAGACTTCCATGTGGTTCATGTAAGCCACGCCGCCAGTAATTGTGGCGATATCCAGATGCGTATTCTTCGCCAGTTCACGGGCGTGGTCGGCAACCTGCATCGCCAGTTCGCGCGTCGGCGTCAGAATTAAAATGCGCGGTGGACCAGATTTCTTACGCGGGAAGTCGATAAGGTGCTGCAACGCTGGCAGCAAATATGCCGCCGTTTTACCGGTGCCTGTCGGCGCAGAACCGAGTACATCACGGCCATCGAGCGCAGGCGGAATGGCGGCAGCCTGAATGGCGGTCGGGCGAGTGAAACCTTTTTCCTGGAGGGCATCCAGAAGGCTTTCATCGAGTTCAAGTTCGGAAAAAGTCGTTACAGTCATGTTCTACCTCTGTGTGGGGCGCTGATTATAGACGTTACGGCTGCAATCTTCATCTGTTTGTATGGATATAGCTTCTCAGGTATTGTTTTTATCCTATGTTATCGTTTTTTTTCCAGGAAGGTTGTTCTTCATGCCCCAGTCTACATCCGTACTTAGACGTAATGGATTTACATTTAAGCAGTTTTTTGTGGCACACGATCGTTGTGCAATGAAAGTCGGAACGGACGGTATTTTATTAGGGGCCTGGGCCCCCGTTGCGGGCGTAAAACGGATCCTGGATATTGGTACCGGGAGCGGCTTGTTGGCGCTGATGCTGGCCCAGCGCACTGATGAAAATGTCATCATTGACGCCGTGGAGCTTGATGTCGACGCCGCGCAGCAGGCGCAGGAGAACATCGCGCAATCTCCGTGGATGCATCGCGTCAGCGTTCATACAGCAGATGCGCAGCAATGGATACCACGCCAGACCGTACGTTTTGATTTGATTATCAGCAATCCACCTTATTATGAACAGGGAGTGGAATGCGCCACGCCGCAGCGCGAGCAGGCACGTTACACTACCGCGCTCGATCATGAAGCATTGCTGGCGCTGGCGGCGGGCAGTATTACTGAAGATGGTTTTTTTTGTGTCGTGCTGCCGGAACAAATTGGTAATGCTTTTACCCAGCAGGCATTAAGTATGGGCTGGCATTTGCGTTTACGTACGGATGTGGCAGAAACTGAGGCCCGGCTACCACATCGTGTATTGTTGGCATTCTCCCCGCAGGCCGGGGAGTGCTTTAGCGACAGGTTGGTTATCCGTGGGCCAGACCAACGTTACTCTGAAGGTTACACGGCGCTGACCCAGGCGTTTTATCTGTTTATGTGATGACTTAGCGGCGAGAGAATCGACGGGCCTGACTCGGGAAGTTGTTCAGGATAATCCAGCGTGTAGTGCAGGCCCCGACTCTCTTTGCGCATCATTGCGCAGCGTACAATCAGCTCGGCAACCTGCACCAGGTTGCGCAGTTCCAGCAAATTGTTCGACACGCGGAAATGGGCGTAATACTCGTCGATTTCCTGTTGCAGCATGGTGATACGGCGCAGCGCGCGTTCCAGCCGCTTAGTCGTACGTACAATTCCGACGTAGTCCCACATGAATAAGCGCAGCTCATGCCAGTTATGTTGGATCACAACCAACTCATCCGGATTTTCCACACGACTTTCATCCCAGGCGGGAAGTGTGTTGACACCGCGCGCGTAAGGCATTCGCCTGTCGATATCTTCCGCGGCTGACCAGCCATAAACCAGGCATTCAAGCAATGAGTTCGACGCCATCCGGTTGGCGCCATGCAGGCCGGTATAACTCACTTCGCCGATAGCATACAGCCCGTCGACATCCGTGCGGCCAAAGTCATCAACCATTACACCGCCGCAGGTATAGTGCGCGGCAGGGACGATAGGGACCGGCTCTTTGGTCAAATCGATACCCAGTCCCAGCAGTTTTTCATAAATCATCGGGAAATGCTGACGAACAAATGCTTCCGGTTTATGGCTGATGTCGAGGAACATGCAGTCAGCGCCCAGACGTTTCATCTCGTGGTCAATGGCACGGGCGACAATATCGCGAGGAGCCAGTTCGCCACGTTCGTCAAAATCGGGCATGAAGCGCGAGCCGTCCGGGCGCTTCAGGTGTGCGCCTTCGCCACGCAGCGCCTCGGTCAGCAGGAAATTGCGCGCCTGCGGATGATACAGCGCCGTGGGGTGAAACTGGTTAAATTCAAGATTGGCGACACGGCACCCCGCGCGCCAGGCCATTGCAATCCCATCCCCCGAGGAGATATCCGGATTGGTGGTGTACTGATACACTTTTGACGCGCCGCCGGTGGCTAACACCACTGACTTCGCATGGCAGGTTTCGACCGCTTCTTTATTACGATTCCAGATCCAGGCCCCAACAACCCGACGCGTTCCCGGCAGACCGATTTTATCAGAGACAATCAGGTCGACGGCATTACTGCGCTCCAGAACCTGGATGTTGGGATGATTTTGCGCCTGGCTGACAAGGGTGGTTTCGACTTCTTTACCGGTGGCATCCGCAGCATGCAGGATGCGCCGATGGCTATGACCGCCTTCACGGGTCAGGTGATAACTCTCTTCACCGTTGGGCTGAACCTGCGTATCAAATAACACGCCCTGATCGATAAGCCACTGCACACAGGTGCGGGCATTGCTGGCGACAAACTCAACCGCATGACGATCGCAAAGTCCGGCCCCGGCAACCAGCGTATCTTCAACGTGGGAGTCGATACTGTCGGTTTCATCGAAAACCGCGGCAATACCGCCCTGGGCATAAAACGTCGAGCCTTCGCTGACAGGACCTTTGCTCAGTACAATAACCTGATGTTTCTCAGCCAGCCGCAGCGCCAGTGAGAGTCCGGCAGCTCCGCTGCCAATGATCAGCACGTCACAGGATAATTCAGGAGTTGTATTCATGATTTTTGTTTAATTTACTAAACAGTGTTTGGTCACAATAGCACCACGCTGCGCGTTACTGCACGTTTTATTTTTAAATGTGTTGCAATGGCTAAACAGAAAAGAAAAGTATGACGCGGACGAAATGAGCAAATTTATTTTGTGAAGCAGGCCGTTAGCATCAGATTAGGTGATGAAATAAAGTGGCCGTTGGGTTACTCTGCAAGCGGTGAAATGGGCATTTCTTACAGATAGTGCGTTGATCGGGTTATGTAGACTTATAATGAGAGATAAGACCTGTCTACAACATGACAAACAAAAAACAAATGCGTAACGGAACTTTACGAAACTTGAGCACTCTAAGCATTTGCTTGCTCATAGTGAAGCTTATGGAGTGGCGTTTCGACAGCGCGTGGAAATTTGGTTTGGGGAGACTTTACCTCGGATGAGCGAGCAGTTAACGGACCAGGTCCTGGTAGAACGGGTCCAGAAGGGAGATCAGAAAGCCTTTAACCTACTGGTAGTCCGCTATCAGCATAAGGTGGCGAGTCTGGTTTCTCGCTATGTACCGTCGGGCGATGTACCCGATGTAGTACAAGAAGCATTTATCAAGGCCTATCGTGCGCTGGACTCGTTCCGGGGAGATAGTGCTTTTTATACCTGGCTGTATCGTATCGCAGTCAATACAGCGAAGAATTACCTGGTCGCTCAGGGGCGTCGTCCACCTTCCAGTGATATAGATGCGATTGAAGCAGAAAACTACGAAAGTGGCGGTGCACTGAAAGAAATTTCGAACCCTGAGAACTTAATGTTGTCAGAAGAACTGAGACAGATAGTTTTCCGAACTATTGAGTCCCTCCCGGAAGATTTACGCATGGCAATAACCTTGCGGGAGCTGGATGGCCTGAGCTATGAAGAGATAGCCGCTATCATGGATTGTCCGGTAGGTACGGTGCGTTCACGTATCTTCCGAGCGAGGGAAGCTATTGATAATAAAGTTCAACCGCTTATCAGGCGTTGACGATAGCGGGATACTGGAAAAGGTATTAGGCATGCAGAAAGAAAAACTTTCCGCTTTAATGGATGGCGAAACGCTGGATACTGAGTTGCTTAAAGAGCTGACTCACGACCCGGAAATGCAAAAAACCTGGGAGAGTTATCACCTGATTCGCGATTCCATGCGAGGTGATACCGCCGACGTTCTCCATTTTGATATTTCCGCCCGCGTAATGGCTGCCATCCAGGATGAGCCAGTACGTCAGACGGCGCCATTGATTCCTGAGGCCCAGCCAGCACCGCACCAGTGGCAGAAAATGCCATTCTGGAAGAAAATGCGTCCGTGGGCCGCGCAGCTTACCCAAATGGGTGTGGCCGCGTGTGTATCACTTGCAGTTATTGTTGGCGTCCAGCACTATAATGGTCAATCTGAAACGTCCCAGCAGCCCGAAACGCCGGTATTTAATACATTACCGATGATGGGTAAAGCCAGTCCGGTAAGCCTGGGTGTACCTTCTGACGCGACGGCCAGCGGCGGTCAGCAACAGCAGGTACAGGAGCAGCGTCGTCGTATTAATGCCATGTTGCAGGATTACGAACTGCAACGTCGACTGCACTCTGAACAGCTTCAGTTTGAGCAGGCGCAAACACAGCAAGCCGCTGTGCAGGTGCCAGGAATTCAAACTTTAGGAACGCAATCGCAGTAATGAAGCAACTTTGGTTTGCCATGTCACTTGTGGCTGGTAGCCTGTTCTTCTCTGTAAAAGCCTCGGCCAATCCTGCGTCCGGGGCGTTGTTGCAGCAGATGAATCTGGCCAGCCAGTCGCTAACCTATGAGCTGTCATTTGTCAGCATCAATAAACAGGGTGTTGAATCCCTACGTTATCGCCATGCCCGCCAGGATAACCGTCCGCTAGCGCAGCTGTTGCAATTGGATGGACCGCGCCGGGAAGTGGTGCAACGTGGCAATGAAATTAGCTATTTCGAGCCTGGGCTCGAACCGTTCACGCTGAACGGCGACTATATCGTTGACTCTCTGCCATCCCTGATTTATACCGACTTCAAACGCCTTGCACCCTACTATGATTTTATTTCAGTAGGCCGCACCCGCATTGCCGATCGGCTCTGTGAAGTGATCCGCGTTGTCGCTCGTGACGGCACCCGTTACAGCTATATCGTCTGGATGGACACGGAAACTAAGCTACCGATGCGTGTCGATCTTCTCGATCGTGATGGCGAAACGCTGGAACAGTTCCGCGTCATCGCCTTTACCGTAAACAACGGCGTTAGCGACAGCATGCAGACGCTGGCGAAAGCCAATCTACCGCCGTTGCTGTCGGTTCCTGCGGGTGAAAAAACCAACTTCAACTGGAGCCCGTCATGGGTACCGCAAGGCTTTAGCGAAGTTTCCAGCAGTCGACGCCCGCTGCCGACCATGGATAACATGCCGATTGAATCACGCCTTTATTCGGATGGCCTGTTCAGTTTCTCCGTGAACGTAAACCGCGCGACGCAAAACAGCACCGATCAACTGCTGCGAACCGGACGTAGAACGGTCAGCACCAGCGTGCGTGATAACGCGGAAATTACGATCGTGGGCGAGCTTCCACCACAAACGGCGAAGCGTATCGCAGACAATATTAAGTTCAGGGCCGCACAATGATTAAAGAGTGGGCGACAGTCGTTTCCTGGCAAAATGGTCTCGCGACCGTCAGCTGTGATGTGAAAGCGTCATGTGGCAGCTGTGCTTCCCGGGCCGGGTGCGGGAGCCGTGTGCTGAATAAACTTGGACCGCAGACCACGCACACTATTGTGGTATCCAGCGATGAGCCATTGGCTCCAGGTCAAAAAGTTGAATTAGGCATTGCCGAGGGGAGCCTGTTGGGATCGGCGATGTTGGTTTATATGTCTCCGCTGGCGGGGCTCTTTCTTTTCGCGGCGCTGTTCCAGGTGCTGTTTGGCTCCGATCTGGCAGCATTAAGCGGGGCTATACTGGGTGGCGTAGGCGGATTCCTGATCGCCCGCGGATATTCCCGTAAGCTTGCTGAACGTGAAGCCTGGCAGCCGGTTATTCTGAACGTTGCCCTCCCACCCGATCTTATTCGCGTCGAAACACCATCTACCGAAACGACCCCATGATATTCTTGCCGGATGGCGGCTTCGCCTTATCCGGCCTACAAACGATCAGTAAGCCCTGTAGGCCCGATAAGCTTGCGCCATCGGGCACCACGCTTGTCTTACGATGTTTTACATCAGAAAAGCGATGCCGTTTCCAGTTCCCGCTATCCTTGCTCTATGAACATTTCCTCGCCTCAGCGTTGTAGTGTAGAATGCGGCGTTTCACTTAAACAGACGTTAAGCTCAGATCAGCGACTTCTCAGAGCCTGCTCCGGCGGGCGTAAGGCACAATAATTACTCTATATGAAGAACATACGTAACTTTTCAATCATAGCTCACATCGACCACGGTAAATCGACGCTGTCTGACCGTATTATCCAGATCTGCGGTGGCCTGTCTGACCGTGAAATGGAAGCGCAGGTTCTCGACTCGATGGATCTTGAGCGTGAGCGCGGTATTACTATCAAAGCGCAGAGCGTGACGCTCGATTTCAAAGCATCTGATGGTGAAACCTATCAGCTTAACTTTATCGACACCCCGGGCCACGTCGACTTCTCATATGAAGTTTCCCGCTCGCTTGCCGCCTGTGAAGGCGCACTGCTGGTGGTTGACGCCGGACAGGGTGTAGAAGCGCAAACGCTGGCCAACTGCTACACCGCCATGGAAATGGATCTGGAAGTGGTGCCGGTACTGAACAAAATTGACCTGCCGGCCGCTGACCCTGAGCGCGTAGCGGAAGAAATTGAAGACATCGTCGGCATCGACGCCACCGACGCAGTACGCTGCTCGGCGAAAACCGGCGTGGGCGTGACCGACGTTCTTGAACGTCTGGTGCGCGACATTCCGCCGCCGGAAGGCGATCCGGAAGGCCCGCTGCAGGCGCTGATCATCGACTCCTGGTTCGATAACTACCTGGGCGTTGTGTCGCTGGTGCGTATTAAAAACGGCACCATGCGTAAAGGCGACAAAATCAAAGTGATGAGCACCGGTCAGGTCTATAACGCCGACCGTCTGGGCATCTTTACGCCGAAACAGGTTGACCGTACCGAGCTGAAATGCGGCGAGGTAGGCTGGCTGGTGTGTGCAATTAAAGACATCCTCGGCGCGCCGGTGGGCGATACCCTGACCCAGTCGCGTAACCCGGCAGACAAACCGCTGCCAGGCTTTAAAAAAGTGAAGCCGCAGGTTTACGCCGGTTTGTTCCCGGTCAGCTCTGACGATTACGAAAACTTCCGTGATGCGCTCGGCAAGCTGAGCCTGAACGACGCTTCCTTGTTCTACGAACCGGAAAGCTCAACCGCGCTGGGCTTCGGCTTCCGCTGTGGCTTCCTCGGCCTGTTGCACATGGAGATCATTCAGGAACGTCTGGAGCGTGAATACGATCTGGATCTGATCACTACCGCGCCGACCGTAGTCTACGAAGTGGAAACCACGGCGAAGGAGACTATCTACGTCGATAGTCCGTCCAAGCTGCCGCCGCTGAACAACATCTACGAACTGCGCGAGCCGATCGCCGAGTGTCACATGCTGTTGCCGCAGGCTTACCTTGGTAACGTCATCACGCTGTGTATCGAGAAGCGTGGCGTACAGACCAACATGGTTTACCACGGTAACCAGGTGGCGCTGACCTACGAAATTCCGATGGCGGAAGTGGTACTCGACTTCTTCGACCGTCTGAAGTCGACCTCCCGCGGCTATGCGTCGCTGGACTACAACTTCAAACGTTTCCAGGCCTCTGACATGGTGCGCGTTGATGTCCTCATCAACAACGAACGTGTCGATGCGCTGGCGCTGATCACGCACCGCGATAACTCGCAGAGCCGTGGCCGTGAGCTGGTGGAGAAGATGAAAGATCTGATCCCGCGCCAGCAGTTTGATATTGCGATTCAGGCGGCCATCGGCACGCACATCATCGCGCGTTCAACGGTGAAGCAGCTGCGTAAAAACGTTCTGGCGAAGTGCTACGGTGGCGATATCAGCCGTAAGAAAAAGCTGCTGCAAAAACAGAAAGAGGGTAAAAAGCGCATGAAGCAGATCGGTAACGTCGAACTGCCGCAGGAAGCCTTCCTCGCCATTCTGCATGTCGGTAAAGACAGCAAATAATCTTAAGGAGTTGGCATGGCGAACATGTTTGCCCTGATTCTGGTGATTGCCACACTGGTGACGGGCATTTTATGGTGCGTAGATAAATTCATTTTCGCGCCGAAACGCCGGGAGCGTCAGGCAGCAGCGCAAGCTGCTGCAGGGGATTCACTGGATAAAGCAACGCTGAAAAAAGTGGCCCCTAAGCCGGGCTGGCTGGAAACTGGCGCATCTGTTTTCCCGGTATTAGCTATCGTGCTGGTGGTGCGTTCGTTTATTTATGAACCATTCCAGATCCCGTCAGGTTCGATGATGCCGACGCTGTTGATTGGTGATTTTATTCTGGTGGAGAAATTCGCCTACGGGATTAAAGATCCGATTTACCAGAAAACGTTGATCGAAACCGGCCATCCAAAACGCGGTGATATCGTGGTGTTTAAATACCCGGAAGATCCGCGCCTGGACTACATCAAACGCGCTGTCGGTTTACCGGGAGACAAAGTGACGTACGATCCGGTGGCGAAAGAGGTGACTATTCAGCCAGGTTGCAGCTCCGGTCAGGCGTGTGAAAATGCGCTGCCGGTAACCTACTCTGATGTTCAGCCGAGTGATTTTGTGCAGACCTTTGCTCGTCGTAATGGCGGGGAAGCGACCAGCGGTTTCTTTGAAGTTCCGTTGAACGAAACGAAAGAGAACGGTATTCGCCTCACCGAACGTAAAGAAACGCTGGGTGAGGTAACGCACCGCATTCTGACCGTGCCAATCGCGCAGGATCAGGTAGGCATGTACTACCGTCAGCCAGGCCAGCAGTTAGCGACCTGGATCGTCCCACCGGGACATTACTTCATGATGGGTGATAACCGTGACAACAGCGCGGACAGCCGTTATTGGGGATTTGTCCCGGAAGCGAATCTGGTGGGTAAAGCGACTGCAATCTGGATGAGCTTCGACAAGCAAGAGGGTGAATGGCCGACCGGCGTGCGTTTAAGCCGTATTGGTGGTATTCATTAATTGCTAATAATCGTTCACGTTGTCGTCATTATGGCGACAACGTGAATTATTTCTCGGATAAATTCCCGCAGACTAACGACATCCCTTGTCGTTGTGTATAGAATATTCCCCCGAAGTTTTAGGTTGGCACCGACAGGTTGCCACGGCACACGAAACAGCGTTGGTTTGTATACAAAAGCATTCAGACGATGCCAGATGGCTGAGTGAATGGCGTATATCAGGTCTGTTTCGTGTGCTGAATTGTTGACGCATTCATTTATTGGTATCGCATGAACCCCATCGTAATTAATCGGCTTCAACGGAAGCTGGGCTACACTTTTAATCATCAGGAGCTGTTGCAGCAGGCATTAACTCACCGTAGTGCCAGCAGCAAACATAACGAGCGTTTAGAATTTTTAGGCGACTCTATTTTGAGCTTTGTCATCGCTAATGCGTTATATCACCGTTTCCCGCGTGTGGATGAAGGTGATATGAGCCGCATGCGCGCGACGCTGGTTCGCGGTAATACGCTGGCAGAATTAGCCCGTGAGTTTGACCTCGGTGAATGTTTACGTTTGGGGCCAGGCGAGCTGAAAAGCGGCGGTTTCCGTCGTGAATCGATCCTGGCAGACACCGTTGAAGCTTTGATCGGCGGCGTCTTCCTCGACAGCGATATTCAAACCGTTGAGCAACTGATCCTGAATTGGTATCAAACCCGTCTGGATGAAATTAGCCCGGGCGACAAACAAAAAGATCCGAAAACGCGCCTGCAGGAATATTTACAGGGTCGCCACCTGCCGCTGCCGTCCTACCTGGTGGTGCAGGTCCGTGGTGAAGCTCACGATCAAGAATTTACTATCCACTGCCAGGTCAGCGGCCTGAGTGAACCGGTGGTTGGCACAGGTTCGAGCCGTCGTAAGGCTGAGCAGGCTGCCGCCGAACAGGCGTTGAAAAAACTGGAGCTGGAATGAGTATCGATAAAACTTACTGCGGATTTATTGCCATCGTCGGTCGCCCGAACGTTGGTAAATCTACCCTGTTGAATAATCTGCTTGGGCAGAAGATTTCTATTACCTCTCGTAAGGCTCAGACAACACGTCACCGTATTGTTGGCATCCATACCGAAGGCGCGTATCAGGCGATTTATGTTGATACCCCGGGCCTGCATATGGAAGAAAAACGTGCCATTAACCGCTTGATGAACAAGGCGGCGAGCAGCTCAATTGGTGATGTTGAGCTGGTGATTTTCGTTGTGGAAGGCACTCGCTGGACGCCGGACGACGAAATGGTGCTCAACAAGCTGCGTGATGGTAAAGCCCCGGTAATTCTGGCGGTGAACAAAGTCGACAACGTTCAGGAAAAAGCCGATCTGCTGCCGCACCTGCAGTTCCTGGCCAGCCAGATGAACTTCCTCGACATCGTCCCGATCTCTGCCGAAACCGGCCTGAATGTCGATACTGTTGCGGGCATCGTGCGTAAGCACCTGCCGGAAGCGATTCATCACTTCCCGGAAGATTACATTACTGACCGTTCTCAACGCTTTATGGCTTCTGAAATCATCCGTGAGAAGCTGATGCGTTTTCTGGGGGCTGAACTGCCGTATTCCGTCACCGTTGAGATTGAGCGTTTTATCTCTAACGAGCGCGGCGGCTACGATATCAACGGTCTGATCCTTGTCGAACGTGAAGGGCAGAAGAAGATGGTGATTGGCAACAAAGGGGCCAAAATTAAAACCATCGGTATTGAAGCGCGTAAAGACATGCAGGAAATGTTCGAAGCGCCTGTTCACCTCGAACTGTGGGTGAAAGTGAAATCCGGCTGGGCCGATGACGAACGCGCGCTGCGCAGCCTCGGTTACGGCGACGATCAGTAGTTTTAATACTCTATGGCTTTCGAGGTGCAGGAAGGCGGCAAGTCCGCGAATCCCCGGGAGCTTACTCGCGTAAGTGACTGGGGTGAACGGGCGCAGCCAACGCACCTGCAACTTGAAAGACGACGAGTATTATGATGGAAGGATGGCAACGCGCTTTTGTCCTGCATAGCCGCCCGTGGAGCGAAACCAGTCTTGTGCTGGACGTCTTCACGGAAGAATCAGGCCGCGTGCGCCTTGTAGCCAAAGGCGCGCGTTCCAAACGTTCTAATCTCAAAGGCGCACTCCAGCCTTTTACGCCGTTATTGCTTCGCTTTGGTGGACGTGGTGAGGTCAAAACCTTGCGTAGCGCCGAAGCCGTCTCTCTGGCACTCCCTCTAAGCGGTATTACGTTGTACAGCGGTCTGTATATCAACGAGCTTATCTCGCGCGTGCTTGAATACGAGACCCGCTTTTCTGAACTCTTTTTCGACTACCTGAACTGTATCCAGGCGCTGGCAGGCGCGACAGGTTCCCCAGAGCCCGCCTTACGTCGCTTTGAACTGGCTTTACTCGGTCATCTGGGTTACGGCGTCGATTTTACCCACTGCGCGGGCAGCGGCGAGCCGGTAGATGACACCATGACCTATCGCTATCGGGAAGAGAAAGGGTTTATTGCAAGTGTAGTAATTGATAACGCCACCTTTACCGGACGCCATCTGAAAGCGCTTGAGTCGCGTGAATTTCCGGATGTTGATACGCTTCGCGCTGCGAAACGCTTTACCCGCATGGCGTTAAAGCCGTATCTTGGTGGTAAGCCGTTAAAAAGCCGGGAACTGTTCCGGCAATTTATGCCAAAACGCGCAGTAAAAATTAAAAATGATTAACGAGGATTGTCATGGCTGAATTACTGTTAGGCGTCAACATTGACCACATTGCCACTTTACGTAATGCACGCGGCACCGCATACCCGGACCCGGTTCAGGCGGCGTTTATCGTTGAACAAGCGGGCGCAGACGGCATTACCGTGCATCTGCGCGAAGACCGTCGCCATATCACCGACCGAGACGTGCGTATTCTGCGCCAGACGCTGGACACGCGTATGAATCTGGAAATGGCGGTAACCGAAGAAATGCTGGCGATTGCCGTTGAGACTAAGCCGCATTTTTGCTGCCTGGTGCCGGAAAAACGCCAGGAAGTTACCACTGAAGGTGGTCTGGATGTCGCCGGTCAACGTGACAAGATGCGTGACGCCTGTAAACGCCTGGCGGACGCCGGCATCCTGGTTTCGCTGTTCATCGATGCCGATGAAGAACAGATCAAAGCCGCTGCTGAAGTTGGCGCGCCGTTTATCGAAATTCACACCGGCTGTTATGCTGATGCGAAAACTGACGCGGAACAGGCCAGCGAACTGGCGCGTATCGCGAAAGCGGCGACCTTTGCCGCAAGCCTTGGCCTGAAGGTTAACGCGGGTCATGGTCTGACGTATCACAACGTTAAAGCCATCGCGCGGATCCCGGAAATGCACGAACTGAACATCGGTCATGCCATTATCGGACGCGCAGTGATGAGCGGTCTGAAAGACGCGGTAGTAGAAATGAAACGCCTGATGCTGGAAGCGCGTGGCTAATGGCGATTTTGGGATTAGGTACGGATATCGTGGAGATTGCCCGCATTGAAGCGGTGATCTCCCGCTCCGGTGACCGTCTGGCAAGGCGCGTACTCAGCGACAACGAATGGGCAATCTGGGAGACGCATCAGCAGCCGGTACGTTTTCTGGCGAAGCGTTTTGCGGTTAAAGAGGCGGCAGCAAAAGCCTTTGGTACGGGTATCCGTAACGGCCTGGCGTTTAATCAGTTCGAGGTCTTTAACGATGAACTCGGTAAGCCGCGTCTGCGGTTATGGGGGGAGGCGTTAAACCTGGCGGAAAAACTCGGCGTCGCACATATGCATGTGACGCTGGCCGATGAGCGTCACTACGCCTGCGCCACGGTAATTATTGAAAGCTAGATTTTGTCCGCGTGATGCATCTGGACGAATTTATCCCACAACTGCTCTTCACTCTCTAAATGTGCCGGATCTTTCAAAATAGTATTGGGGATCGGGCACACCTTCTGGCAGGTTGGCGTGTCGTAATGGCCTACGCATTCCGTACATTTGTCACTGTTAATCTCGTAAATGCTGTCACCCATCGAAATCGCCTCATTCGGGCATTCAGGTTCGCACATATCGCAATTGATACATTTTTTAGTGATTAACAGGGCCATCAGGAAACTCTCAAAACATCACAAATCGGGCGGGCATTATACGCGCATTCTTTGCTCAGACCAGTTTTTTTACCAGCGCTTCGCTGTGACGAATGCGTTCCGGAGCATGCTCCAGATCCTGCTGCACCAGCGCCATAAACAGTAAATCGGTAAGCATCATTTGCGCGTGGGTGGAGGAGATCGCGGCGCTGCGCGTGGCCTGCTCCTCGGCAATCGTATACAGACAATGACTTGCGCGTTGCTGCAGGGCATTGGGCGTAAAGCCGGTGATGGCGAGAATTTTGGCCCCGGTACGCAGCGTTTCATCTGCCGCCAGATTAAGCTCGCGGCGTTCACCGGTGTACGAAATAGCCAGCAGTAGATCGCCTGGCGAAAGCGCCTGCACCGTCGCCAGCAGCGCGTGCATATCGCGTTCAACCACCGCGTTAAAACCAATCTTCAACAGCTTCCAGGCAAAATTCTGCGCTACCAGACCGGAGGCACCAATACCGGTCAGAATAATACGTCGTGCAGAGCGCAGCATCGTGACGCTCTCCAACAGTTTTTCTTCGCTGTTAATATCCAGCGTCGCATGCATCGCCGCCACGTTCTCCTGAATCAGCTTTTCACCCACCAGACGCATCGGGTCATCACCACGGATCTGATTATGCACCGGAATAGAATGGGGGTTGGGATTGCTGGCCAGTGCTTCGCTAATCGCCAGTTTGAGTGCCGGAAAACCCTTAAAGCCCATTTTTTGCGCGAACTTCACCACGCTGGACTGGCTGACGCCCGCTTCAAATGCCAACTGCTGTGAGCTGAGGTGACGCGCGGTATCCGGTTGAGCAAGGAGATAATCCGCAAGTTTTTTATCGCTTTGCGCGAGATCCGGGTAACGCTGACGAATGCGAATTAAACAGTTCATGCTGTCTCCTGGCGAAAACGTGATGGCGATTACAAAACAAAATTTCACTCGCCTGGATGAATATAATATTCCATTATGACAGATTATTATGAATTAAAAATTCCTAAGGACCAAAAAATGAATCTCGGTGCATTAGTTTCAGAAACCCGTAACCCTCAGACCATGGATCTTGATGCGCTCTCCACGCTGGAGTTGGTTCATCGTTTTAATCAACAGGATACGCTGGTAGCACAAGCAGTAAAAGCCACTCTTCCTGAAGTTGCGCGTGCGGTCGATGCGGCGGCTGATGCGCTTAAAGCGGGTGGACGCATTATATACATGGGCGCGGGTACCAGCGGGCGTCTTGGGGTTCTGGATGCATCTGAATGCCCACCGACTTTCGGCGTACCGCACGGTCTGGTGGTTGGGCTGATTGCCGGGGGACCGGGCGCGTTGCTGAAGGCGGTTGAAGGCGCGGAAGATAATCCGCAGTTAGGTGAAGACGATCTGCGTGCGCTCAATCTTACCGCACAGGATCTGGTGGTGGGTCTGGCGGCTTCAGGTCGTACGCCGTATGTGATTGGCGGGCTGAAATATGCCCGGACGGTAGGCTGTACGACGGTGGCAATTTCCTGCAATCCGGACTCTCCTATCGCGCATGAAGCGGATATTGCCATCTCCCCCGTGGTAGGACCGGAGGCTCTGACGGGGTCAACACGACTGAAATCCGGCACCGCGCAAAAACTGGTGCTCAATATGATCTCAACCGGTGCGATGGTGAAGTTTGGCAAGGTGTACCAGAACCTGATGGTGGATATGCAGGCCACCAACGTCAAACTGGTCGATCGGGCGTGTCGCATGGTGGTTGAAGCCACTGGCATTGCGCGTGAGCAGGCGCAAGCGCTGTTAAAGCAGACTGACTTTGATGTTAAACCCGCCATTTTAATGGCGCTCACCGGCCAGGACGCCGCTGCCGCCCGCGAAAAGCTTGCTGCTCACCAAGGTTTTTTACGCGCGGCGTTAGAACACTAAGAGGTGTATATGGATAAGACGGCGGTGCTGGCCAGCGACATTCTGCTGGGCGTTGGCGGAGAGAAAAATATTCTGCGCCTGGAAAACTGTATGACCCGTGTCAGGGTGGAAGTCCGGGATGACGGTCAGCTCGATGTATCCCGACTTAAGCAACTGTCCGGCGTCAGCGGTTATGTGAAGCAGGGCGCGCAGCACCAGATCATCGTCGGCCCCGGTAAAGCTGCCAGGGTGGTGGATGCTATGCGCTCCCTGATTGCCGATAGCGGAGAGCATACCAATGCGCATGATATCGAGCGCACGAAGTCACAGGCTAAAGCGAAATACAAAGCGCCGATGAGCGACGCGCTGCGTAAGCTGGCGAACGTCTTTATCCCCCTTATTCCGGCGTTTATCGCCTCTGGTTTAATTACCGGCATTATTAACATCCTTAAGCGGCCTGATATCGTCGGGGATTTTGCGACCCACTATCCGAATTTACTTGGACTGATGGGCATATTCGGCAGCGCCGTGTTTGCCATTATGAATATTCTGGTCGGGGTCAATACCGCTAAAGTCTTCGGCGGTTCTCTGGCGATGGGCGGAGTGATGGCGGGGATCCTCTCCAGTCCGCAACTGGCGCAAATTACCCTGTTTGGCGAAACGTTGCAGCCGGGGCGCGGTGGGGTGATCGCAGTGCTGTTGGTGGTCGCGTTGATGTGCTGGATCGAGCGCAAATTCCGCGAACTGCTGCCGGAATCACTGGAACTGATCCTTAACCCACTACTGACCACTATTATTACCGGGGCTATTGCGATAGTGGCGCTGCAACCATTGGGGGGATGGATTTCCGAATCTATCGCTCACGGCGCATCCTGGGCCATCGATCGCGGCGGTTTTCTGGTCGGCGCTGTACTGGCAGGAACCTTCCTGCCGCTGGTGCTTACCGGACTTCATCAGGGGTTAGTGCCTATCCACGTCGAACTGGTGCAGGCGCACGGTTATAACGCGCTCTTTCCAATCCTTGCCATGGCGGGTGTTGGGCAAATAGGTGCTGCGATTGCGGTGCTGATGAAAACCCGCAACGCACGACTAAAAAAAGTGATCAAAGGGGCGTTGCCGGTTGGATTATTGGGTATTGGCGAACCGCTGATTTTTGGCGTTACGCTACCGTTGGGTAAGCCGTTTATCGGTGCTTGTCTTGGCGGAGCGGTAGGCGGGGCGCTGATAAGCTACTGGAAAGTGGCAACGGTCATCACCTTTGGTATCTCAGGATTACCGCTGGCATTAACGATTGTTGCCGGAAAAGTGATGTTCTATCTGTTAGGCTATCTGGTAGCAGTTATTGCCGGGTTTCTGTTTACCTGGCTATTGGGGTTCAACGATCCAGAGGAATAAAGTTTGACCAATCACCAGCGCCGCGTTGTCTTTTTTGATTTGGATGGCACGTTACACCAGCAGGATATGTTCGGTAGTTTTATACGTTATCTGCTGCGCCGCCAGCCGCTGAACGTGCTGCTTGTGCTGCCTCTGTTACCGGTGATTGCGCTGGCGTTGTTGATAAAAGGACGCGCGGCCCGCTGGCCGATGAGCCTGCTGTTATGGGGGTGCACTTTTGGTCGTAGCGAGGCGCGTCTGAAAGCGCACCAGGCTGATTTTGTACGTTGGTTTCGCAATAACGTGACGGCGTTTCCGCTCGTACAGCAGCGGTTGACCACTTATCTGTTGAGTTCTGACGCCGATATTTGGCTTATCACCGGCTCCCCACAGTCGCTGGTGGAACAGGTTTACTTTGATACCCCGTGGCTACCGCGCGTCAATCTGATCGCCAGTAAAATGGCGCGGGGATATGGTGGCTGGGTGCTGCCTCTGCGCTGTCTGGGGCATGAGAAAGTGACACAGCTGGAACGCCAGATTGGCGCGCCGCTGCAACTGTATAGTGGTTATAGCGACAGTAAACAGGACAACCCGCTGCTCTCTTTTTGCCAGCATCGCTGGCGCGTCACGCCGCGTGGGGAACTGCAACAACTCGAATAGAGTAAACGATAGCGTCTGTGTATAATGCGCCCGCTTTGATTACTGGAGTTACCCCTTTGTCTGAAGTTGAATTTAGCCACGAATACTGGATGCGTCATGCTTTAACGCTGGCTAAGCGCGCCTGGGATGAGCGTGAAGTCCCGGTGGGCGCGGTATTAGTGCATGATAACCGCGTCATTGGCGAAGGCTGGAACCGGCCGATTGGTCACCATGATCCCACAGCCCATGCTGAAATTATGGCGCTGCGTCAGGGCGGCCTGGTGCTGCAAAATTATCGTCTGTTAGATGCCACGTTGTACGTCACTCTGGAGCCATGCGTGATGTGCGCAGGCGCGATGGTGCACAGCCGTATCGGCCGGGTGGTTTTTGGCGCGCGCGATGCGAAAACGGGGGCGGCGGGTTCATTAATGGACGTGCTGCATCACCCTGGAATGAATCATCGGGTTGAAGTGACAGAGGGAGTCCTACGGGATGAATGCGCCACTCTGCTCAGCGATTTCTTTCGTATGCGTCGTCAGGAAATTAAAGCCCTGAAAAAATCCGCCAGTGCGTAAATGCCGGCCTGATTGCCTGATGTTTATCAGGCCGATAAGACTACTTTTCCTCTTTCTTTTGCGTGGAAAACAGCAGGGAAGGGGAGTGCGTCAGGTAGTTTGACGACGTTTGAGACAGGAACGCGGAAAGCGGGAATTTCTCTTTACCTAATAACTCCGCGGGTGACACCGCCGGGTAATCCTGCGCCAGCTGCTGCGTTTCCTGCGCCTGCTTTTCTTTTTCTTGCAGATATCCCACCAGGCTTATCTGGTATTTACGGATATTTTCCACATAGGCGTAGGCTTCATGACCACGCGCATAGCCATAGGTCAGCTTGTTGTAATATGGCTTTTGACTGAGCAGCGGTAGACGCTGTTTTACATCGGACCAGCTATTCGGATTGCCTTTGGTTTTGACCGTCAGCGCCCGTGCGTCCAGCATATGCGCATAACCCATATTGTAGGCGGCAAGCGCAAACCAGATGCGTTCCCCTTCCGGGACGGTATCCGGCACTTTACTCATCATATCCTGCAAATAACGCGCGCCGCCGCTGATGCTCTGTTCGGCATCGGTACGGTCAGTTAGCCCGAGACTCTGGGCGGTATTTTTGGTCAACATCATCAGTCCGCGTACGCCGGTCGGGGACGTGGCCTGCGCGTCCCAGTGCGACTCCTGATACGAGATCGCGGCAAGCAGTCGCCAGTCTATTTTTTGCGCATATTTTTCAAACAGCGGCTTAAGGTCTGGCAACACGCTATCGACGGCGCGCAAAAAGGTGCGGGTGTCGACATAGTCAAAATCATCGCCATGCCCGAGATATTTCTCTTCCAGTCGCGCCAGAGAGCCATCTTCATTCATGGTGTTAAAGAAATCCAACAGGGCGGCAGACAGGGTGTTGTCATCGTCCAGACGACTAAACCAGGTCACCGGTTGTTCGTCGGAGACGTCCAGCGCGACGGCCAGCTCAGGATGTACGCGTTGGTACAGGCTAATGGCGACGGAATCGGCGATGGTGTAATCCAGCTTACCGGCGATAACATCATCAAGCAGTTCAGTGGTGCCCTTTTTGTCATCTACTTTCCAGCTCAGGTCGGGAAATTTTTTCTCTTTTAGCTGCTGGAGATCGTTAACCACCACATGCCCCGGGGCGATAGTCAGCTGATTTTCATTCACGGTAGCCAGGGTTCGGGGGCGATATTGCCCAACACGATACACCAGCTGTTGTGAAACCGAGTAATAGGTCGGGCCGGGCTGATAATTTTTCACCCGCTCGCTGTTATACACCAGGCCTGCGGCTAACAGATCGGCATTCCCGTTATCCAGGTCGTCAAACAGCTGGCTGATGTTCTGACGCACGGTAACTTTTAACTTCACGCCTAAATAGTTGGCGAACGCCTGGGCCAGTTCATAATCCAGACCGAATTTTTTGCCGTTGAGAGTAGCGTAAGTTAACGGCGAGTCGATGGTACTGACGCGCAGTTCTCCCCGCGACTGAATGGCGGCGATACGATTTTCGGCTTTACCGAACCAGGGAATGGATGGCCAGAGAGCCGCTGCCAACAACAGCGTTAATATGCCGATGAACAGATAATTAATCTTTAATTTTTTCAATTAGTTAATTCTCTGAACCGTACGTTGTCTCTGTCTGCTGTGGTGTTGTTTAAGAAGTGAAGTCGTCATTAATGAGCGGCATTTTGCTTAAACTTGCGTCAGTTGGCAACTTATTCAGAATACAGACCGCATTTGATGATAAGACAAGGCCGCGATTTTATTTCCACGCAAACGGTTTCGTCGGCGCGGTAGATTCTTTATAATACCGCCCGTTTCCCCCACTTGGGCACACCGAAAGCTTAGAAGACGAGAGACTTATGATGGAAATTCTGCGTGGTTCACCTGCACTGTCTGCATTCCGTATTAACAAACTGCTGGCACGTTTTCAGGCTGCCAACCTCCAGGTCCACAATATTTACGCCGAGTACGTCCATTTTGCCGATCTGAACGCACCGTTGAATGAGGATGAGCACGCACAGCTTGCACGCCTGCTGAAATATGGTCCTGCTCTTCACAGCCACGCTCCTGAGGGTAAACTGCTGCTGGTTACCCCTCGTCCAGGCACCATCTCCCCGTGGTCTTCTAAAGCGACTGATATTGCCCATAATTGCGGCCTACAACAGATTAGCCGCCTGGAGCGTGGTGTTGCTTACTATGTAGACGCTTCTACGCTGACTGCGGCGCAGTGGCAGGAGGTTGCCGACGTACTGCACGACCGCATGATGGAAACGGTTTTCTCTGCGCTAAACGATGCCGAAAAACTGTTTGCGCATCACCAGCCTGCGCCGGTCTCCAGCGTTGACCTGCTCGGCCAGGGTCGTCAGGCGCTGATTGACGCCAACGTGCGTCTCGGCCTGGCATTGGCGGAAGATGAAATCGACTATCTACAGGATGCGTTCAGCAAACTGGGGCGCAACCCGAACGACATCGAGCTGTACATGTTCGCGCAGGCCAACTCCGAACACTGTCGCCACAAGATTTTTAACGCCGACTGGATTATCGACGGTGAACAGCAGCCGAAGTCGCTGTTTAAAATGATTAAAAACACCTTCGAAACCACCCCGGACCACGTGCTGTCTGCCTATAAAGACAACGCTGCGGTGATGGAAGGATCCGAAGTTGGCCGTTACTTCGCTGACCACGAAACCGGTCGCTACGATTTCCATCAGGAGCCAGCCCATATCCTGATGAAGGTCGAAACCCATAACCACCCGACCGCCATCTCTCCATGGCCGGGCGCGGCAACCGGATCCGGCGGTGAAATTCGTGATGAAGGCGCCACCGGGCGCGGCGCAAAACCGAAAGCCGGGCTGGTGGGCTTCTCTGTTTCCAACCTGCGTATTCCCGGCTTCGAACAGCCGTGGGAAGAAGATTTCGGCAAACCGGAACGTATTGTTACCGCGCTGGATATCATGACCGACGGCCCGCTGGGCGGCGCGGCGTTTAACAACGAATTTGGTCGTCCGGCGCTGACCGGCTACTTCCGTACCTATGAAGAAAAAGTTAACAGTCACAACGGCGAAGAGCTGCGCGGCTATCATAAGCCGATCATGCTGGCGGGCGGCATTGGCAACATCCGTGCCGATCACGTGCAGAAAGGCGAGATTGTCGTCGGCGCGAAGCTGATCGTTCTCGGCGGCCCGGCGATGAACATCGGCCTCGGCGGCGGGGCGGCTTCTTCTATGGCATCCGGCCAGTCTGACGCGGATCTCGACTTCGCCTCCGTACAACGTGATAACCCGGAAATGGAGCGTCGTTGCCAGGAAGTTATCGACCGCTGCTGGCAGATGGGCGATGCCAACCCGATTCTGTTCATCCACGACGTTGGCGCGGGCGGTCTGTCCAACGCCATGCCGGAGCTGGTCAGCGATGGCGGTCGCGGCGGTAAATTCCAGCTGCGCGATATCCTCAGCGACGAGCCGGGTATGAGCCCGCTGGAAATCTGGTGTAACGAATCTCAGGAACGTTACGTGCTGGCGGTTGCTGCCGACCAGTTGCCGCTGTTTGACGAACTTTGTAAGCGCGAGCGCGCGCCGTATGCGGTGATCGGTGAAGCCACCGAAGAGCAGCATCTGACCCTTAGCGACAGCCACTTCGATAACCAGCCGATCGACATGCCGCTGGACGTGCTGCTGGGCAAAACGCCGAAGATGACCCGTGATGTGCAGACGCTGAAAGCCAAGGGCGATGCTCTGAATCGTGGCGAAATCTCGATTGCAGATGCGGTGAACCGCGTGCTGCATCTGCCGACTGTCGCCGAAAAAACCTTCCTCGTAACCATCGGCGACCGTACGGTTACCGGTATGGTGGCGCGTGACCAGATGGTGGGGCCGTGGCAGATCCCGGTGGCTAACTGTGCGGTGACCACCGCCAGCCTTGATAGCTACTATGGTGAAGCGATGTCTATCGGCGAACGTGCGCCAGTCGCTCTGCTGGACTTCTCGGCCTCTGCCCGTCTGGCGGTAGGGGAAGCGCTGACCAACATTGCGGCAACGCAGATTGGCGACATCAAACGCATTAAACTCTCCGCAAACTGGATGGCGGCTGCGGGTCACCCGGGTGAAGATGCCGGGTTATACGAAGCGGTAAAAGCCGTCGGGGAAGAATTATGTCCGGCGCTTGGCCTGACTATTCCGGTGGGTAAAGACTCCATGTCGATGAAAACCCGCTGGCAAGAAGGCAACGAGCAGCGCGAAATGACCTCGCCGCTGTCGCTGGTGATCACCGCTTTTGCCCGTGTGGAAGATGTGCGTCACACTATTACCCCGCAGCTCTCTACTGAAGATAATGCCCTGCTGTTAATTGACCTTGGTCTGGGCCACAACGCACTGGGCGCGACCGCGCTGGCGCAGGTTTACCGTCAACTGGGCGACAAACCGGCCGACGTTCGTGACGTGGCGCAGTTGAAAGGCTTCTACGATGCTATTCAGGCGCTGGTCGCACAGCGCAAGCTGCTGGCCTACCACGACCGTTCTGACGGCGGTCTGCTGGTGACGCTGGCGGAAATGGCCTTCACCGGGCACTGTGGTATTGAGGCTGATATCAGCACGCTGGGCGACGATCGTCTGGCAGCGCTGTTTAACGAAGAGCTGGGCGCCGTGATCCAGGTTCGCGCCGCTGACCGTGACGCGGTGGAAGCCATTCTGGCGGCCAACGGCCTGGCAGGCTGCGTACACTACCTCGGTAAAGCCGTCGAAGGCGATCGCTTCACCCTCTCCGCTAATGGGCAGTCGGTGTTCAGCGAAAGCCGCACCACCCTGCGTATGTGGTGGGCAGAAACCACATGGCAGATGCAGCGTCTGCGCGACAACCCGGAATGCGCCGATCAGGAACACGACGCTAAAACCAACGACGCCGATCCGGGTCTCAACGTCAAACTGTCGTTCGATATTAATGACGATGTTGCTGCGCCGTACATCGCCACCGGCGCACGTCCAAAAGTCGCCGTACTGCGCGAGCAGGGCGTTAATTCCCACGTCGAGATGGCAGCAGCTTTCCATCGCGCGGGCTTCGATGCTATCGACGTGCACATGAGCGATCTGCTGGGCGGACGTATCGGTCTGGGGAATTTCCAGGCGCTGGTAGCCTGTGGCGGCTTCTCTTACGGTGATGTGCTTGGCGCCGGGGAGGGCTGGGCGAAGTCGATTCTGTTCAACAACCGTGTACGTGACGAGTTTGAAACCTTCTTCCATCGTCCACAAACGCTGGCGCTTGGGGTGTGTAACGGTTGTCAGATGATGTCGAACCTGCATGAACTGATCCCGGGCAGCGACCTGTGGCCGCGCTTTGTGCGTAACCACTCCGATCGTTTTGAAGCCCGCTTCAGCCTGGTCGAAGTGACGCAAAGCCCATCTTTACTGCTCAGCGATATGGTTGGATCGATGATGCCGATTGCCGTTTCTCACGGTGAAGGTCGGGTGGAAGTGCGTGACGACGCGCATCTGGCTCAGCTTGAGGGCAAAGGTCTGGTGGCGCTGCGCTACGTTGATAACTTCGGTAAGGTGACCGAAACCTACCCGGCTAACCCGAACGGTTCGCCGAACGGTATTACTGCCGTTACTACTGAAAATGGTCGCGTCACCATTATGATGCCGCACCCGGAACGTGTGTTCCGCACGGTGGCTAACTCCTGGCACCCGGAAAACTGGGGCGAGGACAGCCCGTGGATGCGTATTTTCCGTAACGCGCGTAAACAGCTCGGTTAATTCGCTCAATAGTCATTAAGCCCCTCTTCGTGAGGGGCTTTTTTGTATCGTAGGCCGGATAAAGCGTTTACGCCGCAAGATTAAACTGTCGGGAAATCCCGACATGGGTGGGGTGAGGCTGTCGCCAAAAAGAGACATTTAACCATTTGATTTAAAATGGTTTTGTTTTTATGTGCTGCATGTGTTGCTGATTAGCGACAGAAAGCGCAAAAAACAGGCAGAATTATTTTTTGCCTGAATAACGATATTTTTCATATCTATCATTGTGTTAACAAAGTGTTTTGAATATTGGCACAGATACTGCATAATATTAATCAGTGGCTCATTCACCTTCTTATGTCAGCCCCTTCGGGAAGCGCTACATAAACTTCGAATGACGCACAACAAGGTGCCTGCCGTCCAACATCTGATATTAGCATTGCTCATATCAACCTCCGGGCGAAACGTCGAGTTAGGCACCGCCTTATTCCACAACAAAGCCGGGTTAATCCCGGCTTTGTTGTATCTGGCGTTCCCCTCAGTTAGCATCAAGCTATTCCTGTCCATTGAGAGTAACGCCTTGAAGCGCTGGTCAGTTTTCCCCCGATCTTTACGTCAATTGGTTATGTTGGCATTCTTGCTGATTCTGCTGCCGTTGTTAGTTCTGGCCTGGCAGGCGTGGCAAAGCCTGAATGCTTTGAGCGCGCAGGCGGCGCTGACGAACCGCACCACGCTGATTGACGCCAGACGCAGTGAGGCAATGACCAACGCTGCGCTGGAGATGGAGCGGAGCTACCGGCAATACTGTGTGCTTGATGACCCAACGTTGGCAAAGGTCTACCAGAGTCAGCGTAAACGCTATAGCGACATGCTGGATGCGCATGCGGGCGTGTTGCCGGATAACAAGCTTTATCAGGCATTACGTCAGGATCTCAACGATCTCGCGCAATTACAGTGCCATAACAGCGGTCCAGATAGCGTGGCGGCAGCCCGGCTGGAAGCGTTCGCTAATGCCAATACCGAGATGGTACAAGCGACGCGCACCGTGGTCTTTTCTCGTGGTCAGCAGCTACAGCAGGAAATAGCCGAACGTGGGCAGTTCTTTGGTTGGCAGGCGCTGGTGCTGTTTCTTGTCAGCCTGGCGATGGTACTGCTGTTCACTCGTATGATTATTGGCCCGGTGAAGGGCATAGAAAGGATGATCAATCGGCTGGGGGAAGGGCGCTCGCTGGGCGATAGCGTATTATTTACCGGGCCGCGTGAGCTGAGGTCTGTCGGTCAGCGCATTATCTGGTTGAGCGAACGTCTTTCCTGGCTTGAGTCGCAACGGCATCAGTTTTTACGCCATCTGTCTCATGAGCTGAAAACACCGCTGGCGAGCATGCGCGAAGGTACGGAGTTGCTGGCCGATCAGGTCGTTGGACCGCTAACGCCGGAGCAAAAAGAGGTGGTCGGTATTCTGGATGACAGTAGCCGCAACCTGCAAAAGCTGATTGAGCAGCTTCTTGATTACAACCGCAAGCTGGCGGATGACGAGGTTGAGCTTGAGAGCGTGGAAATCGCGCCGCTGGTTGAACGCGTTGTTTCTGCACATAGTCTGCCCGCTCGCGGCAAAATGATACATACTGAGGTAGCGCTTGAGGCGAACACCTGCCTGGCAGAACCGATGCTGTTGATGAGCGTGCTGGACAATCTTTATTCCAATGCGGTGCACTATGGCGCTGAATCCGGTAACATTTGGATCCGCAGCAGTTTGCATGGCTCAACGGTATACATCGATATAACGAATACCGGCACACCGATTCCAGAAGCAGAACAGACCATGATCTTCGAGCCTTTTTTCCAGGGTAGTCATCAGCGAAAAGGGGCGGTAAAAGGAAGCGGGTTGGGGCTAAGCATTGCCAGAGATTGCATCCGCCGTATGCGGGGCAAACTGTATCTGGTTGATGACCATGCGCAAAGCGTTTGTTTTCGCATAGAATTGCCGCTATCTGCTGCAAAAAATCACTAAAATAAACCTAAGTCTGGTGAGTATGCCACACGTTGTTGTCCGAATGCTTAAACGACATTTTTTCCGTCGAGTCTTGCTTATGAGCCTGCCGTGTCTGGTGCTGGCCGGGTGCGCGCCGAACGCGGTGAATCATGTTACCGGCGATCCCTCGCAGGAGAAAATCCCGCCTTACCAACTGGCGGACTATCTTGCAACCGAGTGTACGGATATCTGGTCACTGGCGGGCCAGCCCACAGAGACTAATCCACTGTACTGGCTGCGGGCTATGGATTGCGCCAATCGCCTGATGCCGGTCCAGGCGCGCAGTGAAGCCAGTATGATGATGCCAGATACCTGGCAGGGGGCTTTCAGACGCGGGATTCTGCTCGATAACGCTAACATTACGCCACCTGAAAGGCGGGAGGCTGTTTCGCGCCTCGAGGCATTAAGTCCACAAATTCCGCCGCAAGTCAGACCGCTGTATCAGGTCTGGCTCAGCAGCCAAACGCTACAACTGCAGCTTGCCGAAGAGCGTATGCGCTACAGTAAACTCCAGCAAACATCGGACAGCGATCTTGATACGCTACGTCAACAGCAGCAGCATTTGCAGTCCCAGCTCGATCTCACCACCCGTAAGCTGGAGAATCTGACCGATATAGAACGTCAGCTTTCCACGCGCAAACCTGCAGGCAGCTACAATCCTGATGCGCCGCACGGGAATGATAAACTCACCACGCCTGATAACGAGGATGGCACTGTGCCATCAGCCGATGAGGTCACACCATGATAAGCCGTAAGCCCGCACATCTGCTGCTGGTGGATGACGATCCGGGCCTGTTGAAATTGCTCGGTATGCGACTGACCAGCGAAGGCTACAGTGTCGTAACCGCAGAAAGTGGGCAGGAAGGGTTACGGGTGCTGAACCGCGAAAAAGTGGATCTGGTTATCAGTGACCTGCGTATGGATGAAATGGACGGCATGCAGCTGTTTACTGAAATCCAGAAAGTGCAGCCTGGAATGCCGGTTATAATCCTCACTGCTCACGGTTCCATCCCTGACGCCGTTGCCGCGACGCAGCAAGGGGTGTTCAGTTTTCTCACCAAGCCGGTTGATAAAGACGCGTTATACCAGGCGATTGATGGCGCATTGGAACAGTCTGCGCCAGCCACGGATGACAGCTGGCGTGAGTCCATCGTCACCCGCAGCCCGCTGATGCTGCGTCTGTTAGAACAGGCGCGGATGGTAGCGCAATCGGATGTGAGCGTATTGATTAACGGTCAAAGCGGAACCGGGAAAGAGGTGTTTGCCCAGGCGATTCATAACGCCAGCCCGCGCAGCCACAAGCCATTCATTGCTATTAACTGCGGCGCGTTACCGGAACAACTGCTGGAGTCCGAACTGTTTGGTCATGCGCGCGGTGCTTTTACCGGTGCGGTAAGCAATCGCGAGGGCCTGTTTCAGGCGGCGGAAGGCGGGACGCTGTTCCTTGATGAGATTGGCGATATGCCCGCGCCATTACAGGTCAAATTGCTGCGCGTTTTACAGGAGCGCAAGGTCAGACCGCTGGGCAGTAACCGCGATATCGACATTGATGTGCGCATTATATCCGCTACCCACCGCGACCTGCCAAAAGCGATGGCGCGGGGCGAGTTTCGTGAAGATTTGTACTATCGCCTCAACGTGGTAAGCCTGAAGATCCCGGCGTTGGCCGAGCGTACGGAAGATATTCCGCTGTTGGCAAACCATCTGCTGCGACAGTCTGCTGAACGGCATAAACCGTTCGTGCGCGCCTTCTCGACCGATGCCATGAAGCGTTTGATGACCGCCAGTTGGCCGGGCAACGTGCGTCAGTTGGTCAACGTGATCGAGCAGTGCGTGGCTTTGACCTCTTCGCCGGTGATCAGCGATGCGCTGGTGGAGCAGGCCCTGGAAGGGGAGAACACCGCGCTGCCGACGTTTGTTGAAGCGCGCAATCAGTTTGAACTCAACTACCTGCGCAAGCTATTGCAAATCACCAAAGGCAATGTGACCCACGCGGCGCGAATGGCGGGGCGCAACCGCACCGAATTCTATAAATTGCTTTCTCGACACGAGCTGGATGCAAACGATTTCAAAGAATAAATCTGCGGATTATGTTAGCTTTATTCGATCAAAAGACAGGCGACCTTTTCAAGGAATAGCATGAAAAAGATTGATGCGATTATTAAACCCTTCAAGCTGGACGACGTCCGTGAAGCGCTGGCAGAAGTCGGCATTACTGGTATGACAGTCACAGAAGTGAAAGGGTTTGGCCGTCAGAAAGGCCATACCGAGTTATACCGTGGTGCGGAATACATGGTTGATTTTCTGCCGAAGGTAAAAATTGAAATTGTGGTTACCGACGACATCGTCGATACCTGCGTTGACACCATTATTCGTACCGCGCAGACCGGTAAAATCGGTGACGGTAAGATTTTTGTCTTCGACGTGGCACGCGTTATTCGTATTCGTACCGGTGAAGAAGACGACGCGGCAATCTAAGCCGCGCCGTTAATTTGTAGGCCTGATAAGCGTAGCGCATCAGGCAGAGTGAATGCCGGATGGCGGCGTAAACGCCTTATCCGGCCTACACGCGTAATACATTACAACACTTTATGCGGGCCGAAGCATTCGTAATGAATGTTCTCGTTTTTCACGCCCAGACCGACCAGTTGCTTCGCGGCGAACTGCATAAAGCCGACCGGGCCGCACAGATAAAACTGCATCGCCGGATCGCTGATTGTCCCTTCCAGTTTGTTCAGATCCATCAGACCAATGCTATCAAACGCACCTTTCGCGCGATCGGCTTCGTTTGGCTCACGATACCAGGTATGTGCGCTAAAGCGTGGCAGCGTTTCGCCGAGTGCTTTTACTTCATCGGCGAAAGCATGTACATCACCATTTTCCGCCGCGTGGAACCAGTTTACCTGCGCCGTATGATTGGCCTTCGCCAGCGTATCCAGCATCGCCAGCATCGGGGTCTGACCCACGCCTGCGGAAATCAGAGACACCGGAGTATCGGTCGCGACGTCCATAAAGAAATCACCCGCTGGCGCGGCTAAGTGAACGACGTCACCGACATTGGCGTGGTTATGCAGCCAGGTTGAAACCTGACCACCGTCCTCGCGCTTCACGGCAATTCGATAGCCTTTGCCATCGGGTTTACGGGTCAGTGAGTACTGACGAATTTCCTGATGCGGGAAACCTTCCGGCTTCAGCCAGACGCCCAGGTATTGGCCCGGATGGTATTCAGCCACTGCGCCGCCGTCGACGGGTTCAAACTCAAAGCTGGTAATCGCGCGGCTTTGCGGCGTTTTCGCCACGATACGGAAAGGACGCGTGCCTTCCCAACCGCCATTTTTGTTGGCGTTTTCGCTGTAGATTTGCGCTTCACGGTTAATAAACACGCCCGCCAGCACGCCGTATGCTTTGCCCCACGCATCCAGCACTTCCTGGCCCGGGCTGAACATTTCGTCCAGCGTGGCCAGCAGGTGGCTCCCAACGATGTTGTACTGCTCTGGTTTAATCTGGAAGCTGGTATGTTTCTGCGCGATTTTCTCAACGGCTGGCAACAGCGCTGCCAGGTTGTCGATGTTGCTGGCATACGCGGCAATGGCGTTAAACAGCGCTTCACGCTGATCGCCATTGCGCTGGTTACTCATGTTGAAAATTTCTTTCAGCTCTGGGTTATGCGTAAACATGCGATCGTAGAAATGGGCGGTCAGCTTCGGACCTGTTTCAACCAGCAGGGGAATGGTGGCTTTCACTGTAGCGATGGTTTGTGCGTCAAGCATACGGTCTTCCTTTATCTGAAACTTTAATGATGTATGTCAAATGCATCTTATAAAAAATACCCCTGCATTGTAAATGGTTCTTTGTAACTTTGCGTTGTAAAGGTTACATCGTGAAAAATCTGCATCACAAACCTGAAAAGAAATCCGTTGAAATTCAGCAGACCTTTGTTCTCCAAAGCCTTGTGTGCCGTGAAGGTAATCGTTTGCGTAAAATCCTTTGTCAAGACCTGTTATCGAAGAATGATTCGGTTATACTGTTGGCCGTCGTCCAACGGGACTGCCTTTTTAGGCCGAAATTCTATTGTTAGCTGAGTCAGGAGATGCGGATGTTAAAGCGTGAAATGAACATTGCCGATTATGATGCCGAACTGTGGCAGGCTATGGAGCAGGAAAAAGTACGTCAGGAAGAGCACATCGAACTGATCGCCTCCGAAAACTATACCAGCCCGCGTGTAATGCAGGCGCAGGGTTCTCAGCTGACCAACAAATACGCTGAAGGTTATCCGGGCAAGCGCTACTACGGCGGTTGCGAGTACGTTGATATCGTTGAGCAACTGGCTATCGATCGTGCAAAAGAACTGTTTGGCGCTGACTACGCTAACGTCCAGCCGCACTCTGGCTCTCAGGCTAACTTTGCTGTCTACACCGCGCTGCTGCAACCGGGCGATACCGTGCTGGGTATGAACCTGGCGCAGGGCGGCCACCTGACTCACGGCTCCCCGGTTAACTTCTCCGGCAAACTGTACAACATCATTCCTTACGGCATTGATGAGTCCGGTAAAATTGACTACGAAGACATGGCTAAGCAGGCCAAAGAGCATAAGCCAAAAATGATCATCGGTGGCTTCTCTGCCTACTCCGGCGTGGTTGACTGGGCAAAAATGCGTGAAATCGCTGACAGCATCGGCGCATACCTGTTCGTCGACATGGCGCACGTTGCTGGCCTGATTGCTGCTGGCGTTTACCCGAACCCTGTTCCGCACGCTCACGTTGTCACCACCACCACCCACAAAACCCTGGCGGGTCCGCGCGGCGGCCTGATCCTGGCAAAAGGCGGTGACGAAGAGCTGTACAAAAAACTGAACTCCGCTGTGTTCCCAAGCGCGCAGGGCGGCCCGCTGATGCACGTGATCGCAGCGAAAGCTGTGGCGCTGAAAGAAGCGATGGAGCCAGAGTTCAAAGTCTACCAGCAGCAGGTTGCGAAAAACGCCAAAGCGATGGTGGAAGTGTTCCTGAACCGCGGCTACAAAGTGGTTTCCGGCGGGACTGAAAACCACCTGTTCCTGCTGGATCTGGTTGATAAAAACCTGACCGGTAAAGAAGCTGACGCCGCACTGGGTCGTGCTAACATCACCGTCAACAAAAACAGCGTACCAAACGATCCGAAGAGCCCGTTTGTGACTTCCGGTATCCGTATCGGTTCCCCGGCTGTCACTCGCCGTGGCTTTAAAGAAGCGGAAGTGAAAGAGCTGGCTGGCTGGATGTGTGATGTTCTGGACAATATCAATGATGAAGCGGTGATTGAGCGCATCAAAGGTAAAGTGCTGGATATCTGCGCACGCTTCCCGGTTTACGCGTAAGTAATATTGATTGCCGGACCTTATCCGGCCTACTGATAACTCACGTGTAGGCCGGATAAACGAAGAGACATCCGCCAGTTATATTGACTTAAGCAAGATTGTTTCATCGACTAAAGCCGCCACTGGCGGCTTTTTCTTTGCCTGAATCCATTTCCTCAATAAGCGCATTTCCCGGCCCTGGTTTAACGTCACTGCGCCGACAATCACGTCATTCTGCAGACTAAACCATATTGCTTTCTGCGCATCAGGATCGCCACGTACGAGCCAGCTTTCTCCCTGCATCTCCCCGACAAACTGCAGGTTATCGCTGTACTGATCGGTCCAGAACCAGCCTGGCGCTGCTTCCGGCAGGGGCAAGCCGAGCATCGCGGCGGCGGCTACCTGCGCCTGAAAATTGGCGTTTTCCCAGCTTTCGATCCGGCGCAGTGAACCATCCGGCTGGCGAGTGAGCGCCACATCACCGGCGGCGAAAATGGTCGGGTCGGCGGTGGCGCAGGCGCTATCGACAATAATACCGTTGGCCGTTTCCAGCCCCGCGTCGCTGGCCAGCGTATCGTTGGCGATGATACCGATGCCGTAAACTACCGCGTCGGCGGTGAGCTGTTCGCCGTTTTGCAGCGTGAGCGTGAGAAATTCTCCCGCTTTGGCGTGCTCAATGGCGCTATTGAGCAGCATCCGCACGCCGGCTAACTGATGGCGAGCGAGCAAATAATCGCGTACCGGAGCCGGCGCATTGCGGCCCATCACCGTATCCGCCAGTTCGACCAGCGTCACCCGGCAGCCGCGCTGGGTGGCGCTGGCCGCCAGTTCCAGGCCAATGGTGCCCGCGCCGATGATGACCACCGATTTCCCAGGTTGTAGAACGGTGCGTAGGCGCTCGGCATCGCCCGCATGGCGCAGGGTAAAACAGCGATCGCCCAGTGCATCCAGCAGCGGCAGTGGTCTGGCGGCGGCCCCGGTCGCCAGCAGCAGTTGAGTCCAGCGGTAGGTTTGCCCATCCGCAAGCGTTAACGTGCGGGTCGCGCGATCGATCTCGCGAAGCGTCACGCCCAGATGCAGCTGCACGTTGTGCTCCTGCCACCAGCTGGCGGGGAGCACTGGCTGAAGCTGCGGGTTATCGTCCAGCAGCATCGCTTTTGAAAGCGGCGGGCGCTCGTAGGGCAGATACGCCTCGTCAGAAAAGAGGTGTAACGGCCCGCTAAACCCCTGCTGACGTAGCGCAGCGGCGGCCATCGCGCCTGCCTGACCGCCGCCGATGATGGCAATAATCTGTTCGTTCATGCTTGCTCCTTACAGCTCCAGACCGGCCGCGACGTGACGGATCCCACGGATCCCCAGACCAGCGTCGGCATTGATCATCACGCCGCTCAGCGTGCGGTTGTTACGACGCGACGCCAGCATCACGTACGGGCCGGTAAAATCGGCCGGATCGGGGAAGAACTGTAGCGGCAGAATGGCGGCGATTTTCTCCGGCGTTAGCGACTGCATAATCGAGGTGTCGTTTTGCCCCAGCGCCTGCGGGCCGCGCAGATCGGTCGCCATGCCGCACGGGCCGACACCGTTCACCCGCACTTTGGGGGCGAGTTCGTAGGCCAACTGGCGAATCAACCCGGTGGCAGCGTGCTTGCTGGCGGTATACAGCGGCCCGCCGCCGCCGGGATACCACGCGGCGTTAGACAGGGTAAAGATGATGCTGCCTTCGCTGGCGATTAACGCCTGGGTGCAGGCTTTGGCACCCAGCAGATAACCCAGCACGTTAACGTTAAACAACTCGTGGAAGCCGCTCTCCAGCGCCTCGGCGGGCGTATCGACCAGCGAAGCATTGTGATCCCAGATACCCGCGTTGCCGATAAAACAATCCAACCTGCCGAAGGTGCTGAGGATACTATCCACCGCGCGCTGGTAGTCGGCGTAGCAGGTCACGTTACCTTCCACTGCCAGTATATGTTCGCCAAAGCGCTGGCGCAGGCTGGCGACTTTGGCTGGCGAAAGTTCCAGCGTGGCAACCTTCGCACCTTCTTCAATAAAGCGTTCCACCAGCGCCAGGCCCAGGCCGGAACCGCCGCCGGTAATAAAGACGACGTTATCGCGTAAATCGCTCATCAGGCCTCCTCGGGGACATCAATAAACACCTCACCACCTTCCACATGCACCGCGTAGGTGGTGAGCGGATCGGTGGCGGGCAGGCACAGCGCTTTGCCGGTTTTCAGGCAGAAGCTGGCGGCGTGCAGCGGGCACTCCACCGTGGCGTCGTCTTCCAGATAGCCCTCTGACATCGAGGCGTTACCGTGGCTACAGCGATCGTTAATGGCATAAAACTCACCGCCAATGTGAAACAGCGCGATGACGGGAGAGGTTTCCAGCCGGAGGGCTTCCCCCTCCGGTAGCTCCGTGGCGGAGCAGGCAAATATGCGGCTCATCAGAACAGTACACTCAGGTTGTGGGAGGCGATCACCGCCTGATCGAGCACGATCTCACGCTCCAGTAAGCGCCATTCGTCGCCCGGCAGACGACGGACTTTATCCATGCGCGTGCCGACGTAGAACGTCTCGTCACGCTCCTTTTGCGCGCGATACAGCAGATAGTTCAGGCGCACGGCGAACACCTCCGGCTGGTCGGTTTCGCTCACCTGCAGGTTGCTGATCATATGGCGGGTGCGGGAAGGCGGCTCTTCGGCCCACGCCATGCCGGTTTCCAGCCGCGCGATGCGGCGCTCAAGCTGGTCTTTGTTGTCGTTGAAAATCCAGGTGGTCGGCGGCTGTACACCTTTGCGGCGGTCACGGGTTTGAGCATTGACCGTGGTGCGCATGGTGTAACGAATGTCGTCATCCAGCTGCGCCAGCCAGTCGCGAAACTGCCAGTCGTCCAGCAGACGCGCTTCTTCATACAGGAACTGGCTGATGCGGTGATGTAGCTCCAGAGAGACTAACGTGCTCATTTCATCACCTCCTGCTGGTACGCGGCGGTTTTTTCGTGCACTTCCTGCCAGCTTTCGCTGCTTAATAAATCGGCCCAGCGCTGATACATGCCGCGGGCAGCGGTTTCCGAGAAGATGTAGTTAGTGATCCCTGGAATGCCGTCTTCACGACGTTTTTCCTGGCCGAGACCCATCTCCAGGCACAGGTTGGTGTTGCGTGCCCGGTGGCCTTTCAGCAGTTTTTGAATCTCACACCAGTTTTCCGAGTCATCCTGTTCAAGGAATCCCGCCGGACCGAAGGCGCGGGTGGCGCTGTTTTCAAAAGCGGCTTTGACGTCATCAGAGGCGGCTTTATCGGCGATACAGAACGCCCACACTTCCACTTTATCCGGCCCGCGCGGATGCCAGACGCGCAGCGTGGCGGTGCCGTTCAGCCAGGAGAGGGTGGGGAAAATATTGTTGTGACCGGCCAGACGCAGGGCGCGTACTTTGCCCAGGCGCTGCTCGGCCTCTTGATAGGTGTCGCGATAGTAGCTGGAGACTTCGCCGTCGACCCAGACGTTGGCGTCCGGTTTCTCAGTAAAGAAGAAGCCGCTGCCATGCCCGTCCTGGCCGAATTGTAGCGCGTCTTTGGCGGTTTCCCACACCGGGCGGGCGGTCTGGCCGTCGCCGAGGCGCTTATCGCTGCCGTCGTCTTTCGCGCCCAGCACCTGCACGGCGGAGGCGTGGCTGAACAGCGCGTGATACTGGTCGCTGGCGAACTGTTCGGCGGGGAATTTCCAGTTGCAGTCGATGGTCCACTTCTGCACGCCGCCGACGATTTCAGTGCCGCCTTCACGGCGATCCAGCACGCCGTCGAGATACCAGGCTATGTCGCCGAGATAATCGCGCAGGTTCGGCGCGGTGGTATCCCAGTTACCGAAAATCAGCCCTTTGTAGCTCTCGACGCACGGCACTTCGTTCAGCCCCCAGTGGGATTTGCACAACCCTTGTGGGTAGGCGCGCGGCTCCAGCGGTACGTCGATCAGCTCGCCGTTAATGCCGTACGACCAGCCGTGATACGGGCAGGTAAACGCGCGGGTGTTACCGCAGTCGGCGTAACTCACGCGCATCGCGCGGTGGCGGCACTGGTTGAGAAACGCTTTGATGCTGCCGTCCTTCTGGCGCACCACCACGACCGCGTCTTCGCCCATATAGGTGTTAAAGAAATCGCCCGGTTTGGGGATTTGGCTTTCGTGGGCAAGAAACAGCCAGCAGCGACCGAAGATGCGTTCCAGCTCCAGTTGGTAAATTTCAGGGTCGGTATAAATACGTGGGGTTACGCGACCGTGTTGGGTATCAATCAGTTGGTAGATGTCTAAATTTGAGGGGGTGGTCATATTTTTTAATCCTGAAAGCTAAGATGTATTGACCTTCTTTTTTTGTGCCCTAAGGATGTTGCTGGTTAGTTATCAATCTGTGAAATAGTAAATTTCTACCAGTTGAGACATTTTTTCGATAACAAGGAGAAGGGCATGGAACTGAGGCACTTACGCTATTTTGTGGCGGTGGCGCAGGCGCTGAATTTCACCCGGGCGGCAGAAAAACTGCATACCTCTCAGCCCTCGTTAAGCAGTCAGATCCGCGATCTGGAGGCCTGCGTGGGGGTGCCCTTGCTGGTGCGGGACAAGCGCAAAGTTGCGTTAACGGCAGCAGGTGAGTGTTTTTTACAGGATGCGTTGGTGATCCTCGAACAGGCGGAAAATGCCAAAGTTCGCGCTCGTAAAACGGTGCAGGAAGATAACCATTTCTCCATCGGCTTTGTCCCTTCCGCAGAGGTAAATCTGTTGCCCAAGGTGCTGCCTTTGTTTCGTTTAAAACAACCGAATACGCACATTGAACTGGTCAGTCTGATCACCACCGAGCAGGAGGAGAAGATCCTACGTGGAGAGCTGGACGTTGGCTTAATGCGTCATCCGGTTTACAGCCCGGAGCTGGATTACCTGGAGCTGATTCATGAGCCGCTGGTGGTGGTGTTACCCGTTAATCACCCGCTGGCTAATGAGAACGCGATATCGGCGGAGCAACTGCACGGCGTCAATTTTGTCAGTACCGATCCGGCCTATTCCGGCGCGTTAGCAATGATTGTCAAAAACTGGTTTCAGCAGCAAAAAAGCCAGCCCAATATCGTGCAGGTGGCGACCAATATTCTGGTGACCATGAACCTGGTTGGCATGGGGTTAGGGGTGACTTTGATACCCGGTTATATGAATAATTTTAATACCGGGCAGGTGGTTTTTCGGCCAATTATTGGTGATGTCCCGACCATTGCGTTGCTGATGGCGTGGAAAAAAGGAGCGATCAAACCGGCGCTGGCCGATTTTATCGCCACGGTGCATGAACGTTTAGCCGTGAGCGTTACGGATTAACGGTTACAGCTCGCTAAGCTGTGATTCTACATACAGATAGCCAATTCCCATGAGTTGCTGAGCGCGAGTCAGTTTACCGAAACCGATCTGCGTTGCCCTGGCTCGCGGATTATCGCCGTGATCGAACGGATTAAATCCGGTTTGTTGCACCAGCGTATTGAGCCAGCTCTCGCCAAATGCGCAGCTCCGGCCATATAACCATATTTGGTTAATATTCAGTATATTCAAAAAGTTATAAAGACTCAGGCCAATAGCGCTGGCGGCATGTTCAGCCCACGCCTGAATGCGGACATCTCCGTGCCTCCAGGCATCAATAAGCTGGTCGGTCGTCAGTGTTTGGGGATCATACCGGGATGTCGGTTGCGATTTCATCCACATGCGAGCCTGCTTTTTCAGTGCGCTTAATGACGCCACCGTTTCCAGACACCCATAACGACCGCAGTCACAGGCAACGCCGTCCGGATGAATTATTGTATGGCCAATCTGACCGCTGCCATACAAACTACCCCGCCAGATGTTATCGTTAATGACAAACGATGAGCCAATGCCGTAATCAACGTTAATCACACAAAAATCACCGTTAGCCGCCGGATTTTGCCACTTTTCCGCCAGCGCCAGCATCACGCAGTCATTGTCCAGCCGGACCTGCACACCAAGCATCTCCTCGAGCAGATATTTTATTTCCACCGGTGTTTTCCACGGAGCCTGAGGCATGGTTTTTGATGCGCCGGTAATCGGATCAACCTGGCCGTGCACGCCTAGCGCCAGATTAATCGTAACCTCTGGAAATTGCCGACGGTATTCCCGCCAGTGTGCCGCCAATGCCGTCAGCAGCGCTTTTGGCGTTTCAGGATTAATGACCTCATGGCGCCAGTCACCGACGGCAACCAGACGCGCGTCCGCCAGTTGGCTGGTGATGCTGGTGGGGGTGACGTTGATGCAGAGCGTCCAGGCGCCTGTTTCTGGCAAATGATAGCTGCCGCTACTCAAACCGCGCTGGCTTAACGTTTCTCGCGAATGGCTGATTCTCCCTTCATCCATCAGCTCTTCAAGAATATTGCTGACCGCTGGAATCGACAGGCTGGTGAGCTGCGCCAACTGCGACTTGCTGAGCTGTTTTTCCCGCCATAGATGCGACAAAAAGATCTGTTTATTTGCCTGGCGCACCCTGGCGTTATTGAATCCCGAACGCTGCATACACTTAACTCCCTTTACTATATTGCGTGAGCATTGCGCATTTTAACGCCACTTAACTGCCGCAGAATAGCCTCAGGTTAAATTTTTACTTTTGTTTATTGAGTGGAGAGCGGCATGTACGGTTCTGTTAAAGTCTGGCAGGAAAAGATCACCCTCCCAACGTGGACGGTGGGTGAAGAAGACGCCAACCCGATGTTTCTGGAGAAAAGGGTGTATCAGGGGTCCTCTGGTGCGGTTTATCCCTACGGCGTGATTGATACGCTGACCGGCAAACGTGAAATGCGCGACTATCAGGCGGTATGGATGGAGAATGACTTCATTCGCATCATGCTGCTGCCGGAATTAGGCGGACGTATCCATCGTGCGTATGACAAAGTGCAGCAGCGTGATTTCGTCTACTACAACGAAGTGGTGAAACCTGCGTTGGTTGGCCTGCTTGGACCATGGATCTCTGGCGGCATTGAGTTTAACTGGCCGCAGCATCATCGTCCCACCACCTTTATGCCGGTTGATTTTACGCAGCAGCAGGGCGAGCAGGGCGAATACACCGTGTGGATGGGGGAGGTTGAACCCATGCGCGGTTTACAGGTGATGACCGGATTCACGCTGTATCCAGATCGCGCTCTGATCGAAATAACCGGGAAGGTGTTTAACGGTAACGCCACGCCGCGCCACTTCCTGTGGTGGGCGAATCCGGCGGTGAAAGGTGGCGACGATCATCAGAGCGTGTTTCCGCCGGATGTAACCGCGGTATTTGACCACGGCAAGCGCGATGTTTCAGCGTTTCCTATTGCTACTGGCACCTACTACAAAGTGGATTACTCGGCGGGTGTGGATATCTCTCGCTACAAAAATGTGCCCGTTCCGACCTCTTATATGGCGGAAAAATCGGATTATGACTTTGTCGGTGCCTGGCACCATGGTGAGCGTGGTGGATTACTGCACGTGGCGGACCACCACGTTTCGCCAGGGAAAAAACAGTGGACCTGGGGATACGGCGACTTTGGCGTTGCCTGGGATCGTAATCTCACCGATGACAACGGTCCGTATATCGAACTGATGACCGGGGTCTTTACCGATAACCAGCCGGATTTCACCTGGCTTGCGCCGTACGAAGAGAAAGTCTTCGTGCAAAACTTCCTGCCCTACAGCGAACTTGGCATGGTGCAAAACGCCAGCACGCAGTTGGCGCTTCGGCTGGTGCGTGAGGGAAGCCAACTTTCTGTCGGCATTTATGCCATTGCGCCGCTACGTGATGTCCAGGTTACGCTTGCGGCACACGGGCAGCCGTTCTTTGAGAATACACTCACCCTTGAACCGGGGCAGAGTTGGTTAGCTGATGTGTCTGACAATGGTCATGCCCGGGTAACGATGACCGTCACTCGCGCCGATGGCACTGTGCTTTTGCAGTACGAAGAGCACATCGCGCAAGAGTTACCGCTGCCCTCGGCGGCCGTCGCGCCAGCTCAGCCAGAAACGCTTTCTAATACCGATGAACTCTATTTTATTGGTCAACATCTGGAGCAATACAACCACGCCAGCCGCTATGCCGAAGATTATTACCGCCGCGCGCTGGAGGTTGACCCGCTGGATTATCGTAATAATGTGGCTCTGGGGACGCTGGCGCTAAACCGCGCGGACTGGGCATTAGCAGCGCATTGTGCGAACAAGGCGCTGGAACGGGCGCACAAGCTCAATAAGAATCCACGTGATGGCGAGGCGAGTATGCTGCTGGCCGCCGCGCAGGAACGCCAGGGCGACGATGAAAGCGCCTGGGATAATTATTATAAGGCGAGCTGGAGCGGCAACTGCCGGGATGCGGCTTTCTGGTCGTTGGCGCGTCTGGCGATGAAACGTCAGGACTATGCCGGCGCGTTGGAAAAGGTCGAGCAGAGCCTGCGCTTTAACGGCAGTAATAACCTGGCGATGGGACTGAAAGCGCTGGCGCTGGCAAAGCTTGATCGCAATGCGCAAGCGCTGGAGTACATTCGCCAACAACTGGTTGATTATCCGCTGAGTTACACCCTGCACTATGCGCGCTGGGCTATCTGCCAGGATGAGGCGACTGCACAGGCGCTAATCTCGATTACCGGGCGTCGTGGTACCAACGCGTGTGAACTGGCAGGCTGGCTGAGCGCATTGGGGCAAAAAGATGCTGCCCGTAGCGTGCTGGAACTGCTCGACAGCCAGGAAACGCTACCGATGCTGTGGCGCGCTTCGTTGAGCGACGATCCGCAACCTTTCATCGAACGAGCGCGTAAGTGCCTGCAAAATCGCGTCCGTTTTCCCAATACGCTGGATGAAGTACAGATGCTGCAAACCCTCGAGCAGAGCGCTTTTGCCCGCTATTTGCTCGGCTGTTTCTGGTACAGCAAACGCTGCTATGACGAGGCGGTCTCCTGCTGGCAATTTACCCTTGTGCAGGAGCCGGATTTTGCCCCAGTGCATCGCTTATTGGGGATCTATGCGTGGAACAAACAGCACGATGCACAGCAGGCTATGCAGTATCTGTCGCAGGCCGTCGCTCTGGATCCGCAAAATGCCCGTTTCCTGTTCGAACTCGACTATCTCAAAAAGCTGATGGCGCAACCGGCTGAACAGCGTTTGCAGCGACTGGAAGCCAGCAAAGATATTGTCTTCCAACGTGACGATCTGACGGTGAAACTGCTGAGTCTGTGGAATGGATTGGGTCGCTACGACGAGGCCGCGGCAATATTACGTGAGCGTGTCTTTCACCCGTGGGAAGGGGGAGAAGGCAAAGCCACTGGGCAATATCTGCTGAATCAGATGCATCGCGCACTGGAGGCCGTGCAGTCAGGCGACCCGCAAACCGCTATTACGCAACTGCAACAGGCGCTGCACTACCCGCAAAACCTTGGGGAGGGGCGTCTGCCTGGGCAAACGGATAATGACATCTGGTATTTGCTGGGTTATTGCGCCCAGCAGCTGGGGCATTTCGAGGAATCCCAACGCTACTTCTCCCGTGCGACGCGTGGCGGTAGCTCACTGGATGCCGGACGTTACTACAACGACCAGCCGGTGGACTATCTCTTCTGGCAGGGGATGGCGCAGAGAAAACTTGGCGATGATGCAGAGGCGGACGCCCTGTTCAACAGCTTCCTGCAATGGGTTGAGTCGCATCGTGATAACGTCCCGGATGTCGATTTCTTTGCCGTATCGCTGCCCGATCTGGTGGTGCTGGATACCTCTGCACAAGCAAAACATCAGCAACACTGCCTGTTTATCAATGCGCTTGGGCATCTGGGGCTGGGAAACAGTTCTGCTTGCCAGCGCGATCTTGCTGAGCTTCTGCAACGCAATCCGGCGCATGACAAGGCGTTACTGCTGCGTCACGCCATCAACGTAAGGCTTTTCCAGTAATACCCGAAACGGGTGGGGGCAACCTCACCCGAAACCTTCTGTCCCCTGCGTTTCCCTGAAAGAGGAATCATAATGAATAACGCGCAGACACATTTAAAGATTGGTTACGTCTGGACTATCTGCCTGGTTGCCGCCTGCGGTGGTTTACTGTTTGGCTATGACTGGGTGGTGATCGGCGGGGCAAAGCCCTTCTATGAAGCTTATTTCTCGATTACCGATCCGGCACAATCTGGCTGGGCGATGAGCTCGGCGCTGGTTGGTTGTATCTTTGGTGCGCTGATTTCGGGCTGGTGCGCCGACAAATTTGGTCGAAAGATGCCGCTGATTCTCTCGGCGATCCTCTTTAGCGCTTCAGCCTGGGGAACCGCAGTTGCCAGCAATTTCGACATGTTTATTGTTTACCGCATCGTTGGCGGCGTGGGGATCGGTCTGGCATCCGCGCTAAGCCCGCTGTATATCGCCGAGGTTAGCCCGGCTGAAAAGCGTGGTCGCTTTGTTGCCGTTAACCAGCTCACCATCGTGATTGGCGTACTGGCGGCGCAACTTATCAACCTGATGATTGCCGAACCTGTCGCTACAGGTGCTACGCAGCAGGCGATTGTGGAAAGCTGGAATGGTCAGACGGGCTGGCGCTGGATGTTTGGCGCTGAATTAGTGCCCGCGGTGATCTTCCTGGTACTGATGTTCTTTGTCCCTGAATCGCCGCGTTGGTTAGTGAAGGCAGGGAAAACCGAACGTGCCCGTGCCATGCTGCAGCGCATTGGTTCGGCGGAATATGCCGGGCAAACCCTGAAAGAGATTGAACATACGCTGCAAAAAGATAACCACAAGGTTGCGTGGTCCACGCTGTTACAGCCGCAGATAAAACCGATCGTGATTATTGGCATGGTGCTGGCCGTGTTCCAGCAGTGGTGTGGGATCAACGTTATTTTCAACTATGCGCAGGAGATATTTGCTTCTGCCGGATTCGACATCAACGGCACGTTAAAATCGATCGTAGCGACCGGGATCATTAATCTGGTCTTTACCCTTGCCGCTCTGCCGCTGGTGGACAAAATTGGGCGGCGTAAACTGATGCTGTTTGGTGCATCAGGGTTGACGGTTATCTACGTACTTATTGCCGGGGCATACGGGTTGGGCATTCTGGGCTGGCCGGTTTTGGTATTGGTGCTGGCGGCGATCGCCATTTACGCTCTGACGCTGGCCCCAGTGACTTGGGTGCTGCTATCCGAAATTTTCCCCAACCGTGTACGCGGGTTAGCGATGTCGCTCGGCACGCTGGCGTTGTGGATTGCCTGCTTCCTGCTGACCTATACCTTCCCACTGCTGAATGCGAGTCTGGGCGCATCGGGAAGCTTCCTGCTCTACGGTGTGATTTGCGCGATGGGCTTTATCTATGTTCTGCGTAATGTACCGGAAACCAAAGGGGTGACGCTGGAAGCACTGGAAGAACGGCTGGCGGCACAGCATACGAAAGTTGGCGCATCAAGCCAGCAACGAAGCGCCCGCTAATGAACTCTCTGCTGATGCTACAAAACGCACATCTACGGATGTGCGTAGATCCACAGGGCGGTTCGCTATTGAGTCTGGTTTCGTTACAACATCAACAGGCAATATTACGTGAAGGTCATGGTCAGCAGCCCGGTGATTGCGGTCTGTTCCCGATGTTACCGGTGGCAAATAGGGTGGCGGGCAATCGTTTTATGTTACGTGGGGAAGAGGTTGTGCTACCGCACCATGAGGCGGATGAACACTTCTTCCTGCACGGTGACGGCTGGTTGCAGCGCTGGCAGGTTATCACCGCTACGCAAAGCGGTTGTTTGCTACAGTTGCGCAGTTGGCATCCCTGTGGTTACGACTATACGGCGCAGCTTTGCTACCAACTGGAAGCGTCGATCCTGCATGCTTCATTGACGCTCACCCATTGCGGTGAACAGCCAATGATCTATGGCTGCGGGTTCCATCCGTTTTTCGCCTTTGATACGCGCAGTACGGCCCAGTTCAGCGCCAGCGGCTATTGGCCGGGGGGGGAACAGCATCTGCCACTGGATTGGCAAAGTAATATTCCACCCGCAGCAGATTTCATGCATGCGCAATACGGAGAAGATGCCTGGTTGAATGTGGGTTATTCCGGCTGGAGTGGGCGGGCGATTATCCGCAGAGGTGTGATGAAAGTCACGATTTTAGCGCAAACTCCGTGGTTGATGCTGTTCAGAATGTCGGGTGAGGAGTTCCTGTGCCTTGAACCGCAAACGCATCCGGTGAATGCCCACCACATGCAGGGGCAGCCGGGATTGCAGGTTTTAGCGCAGGGAGAACGCTGTCATTTTGCGATGCAAATTTGCGTAGAATAGGGCAAAAATCATGTTATCTGCCTGTTAATGGTCTCTTGCGCCAACCAGACTTTATCGCCAGACTACCGTCTCCAAACGGGAGGGATTCATGGCTTTGCATTCCACGCGCTGGTTGGCGCTCGGTTATTTCACCTATTTCTTTAGCTACGGTATTTTTCTGCCTTTCTGGAGCGTCTGGCTTGAAGGGCTGGGGCTGACGCCGGAAACCATTGGTTTACTGCTGGGCGCGGGGCTGATTGCCCGTTTTCTCGGTAGCCTGCTGATTGCGCCGCGGGTGAGCGATCCCTCTCGTCTGATTACCGCTTTACGTATTCTGGCTCTGTTGACGTTGGTGTTTGCGCTGGCCTTCTGGGCGGGTACCAACGTGGCGTGGCTGATGGTGGTGATGGTCGGATTTAACCTGTTTTTCTCACCGTTGGTGCCGCTGACGGATGCGCTGGCCAACACCTGGCAAAAACAGATAACCATGGATTATGGGCGGGTTCGACTGTGGGGATCCGTGGCCTTTGTGATTGGCTCTGCGCTGACCGGTAAGCTGGTGAGCCTGTTCGACTATCGGGTGATCCTTATTCTGCTGTCGCTTGGCGTCGCCTCGATGCTGCTGGGAATGATGATTCGCCCGAGCGTGCAGCCAGCGGGTGAAAACCGTCAGCAGGAGAGTGCGGGATGGCCCGCGTGGCGCGCGCTGATAACCCAGAGCTGGCGTTTTCTGGCCTGCGTGAGTCTGCTGCAAGGCGCGCATGCCGCCTATTACGGTTTCAGCGCCATTTACTGGCAATCCGCCGGGTATTCCGCCTCGGCGGTGGGCTATTTATGGTCATTGGGCGTGGTGGCGGAAGTGATCATCTTCGCGCTGAGTCACAAGCTGTTCCGTCGCTTTAGCGCCCGCGATCTGCTGCTGCTTTCCGCCGTTTGCGGCGTGGTTCGTTGGGGACTGATGGGCTGGAGCACCGAGCTGCCGTGGCTGATTGTGGTGCAAATCCTGCACTGTGGCACCTTTACGGTCTGTCACCTGGCGGCAATGCGCTATATCGCGACGCGACAGGGCAGCGAAGTGATTCGTCTGCAGGCGGTCTATTCCGCGGTGGCGATGGGCGGCAGTATCGCTATCATGACCGTCTTCGCCGGCTATCTGTACCAGAACCTGGGCAGCGGCGTATTCTGGGTGATGGCGCTGGTGGCGCTACCGGCTATCGTGCTGCGCCCGAAAGTGGTGGCGCAGCCTGCGACGTCATGATTCGAGGATTTTGCGGATCTGCTGCTGCTGGTGAGACGTCAGCGCCAGATCCGCATGAATCAATGGCGGTGAAAACAGCGGCAGCGGCGTAGTGTACGGTGTGACGATCAGCGTTACGCCGCGCGGCGCACCCTCTTTTTGGAAGTCCTGCATTGGCATATGTTTTACATTGAGCGGCAGCAGCGTCAGTTCGCGCAGTTGCTGTTCTATATGCGCTTCGAGCTGTTCATTACTGCCGGTCAGCAGGATAATCTGCTTCTCGTGTAAATCCTTCTCCTGCATCAGCCAGGCACCGAAAATAACCGCCACCAGTCCGATCTCTTCTTCTGAAAACTGCACATCGTATTCTGCTTCGAATCCGTGTATTGCCTCGCGGGTGGTGCGTACCAGCCGGGGATAAAGTCGGCTGAACTCCTCCGGTAGCGTGTTATCAATGCCAATAGCAAACAAACTGCGGTTCAGCGCTTGGGCAAGGTGGATATACAGTTGGTCATTCAGCCCTTGTTCATCGCTGAAGCGAACGTTGCCATACTCGCGAAAGCGCAGCACCAGCCGCGCGATAGCCAGACGAAGACGACGATCCTGCTGGTGGTTATCGCGGATGGGATCGGGGATACGAATCATTGAGAACAGCAATGCCATAAACAGCGATTCGCCTGGCGGCGCACTTTGCATGACGTGACGTTGCCAGTGGCGGGCAATCTCCTCAGCGAGCGCGTACTCCGCGCAGGATTGCGCCCAGCGCTGCTGAAGTGGATTAAACTCCGGGGTGATCCCCGCGTGATGCTGCAGCAGGCAGTACTGTAAAAATAGCCGCAGGAACTGGATATCACGACACTCAAAGGGCTTTTGCAATCGTCGGGAGCAGAGGTTAATTAGCGCATGCAGATTGGTATCATCATATAACGTGCGCGCGATGCCCTGCTGTTTCAGCGCCATTTTCAATGCGGGGGTGAAATGTTGGGCGATAAACGTCGGGCAGATACGCAAGCCACGGCGCAGCCAATGCAACAGGCACAGACGCTGGTTCAGCGTGGCCCCTTCGATCGTATAGCCGCCATTCTGGGCGGAAGTAATGGCAAGCCGATGATAGCGCTGGATTTCAAGTCCCGCGCCAATGATATCCTCCTGAACGGTGGCATCATCGACGCCATTGAGACTGCTGAAGGTCTGCGCGGTAGCTATCTGCCCCGGCAGAAAAAGCGTCAGCAGCACCTGGCAACGGCGTTGGGGAGCGGAAAGTACAGATGGTGGGGCGAGCGTTGACATCATCTGTAGAATCTCCCGTGAGTATGTTTGATAAGAATAGTTAAAGTTTGCGCATAGATTTGAGGAATGGAAAGCTTTACGCCAGGAATGCTGGGGAGCGTCACAGAATTTTTAACGTGCGGAACAGATAGCGGTAGTGGAACGCAGCGCGTTAACACCCTTTTTCACGGTTTTATCTTTTGTTTAGATATGCCAGAGATGTACTGCATGTCTGTTTTACATTATGGAGAACATGTAATTCCGGACGGGGGGCGCTTCAACGCTCTTGCTTTCAACTATATCGGTTTTGCTGTTCAGATATTTTCAAATAAAAATACAGGTGGTCAGGTGTGGCTGGTCCGGCTGAAAATTGCCGACGTGTTTCCGTAAGGCCGGGAGAGCCAGCATGGATGCTGGCTCAGGGCGCGCTTTGCAAGGACGCTACCTCGCGCCCGGCCCGCTAGCCTGAAGGAATAAGCGGAGGGTATTGCGCAGCAACAATTTTCCCGCCGGGAGCCGGGATTGTTAAGGGTACGGCGATAGTACCCTTAACACGTTCACGGGTGCCATTATTTCAGAGAAGTGAAAAACATAAGGTGAACGTAGCAATACGCTGGAGGTAACAAATTCAATATCTACGGATGCTCCACTCTCAGCTATTGCTACGGTCAATCTCCTTTAACTTACGGCATTTGCCCACGGCTCAGCGTTAATCCCACATCGCCGCCGGGATGCACCGCCAGCAGTGTCTCCTTTGAGTAGCCGCTTTCACTCATCAGACAGGCGCAGGCGGCGTCAAAGATAGCCAGTACCAGCAGAATTGAGGTCGTGGCCAGCATGTTCAGCGGGTCGGCCTCACGCTGTACGCCGGTGGAAATCACCAGCCTCGACGCTTTAGCGATGGCCGAATCGGCGTTTTCCGTCACGCTCAGGATCGGCACATTTCTCGCCGCCAGCCCAGGCAGCAGCCGGGTAAGTTCATCCGAATTGCCCCCGCGCGACAGCATAATAACCAGGTCGTCGGCGCGTAAAAAACCCAGATCGCCGTGCGCCGCATCGGTGGCATTGAGATAAATCGCCGGGCGCTCCACGCAGGCGAGCATATGCGCGACTTTACGCGCCGCAATGCCGGAGGTGCCGACGCCGGTAACGACGATTTTCCCCTGGCATCCGCGCAGTTCTGCCATCAGCGACTGCCAGACCGGCTCAGTCAGATGCTGTCCCAGTCCCGCAAGGGCATCGCTGTAGATCTGGAATACGCCGGTGGCTTGAGACCATGAGTCACTCATGCGTCCTCCTGCATCAGCTGGCGGTATTTCATATCGTCCTGATACATCTCGTGGAATACCCGATATTTGCGATCGTAGTACTGCTTAATGCGGTTGGTTTGTGGGGTGACCGTTTTACCAATCCGGCTCATCGCCGACATCGCTTCCGGGAAGGTGTCAAATACTCCGGCGGCGATAGTTCCCATCATGGCGCCGCCCAACAGCATGGCTTCGCTCTCCTCCGGCAGCAGCATGGCGCAGCCGGTGGCGTTGGCGTGCTCCTGGACGAAGATCGGGTTTTTCGTCCCGCCGCCGCTGGCCATAATGGTATCGATGGTGTAGCCGCTTTGATTCATCGTTTCAATGATATGCCGCGTACCGAGGGCAATGGCCTGGATGGTCGCCAGATACTGTCGCGCCATATCTTCCGGCGTGCGCGACAGCTTAAGCCCGGTGATTGTCCCCGTAAGCGTTGGGTTGGCGCGCGGCGAGCGGTTGCCGTGGAAATAGGGCAGGATATGCATATCGCGGGTCAGGAAGGCGATATCTTCCGGCTCACCGGCCATTTTGCGCAGCAACGCATTCAGCACTTCATAGATGGTCTGCCCTTGGGACTTAGCCTGCGTCAGCAGGGTGTCGTAGCACGGATGCGACTGAATTACGTGGTCGATTAACGCCCCCGTAGCCGACTGCCCGCCTTCGTTGAGCCAGTATTCCGGCAGTACGGCAGAGTAGTAAGGTCCCCAGACGCCGCCGATAAAACGCGGCTCTTTAGAAATCGCCATATGCCCGGTGGAGGTGCCGCCAATCAGTGCGATACGACGGTCGAAATCCGGCACTTCGCCAGAAACACCGCTGGCGCCGAGCGTGCCGAGGGTACCGGCGTGGGCATCAATAATCGATACGCTGACCGCAGTGCCGGGGATGAGCCCCATTTCGCTGGCGGCGCGCGCTGAAAGCCCATGGCCGAGCGGTTCGCCCATGGTTTTCACGTAGCGGCCAATTTTGGCGGCATCGTGTTCCAGCAAATCTTCCAGCCCAATCTGGCGGAAATAGCTGGCATCCCATTTATCTTCATGGCCCATATAGGTCCATTTACACACCGTCGAGCACAATGAGCGCGTATCGTCGCCCGTTGCGCGCCAGGTGAGAAAATCAGGCAGGTCAAAGTAGTAACCGGCGTTAGCCCAGGTATTGGGCATATGCTGCTTCAGCCACAACAGTTTTGGCGTTTGCATTTCCGGGGAGATTATACCGCCCACATAATCCAGCACCCGATGATGCAGGGCGTTAATGCGATCGGCCTGGGTAATGGCGCGGTGGTCCATCCACACAATAATGTTTTGTTCACTGCGCCCGGAAGGGCTGATGGTGAGTGGATTACCTTCTTTATCCAGCACCACCAATGAACAGGTAGCGTCAAAGCCCAGACCTTTCACCTGAATAGGGTTGATATCCGACTGGTTAATCGCATCGCGAACCGCGTTACACACAGCCTGCCAGATGTTATCGGAAGACTGCTCAACAAAATCGGCCTGCGGACGGTAAATCTCGATGGCCCGACTGGCCTGACCGACCATTCTGCCGTTGAGATCAAACACGCCAGCACGGGCGCTTCCGGTTCCGACATCCACACCAATAAAGTAACTTGCCATAATTTTTTCTCCTGAAATCAGGCTTTACGATTCTGTAATGCGATAAAGAGGATCAGCACCGCGCCCCACAGCGCCATCGTCAGATAGCTGCTGACCCCCAGCAAGTTAAGGCCGCTTTCCAGCATTTGCAGCACAATCAGCGCCAGTACCAGGCCGATAATGCGCCCGAAGCCGCCATCTGGGTTAATGCCGCCGAGCACAGAGGCAAGGATGGTGACCAGCAGGTAGGATTCACCGTATCCGGCTTTGGCCGAGTTGAATTTCGCCATCATCAGAATGGCGGCGACCCAGCCGAGCAGGGCTGAAATAACGTACACCGAAATTTGTACCCGTACGGTATTCACGCCACTGTAGCGGGTAGCCTGCTCATTGGAACCGACGAGATAAAGACTGCGCCCAAGCGTGGTGTGCTCCAGCAGCACCCACAGCAGGATAGCCACGAGGAAAAAGAGCAGCAGCGCCACCGGAATGCCGGCAATCGTCGCGTTACCAAGGTATTGAATGGCGGTCGGGAAACCGGAAATCACCGTCCCGTTGGAGAGCAAAATATTCAGCCCGGAGATAAGCGTCATCGTGCCGAGGGTGGCGAGAATAGGCGAGACGCCGACCCAGGCAATTAAAGCACCGTTGAGCGTGCCGATAGCCACCGCCACCGCCGCGCCTGCGATCAACGCCAGCACCAGAAACAGCGGGTTATCCGGATGCGTGACGATAATCGCCGCCATCACCAGCGAGCAGGCGTTTGCGCCGGCAATAATCGACAAGTTAATGCCGCCGGTCAGCATGGTCATGCCCATTCCGAGGGCCAGCATGCCGAGGATCGGCAGCTGCGAGCCGATCGACTGGAAGTTAGCGACGCTGAAAAAACGGCTGCCGAGCAGGGCCGAGAAGACCAGGGCGACGACCACAATAATGACGCATTGCAGACGAATGATGGCATCACCGGGTAAAAATCTGGCGATTGTTTTCATCTCAAAGCTCCCTTGCCAGTTTACGTTTTTCATTCCAGGCCGTGGCGCTAATGCTGACCAGGATAATGGCGCCGCTGAACACGGTGTGCCAGTAAGAGGAGACGCTCAGCAGCGTCAGACCATTTTGCAAGAACGCCAGCAGCACAACACCCAGTAGCGTTCCGGTTAACGTACCGCGCCCGCCGCTCATGCTGGTGCCGCCGAGCACGACCGCTGCCAGTACCGTTAACTCAAAGCCGAGCAGGGAGTTGGGGGCAACAGACTGGGTGATTTGCGCCTGAACCACGGCGGCAACACCAGCCAGAATGCCCATATAGCCATAGACGTAGAAATGCAGCTTCAGCAGATTCAGCCCCAGGCGCGAGGCCGCGTCGCGGTTGCCGCCCATGGCGTAAACCTGACGGCCAAGACGGGTATAGTTCATCAGCACGGCGGTAAAGATGATCACCGCCGCCAGGCACAGCAGGGGCAGGGTTAAACCGTAGTCGTAGCCGTCTGTCGCGGTGAACGACAACCAGTTGATACCGTTCATAAACCAGTCCGGGAAGCCGTACAGCCAGGTACCTTTGGTGGCATAAACCAACAGGCCGTAGTAGACGTTCAGCGTGGCGATGGTAATGATGATCGCCGGAACGCGCAGCCAGTAGACCAGGAAGCCATTAAACAGGCCAAGCAGCAGGCCGACCGCCATTGCGATGGCTAAAGCCAGTACGAAGTTGCCGCCGTGAGCGATCACCCAACTGGCCATCGCATACTGGGCAATCGCGGTCATCGCCGGAAATGAGATGTCGATCCCGCCGGAAATCAGCACCACAAACAGCCCGCAGGCGAGAATGCCGAGAATAGCGTAGCTGGTGGCGACATCTGTGAGATTGCCCAGTGACAAGAACTCATCGGTACTGACGCTCAGCCCGACGGCGAGCGCCACGACCAGCAGGCCCAGCCAGAATTCATGTTGCCCGATTAAACGGGAGAGACGCAGACTATTCATTGATTACCTCGACCACTTCAGCAATCTCCTCTTCACGGCAGTGATGAGGATTAAATTCCGCTACCAGCTTGCCGCGGCGCATCACCAGCACACGATGACTGTTGTAATACGCTTCCGGGATTTCATCGCAAATCATCAGCACCGCCATTCCCTGTTCCGCCAGATCGCGGGCTATCTGGTAAATCCCCTCTTTGTTGGCGATATCCACGCCGACCGTAGGGGAGTCGAGGATCAAGATGCGCGGATGGGTTGCCACCCATTTGGCAATGGCAATGCGTTGGGCATTACCGCCGGAGAGCGTTTTGACCGGCAGATGCGGATCGGAGACTTTAATGTTCAGCTCGCGGATCAAATCGGCGACCAGCTTTTGCGCTTTGCGATGATCGAGCAGACCGCTGCCGGTATGCAGTTGGTCAAACACCGTGACGATGGTGTTGTCATAGATCGACTGCTCCATGATCAGCCCCTGCGTCAGGCGATCTTCAGAGACATAGCCGATCCCGTGTTTGATGGCGTCATGGTTGTTGCGCAGAGTAACCGGTTGGCCGTTAATGCGCATTTCGCCGCTTTCCGGATGGGTCATGCCGAACAAACTGAGGCAAAGCTCGGTGCGACCGGCACCCAGCAGACCGACAATGGAGACAATCTCACCGCTATGTAGCGATAAATTGATGTTTTGGTATTTCCCCCGGCGGCTGAGGTTGCGCAGCTCAAGCAGCGGCTCTTGCTCAACCGCAGGTCTTTCCGGCAGCGGGCTGTAGTGGAAGCGTTGTCCGGTCATCAGGAAGGCCAGTTCGTGACTGTCGAGTTCGCTGGCTGGGTAAGTCCCCACCAGTTTGCCGTCGCGCATCACGCTGATGCGGTCCGCCACTTCCATCACTTCATCCAGACGGTGGCTGACAAACACCACGCAAATCCCGGCCGCTTTCAGTTCGTTGACGACCCGCAGCAGGCCATTGACCTCCTGGCGGGTTAACGACGCGGTGGGTTCGTCCATAATCACCAGACGCGCATCGGCGGCAATAGCCCGGCAAATGGCGACCAGTTGCCGATCGGCAATCGACAGTTTTTCGACTTTTTTATCGGGATCGATGTTCACGCCGATGCGTTTCATGGCGGCCAGCGCCTGCTGTTTCATCGCGCCACGGCGTACCCAGATATCGCCACCGGGCAGATAGCGGTTGACCGCGATATTTTCGGCGACGCTAAAGTTAGGGAATAATGACAGGTCCTGATAAATAACCTGAATACCATAATGGGAAGAAAGCTGTGGTGTCAGGTGATGGAATAATTTGCCATCGAGTAAAATCTTCGCGCCTTTTTCCGGATGATACACCCCGGAGATCACTTTAATAATGGTGCTTTTACCACAGCCGTTTTGACCCGCCAGACAGTGAACTTCGCCTTTTCTCAGCGTCAGATTCACGTTATCCAGCGCCAGCACGCCCGGGAATTGTTTGCTGATATTCTCAAGAGTGATAAATGCGGTGGTGTCTGTCATGGACAATACCCCTGCGCGCGTCCGCATGGACGCTAAGTGTTAGTTTGGTTGATAGCGCCGACCAGACGGTCGGCGTTAAGGTTCCCTGGTGTCGGCTAAAGCCTTAGAAACCGAGTGATTTTGCGTTGTCTTTGGTGACTTCGAGGATCTTGTTAAAGCGGATCACTTTCTTCTCCGTGTCGATATCGGCTTTCCCTAAACCATCGATACTCAAATCGGCGTTAACGTCTTTACCCTGCAACAGTTGATCGGCTACCGTTACCAGCGCGTATCCCGCGTCTTTTGGATCCCACAGCAGCGCTTTTTTGATATCGCCACGCATCAGGTAAGGCGCAGCCTGTGCTGGCATAGCGATCCCGACAACGGCGATTTTATCTTTGGCGCGTTTTTTCTGCACCGCCTGACCCGCACCGATTGGACCCAGCGAGCCGAAGCCGATAATGCCCTTCATCTGTGGATAGGTTTTCATCAGGTCCAGCGTGGTGGCGTAGGATTTATCGATGCTTTCCGCGACCGGCAGACGTGAAGTGACCTCGAACATTTCCGGATATTTTTCTTTTTGGTACTTAATCGCATAATCGGCCCACGCGTTATGCAACGGTACCGTCAGCGAACCGACATAGATGGCATACCCCCCTTTTCCGCCCATGCTTTTCGCTAATTCATCGACGTTAGCCTGCGCATATTTTTCACTGTCGATGGTTTCAATATCCCACTGGCCAATCTGCTCATCCGGGGATTCGTGCGTCAGCACCACGATGCCTTTATCGCGCGCTTTTTTCAGTACCGGCTCAAGGACTTTGGCATCATTCGGCACCACAATGATCGCGTTAACGTTTTTGGCGATCAGATCCTCAATGACTTTCACCTGTTGAGCCGGATCCGGTGTCGAAGGCCCGGTCTGGTAAGCATTCACATCCAATTTTTTTGCTGCTTCATTAACGCCGGTTTCCATCCGGTTAAACCACGGAATCCCGGTGACTTTGGCAACCACAGCAATTTCATATTTTTCCGCCGCAAAGGATGTGCCGGACAACATGCATGCAGAAACCAGGGTTGCACTGAGTAATGCGAGTTTGAATTTCATAGTTGTACCTTTCGTAGGGGGCAGGACATGTCACGCCGTGAAGTTAACTACGAATGGAAGAGGGAATGAATCATAAGTTTCGTGAATGTGATATATGTCCGTTGCTGTGAATTTATGGAGAAATAATAGTTAAAAATTAGTTAAATTACCGAGATTTTCTATCCGTTGCAGCGAAGGTATTGTTAATTAATCATTAAAATGAAACTATAAATTAACATTTCATTATCATTTTACGTAAGTTGTGGCGGTGAAAAGGGATTTAGACGGGCGTTGCTGGAGAAAGAATTGTCGAAATTGAGAACTGAATCGATACCGGAAAAGGGTGCTCAACATTTTTTCGTTCAATGGTATTCTCAGCACTCTTTCGCCAAACACACATCATTATTTCTGGCGGCCTGGATTTTTATCGTGGAGAAGTCATGCAGCACGTTAAGCACATTATTGTAGCGTTGTTTCTTGCTGTCCTGTCCTTTGGCGCAGGCGCGCATCCCCACAGCTTTATCCATTTGAAAACCGAGATCGTGAGCGAGAATAATCAGTTCGTGGCGCTGAAAATGCGCTGGACGATGGATGAAATCACCTCAGCAGATCTGCTTTACGATGCGGGCAATGCCAAACCTGGCACGGAGATCTGGAAAAAGCTGGCGGCGGAAGTGATGGCGAATGTGCTTGGGCAGCATTATTTCACTGAAGTGTGGCATGACGGGCAAAAGGTAAAGTTTAAAAACAGGCCGACGGAATACGGCATGGAACGTGAGGAACATCAGGCGGTGCTGACGTTCGTTCTGCCCTTAGCTGAACCGCAGCCGCTGAGTGGTCAAAAATATACCATTTCAACCTTCGATCCGACCTACTACGTTGATATGAGCTATGACCAGGACAGCGACGCCAGGCTAACGCAGGCCATTAGCCAGCAATGCCGACTCACTGTCCATACGCCGACGCCGAATGAACAAACGCTGAGCTTTGCGCAGTCGCTGGATAAAGAAGACGCCCCGCCGGAGGATATGGAGTTGGGTAAACAGTTCGCACAAACGGTAACGCTGCAATGTCAGTAGTTTATCAGCAACGCTCCGCCGGACGTCGTTGGCTTACGCTGTGGCCGCTGGCGCTATTTTTGCTGCTGGCGGCAGGCGGCATACTGTGGCTATGGCAGGCTTGGCCGCAGGTGATGATGAAAAGCATCGTCTGGCAGCGCGAAGTAAACCAACAGATGAGCGGATTGCTGAAAGCGGTTGCTGCCAGTCCGACCCAGGCAGGGGGATCGCTGCTACTGTTTAGTTTTCTCTACGGCGTCCTGCATGCACTGGGGCCGGGACATGGAAAAGTCGTGATTACTACCTGGCTTGCGACGCACCCGTCGAAACTCAAATCAAGTATCGGTCTGACGCTGGCGTCGTCTTTATTACAAGGACTGGTCGCGATTGGTCTGGTCGTTATTGTGCTCACCGTCTTGCAGTTGCCTGCGCGGCAGCTGCATATGAGCAGCTTCTGGCTGGAAAGAGGGAGCTATGTGCTGGTGGGCGTGTTGGGCCTGCTGCTGTGCTGGCGGGCGCTGAAAAAACTGCGCTCATTGCTAAAACGGCCAACGTTTACCGCTTTCATACCGCACCATGTGCATCACGACGGCTGTGGCTGCGGGCATCAGCATTTACCGCAGCCGGAACAGTTGCAAAGCGGCGATGACTGGCGCGCCCGGTTGATGATTATTCTGTCTATGGGGATGCGCCCATGCTCCGGGGCCATCATGGTGCTGCTGTTCAGTAAAGTGATTGGCGTCTTTAGCTGGGGCATGGCCTCGGCGCTGGCGATGGCGGCGGGAACCTCTTTAACGATTACGTCGCTGGCTTTATTGGTACACAGTTTCCGCTCGCTGGCGGTAAGACTTAGCGGGCATAAAGCGCCGGTGCTGTGGCGACAAATTGGCTGGACAACGCTGGCATTAGCCGGTGGGGCGGTATTGATTGCGGCGGCGGTGGTGATGTGGATGAGCGCGGTGCCGGTCGGTAGGGGATTAAGACCGTTTTAGATTAGTGAGCGGCAGGAATTGTAGGCCGGATAAGACGCGAAAGCGACGCATCCGGCACCACAGCAGATTAACGCTTCAGCGCGTCGCTCAGTTCGTCACGCATGTTAGCCAGCATGGCTTTCACTACGCGCGGGTTACCTGCAACGATGTTGCCGGTTGCCATATAGTTATGACCGCCGGTGAAGTCGCACACCAGGGCGCCAGCTTCACGAGCAATCAGCTCACCTGCGGCGAAATCCCATGGTTTCAGACCGATTTCAAAATAACCGTCAACGCGCGCAGCGGCAACATAGGCCAGATCCAGCGCGGCAGAGCCGGTGCGGCGGAAGTCAGCGCATTCGGTAAACATGTTGCCAAGGATTTTCATGTAAGAAGCGGCGTGCTGTTTCGCTTTGAACGGGAAGCCGGTGGCAATGATGGTGCCGTCCAGATCGCGAGCCGTGCTGCCACGCAGACGGTAACCGTTAAGCTGCGCGCCCTGACCGCGGGTAGCAGTGAACAGTTCGTTACGCATTGGATCGTAAACCACGGCGACTTCAGTACGGCCTTTAATGCGTACTGCGATAGATACCGCGAAGTGCGGCAGGCGTTTTACGAAGTTGGTGGTGCCATCCAGTGGATCGATAACCCATTGAACATCCAAATCTTCACCAACATGTTCACCGCTTTCTTCGGTGATGATGGTGTGCTGTGGGTAAGATTTGCGAATCGTTTCGATAATAATCGCTTCGGCGGCTTTATCGACGTTAGTCACGAAATCATTGCTGCCTTTCTGGCTGGTTTCTACAGAGTCTGGGGTTTCGTAGTGTTTGGCAATTACATTACCCGCCTTGCGCGCTGCGCGCACGGCGATGGTCAGCATCGGATGCATCGGTCTCTCTCACTGGATGTTAAAGAACGGGAAAACGGCGCAGAGTATAGCAGCGAGTTCGGAATATGTCTTCGTTTTATGATAATATGCCCGAATAATCTTTAGCCGAAGAAATACAATGCTGCAAAATATTCGAATTGTGCTGGTGGAAACCTCTCACACTGGCAACATGGGCTCTGTGGCCCGCGCAATGAAAACCATGGGTTTAACCAATCTGTGGCTTGTCAATCCACTGGTTAAACCGGACTCGCAGGCCATCGCCCTGGCGGCGGGCGCCAGCGATGTAATCGGCAGCGCGCAGATCGTCGATACCCTTGATGAAGCGCTGGCGGGTTGCAGTCTGGTGGTTGGCACCAGCGCGCGTTCCCGTACGTTGCCGTGGCCGATGCTGGACCCGCGCGAATGCGGCTTAAAAAGCGTCTCTGAAGCGGCGAATACGCCGGTGGCGCTGGTATTTGGTCGTGAACGCGTTGGCCTGACCAACGAAGAACTGCAAAAATGCCATTATCACGTCGCCATTGCCGCGAACCCGGAATACAGTTCGCTCAACCTGGCGATGGCGGTGCAGGTTATCTCTTATGAAGTCCGCATGGCCTGGCTGGCGACGCAGGAAGGTGATAAGACCGTCGAATACGAAGAAGCTGAGTATCCGCTGGTGGATGATTTAGAGCGTTTTTACGGTCATCTGGAACAAACGCTGCTGTCGACCGGGTTTATTCGCGAAGGCCATCCGGGACAAGTGATGAACAAGCTGCGCCGTTTGTTTACGCGTGCGCGTCCTGAGAGTCAGGAGCTGAACATTTTGCGCGGAATTTTGGCGTCGATTGAACAGCAGAATAAAAGCAAGTAACTGTGCTAATGCCGGATGGCGCTTCGCTTATCCGGCCTACGAATCGTGCGGCCTGTAGGTCGGATAAGCGAAGCGCCATCCGACAAACGAATACCGCACGGAACGCCAAATACTTGACTAAATTAGTCAAGTAAATAGTTGACTGATTTAGTCGGGAATGTCAGACTTGCCCCTGCTATGCAATACCCCCATTTTACAATAAAAAACCCCGGGCAGGGGCGAGTTTGAGGCTAAGTAAGACATGAGACTGACATCAAAAGGGCGTTATGCCGTGACCGCAATGTTGGACGTTGCGCTCAACTCCGAAACGGGCCCGGTACCGTTGGCTGATATTTCTGAACGTCAGGGAATTTCCCTGTCATATCTGGAGCAGCTGTTTTCCCGTTTGCGTAAAAACGGTCTGGTTTCAAGCGTACGTGGACCAGGCGGCGGGTATCTGCTGGGTAAAGATGCCGGGAGCATCGCAGTAGGTGAAGTGATTAGCGCTGTTGACGAGTCTGTAGATGCGACCCGTTGCCAGGGCAAAGGCGGTTGTCAGGGCGGCGATAAATGCCTGACCCACGCGCTGTGGCGCGATCTGAGCGATCGTCTGACCGGTTTCCTCAACAACATTACGTTGGGCGAACTGGTGAATAATCAGGAAGTCCTGGATGTGTCTGGTCGCCAGCACACGCACGACGCTCCACGCACTAATCGTACTCAAGACGCGATCGACGTTAAGTTACGCGCATAATAAAAGTATTTCAGAATCAGGCCGGGGTGTTTGACGCCCCGTTAACTCGGTCGTACATCCAGCCGGTTGCCTGGTTCCTTGCATTGAAGCGATGTACGGAGTTTATAGAGCAATGAAATTACCGATCTATCTCGATTACTCCGCAACCACGCCGGTGGACCCGCGTGTTGCCGAGAAAATGATGCAGTGTCTGACCCTGGACGGAAACTTTGGTAACCCAGCTTCCCGTTCACACCGTTTTGGCTGGCATGCTGAAGAGGCGGTAGATATCGCCCGTAATCAGATCGCTGAGCTGGTCGGTGCCGATCCGCGTGAAATCGTCTTTACCTCCGGTGCGACGGAATCCGATAACCTGGCGATTAAAGGTGCAGCTAACTTTTATCAGAAAAAAGGCAAGCACATCATCACCAGCAAAACCGAACACAAAGCCGTGCTGGATACCTGCCGTCAGTTGGAGCGCGAAGGGTTTGAAGTCACCTACCTCGCCCCACAGCGTAACGGTATTATCGACCTGAAAGAACTTGAAGCGGCAATGCGTGACGACACCATCCTTGTGTCCATCATGCACGTGAACAACGAAATCGGCGTGGTGCAGGATATCGCGACTATCGGCGAAATGTGCCGTGCGCGCGGCATCATCTATCACGTTGACGCCACTCAGAGCGTGGGCAAACTGCCTATCGACCTGAGCCAGCTGAAAGTTGACCTGATGTCCTTCTCCGGCCACAAAATCTATGGTCCGAAAGGTATCGGCGCGCTGTATGTGCGTCGTAAACCGCGTATCCGTATCGAAGCGCAGATGCACGGCGGCGGTCACGAACGCGGCATGCGTTCCGGTACTTTGCCTGTCCACCAGATCGTTGGCATGGGTGAAGCGTACCGTATCGCGAAAGAAGAGATGGAAACCGAGATGGCGCGTCTGCGCAGCCTGCGTAACCGTCTGTGGAACGGCGTGAAGGACATGGAAGAAGTGTACCTGAACGGCGACCTCGAGCAGGGCGCACCGAACATTCTCAACGTCAGCTTCAACTTTGTTGAAGGCGAGTCGCTGATTATGGCGCTGAAAGACCTGGCGGTATCTTCCGGTTCTGCATGTACTTCAGCAAGCCTGGAGCCATCCTACGTGCTGCGCGCGCTGGGTATGACCGACGAGCTGGCACACAGCTCAATTCGTTTCTCTTTAGGTCGTTTCACTACCGAAGAAGAGATTGACTACGCCATCAATCTGGTTCGCAACTCCATTGGCCGTCTGCGCGACCTTTCTCCACTGTGGGAAATGTTCAAACAGGGCGTGGATTTGAACAGTATTGAATGGTCACATCACTAATTCGGCACCGATAAGGAGAATTCAACATGGCTTACAGCGAAAAAGTTATCGATCATTACGAGAATCCACGTAACGTGGGCTCTTTTGACAACAGCGACGAGAACGTGGGTAGCGGCATGGTCGGTGCACCAGCCTGTGGCGACGTGATGAAGTTGCAGATCAAAGTCAACAATGAGGGTATCATTGAAGACGCGCGTTTCAAGACTTACGGCTGCGGTTCCGCTATTGCCTCCAGCTCTCTGGTTACCGAATGGGTAAAAGGGAAATCTCTGGACGAAGCACAGGCGATTAAAAACACCGATATCGCCGACGAGCTTGAACTGCCACCGGTGAAAATTCACTGCTCTATCCTGGCTGAAGACGCGATTAAAGCCGCGATTGCGGATTACAAAAGCAAACGTGAAGTAAAATAATTAAGAGTTGAGGTTTTATTATGTCGATTACCTTAAGCGACAGTGCAGCAGCGCGTGTAAATACCTTCCTGGCTAACCGCGGTAAGGGGTTTGGCCTGCGTCTGGGCGTGAGAACCTCCGGTTGCTCAGGTATGGCCTATGTACTGGAATTTGTTGACGAGCCGGCGGCTGAAGATACCGTGTTTGAAGACAAAGGCGTTAAAGTTGTAGTCGACGGTAAGAGCCTGCAATTTCTCGACGGTACGCAGTTAGACTTCGTCAAAGAAGGTCTGAACGAAGGGTTTAAGTTCACTAACCCGAACGTGAAAGACGAATGTGGATGCGGCGAAAGCTTCCACGTATAACGCGCTCACCGATAACCCCACACGCATGATTTTACGTGTGGGGTTTGTTCTAACAGGCTACCCCTGAGATAGTTATGGATTACTTCACTCTCTTCGGATTACCCGCTCAATATCCTATTGATCTCCAGGCTCTGACGATCCGTTTTCAGGATCTCCAACGTCAGTATCATCCTGATAAATTCGCCAGCGGCTCTCAGGCGGAGCAACTTGCTGCGGTTTCGCAGTCCGCCACCATTAACCAGGCCTGGCAAACGCTGCGTCACCCCTTGATGCGCGCCGAATACTTATTGTCTTTACACGGCTTTGATATCCGCAGCGAGCAGCACACGGTGTGTGATACCGCGTTCCTGATGGAGCAACTGGAGCTGCGGGAAGAGCTTGACGAGATCGAGCAGGCGAAAGACGAATCGCGACTGGAAAGCTTTATCCAGCGCGTGAAAAAAATGTTTGAAAGTCGCCATCAACTGATGGTTGAACAGCTGGATAACGAGATGTGGGACGCGGCGGCGGATACCGTGCGTAAGCTGCGTTTTCTCGATAAACTGCGAAGCAGTGCAGAACAACTCGAAGAAAAACTGCTCGATTTTTAATTTCCGGAAGCGAAAATGGCCTTATTACAAATTAGTGAGCCTGGTCTGAGCGCCGCGCCGCACCAGCGTCGTCTGGCGGTAGGTATCGATCTAGGCACTACCAACTCCCTGGTTGCGACCGTACGCAGCGGCCAGGCCGAAACGCTGGCAGACCACGAAGGTCGCCACCTGTTGCCGTCAGTGGTTCACTATCAGCCGCAGGGCTACTCTGTCGGTTATGATGCCCGCGCCAATGCCGCGCTTGACCCGGCCAATACCGTTAGTTCGGTAAAACGCATGATGGGCCGCTCACTGGCGGATATCCAGGCGCGCTACCCGCATCTGCCTTATACGTTCCAGGCCAGTGAAAACGGCCTGCCGATGATTGAAACCGCTGCCGGTTTACTTAATCCGGTGCGCGTATCCGCTGACATTCTGAAAGCGCTGGCCGCGCGGGCAACCGAATCGCTGTCCGGTGAACTGGACGGCGTCGTGATCACCGTCCCGGCATACTTTGACGATGCACAGCGTCAGGGGACCAAAGACGCCGCGCGTCTGGCTGGTCTGCACGTATTACGTCTGCTGAATGAGCCGACCGCTGCGGCGATCGCTTATGGCCTGGACTCCGGTCAGGAAGGCGTGATCGCGGTCTATGACCTTGGCGGCGGTACCTTTGATATTTCTATTCTGCGCCTGAGCCGCGGCGTGTTCGAAGTGCTGGCGACCGGCGGTGATTCCGCACTCGGTGGCGATGATTTTGACCATCTGCTCGCCGATTACATTCGCGAGCAGGCGGGTGTTGCCGATCGCAGCGACAATCGCGTACAGCGCGAACTGCTGGATGCCGCCATTGCGGCGAAAATCGCGCTCAGCGACGCCGATTCGGTAACGGTTAACGTGGCGGGATGGCAGGGTGAAATCACCCGTGAAACCTTCAATGAACTTATTTCCGCACTGGTTAAGCGTACGCTGCTGGCCTGCCGTCGCGCGCTGAAAGATGCGGGTGTTGAGCCGCAGGATGTGTTGGAAGTGGTGATGGTCGGTGGTTCAACCCGCGTGCCGCTGGTTCGTGAACGCGTCGGCGAATTCTTTGGCCGTACGCCGCTGACCTCTATCGACCCGGACAAAGTGGTCGCTATCGGTGCGGCAATCCAGGCGGATATTCTGGTCGGGAATAAACCAGACAGCGAAATGCTGTTGCTAGACGTCATTCCGCTGTCCCTGGGGCTGGAAACCATGGGCGGTCTGGTGGAGAAAGTGATTCCGCGTAACACCACTATCCCGGTGGCGCGTGCGCAGGACTTTACCACCTTTAAAGACGGCCAGACCGCGATGTCCATCCACGTGATGCAAGGCGAGCGTGAGCTGGTGCAGGACTGTCGTTCACTGGCGCGCTTTGCGCTGCGCGGTATTCCGGCGCTGCCGGCAGGGGGCGCGCATATTCGCGTGACCTTCCAGGTGGATGCCGACGGGCTGTTGAGCGTCACCGCTATGGAAAAATCCACCGGCGTTGAGTCCTCCATTCAGGTCAAACCGTCCTACGGTCTGACCGACGGCGAAATCGCCTCTATGATTCAGGATTCGATGAGTTTTGCCGAGCAGGACGTCAAAGCCCGTATGCTGGCAGAACAGAAAGTCGAAGCGGCACGTGTACTGGAGAGTTTATCCGGTGCGCTGAACGCTGATGCCGCGCTGTTAAGCGCCGCAGAACGTCAGGCTATCGACACCGCCGCCGCGCACTTGAGCGAGGTTGCGCAGGGTGACGATGTTGACGCGATAGAACAAGCCATTAAAAACGTAGACAAACAAACCCAGGAATTCGCCGCTCGCCGCATGGACAAATCCGTCCGTAGCGCGCTGAAAGGCCATTCCGTGGACGAGGTTTAATATGCCAAAGATTGTTATTTTGCCTCATCAGGATCTCTGTCCCGATGGCGCAGTTCTGGAAGCTGAGACCGGCGAAACCATTCTCGACGTTGCCCTGCGTAACGGTATCGAGATTGAACACGCCTGTGAAAAATCCTGTGCCTGTACGACCTGTCACTGCATCGTACGTGAAGGTTTTGATTCTTTGCCGGAAAGCACGGAAGAAGAAGACGACATGCTGGATAAAGCCTGGGGTCTGGAGCCGGAGAGCCGTTTAAGCTGTCAGGCGCGGGTAACCGAGGACGATTTAGTGGTCGAAATCCCACGTTACACAATCAATCATGCACGTGAGCATTAACAGAGGGTAGTATGGGACTGAAGTGGACCGATAGCCGTGAAATCGGTGAAGCGTTGTACGACACCTTCCCCGATCTCGATCCCAAGACCGTTCGTTTCACCGATCTGCACCAATGGATCTGTGACCTGGAAGAGTTCGATGATGATCCACAGGCATCGAACGAAAAAATCCTTGAGGCCATTTTACTGGTCTGGCTGGACGAAGCCGAATAAGTCAACGGGCTGCCCACGGGTGGCCCGTTTTCCTGTATGCGCGAAAATAAGGATAAATAAAATGACAGAAGCCATGAAAATTACGCTTTCCACGCAACCTGCTGATGCCCGCTGGGGTGAAAAGGCAACATACAGTATTAATAATGAAGGCATTACCCTGCACCTGAACGGAAAAGATGACCTTGGCCTTATCCAGCGCGCCGCGCGTAAAATCGACGGCCTGGGTATTAAACACGTTCAACTGGACGGTGAAGGCTGGGATACCGAACGCAGCTGGGCTTTTTGGCAGGGTTATAAAGGACCAAAAGGCAGTCGCAAAGTTGAGTGGGCTGCCCTGGATGAAGCACAGCGCAAAGAGCTGGATAACCGTCTGAAGATTATTGACTGGGTGCGCGATACCATTAACGCCCCGGCGGAAGAACTGGGTCCGGAACAACTGGCGCAGCGCGCGGTCGACCTGCTGTGCTCTGTTGCCTGCGATAACGTCTCTTACCGCATCACCAAAGGTGAAGATCTGCGTGAGCAGAACTACATGGGATTGCATACCGTGGGCCGCGGCTCCGAGCGTCCTCCGGTGCTGCTGGCGCTGGATTACAACCCGACTGGCGACAAAGAAGCCCCGGTTTATGCTTGCCTGGTTGGTAAGGGAATTACCTTTGACTCCGGCGGTTACAGCATCAAGCAAAGCGCATTTATGGACTCAATGAAGTCTGATATGGGCGGTGCGGCAACGGTCACCGGCGCGCTGGCGTTTGCCATTACCCGTGGTCTGAACAAGCGTGTGAAACTGTATCTGTGCTGTGCGGATAACCTGATCAGCGGCAACGCCTTTAAGCTGGGCGATATTATTCACTATCGCAACGGCAAAAAAGTTGAAGTGATGAATACCGATGCGGAAGGACGCCTGGTGCTTGCTGATGGTCTGATCGACGCCAGCGCGCAGAAACCAGAGCTGATTATTGATGCAGCTACGCTGACCGGCGCCGCGAAAACCGCCCTGGGTAACGATTATCACGCGTTGTTCAGCTTTGATGACAAGCTGGCTGCTCGTCTGCTGGCAAGTGCGGCACAAGAAAACGAGCCGTTCTGGCGTCTGCCGTTGGCTGAGTTCCACCGTAGCCAGTTGCCGTCTAACTTTGCCGAACTGAATAACACCGGCAGCGCGGCCTATCCGGCGGGGGCGAGCACTGCGGCAGGCTTCCTGTCCCATTTCGTGGAAAACTACCAGCAAGGCTGGCTGCACATCGACTGCTCTGCAACCTATCGCAAAGCGCCGGTTGAGCAGTGGTCTGCAGGCGCGACCGGTCTGGGTGTGCGCACCATCGCGAATCTGCTGACCGCATAATTCATGACGGTATTGCCGGATGGCGCTACGCTTATCCGGCCTACATGTATTCATCTAATTTGTGATCCTTATGTCCGAAACAAAAAATGAATTAGAAACGTTGCTGGAACAAGCGGCGACAGAGCCTGCGCATCGTCCGGCATTTTTCCGTACTTTACTTGAATCCACCGTCTGGGTGCCGGGTACTGCTGCAGAAGGCGAGGCGGTGGTTGAAGACAGCGCGCTCGATCTGCAGCACTGGGAAAAAGAAGACGGCACAACCGTGATCCCGTTCTTTACTTCCCTTGAGGCTCTGCAGCAGGCGGTTGCAGACGAGCAAGCATTTGTCGTCATGCCAGTGCGCACGCTGTTTGAAATGACGCTTGGCGAAACGCTGTTTCTCAATGCGAAACTGCCGACCGGCAAAGAGTTTATGCCGCGTGAAATCAGTCTGCTGATCGGTGAAGAGGGGAGTCCGCTAAGCACCCAGGAGGTACTGGAAGGGGGGGAATCGCTGATCCTCTCCGAAGTCGCAGAACCCCCGGCGCAGATGATTGACTCGTTGACCACGCTGTTCAAAACCATTAAGCCGGTAAAACGCGCGTTTCTCTGCTCAATCAAAGAAAGTGCGGAAGCTCAGCCGAACCTGCTGATTGGTATTGAAGCCGAAGGTGATATTGAAGAGATCATTCATGCTGCGGGCAGCGTCGCGACCGACACATTACCGGGCGATGAGCCGATTGATATCTGCCAGGTGAAGAAAGGCGAGAAGGGCGCCAGCCACTTTATTACCGAGCATATCGCGCCGTTCTACGAACGCCGCTGGGGCGGTTTCCTGCGCGATTTTAAACAGAACCGGATTATCTGAGTGAAGGAAAGCCGCCCCGAAGGGCGGCTACCAGGCTTACTTGCCCTGGGGGCTGAGCGTCACGCGTGCAGAATTACCTGAGTAACTCTGGTCCCCGTGAAGACACAACGCGCCAGAAACAACAAGCACGATACAGAAATATCGTATCTTCATTGCGCGGTCCATGCGAAGACCGCATCACGACAGCACCACTGGCGATAATGCCGTGATAGCAAGCACTGTGGTGTGCTTGCGTTGCTATGGCAACAACGCCTGCTGGAAAGGCCGCGAACCGGACTGGCACAAAAAAACCGCTCATTTGAGCGGTTTTTTTGTCGGCGAAAAAGATGAGTAAATCAGATTTTATTTAGCCTCAGCCGGTTCAACCGGTAAATCGTTACGCGCTCCCCATTCGCTCCACGCCCCGTCATACAATGCGACGTTCGAAACATCCAGTGTGGCAAGCGCCAGTACCACCACGGCAGCCGTAACGCCGGAGCCGCAGCTGGCGATAATCGGGCGGTCAAAGCTCACGCCATGGCTGAAGAAAATAGCATCCAGCTCATCGGTAGTTTTCAGTTCGCCATCACGAACCAGCTCTGTCCACGGTACGTTAAGCGCACCAGGCACATGACCACGCTTCAGGCCAGGACGCGGCTCGTCAACTTCGGCATTAAAACGCGCAGCCGGGCGGGCATCGACGATCTGCGCCGTTTTTTCATGACTGGCCAGCAGCACATCAGTGACGCGTACCACGGCTTCAGGCGTAAATGCGACGTTAAATTCGCCTTCGGGTAAATCCTCGTTTCCTTCCTGCAGCATCAGCTCATCGCGCTGCCAGCCTGCAAGGCCGCCCGCCAGAATGGAGACATTCTCGACGCCAAAAGTCCGCAGCATCCACCACGCGCGTGGGGCGGAAAACAGATTGCCATCATCGTAGACCACCAGATGCTTATCCTGATGAACACCCAGTTCGCGCATCGCGACAGCGAAGGCTTCCGGGCGCGGCATCATGTGCGGCAACGGCGAGGTATGGTCGGAAAGCGCTTCAATATCAAAAAAAACGGCGCCAGGAATGTGACCTGCACGATACTCCTCGTCAACATCGCGATCTTCCTGACCTGGCGGTGCCATCCGGGCATCAAGGATTTGTATTTCCGGGTCGTCAATGTGTTCGGCAAGCCAGTCGGCAGCGACAAAGAAGGCGGTGGTCATAGGCATCTCCATTTTTACCAGGTTTTGGCAAATTGTCGGACGTTTAGTGCAAAGCGACAAGTAAAAGAGGCTGATTTGGCAGGCGAATCCACATTAATCACGAAAATTAGGACAACGTTGTTCATTTACTGGCTTCCACAGCCTGAAAACTAACGCATAATAGTTGTTCTACGTAGCTAACGGGCCACTACGGCCAGGGATGAAAAATGAAACATTTACGCGTAGCGGCCTGCATGCTGATGCTGGCACTTGTCGGGTGCGATAATAATAACGAAAAATCGACGACGGCCGCGAAGCCGGATGCACCTGCGCCGCAGACCGCGCCCGCAAAAGACAAGGCTCAGTTAGAAAAGCTGATGCAACAAAGTCAGGGCAAGTCGCTGACGCTGTTAGATGCCTCAGAGGTTCAGCTCGACGGTGCGGCAACGCTCGTGTTGACCTTTTCCATTCCTCTCAATCCGGAACAAGATTTTTCCCGCGTAGTGCACGTTGTCGATAAAAAAAGCGGCAAAGTCGATGGTGCCTGGGAGCTGGCGCCAAACCTGAAAGAGCTACGCCTACGCCACCTCGAACCTAACCGTGAACTGGTGGTTACCATTGAACGTGATTTACTGGCGCTGAATAAAGCGACGTTTGGCATCGATTATGAAAAAAACATAACCACACGTGACGTCCAGCCGAGCGTAGGCTTCGCCAGTCGCGGTTCGCTACTGCCGGGAAAAGTGATTGAAGGGCTGCCGGTGATGGCGCTCAACGTTAACAGTGTGGATGTGAATTTTTATCGCGTGAAGCCAGAGTCGCTCGGCGCGTTTGTCAGCCAGTGGGAATACCGCAATTCGTTGTCGAACTGGGAATCCGATAATCTGCTGAAAATGGCGGAACTGGTCTATACCGGACGCTTTGACCTCAACCCTGCGCGCAATACGCGCGAAAAGCTGTTGCTGCCGCTGAGCGAAATCAAACCGTTGCAGCAGGCCGGCGTTTACATCGCGGTGATGAATCAGGCCGGAAAATACAACTACAGTAATGCCGCGACGCTGTTTACGCTCAGCGATATTGGTGTGTCGGCGCATCGTTACCACAATCAACTGGATGTCTTTACGCAGAGTCTGGAAAACGGTGCAGCGCAGCAGGGTATTGATGTCACGTTGCTCAACGAAAAAGGGCAGACGCTGGCGCAGGCCACCAGCGACGCACAGGGTCATGTAAAGCTTAAAACCGATAAAGAAGCGGCCTTATTGCTGGCTCGCAAAGACGGGCAGACCACGCTGCTTGACCTGAAACTTCCGGCGTTGGATCTGGCTGAGTTTGATATTGCCGGCGCGCCGGGATACAGCAAACAGTTCTTTATGTTTGGTCCGCGCGATCTCTATCGCCCCGGTGAAACGGTGATCCTCAATGGATTACTACGTGACAGCGACGGCAAAACGTTGCCCGATCAGCCAGTAAAACTGGAGGTCGTCAAGCCCGACGGACAGGTCTTGCGCTCGGTTGTCAGCCAGCCGGAGAACGGTCTGTACCGCTTTAGCTGGCCGCTGGACAGCAGCGCGCCAACCGGTATGTGGCATATTCGCGCCAATACTGGCGACAACCAGACGCGGATGTGGGATTTCCATGTCGAAGATTTTATGCCAGAGCGGATGGCGCTGAATCTCACCGCCAGCAAGATGCCGGTAGCGCCAACTGATGAAGTGAAGTTCTCGGTGGTGGGATACTACCTGTACGGCGCGCCCGCCAACGGCAACGCGCTGCAAGGGCAGCTTTTCCTGCGGCCGTTACGCGAAGCGGTGCAGACACTGCCGGGGTTCCAGTTTGGTAATATTGCCGAAGAAAATCTTTCCCGCAGTCTTGATGAGGTTCAGCTCACGCTGGACGATCACGGTCGTGGCGAAGTAACCACCGCCAGCCAGTGGCAGGAGACGCACTCGCCGTTACAGGTGGTGTTGCAAGCCAGCCTGCTGGAGTCGGGGGGCCGCCCGGTGACGCGTCGGGTTGAACAAGCCATCTGGCCTGCGGATACGCTGCCGGGGATTCGTCCGCAGTTTGCGGCGAAAGCCGTTTATGATTACCGCACCGACACCACGGTGAATCAGCCTATCGTCGATGAAGACAGCAATGCCGCTTTTGATATCGTTTATGCCGATGCGAAAGGCGATAAAAAAGCGGTGTCCGGCTTGCAGGTGCGTTTGATCCGGGAACGTCGTGATTATTACTGGAACTGGACTGAGGGTGAGGGCTGGCAATCGCAGTTTGATCAAAAAGATCTGATCGAAGGTGAGCAGACGCTGGATCTTAAAGCCGATGAAACCGGGAAAGTGAGCTTCCCGGTTGAGTGGGGCGCCTATCGTCTGGAAGTAAAAGCGCCGAATGATGCGGTGAGCAGTGTGCGCTTCTGGGCCGGTTATAGCTGGCAGGATAATAGCGACGGCAGCGGCTCTGTTCGCCCCGATCGTGTGACCCTGAAACTGGATAAACCCGGCTATCGTCCTGGCGATACCATGAAGCTGCATATTGCTGCCCCTGCGGCTGGCAAAGGTTATGCGATGGTGGAATCCAGCGAAGGACCGTTGTGGTGGCAAGAAATAGACGTGCCTGCGAATGGCCTGGATCTCACTATTCCGGTCGATAAAACCTGGAATCGCCACGATTTGTATCTCAGTGCGCTGGTGGTTCGTCCTGGCGACAAATCCCGTTCGGCGACGCCAAAACGGGCGGTTGGGTTGCTGCATTTACCGCTGGGCGATGAAAATCGCCGTCTGGGACTGGCGCTCGAAAGCCCGGCGAAAGTACGTCCAAATCAGCCGTTAACCGTCAGGATTAAAGCCAGCGTTAAAAATGGCGACGTGCCAAAGCAGGTTAACGTGCTGGTCTCTGCCGTTGACAGTGGGGTGTTGAACATCACTGATTACGTCACGCCCGACCCATGGCAGGCGTTTTTTGGGCAAAAACGCTATGGCGCGGATATTTATGATATTTACGGTCAGGTCATCGAAGGACAAGGACGTCTGGCGGCGCTGCGCTTTGGTGGCGATGGCGACGAGTTAAAGCGTGGCGGTAAGCCTCCGGTTAATCACGTCAATATCGTGGCGCAACAGGCGCTGCCGGTCACGCTTAACGAGCAGGGCGAAGGTACGGTGACGTTACCGATCGGTGATTTCAACGGCGAGCTGCGGGTTATGGCGCAGGCCTGGACGGCGGATGACTTTGGCAGCAGCGAAAGCAAAGTGATTGTCGCCGCGCCGGTGATTGCTGAACTGAACATGCCGCGCTTTTTGGCTGGGGGAGATACGTCGCGCCTGACGCTGGACGTGACCAACCTGACCGATAAGCCACAGACGCTGAATCTTAAGCTCGCGGCCAGCGGTTTACTGGAACTGATAGGGCAAGATCCTACGCCGGTGAATCTGGCGCCAGGCGTACGGACTACGCTGTTTATTCCGGTGCGCGCGCGGGAAGGCTTTGGCGAGGGTGAAATTCAGGCGCAGATTAGCGGTCTGTCTCTGCCGGGTGAAACGCTGCCTGTGCAGCACAAACAGTGGAAGATTGGCGTGCGCCCGGCATTCCCCGCGCAAACCGTCAATAATGGCGTTGCGCTCCAGCCGGGGACAACCTGGCAGCTTCCGGGCGAAGAGTTGGCTAATTTCTCTCCTGTGACGATGCAGGGGCAATTGCTGTTCAGCGGTAAGCCGCCGCTGAATCTGGCGCGCTACATCCGTGAATTGAAAGCGTACCCTTACGGTTGTCTGGAGCAAACGGCGAGTGGGTTGTTCCCCTCTTTATACACCAATGCTGCGCAACTGAAGGCGTTAGGTATCGCGGGCGACAGTGATGAAAAACGCCGTGCGGCAGTAGAGATTGGCATCTCCCGTTTACTGCAAATGCAGCGTGATAACGGCGGTTTTGCGCTGTGGGATAAGAACGGGCCGGAAGAGTACTGGCTGACCGCGTACGTAATGGATTTCCTCGTCCGTGCGAACGAACAGGGCTACAGCGTCCCGGTTGAGGTGATTAACCGGGGTAATGAGCGGCTGCTGCGTTATTTGCAGGATCCGGGGATGATGTCGATTCGTTATACCGATGACTCGTCTGCAAGCCGGTTTGCCGTACAGGCCTACGCCGCGCTGGTGCTGGCCCGTCAGCAAAAAGCCCCGCTTGGTGCACTGCGTGAAATCTGGGATCGCCGCGCTCAGGCGGCTTCTGGTTTACCGCTGTTGCAACTGGGGATCGCGCTGAAAAACATGGGCGATGCCAATCGCAGTGAACAGGCGCTTACGTTGGCACTGAATACACCGCGTCGCGATGCACAGGAGTGGATGGCGGATTACGGCAGTCAGCTTCGCGACAATGCGCTGATGCTGGCCTTGCTGGAAGAGAACAAGCTCAAACCTGAAGAGCAGAATACGTTGCTGAATACATTGTCAGAACAGGCCTTTGGTCAGCGCTGGCTCTCTACTCAGGAAAATAATGCGTTGTTCCTTGCCGCGCGTACGCTACAGGATTTACCTGGCACGTGGCAGGCGCAAACATCACTCTCTGAACAGCCGTTAGCAGGTGAGAAATCGCAAACCCGGAATCTGGATGCCGACGAACTGTCCACGCTGAGCGTCACGAATACCGGTAATCTGCCGCTGTGGCTGCGTCTGGATGTCAGCGGGTATCCGCAAACCTCACCGACGCCTGCCAGCAACGTACTGCATATTGAACGTCAAATCCTGGGACTCGACGGGAGCAGCAAATCACTGGATTCTCTGCGCAGTGGCGAGCTGGTGCTGGTCTGGCTGGAAGTGAAAGCCAGCCAGAACGTGCCGGATGCGCTGGTTGTCGACTTACTGCCTGCCGGGCTGGAGCTGGAAAACCAGAATCTGGCCAACGGTAGCGCCAGCCTGCAGGATAGCGCTAGCGAAGTGGCGAATCTGCTCAATCAGATGCAGCAGGCGGATATCCAGCATATTGAGTTCCGCGACGATCGCTTTGTCGCTGCGGTGGCGGTCAATGAAGGACAGCCGGTTACGCTGGTCTACCTGGCGAGGGCAGTAACGCCGGGGACGTATCAGGTTCCCGTCCCGCAGGTGGAATCAATGTATGTACCGCAGTGGCGAGCAACCGGTGCGACAGAGGGGCTTTTGATTGTCAGACCGTAAATGATGCGCAGGTTGGGTAAACGCGGCTGCTGGCTCTGGCTGGCAGCCGTTGCGCTAGTGTTGGTGACGGCGATTTGGGCGGCAGATAAAATCTGGCCACTGCCGCTTCACGAGGTGGATACCGCACGTGTCGTGGTGGCGCACGATGGTACGCCTCTCTGGCGCTTCGCCGACGCGGACGGTATCTGGCGTTATCCGGTGACGATTGAGGAGGTATCCCCCCGATACCTTGAAGCCTTAATCAATTACGAAGACCGCTGGTTCTGGAAACATCCTGGCGTCAATCCGTTTTCAGTGCTGCGCGCCGCATGGCAGGACCTCTCTTCAGGACGTGTCGTCTCGGGCGGCAGTACGCTCACCATGCAGGTGGCACGTTTACTCGACCCCCACCCACGCACCTTTGGCGGCAAGTTTCGCCAGCTCTGGCGCGCGTTGCAGCTGGAATGGCATCTGTCCAAGCGCGACATCCTGACGCTGTATCTTAACCGTGCGCCGTTTGGCGGCACGTTGCAGGGCGTGGGCGCAGCAAGCTGGGCCTATCTTGGCAAATCGCCTGCACAACTGAGCTACTCTGACGCCGCATTGCTGGCTGTGCTGCCACAGGCGCCGAGCCGTCTGCGCCCGGACCGCTGGCCGGAGCGCGCTGAAGCGGCACGTAATAAAGTGCTCGAACGTATGGCAACTCAGGGCATTTGGCCCGCAAAACAGGTGCAGGAGTCACGCGAAGAGCCGGTCTGGCTGGCCCCCAGGCAGATGCCGCAGTTAGCGCCGTTATTTTCGCGCATGATGCTGGGAAAAAGCCGAAGCGATAAAATCGTGACTACCCTTGACGCCGGGTTGCAGCGCCAACTCGAAGAGCTGGCGCAAAACTGGAAAGGGCGATTACCGGCGCGCAGTTCGCTGGCGATGATTGTGGTCGATCACACCGATATGAGCGTGCGTGGCTGGGTGGGGTCGGTGGATATGAATGATGACTCCCGCTTTGGCCATGTGGATATGGTGAATGCGATCCGCTCGCCGGGATCGGTGTTGAAGCCGTTTATCTATGGTCTGGCGCTGGATGACGGATTAATTCATCCGGCCTCGTTGTTGCAGGATGTACCACGGCGAACCGGTGATTATCGACCGGGGAATTTTGACAGTGGATTTCACGGACCGGTAAGCATGAGCGAGGCGCTGGTACGGTCACTGAATTTACCCGCGGTCCAGGTACTGGAAGCCTATGGCCCGAAGCGTTTTGCCGCATCGTTACGTAACGTCGGTTTACCGTTATATCTACCCGCAGGGGCTGCGCCGAATCTGTCGCTGATTTTGGGCGGGGCGGGGGCAAGGCTTGATGATATGGCGGCGGCGTATAGCGCCTTTGCCCGCCACGGGAAGGCGGGTAAATTGCGCCTGCAGCCAGCAGACCCGCTACTGGAGCGCCCGCTGATGTCGGCAGGCGCGGCGTGGATTATTCGCCGGATTATGGCTGACGAAGCACAACCGCTCCCGGATAACGCACTGAGCAGAGTGGTTCCGCTGGCGTGGAAAACGGGCACCAGCTATGGCTATCGCGATGCGTGGGCGATTGGTATTAACGCCCGTTATGTGATTGGCATCTGGACCGGCAGGCCGGACGGTACGCCGGTGGTGGGGCAGTTTGGTTTTGCCAGTGCTGTACCGCTGCTCAATCAGGTCAACAATCTTCTGCTCTCTCGCGGGACGAATCAGCCGGAAGATCCTCGTCCTGAATCTGTCAGCCGCGGCGTGGTATGTTGGCCGGGCGGGCAATCTCTTGCGGCTGGAGACGGCAACTGTCGCCGCCGTCTGGCAACCTGGTTACTGGATGGCAGTCAGCCGCCAACGCTGTTATTACCCGAGCAGGAGGGCGTTAACGGCATTCGTTTCCCTGTCTGGCTGGACGGCGAGGGTAAACGCGTGGCGGCGGATTGCCCACAGGCGCGCGAACAGACGCTTATCGTCTGGCCCTTGCCGCTGGAACCATGGCTGCCGGAATCAGAGCGCCGTGGGGCGAGATTACCGCCTGTTTCTGCCACATGTCCGCCGTTGGGGCAGGACCCCGCGTTACCGTTGCAGTTGACAGGTCTGCGCGATGGCGCGATCGTGAAGCGTTTACCTGGTTTTCCAGAGGCTTCATTACCGGTGCAAACCAGCGGTGGAACAGGCGATCGCTGGTGGTTTCTTAACGGACAACGTCTGGACGAGCGCGGGCGTCACCTGACGCTACGTCTGACAGCCAAAGGGGATTACCAGCTGCTGGTGATGGATGACGCCGGACAGGTGGCGACGGTGAGATTTTCGTTGCAGTAGACCAGTTGGTGACTATTTGTTGCTAAAACTCATCTTATTTTAAAGAAATGTTACCTTCATCAATAGTCAATTGCCGGGATGCTCTTTATAATCCGCGCCAGGTCGTACATCTATATAGACAACAACAGAACACATTACAGAGGTTATCAATGGCTATTGAACGTACTTTTTCCATCATTAAACCAAACGCGGTGGCAAAAAACGTTATTGGGAGCATCTTTGCGCGCTTTGAAGCTGCAGGGTTCAAGATTGTCGGGACTAAAATGCTGCACCTGACCGTTGAGCAGGCGCGTGGCTTTTATGCTGAGCACGATGGCAAGCCGTTCTTTGACGGTCTGGTTGAATTCATGACCTCCGGCCCGATCGTTGTTTCCGTTCTGGAAAGCGAAAACGCCGTACAGCGTCATCGCGATCTGCTGGGCGCTACCAACCCGGCGAACGCGCTGGCCGGTACCCTGCGTGCCGACTACGCTGACAGCTTCACCGAGAACGGGACTCACGGTTCTGATTCCGTTGAATCTGCCGCTCGCGAAATCGCCTATTTCTTTGGTGAGGGCGAGGTTTGCCCGCGTACGCGCTAATAAGCTCGTCCTGTAGGCCGGATAAGCGTTTGCGCATCCGGCTCTGCTTTGCCTGATGGCGACGCGAGGCGTCTTATCAGGCCTTGTATTATCCTTTCTGTGCAGAGAGAACCGGCCAGTTCTTTCTGCCATGCAGCCCGCATGCCGTATCA